>NZ_CP084404.1:0-28029 GCF_024611115.1 Sphingobium sp. CFD-1 | reverse complement strand
ATCAGGCGGCTGCTGCGAAATGGTGGTTGAGCATGCCCATGGCCTCCGTCAGCGCCGAGGGCCCAATGCCAAAAGCTCTCTCCACAAGGCGCACCTCGCCCCTGATGCCGGGCTGCAGGCACCAGGGGCGAGCCTGTCCTTTGCGCAGGGCTCGCATGACTTCGAATCCCTTGATCGTGGCATAGGCCGTGGGGATCGATTTGAAACCGCGCACCGGCTTGATCAGTATCTTGAGCTTTCCGTGATCGGCCTCGATCACGTTATTGAGATACTTCACCTGCCGGTGGGCCGTCTCCCGGTCCAGCTTTCCTTCGCGCTTCAATTCGGTGATCGCTGCACCATAGCTCGGCGCTTTGTCGGTATTGAGCGTGGCAGGCTTTTCCCAGTGCTTCAGGCCTCGCAGGGCCTTGCCCAGGAACCGCTTCGCTGCCTTGGCGCTGCGGGTCGGCGACAGGTAGAAATCGATCGTGTCGCCCCGCTTGTCGACTGCCCGGTACAGGTAGGTCCACTTGCCCCGCACCTTGACGTAGGTTTCATCCAGGCGCCAGCTCGGATCAAAGCCACGCCGCCAGAACCAGCGCAGCCGCTTCTCCATCTCCGGGGCGTAGCACTGGACCCAGCGATAGATCGTCGTATGGTCGACCGAAATGCCGCGTTCCGCCAGCATTTCCTCAAGGTCGCGATAGCTGATCGGATAGCGACAATACCAGCGCACCGCCCACAGGATCACATCACCCTGGAAATGGCGCCACTTGAAATCCGTCATCGTTCCGTCCGTCCAATCTCCGCCAAGCATGCTCAAGCTTCACGATTTTTGCAACAGAGCCAAGCTAAGGCCTACACCGCATCAGGATATGTACGCGATCACGCTTACCTTGATCACCAACATTGTGATCGAGGCTGAACGCAACTGTCACGTCGGAAGCGCGCTGATCAAGAGGGGTAAGGTGCAGCCGTCGGAGATCCCTCGCCCTGCCACTGAGCTTCTGCACATCCATATGAAGCGCGACACGGTCGCCTGCTCCATCAATGATGGCGGCACGCAACGGCGCTGTTACGAAGCCCTGATTGATGATCTCGACGCTGAAGTCTCTCGCATCGCCGCATTTCGGTTGGAGCGGTAAGGGCTGGTGTAGGGCCGCGCTTACGCGCGCCTCCGGATTGATGGTCACGACGATATGAGCATCCTGCCCGAGCGCTTCGGACTTGTCATTGTGATGCTGGTGATGGTCCTGCGCGCCGGCAACCGAGGCCATGAGCAGGAGCGGCCAGGCGATCCACTTCACGTTAAGTCGCTTTCGGCGATGATCCGATCATAAGTCTGGCGCGCATGATCATATGCCGCGGCCGCGTCGGCCAGTTCCGTATCGCGGATCAAACTGTGCTTCTCATTCCAGAGCGCATCCACGCAGGTGCGTAGCCATTCGGCGCTACGCCGCGAAGCACGGATCGGTTTGTTTCCGATGGTGACGAATACGGGATAGGTATGGCCGGACCCAAGCACCCGCATTGCGATCCAGGAACTGCGGTCGATCTTCTCCTTGAAGGAGATCTGCTGGAGCGAGCCATCGGCAAGCATTTCCTGGCGTTTCACCGCCACGCCATTGACGATAAGCTCGACCGCTACCTTACGGCTGTTGCCGATCCGCGCATGTTCGATGTGCCACGGCTCTTCCGAGGCGTTCTGCACCGTCTCAGGCGATGGAGTCAGTTCGAGCATCGCGGCTATCGTGGCGCTCACCCTGACGTTACTAGCGCGGACAAATGCGAGGGGCTGCTTGCCACTCTCCCGCCCGTTCACCGTGAAATGTAGAAAATGCGTTCTGCCGTCACCCCAGTAGAGGTGGCCATTCTCAAGACCGTCCACCCAGGCGCTGTAACCCGCATCGTCCACTGGCCTTTGTGGCAACTTCACGTAGGTGCGTCCGATCCCCGGCCGAGAGTCGACCGAAGGCACGGTACACGGATAATCCGTCTCGCCTGCCATCATCAGCGTGTAACCGCAGTTGAGCAGATGATACCACGCATTGAGCTCAGCAGCAGGGGGACCATTGCAACCTGCCAAGAAATCGACCGCGCCGTGGGTCACGCCAACAATCGCTTCGTTCGTGCCGACGCTGTTGAAAGTTGGAATTTCGTAATTTGGTAGAGCGTTGGTGCCGACTATCATACCGAATGAACAATGGGTGTATCCTACCAGTGCTCCTTGGGCTTTCGCCCATTTCGCCACCGGGAGATTCCAAGATGGCCAGTCCTCCACCGCGTGCGTACCAGGGTAGCTAAGCTCCTTAAGTCTCATCAGGATCAAATGCCCGGAAAGACTTGACGGAAAACCCGAGATCTCGAGATCGTAGCGGAGCATGCTCTCTCGATCTTTCGGCGTGGGCATGGGCTTCCAGTCTGCGTTGTTAGCAGCCTGCAGTTGAGGATGTTCGAGCCGCGCCTCGGGACTGATCGCAGCACCGGAAAAGAACTGCTTCTGGTAGGAATAACCTCCAGCCCAGGTTAAGACCTCGCCAACGGAGAGAGCTTCGCCTCTTATGTGACGGATCATCGTTTCAGGTGCTACCCCTTCGGTAGGCAACATATAATGAGCACAACCTGCGGCGTGGAGATGCGTGTCGCCAGAGTACCAGCCCCATTTCGCCGGATCGATCCATCGTTTGAGCCGCACCGCTATTCGTGCGTCGCTCGCCGAAACGCGAACGGTGGCGCGCTGCACCAGATACTCAGGCCCCCTACGGACCATTATATGATACTCGCCGTCTGGCAGGCGGACGGTCTCGCCATCGGCTCGATATATGTGGGGTTGAAACGCAAGGTCGGGTGCTAGGCGCATCACCTGGGGCGGATAGATATGCTTATTGGCGTCATGGATCATCAGCGATGCCATGCAGCCGACACCATCATCATCGAGGATCTGCAGCTGAATATCGCGAGATGGTTGAGAGACAAAATCGGTTACGAGCGGGTTAGCTACCGATGCGCGACTTACGGCCCCCCAGGTAGGATTGTCCTGCAAAATTCCTGCCCCAAAGCCCAACCTGCCCGTCTTTCTTCCCCGGTCCCTGCTGTAAATCGTGGCGATCTTGTACTCCACGACATTGCCGCTCAGCACTGGCGAAGCTTCGATTTGCGACATCAGCCACATTCGTTCGATGAGGGCTTCCTTTCGAACGGTATCGGCAAGATAGGCCTTCTGCTCAGCGGCCAACTTCGAGGCCTGTGGGAACATCCGCGCAGGCATCGCACTGCCGCTGTAAATTTCGAATGCCTGCGTTAGCGATGATGGGTTAGAGACCCTCACCAAGAACGCGGTCCATCCCTGCTCGACCAAATGGCGCTTCGCTCCGCCTAACGCAGCGGCGCCCATGCCGCCTTTGTCGAGCGTGACCCTAGCGAGTGTATAGCGCTCGAGAAGCGCCTCGGCGGCAATAACTGCCTCAGCATCTTCCCTCGAGAACAGACTCGCCAGCCTGGCCATATCCGCATCGGCAATCGGCTGCCCCATTGCGGCCAGTTGCTCGACCGCGCGTTTCACGCTCGCGAAGTACGGCTGCGGCTCAATTGCGTCAGTCGAGGCGAAGACAGGCCAATGGCTGGCGCCCAGCAGCAATGTTGCGCCTGCCAGAAGTTGGCGACGATCTGGTTTGAATGGTTGGTCCAACGTTTCGCCTTCCTGTTGAGTTGCACTGAGAAGTGACCCGGGATTTTCATTGAGAAGTGACCCGGGTGGGCGTGGATGATGTACTGCCTGCGACGAGCATGCTCAAGCTTCACGATTTTTGCAACAGAGCCCTTTTAGGAGCTCTATTCCGCAGCGCTTTGGACAAGCCGGACCGAGCTTCGCAGGGGAGCCGGCATTTGCAGCCATCGCCATCAATATTTGAAGGCCACGCTGGCGCCATAGGTGGCCGGCTTGTTCGCGTACCGCACCACGGTGTCGAAATCCGCGACCACATTGTTCCAATAATATTTGTCGAGGACGTTCTTTCCCCACAGGGAAAAGCGCCAGCGCCCGTTGGCGGATTGAATTCCCGCGCGCAAATCGACCAACGCATAGCTGGTGATGCGGAAGAGCGGCGCTCCGGCGACGGCTGACGCCGTAAGGGTCGACGGATTCAGATTGCCACCGATCACCGAAACGGTGCTCGAACGATAGGTCAGGCTCCCCCCCACAAAGCCATTGAGGGCCTCACTGATCGGGAACTCATAGTCTATGTTCGTCCCGAGCTGATATTTCGGCGTGTAGGGAACGGCGACGCCGGCGAAATTGGCAGGAACGCCGGCCGCATTGATACCCGAAAATTCGTCGATCTTGGCATCCAGATAGGTAAAGGTGCTGCTGACGACCAGTGATGAAACGGGCCGTGCAACAAATTCCAGTTCAAAACCCTTGACGGTGGACTTGGGAATATTCTGGAGCACGTCGAGGATGCCGAACGGCCCGGCATCCTCCTTCGAACGCAACTGCTTGTCCTTATAGTCGTAATAGAATGCCGCACCATTGAGCTGCAGCGCACGGTCGAGCAGGGATGCCTTGAACCCTGCTTCGTAGGCCAGCACTGATTCCTGTGTCACCGGAAGATACTGGTTGAACTCAAAGGCCGAAACGGTGGGAAAGCTTCCCGCCTTATAGCCCTTCGCCACGTTGGCATAGAGCAGGATGCCGGGCTTGGGTTTCCAGTCGACACCCACGCGCCAGGATATATTGTCTTCATGCAGCGTATCGACATAATTGCCCGGTGAGCCCGGCGCCACGCTTCCGACCGCATGGTCCAGGAGATTGATCGCGAAACAATCCCCCGTCCGATAGGGTCCGGCGGCGCCGCCGAGCAGGACGTCGAAGAAGAAGGGCCCTGTATCGAACGGGATTCCGGACAGGTCCGCGTTGCAGCTGTTAACCGAGGTCTTGGCGTTGGTGTAGCGTACGCCACCCTTCAGCGTGATGGTATCGGCAACATCATATTCGACATTTCCAAAAAATGCGTAATTGGTCATCCGCTGGAAAGCCGAAAGGGTGGCGTTCGTAATAGGATATCCGAAAACAGTGCCCAACGTCGCGTTGGAGGATGTATCCGAGATATCCGATCTGACGACTTGACCGACCTTGCTGTCTTCGTAATTCGTCCCCAATACCCACCGCAGGCTGCTCTGGCTGGCATTGGCCAGCCTCAATTCTTGCGAGAAGTTTTTGATGGTGCCCCTGTCCTGGAGAAGATCGACGTCTCTGGTTGGCAAGCCGTCGCCGTCGGTTCCCTGCCGCTGCTTGTAATCGACATAGGCGGTGAGCGAGGTCAGGGTGACGCTGTCGGTCACATCGATATCGGCGCGGAGTGACGTTTGCCACATGCGGTTGTCGGCGAATGGAACTCCAGGCGTCCACTCGGCCGCGCGCGGCGTCAGGGGCGAGAACGGCGCTGCCGCTACAGCGGGATCCAGAATCGGATTTTGCGGCGTCAGTCCTATATATTGGGCGGCGGCGGTCTCGCTCTTGTCCGCCCAGCCGTTGATGTTGAGCAGGAAGCGTGCGCTGTCGGACGGCTCGAAAGCGATTTGCAAGCGCCCCATATAATTTTCGACCTTGCCGTTGCGGTCGTTCGGGCGGGAGTTGCTGATCTGCCAGCCGTCGGCGCGCTCCGAGCGACCGCTCAGCCGGGCCTTGAGCGTGTCCGATAGCGGGCCACTGACATAGCCCTCGCCAATCACCTCGTTGAATCTGCCATAACTGAGATTTGCGCCAGCATGGAATGTGTCGGTGGGCTTGGCGGCGATATAGTTGATCGCGCCGCCGGTCGCATTCTGCCCGAACAGTGTCCCCTGAGGACCCTTGAGCACTTCGACCCGCTCCAGGTCATAGGCTGAATGCGAAGCCAGAACCGGGAATGACAGCGGCACCTCGTCCGAATAGACGCTGACGGTGGGATAGGCGCCGATCGAGGTCTCGTAAAAGCCGACGCCGCGTAGCGTATAGACAGGTGTATTGCTTGATGTGTTTGTAAAGCTCAGGCTTGGAATTGTTTGGGCCAAATCCGCCAGCGAGTTGATCTGCTGGTTCTTGAGCGCGTCGCCGGAAACGACGGCGACGGTGAGGCCCACATCGTTGAGCTTCTGCTCCCGCTTGTTAGCGGTGACGACGATATCGGCAATATTCGCATCGGCGTCGTCCTGCGGCGTCTGGGCGAAAGCCGGCGCGGAGCCAAGGCCGGCCGAAGATAACGCGAGCGCAATCGAACACAGCGAAGCCTGTTGCGACCTGCCTATAACTTTCCTCATCCGAAACATCCCCTCGCTTGTTTATTTCGCCCCGGCCCTTGATACACTAGGCAGTGCTTGTATTGCGCGTCCCAAGCAAAGGCTGTGCCAAGTTGCGCCGCGAGCCGTAACGGTCGGACACTCAACATCAACCCTTTGAGGTTACACGATAAATCCTAAGCGAAATGGGTGCGATGCTGAACGCGATCATCGATTGCTTTGTGTGTCTCGGTTTCCCTCGAGTTGCTTTCACCGAAAGCCATGCCTTTTAGGGCCAGCGTCAATCGATAAACAGGAAATGATCCATCATATTTGATGCACTCATCAGCCACATTGACACATTCGACCCGACGATCTACCACGATAACTATGTAGCAATGCTCGTGTCGCGGCGCTCCGCCTGCGAGAAGGCGACAAGCTGGATCGCGGCGACCGCATCGAAAATAATTAAGCAGGTGCCAGGAGAGGGCTATTGGCGACCGTCCAGAATAAGGATACTCTTCAGGATCGCGGCCACATAATGCTGGCCGGCGAAACCGGCGCGAGCCGGATCAACGGCCATCGGATTACCGACCTCCTTCAACGCCTGATGTTCGATCCGGCGCGTGGACGGATTTGGTTCGACGACCGGCGCATGATCCTCCTGCAGGCGAAATTCCTCGGCGTGCTCAGGTCCGAACTGATCGATACGGTGGGGCTTGAACTGACCAGGGGCCTGCTGGCCCGGATCGGCTATCTCTCGGGAGAAGATGACGGGCAAATGGCCCGCAAGCTAAGCGACAGCAATACCGGCGTTATCGAAGCCATTGCGACGGGAATGCAGTTCCATTCGATCGAAGGGATCGTGACCGTCGAACTGGTCAAGCTGGAGATCAGCGAGGAAGATGAACATTTCTATGGCGAGTTCCTGTGGCGGGACTGCGCCGAGGAAGAGATGCACACGACAACCTACGGCAAGTCGCAAGAGCCGACCTGCTGGATGCAGGCAGGATATGCGTCGGGCTATCTGAGCGCCTTTACCGGGAAGCCGATCCTGGTGCGCGAGGTGGAATGCCGCTCGATGGGGTTCCCCGTCTGCCGCGTGGTCTGCAAACACGCGGACGATTGGGAAGTCGTGGCGGGCGAGGACCATCGCAGCGACACCGACCGCGACCATTCGCGCCATTCCACGTCGGTCCGCCCTGGAGATTCGCCATCGCTGGCGGCTTCGGCGGATGAAGACGACGGCTATGGCGAAGGCACGTTGCTGCCGGAGAGTCCGGTAGGCGATTCCCCCGCGTTCAGAATGGTGATGCGCAGGATTGCGAGAGCGGCTCCGACGCAGGCCACGGTGTTCCTGCAAGGCGAAAGCGGCGTCGGCAAGAGCATGTTCGCCCGCGAGCTTCATCGGATGGGCAACGCCAAGTCGCCCTTCGTCGAGCTCAATTGCGCCGCGATTCCCGAACAGCTCCTCGAATCCGAGCTGTTCGGGGCCGAGAAGGGCGCCTTCACCGGTGCCACGGAATCGCGCAAGGGACGCTTCGAAGCCGCGGACGGGGGGACGATCTTCCTCGATGAGGTCGGACTCCTCTCTCCGGGCTCGCAGGGGAAGCTGCTCCGCGTCCTTCAAACCGGCGAATTGGAACGGTTGGGAAGCAACAAGACGATAAGGGTAGATGTCCGCGTGATCGCGGCGACCAATGAGGATCTCACCGAGGCCGTCAGGACGCGGGGATTTCGCGAGGATCTCTATTATCGATTGAACGTCATCCCGATCATGGTTCCGCCTCTGCGCGACCGCAAGGACGACATCCCCATCCTGGTCAGGCGGTTCCTCCACAAGTTTACGAAGAAGCATGGCCGCAGCATCCCGGGGATATCCACGCGGGCGCTTCATGCGTTGATCAGCTACCCTTGGCCCGGCAATATCAGGGAACTTGAAAACGTGCTTGAACGCGGCGTCGTCCTCGCCGATGCGGATTGCCCGATCGATATCGAGCATCTCTTCACGCTTGACAGCGCCTTCAGCGAGGCGAGCCTGCTTGGGTTGAATCAGTTCGGCCGGATTGTGCTGAATGCCGGCGGCGCTATGCCGGAAATCGACGCTGCCGGCGCGCTGGCCGACAACAGCTCGATTGCTTCGGTCGCCGAAAATGCGGTGGTCAATCAAGGCCTGGGCCTGTTCGAGATCGAAGACGCCGTGGTCCGTGCGACTCTCAAGGCCACCGAGGGCAATGTGTCGCAGGCTGCACGCTTGCTCAAGATTTCGCGCGGGCAGCTCGATCATCGGATAAAGCGGCTGGACGGCAAGCTATGATCGCGATGGAGGTTTTGTGACGGAGAGGTCTACCTCGACGATGAGACGTTCGACCCGGACGCGGCTGATGACGCAGCAGAAACTTGTCAATGCGGCGCGCCGCATCATGATGAGCAGGGATCCCGAAGCAGTAGCGATCGCCGATATCACCGATGAAGCCGATGTCGGCTTCGGCAGCTTCTATAATCACTTCAGTTCCAAACAGGACATCTTCGAGGTCATCTACAAATGCTGCTGTGCGGATTTCGTTGCTGTCGCGCGCGACCTGATCTCCGATGAATCGGACGTCACCCGGAATATTTCATATCTCGTGCGGCTCGTGCTGTGTCGATCGCGGGCGGATCCCCTGTGGGCCCGATGCATGGCAAAAGAGCTGGTGGCGAGTGACACTTACAGCTCTGACTTTTCCAGGCTCTTCAGGACGCAGTTCTCGTTAGGCAAACAGTTGGGCCAGCTCCATTTCCCCAACGTGGAGCGGGCCTTGAGAATGGTATTTGCCTGCCTGCATGGCGCCATCCAGGACATTCTCGCTCATAGCCAGGATCAGTCCTTCGAGAATGAGTGCATCGAGTTGACCCTGCGTATAATCGGCATCTCGGTCATGCAGGCGGAAGTTCTGGCCAGCACGCCGCTGCCTAATCAGTTGGCTTTAGTTGCAAATGAACAATCTTGCCAAAAGTCGAGCGGTATGACCGACGATCAAGGGGGTATCCGTCTCTAACAGCAGCCACCGCGATCAGCCTCGGCGTGCGCGCGGTGTTTCGCTAAGGTCTCAAGTTAACGGTGCGTCGAACGCCGCATTGTACTGCGGTTTTCCCGCCTCACATATGGCTCAAGACACCGTCTCGCATGAGACCGAACTACCGCTTCGACTTGCGCCGAAGCGGTGCGGCCGATCCTCACCCGCCGAAGACGCGGACCGGCCACAGCTCCCTCACATCTGGAAGAATTTGTCTATCAGCGAGGCGCACTCCCCCGTACTCGGATTCTTAAACCAGTTAATGGCATTGCGCTCCGGATCGCCAGAGTAGAGGCGCTCGTACAAGCCCTGGCGCGAACCGAATTCGGTACCCGTCATGTCCCAGGCCAATTTCAGCAATTCCAGACGCCCCCTGGAATCGACGCCTTCAGCTATGAGGTAGCGATCCATCATCGATCCGACCTCCGGCCGTTCATAGTCGGCTTGAGTCGGGGCCAGGACACCTGATCCTGCGGCCAATCGCAGGACGTCCACGGCTTTGGTATTGATATAAGGAAACAGGAAATTAAGCGCTGCTCTTCCTCCGAGGTCGCCTCCATGATCGAGGGCGTGCTGCGCCATTGCACCGACATGGAAATCCAGCGACAATATGTTGATAGTCATGGCCAAAGCGCGGTTGGCTTTGCATTTTGCCGGCTTCTCGGATTTGAGCTTGCACCCCGCCTGAAAGCGATCGCTCGCCAGAAGCTGGCTCTTCCCGATGTCGGCATGCGAACGCGGCTTCCCCACTTGCAGCCGATCCTCTCCAGTCCGATCAACTGGGATGAGATCGAGCAGCAATATGACGAGATGGTCAAATATGCAGCCGCGATGCAGACAAAAACCGCCGACCCGGAGGCGATCCTGCGCCGGTTTAGCCGCTCCGAGGTGATGCACCCGACCTACAAGGCGTTGAGTGAGCTGGGCCGCGCGGTCAAGACGATCTTCCTGTGCCGGTATCTGCGCGAGGAGTCCTTCCGCCGCGAAATTCATGAAGGCCTGAATGTCGTTGAAAACTGGAACAGTGCCAATGGGTTCGTTTTCTTCGGCAAGGGCGGCGAGATCGCCACTAACCGCATCGATGAGCAGCAGCTCTCGGTCCTGGCGCTACATTTGCTGCAAGCGTCGCTTGTCTATGTGAACACCCGAATGCTTCAGAGCGTGCTGGTGGAACCGAAATGGACGGGCCGGATGACGCCGGATGATTATCGCGGCCTCACACCGCTGATTTACAGCCACGTCAATCCTTATGGCCGCTTCGACCTCGATCTGAATAGCCGGATCGATTTTGGGCGGCTTGCTGCCTGACCGGGGCCTTTCCGCTCGCACCATTTGGGTGCACCCGAACGTGACGATCGGAAGTGACATATACGACATGTCACAAAAGGGTGGTTCCGTCACCAATGTTACTGTACGAGGGCAAAGCCACCCTAATGTGACGGATTTGCCCATGACCCGCGTCGGCTACGCCCGCGTCAGCACCATCGACCAGGATCTCGACATCCAGGTTGCCCGGTTGAAGGCAGCGGGCTGTGAAATCCTCCGCTCCGAAACAGGCTCGGGCGCATCGCGCACTGGACGCACGGAGCTTGAGACGATCATGCAGTTCCTGCGCGCCGATGACGAACTCGTCGTCCTGCGTCTCGATCGGCTCGGTCGCTCCACACGCGATGTTCTCAATCTGGTTCATGAACTCGACCAGAAGGGAGCCTCATTGCGGGTGCTTGAGCCGGAGGTGACGACGGCCGGAAGCATGGGGCGGATGGTGATCACCATTCTGGGCATGGTCGCGGACATGGAACTGACGTTCATCAAGGACCGGCAGCGCGCCGGGATCGAGGCGGCGCGCGCCGAAGGCGTCTACAAAGGCCGGAAGAAAAACATCGATGACGATGAAATCCGACGCCGGATCACCGCCGGCGCGAGCAAGGCCAGCGTCGCGCGCGACCTCAAGATCTCAAGAATGACCGTCTATCGGGCGCTTGACGTCATTCCTTCAAGGATCGGGCTGCCGGAAAAGCCGCCTTCTGTCACCATCGCCCTGCATCTGACCATCGAGAACTTCAACAAGCATGGTCGTGGCAGAAAGCCCGCTCGCGAGCGCATTGAGGCGATGCTGGAGCGGGATTACCAGATGCAAAAGACCGGGAACTGCGATTACACGCTGACCGTCGCCTATGATCAGGGTGCCGATGGCGTCAGCCTCGATGATGAGATCGCATCTCTCCAGACAGAGATGTTCAACATCGCAGAGAGCTACAGGTGCTCGATCGAGACCGATGTTTACGAGATTGGAGGACAAGAGCGAGCCTGGTAGATCGCCATGTTCAATCTTTGTTCTTCAACATGGCCAAAATCGCAGCTTCGGGCCGACTGGGCCCTATACCCAGCGCCTGTTCTGGGATCTGGGCGGGGATTCTTCGCCCTTCCGTAACATCGATTTCATGCCCGAACTTTTCTACCTGCTACCGGCCGTATCGAAGGGCACATTGGCGTTCGGCGGACAGGCGGGGCTGCGCCATGAGTCCAACGGCCGCGATGGGTTGGCGTCGCGCAGCCTCAACACCCTCTATGTCCAGCCTGTGGCGACGATACCGATCGGAGACTACAAGCTGTCGCTGGGCCCGCGCTACTCCTTCTATGTCGGTGACCTTGAAGACAATCCGGATGTGAAACGCTATCGCGGCCACACGTCCTTGTTCGCGGAGTTTGGCCGTGACGACGGGCTGCGACTGACTACCAACAGCCGCATTAATTTCTCGTCGGGCAAGGGCGCAATAGACGCTGAGCTTTCCTATCCGCTGGACAAGATCGTTGACACCAACCTCAACGTCTATGTCTTCGGCCAAGCCTTTGCTGGCTATGGCGAAAATCTGCTCGATTATGACCGCAAGGCGACACGACTGCGGCTTGGGGTCGCTATCGTCCGCTAATCCGGAACCGGGCAGAATCTATCGTAAGGTAGCGGGCCCGGCGTTGGACGTCCCCTTACCCTGATGCAAAAGTGATTTATGCATCATCGGAAGGCCAACGGCGTAAGAGTCTGTTTGAGAATTCATGAGATGATCGGGAGATTGCCATGTTACGTATTTTTATTGCTGCCACTACTATGGCAGTCTTGCTTTGGTCGCTGCCTGTATCCGCTGAAGAAATCCCTCGCTGCTCCTCCTCGTCTATTCCCGCAGCAGACAAGGCGCGCCTCACGGCGGAATACAAGCGGCGGTTTCTGGCTGAAGGGAAAACCAAGGCCGATGCCTGGGCCGGTGAGCAGGGAAGGCGCCATCGCGAAATCATGGAAAGGCAAGGTATCTGTCCCCCACGCGAACCGGCGAATAGCCAAGCCAATTCAGCGCCCCCGCCTCGAGAACAACCGACGAGCAAAAACCGTAAAAAGGGCAAGTGTACCCGTACCGTCTGGCAAACTCGTCATATAGCGAGCGCAGGTGGAGGCCCAATGAATACGATTAGGGTGCCTGTCTGCGTGAACTAAGCGAGCGACAGCAATGCTGGTGTGTTCGGTTATCCCGCCAAAGGGCACACAGGAAAAGCTCTGGTGCGAAGTCAAAAGTTTCGCATCAAACCAAAAGCCGCGCTTTTCCGTGCCCTTCCCTGATGCAAAAATCTGATGCAGAATCGCGCCATGATTTACGGCTATGCGCGCGTCTCCACCAACGGCCAAGATTTGGCCCAGCAGCTCGCCCAGCTTGAGGCGGCGGGCTGCGCGAAGATCTACCGCGAGAAGATCAGCGGCGCGTCGGCCGAGCGGCCCCAGCTCAAGCGCGCGATCGGCGCGCTCGATCCCGGCGACGTGCTGATGGTGACGGCGACCGATCGCCTCGCCCGCAACACGCGCGACCTCTTGAACATCCTCCATGCGGTAAAGGAGGCCGGGGCCGGCTTCCGCTCGATCGCCGAACCGATGGTGGACACGACCTCGCAGCTCGCCGAAGTTGTGATTGCCGTTCTAGGCGTCGCGGCCAGCTACGAGCGCCAGCGGATCGCCGAGCGCACCAGCGCTGGCCGCGCCCAGGCCAAGGCGCGCGGGGTCAAGTTCGGCCGCAAGAGCGCCCTCACCCCGCACCAGCAGGCCGAGGCGCGGCGCAAGCTCGACGCAGGCGACACCCAGCGATCGGTCGCGGCGCTGTTCAACGTCAGCCAAGCGACGATTTCGCGGCTACAGGGGTGATGAGCGACGCCCCCCGCCCTCTCTGGCGTTGATTTAGGCGGCGATCGCCGGCGCACATTCCCAGCGCCTGCCATGCCAGCGGAATCCTACCCGCTGCGCGTTGCTGATCGCTGGCGGCTCGCCCTTGCGCCAGAAGGCGCGCATCTTTGCCTGATCGTCAAGATGAGCGTCGGCCACGATCGCGCGCGCGGCCTGGATGAACTGCCCATGCCCGAACACATAGACCAGCGAGGCGGGCGGCATGGCGGCGAGCCGCGCCAGCGCGGCCTCGCAGCGCCGGAGCAGGGTGGCGAAGCTCTCCGCCCCTTCCCCGTCGCAATAATCAGGATCGGCCGCGCTCCAATAGCGTTCGAGGTGCGGCATCCGCTCCGCGCTGCGCGTGCCGTTCCAGCGCGCCGGTTGCAGATAGGTGAACTCCTCTATCGGCCACACTTCCACCGGCACGCCGGGAAAGCGCGCGATCGTTGGCGCAGCCGTCTGCTGCGTGCGGGTATAGGGCGACGTGACGATGAGCGCGGGCGCTTCTATCCAGCTCGCCGCGACTTCGCGTGCCTGTTCCTGGCCCAGCTCCGTCAGCTCGATCGCGCCGAGATCGTGGCAGGGCACGCCGGCGTTGCCGGTAGATTCGCCGTGGCGAATGAAGATTACGCGCATGGCTATTCAAACAGTTCCGCATGAGTGCCGGCGCGCACGAAGTTCACCAGATTCCCCTCAATCGTATAGATCAGCAGGAAATCGCCGCCGATATGGCACTCGCGATGATCGCTCCAATCGCCTTTCAGCGGATGATCCAGCCATTCCGGGCCTAACGGCGCGTCGTTGGCGATGAGCATCATCATCGCCTCCTTGAGCTGTTTCATGTTGTAGCGCCCGCTGCGCGACAGCCGCTCCCAATCCTTGACGAACCTTTTTTCGTAGGACGCCTCTCTTGGGAACGCCGCCCGCTTACTGCTGGCGGGCTTCTTGGTCGAGGGCATCGAACATTTCCTGGGCATCGGTGAAACGGGCGCGGCGAGCCTTCATCGTCGCGCGGGACGCCTCGATCGCGGCGCGCGTCTCGGCGTTCGGCACCTTCAGCTCGAACGGCAACGCATGATCCTTGGCGACCCGCGTGAGGGTCATGCGGACCACATCCGAGACGGTCAGCCCCAGCTCGGCCAGCACGGCGGCGGCTTCATCCTTCAATGTTTCGTCGATGCGCGCGCGCACGAAAGCGGTAGCGGCCATTGGAACCTCCTTAGTCAAGCCGATAATGTAGCTCAGTTGAGCAACAATTTCAATCCAGGCTAGGGGGCGGCGCCTGCCGCTGGCGCGGCACCGTGGCCCTACTCGCTTCGTTCCCCAAGCCCGCAAGCGGTCTTGGCCCAAGGTGACGACCCACATGGCGGGGGCGAGATCGCAAGCGGGTCTCGCTTCATGGTGCCGGCGTGCGCCGGCGTCGATCCTGTTTGAAGGGGGAAAGGCGGTCCCGGCCGCCTCTCCCCCGCAACGGGATTAGACGGGGCCGTGCCTCGCTGCGCTGCGGCCGCACCACCCCCATCGAATCCCGCTGCCCCCCTCTCTCGCCGGCGTTCTTGGGCGTCCGTGTTCCGGCCGATGGCATGGCCATCGCCGAACAGGCGATTTGAAGGGAGTAAGGACGATGACCCACGAAACCCGCGAAAGCTGGCTCAATGCGGTGGCGGCGGGCATGGCCCCGCTGTTCGAGGTGCTGGACGCCCCCCTGCCCGACCGCGTGCGCGTGGCGATCGGCTTCACCAGCAGAGGCGCGAAGGCCAAGGCGATTGGCGAGTGCTGGGATAATCGGTTGAGCGCGGACGGGCATTTTGAAATCTTCATCCGCCCGGACCTGGCGCACGCGCCCGACGCGATGCCGGCGCAGATCGCAGCCATCCTCGCGCATGAGCTGGTCCATGCCGCTGTCGGCATCCCGGCAGGGCATGGGAAGACGTTTAACGGGTCGCCCTTGGGCTGGGGCTGGTCGGGCCGATGCGCGCCACCACCCCCGGCGAGGCGTTCCTTGCGGCCATCGCGCCGATCCTGGAGTGCGTTGGCCCCCTCCCCCATGCCCGTCTCGACACGGACGGGGAGTCGACCGCGCCCAAGAAGCAGAAAACCCGGATGCTCAAATGCGAGTGCGCGACGTGCGGCTATACCGTGAGGACCGCGCGCAAATGGCTTGAGCAGGCCGGAGCGCCGCTTTGCCCGATCGAGGATCACGGCCAGATGGAGCATGAGCCGCTGGACGATGACGACGCCGAACCGGAGGAATGATGCGGCGCGCTTTCGTCATTTCAGATTCAGCGCCTCCCTATCGTCATTTCGGGAACGACAGGGCTTCCCCTCCCGGTCTATTGTGTATACAAGTATAGGATTATACGTGTAGGAGTGTAGCATGAAGGTTCTCGCCATTCTCTCACAGAAAGGCGGCGTTGGGAAAACGACGCTCGCGACCTGTCTGGCAGTCGCGGCCGAGCAGGCGGGCAAGGTCGCCGCGATCATCGACCTGGACCCGCAGGCGACGGCCTCGTTCTGGAAGGACGTGCGCCAGCTCGACACGCCCGCCGTGGCGTCGATTCAGCCGGTGCGCCTGCCCGCTATGCTCAAAGCCTGCGAGGACGCCGGCACCGATCTTGTCGTGATCGACGGGGCGGCGGTCGCGCGCGACGTGGCCTATGAGGCAGCGCGTCACGCTGATTTCATCCTGATCCCGACTAAGACGGCCGTGTTCGACACGATGAGCATGACGCACACCCTCGACGTGGTGCGCCAGCTCGACCGCGCCTTTGCCGTGGTCCTTACCTTCGTGCCCCCGCAAGGTCAGGAAACTGGCGATGCGATTCAGGCCGTGGCGGAGCTAGGCGCGACGGTTTGCCCGGTGACGATCGGCAACCGCAAAGCCTTTTTCCGCGCCCAAGCCGCAGGCCGGGCCGTGCAGGAGTTCGAGCCGCATGGGCCAGCGGCCGACGAAATCCGCCGACTATACGAGTATACAAATATACGCCTATACAATCAGGCGGAGGTGGCGTGATGGCGAAGGGCGGAAACAGTCTGCAAGCGGTGCTGAACCGCGCCAAGGCGGACGGAGACGCGGCCCCGGCCCCAGCGTCGGCGATCGAGCCGGTAGACGTGACCCGCAAGGCCCCGCCGAGCGGCCGACAGGGGACCAAGCTGATTGGCGGGCATTTCCCTCCCGAGGTCAGCACGCAGCTTCGCATTATCGCGGCCGAGGAAGGGACGACCGTTCAAAGCCTGCTGGGCGAGGCGCTGGACGACCTGTTTGTGAAGAAGGGAAGGGGGCGCATCGCCGGCTAGTATAGATGTATACAATTATACACCTATACATCTATACACCTATACTAGCGCAAGGGGGCAGTCTTGTGCTTGTTGCGACAGAAGCCGATGAAGGCGGCGCGGGGGCTTTTCAGTTCCGGCCGCCCGCTGTCGATCCACCATGACACCCATTGGTCATAGAGCGCGTAAACGTCATAGCCAGGCGCAACGCTCTTGGCGTCGTGGAAGCCTTCGGGGTCGATATAGGGCCGCTCGGGTTCCGCCTCGATCGCCTCGACCGTATCCAGAGCCTCGCGATTGCGGAACGTGACCGTATCGCCGTTCATTTCCACGGCATAGTCGGGCAGATGATCGTGCGCGACGAGATCGCGCAGCATCGAGCGGAACACGCGCAAATGGCTACTCGCGCCGGTCTTTTTCTGTAGCGTTTCGACCGAGATCGACCATTTTTCCTGCGCGCCGCAATGCTTGCGCGCCAGCTCGTAGATACGCCGTTCGAGCGGCTTGCGGAGGCGGAAATAGTCGCGATGGAGCGTCAGGACGCTGCGCCCCTCAACCATCTTGAACAGCCAGTCGGATAGCGTGACCTTGATTTCCGACATTTGGCCGGAGCGGGTTTGCCGCACGATCCGCCATTCATTGATGAGGCCGAAACCTTCGGTGATTTCCTCGC
The DNA here is from genome assembly GCF_024611115.1 of Sphingobium sp. CFD-1. Classification (NCBI taxonomy): domain Bacteria; kingdom Pseudomonadati; phylum Pseudomonadota; class Alphaproteobacteria; order Sphingomonadales; family Sphingobiaceae; genus Sphingobium; species Sphingobium sp. CFD-1. The sequence goes on along the minus strand of NZ_CP084404.1, from coordinate 10,586 downwards.
CATCGGCCTTGATATTCGTGGTGATCCGCGTCCCCGACAGCCGCTCGAACGCGCTCCGCAGCCGGTCATAGCCGTCGCCATCGGTTTGCCGGTTGGTCCACACCAGTAGATCGCGAGCAGTGAGGTGCAAGGTGCGGCTCGGTCGCTCCCCCTGGTTCATCTTCCCGATGAGCTGGGAGATGCAGTAGATCAGAATATCCTTGTCGTGGATCGTCGCCAGCCCTTTGACGCTGGGGACGATTTCGAGCTTGTTGCCGTTATGCTCATAGCGGAACACGCGCCGATCGGGCTTGGTCGCGAGCGAGAAAATCGGATGCTCCATCGAGGCCATGTCATCCTTGGGGATGGCGTCGAGAACATCGCAAATGAACAGATCGGGATCGGGGTAGCGAACAGGCAGCAGGGGAGGGCGTCCCTCCGCGCCGTTCGGGGTTTCATTGACGGCAAGCGGGAGTTCGGGGTTTCGTTGACGGTCAGGCTCGATTCGGGGTTTCATTGACGCGCACCGTAGATTCGGGGTTTCATTGACGCAACGGAAAAGTTCGGGGTTTCATTGACGGGTGATCGCGATTCGGGGTTTCGTTGACGCAGATTCGGGGTTCTGGAGTCACCAGATTCGGGGTTCCGTTGACGCCGAGGGCAAAAAAACGCCCGATTATTCTAATATTTTCAGTTGCTTATGAAACCGCCAAAATCCCGTAACACGACTCTTTAACCCATATATTAACACTAGGCCGACCTGTGGATAACTTTAACCGCAGCGCCCACTCGACGCCGGATCATCGTGGTTTCACCCACCAGCGTCCCGCCAGATCGAACAACTTGTCCTGATTTTCGGGACAGAGGCAGCATGATCCACTCGCGCCGCGCTACCGGCACCGGTCAGAGGGAAGAAAAGCGCCGCCTCTTGGGGGCTTCGCCCCCGCCGGCTCGCGGCCTTCGGCCGCCCCGGATCGCTTTGCGATCCTCCCACCCGGCATCCCCATGATGAGCCGGCTTCGCCGGCACGCTTTTTGCTAGATTGAGGATCGTTTAAACGCCCCGCTTCTATCGACACCACAGCGCCAGCGGCACCGTCGCAATTGGCTTTCCAGGAAAGCCAGGCGGATAGGGCGGTGATCGAGCCGAGAGGGCAGGGGAGGCGGAAACGTCGCAGCAGGGGCGATTTCCGGGCCGCTGGGCTTCATTCTGGACGTTTGGCAGGCCGGGGAGGGTCCAAGCGGCAATGGCGCTCTACGGGCTTCCCATGCGGCCGATTTCTGGAAAGCTAGATCCTCGCGAGGTCGGGGATCGAAACGGCGAGCCTCAAGGTTTGTGCGCCAGGCAACGATTTCACGGATTTGGCCCCGAACATTGCTGCGGGAGAGGGCGGAATCCTACGCCAAGAGCCGGCAGGGCAGGGCGCGGAAAGTCCGCTAAACAACGCCAAGGGCGAACAGACGGCGAACATGTATATTTGTATACGCCTATACATTCGCGCCTAGTGGCGCGTCCGCTTCGGTGGCGTCGGCGCGGCCATCAGCTCATCAAAGGCGGAGTCATCGCCCAATGCGTAGCGGCGCAGCGGATCATCCTCGGTCATGCGGCCGGCCTGGACTTCGCGCCATGTCACATATCGCAGCCGGCTCCGGTCCAACGCGCCATCGACAAGACATTCCGCGCGCAGGAACATCCATATCTGGCCCTGCCGGTGCTGGGCGAAGGCTTCAAGATCGCCGTTCGTCTCTTGGAGATGCACCGCCACAAGATCGCAGACGAGATTGAATATCCGCATGAGGCCGAGCCGGCTTTCCTCATCGGTGATCGCTTCGTGCAGCTCCAACACTTCGTCGCGGATCGCCGGAAGAGGTGCGGAACCGCTCTCTCCATAGGCCATGAGCCGGTCCCAAAGATCAATGACGCGTTGGTCCATATTCTATCCTTCCGCCCTTGGCGGCAGTTCTGACACTATACAGCAAACGGCCTTTTTCACTTCGTCGATAGTGTCCGTTCACGCCTTGTCGAACTTCCCGGCGAACTCGCGATCGGCGTAGTAGCGCAGCTTGGCGGCGACGATCGGCCGTTGCCCCGCAAGGAACAGGAGCTGCAAATCCTCGCGCAGCGTGCGGACTTCATCCGGCGTCAGCAACGGCCGCGCTACATGCTGCGATCCGAACGATATGCCGGTTTCCTCCGCGTCGATCGCGCGGCTCATCGTCTCGAACACGACTGTCTCCTGGCCGAGCAGATCGGAGACGAGCCTGGCGCTGTCGTGATCGTTGACGCCGAACACTTGCAGCACGCCGGCGTTGGACAGGAAGGTGCCGGCGCGGCGCTCGTAGAGCGCGCGGAGCTGGTGAACATCTTGCAGGATCGGCCAGAGCTGGATGCCATAGCCGGCCATCAGGCCCATCGCGCGCTCGACGGGTTCGAGGCGGCCGAGGGCGGCGAACTCATCGAGCAGGAACAGGACGGAGCGGGCAGGGGAGGACGGCGCGCGCGCCAGATCGGTCAGCCCTTGCGCGAGCATCAGGCGCAGCCAGCGGGCATAGGTGGCGAGCCGATCGGGCGGCAACACCAGATAGACGGTGGTGGCGTGCGCCTTCACATCGGCGAAGGTGAAATCCGAGCGCCCCAGCACGGCCGACATGCGCGGCGAATCGAGGAAATGGGTATGGCGCTGCGCGGCCGACAGCACGCCGGCGGCCTCGCGATCGGACTTGCCCAGGTGGCGGTTCGCGGCGCGGGCGATCAGGCCGCGCGCCTGCGTGCTGCGCGACATTTCCCGCAGCATCCTTTGGAAATTATCGGGCGCGAAGGTGAGGCAGTCGCGCACCGCTTCCAGCGTGCGGTCCTGGCCTCGCGATTCCGGGTCGCACGCCACCCACAGGAGGATGCCGGCGATCAGCGCCTTGGCTTCCTCGTTCCAATGCGCCTCGCCGGCTTCGCCGGGAGCGTCATAGACCAGCGCGTCGGCCAGCGTCATGCAGTCGTCGGCGAGATCGAGGCCGGCAGGGTCGATGCGATCGAGCGGATTGAAGGCAGCGCCGGGAAGGCCCGTCACCCCGAACGGATCGAGGACATGGACCGGGCCGAACTTTGCCCGATGGCGGGCGGTGATGCGGGCATTCTCGCCCTTGGGGTCGATGCAGACGACCGGGCCGGGATAGTCGAGCAGGTTGGGAATGATGGTCCCCACGCCCTTGCCGGTGCGCGTCGGCGCGATCGTCAGCAGATGCGAGGGGCCGGCATAGCGCAGCAGCCTGCCGTTCTTGCGGTCGCGGCCGATCAGCAGGCCGTCGCCATTTTGGGCGAGGGGGCGAGTTTCCCGATCGGTGGCGAAGCGGGCCGAGCCGTGCGTGGCATCGCCGGCAGGGCCGCCGTAGCGCAGGATCAGCGGTTGAAAGAGGGCGCGCAGCGCGACGAGGATGACGACGATCGCCGTCAGCATCATGACGGTCTGATAGATATGGGAATCGTGGGCCAGGCCGAGCAGCCTGCCAAGAATGAGCGGCACCCCAAGCCCCAGCACCAGGCCGGTGATGAGGAACAGGACCAGGACGCCGAACAGGTGGCGGATGAGGGCGACCGGGCTGGTGACGAGGGCCGTGATCGCCCATATCGGCTGTTCGCGCGCGAGCCGCGCGAGGTTGCGGATCGCGCGGCCGAGCTGGCGGAACCATTCCATCATCAGGATTCCCTCCCGCTGTCGTTTTCGAGATGTTCGGCGCAGATCGCGGCGGCGATCGTGTGGAGATGCTTCACGCGGTCAACGAGCCAGGCCAGTTCGTCGGGGGTGATTTCATAGGCATGGGAATAGCGCGCCTCGACATAGGCGCGCTGGAGCTGCGCAAAATGGCGGCGGGCGGCGCGGGTATCGCGCGGCCAGGCTTCGATCAGCCGGGGATCGAGATTTTCGGCAAGCGAGCGCAGGATGCCGATGCGGTGCGATTTGGGCGCGTAGAGCGTCAGGACGAGCAGCAGGCCATGATAGGCGCGCTCGACGGCCTGGTGGAGCATGAACGCGGCATGGTTGGTCTCGCCGTCGCGGATCGCATATTCGGCGAGCGTCAGGCAGTATGCGGCATCGGGGAGCCACTTGTCATAATGCGCCCTGGCTTCGGCGTGGCGTTCCTGCGCGTCGAGCTGGCGCGGCACGGCGAGGCGCTGTCCCGGCGCTTCGTAGAGGGCGATCCCATCGCGGGCTATGTCGGCGAAGAAGGGACGGCCGCGCGCGAGCTGGTCGTTCACGTCCATCAGCGAATGGACGATGAAATTGACGGGCGTGGCGAGCTGGCGGGTGACGGTCAGCTCGCGCACCAGATGATCGTCGGCGACAGCCCACCATGTTGCAGATCGGTGAAGGTCTCGGAGTTGACGATGACGAGCAGATCATAGTCGGAGATATAGCCGCTGGCGCGATCCTCGACCCAATCGCCGCGCGCGTAGGAGCCGAACAGGATCAGCTTGAGGATGCGGCCGCCCTTGCGCTTGTCGGAGAGCTTGGTTTTGACGGCATCCTCAAATTCATCGAACAGGACGCGGGCGACCCGTTCCAGCTCGCGGCGCTTGGCGGCGGGAAGATGATCGAGGCCGGCGCGCATGGTCAGCGCGCTTCGGGCAGGTCGATAGCGGTGATGCCCTGAGCGGCGGCGATGGCGTCCACCAGGCTATCGACGGTTTCCATGCGATGGCTGGGCCAGTCGCGTGAGACGGTGACATAGCCGGCGTCGGTCTGGACGTTGATGATCGCCGTGGCGGGCAGCAGATCGAGCAGGGTTGCGAGCTTGTCCTGAATATCGGGGGTGATGTGGTCGATGCCGGGGCCGACCATCAGGAGCTGCCAGGAAAGGCGCGAGGTGTCGTCAGTCATGGGCGGTCTGTTCCTTGCTGTCCTGTCCTTCCGCTTCCGCGTCGAACGCACGTTTGCCGCGCCGCTTCCAGAGCGCGAGCGCGTTGCCATCATCACGCGCGCGGGCGGCAAGATCGAGCATCGCGCCGTAGAGCGTTGCGCGATCGTCGTCGGCCAATTCGACGAGGCCGGCCTTCTGGACGAGGCCGCCCAGCTCTATGAGATGGCGGGTGCGTTCGCGGCGCTGCACGACCCATCCTCTCGTATCGGTGCGGCGCTTGGCGGCTTCAACCCTGTGCCTCGCCTGCGCCAGTCTGGTTTCCGCTTTCGCCGTTGCCGCCAGAGCGTCGCCCAGCCTTGCGCCCGCGTCCCTGAAAGAAGGCCGCGCCCCGCGAGCGCAACGCCTCCTTTTCGCCAGCGTCGGCCGATTCCACGGCAGCGAGCAGCGCGCCGGCGAGTGTGTCGAGATCGAGCGCATCGGCCCCGGTTGCCGTCACCAGTAACCCAAGTTGCTCGATCTTCTTGGCCTTGATAGACTTGGCCTTGTCGCTCAGTGCCCGCAATTCGGCGTCATAGTCGCGCGTTTTTCGCATCACTCTCTCCCTCGCGCCCGTCGAACAGGAGCCGCACAGTAGCACGATCGCGCTGGCAGGACAGCGGTTCCATCATGAAATGCGGCCAAGTCAATCACGCGAACGGCAGAGAGTGGTGAGTGCGCGCTTATACGTCGTTGCCGACGTGCGCTAAGAAGGGCAGTATAGCGGCTGTCATGGCGATCTACCATTTCTCGGCCAAGGTCATCAGTCGCGCCAACGGATCGAGCGCCGTTGCGTCGGCTGCCTATCGTGCGGCGGAACGGCTGCACGACGACCGGCTCGGGCGCGACCATGATTTCTCGAACAAGGCCGGCGTCGTTCATTCGGAAATCCTGTTGCCCGAAGGTGCGCCGGAGCGTTTAAACGACCGCACGACCTTGTGGAACGAGGTCGAGGCGGGGGAGGTCAGGAAGGACGCGCAGCTTGCCCGCGAGGTAGAGTTCTCGATTCCGCGCGAAATGAATCAGGTGCAGGGCGTCGCGCTCGCCCGCGAATTTGTCGAAAAGCAGTTTGTCGAACGCGGCATGGTCGCGGACCTCAATGTCCATTGGGACATGGGCAAGGATGGGATGCCCAAGCCCCACGCGCATGTCATGCTGTCGATGCGCGAGGTGGACGGGGAAGGGTTCGGGAAGAAGGTCCGCGAGTGGAACCGAACCGAGCTGTTGGAGAGGTGGCGCGAGGCATGGGCGAACCATGTCAACGAGCGGCTTGCCGAGCTGGATATTGATGCCCGCATAGATCATCGCACCTTGGAGGCACAGGGGATCGACCTGGAGCCGCAGCACAAGATCGGGCCAGCGGCATCGCGTATGCCCGAACAGGGCCTTGAGGCGGAGCGGGTCGAGGATCATGCGCGGATCGCGCGCGAGAATGGCGAGAAGATCATCGCCAATCCGGAAATCGCGCTCGACGGTATCACGCGGCAACAGGCGACGTTCACGCGGCGCGACCTGGCGCAGTTCGCGTTCCGGCACAGCGACGGCAAGGACCAGTTCGACCAGGTGATGAGCGCGGTGCGGACCAGCCCCGAGCTGGTGGCGCTGGGCAAGGACGGACGCGGCGAGGACCGCTTTACCTCGCGCGATATGATCGACACCGAGCAGCGGTTGGAACGCGCCGGCGATCGGCTTGCTGGACGGGAGGGGCATGGTCTCCCGGCGGCAGCGTGGAATCGTGACGCCGCCGCCGGAAGTGGGGGCCTGACACTCGGGGCAGAACAGCAGGCCGCGCTGGCACATATCACCGGCAAGGGCGATCTTTCAATTGTGGTCGGCTACGCCGGCACCGGCAAATCGACCATGTTGGGCGTTGCGCGCGACGAATGGGAGCGCGCCGGCTATCAGGTGCGCGGCGCGGCCCTGTCGGGGATCGCGGCCGAGGGCTTGGAAGGCGGCTCCGGCATCCAGTCGCGCACGATCGCCAGCATGGAATATCAGTGGGGCCAGGGGCGCGAGCTGCTAGGTCCGCGTGACGTGCTGGTGATCGACGAGGCCGGCATGATCGGCACGCGCCAGATGGAGCGCGTGCTGTCAGAGGCCGAGCGGGCAGGGGCTAAGGTCGTTCTTGTCGGCGACGCCGAGCAGTTGCAGGCGATCGAGGCCGGCGCGGCGTTCCGCGCGCTGGCCGAGCGCCACGGCGCGGCCGAAATCAGCGACGTTCGCCGGCAGCATGAGGACTGGCAGCGCGACGCCACGAAGGCGCTGGCGACGGGCCGCACCGGCGAGGCGATCCATGCCTATGAGCAGCACGGCATGGTCCACGCGGCCGACACGCGCGAAGCTGCGCGGGGCGAGCTGGTGGGCCGCTGGGACGCGCAGCGGCTTGCCGATCCGGACAAGACGCGGATCATCCTCACCCACACCAATGCTGAGGTGCGCGATTTGAACCAGGCCGCGCGCGAACGTCTGCGCGACGCCAGCGAGCTGGGGGCGGACGTGCGCGTGTCGGCCGAGCGGGGGCCACGCGACTTCGCCAGCGGCGACCGCATCATGTTCCTGAAAAACGAGCGCGGCCTTGGCGTGAAGAACGGCACGCTGGGAAAGGTCGAGCGCGTTTCGCCCGACAGCATGGCGGTGCAGCTCGACGATGGCCGGAGGATCGCGTTCGACCTCAAGGACTATGCCCATGTCGATCATGGCTATGCCGCGACCATCCATAAGTCGCAGGGCGTGACGGTGGATCAGGCGCATGTGCTGGCGACGCCGGGGATGGACCGTCATTCGGCCTATGTCGGCATGTCGCGGCACCGTGACGGGGCGCAGCTCCACTATGGGCGTGATGATTTTGCCGATCAGCGTCAGCTCGCCCGTGTCCTGTCGCGTGACCGCGCAAAGGACATGGCCGGCGACTATGGGCGTGAGGGCGCTACGGCCGAGCAGGACCGGGTGCGTGCGTTCGCCGAGCGGCGCGAGATCCGGTTCCCGGAACTCGCGCGGGAGATGGTCGCCAAGGTGCAGGCGAAGGCCAAGGGCATGTTCGCCGGCTTCCGCCCGAAACCGACGTCGCCCGAGCCGGTGCGCGACGGCAAAGGGGGGCCGATCAACACCGGCTCCGAGCGGGGATCGCCCGCGCCCAATCAGGCCAAGGCGATCGAACGCTATGCGCGCGTCCAGGCCGATATGGACCGGATGCGCGAGAAGGGCTTGCCTGTGCTCCCGCACCAGAAAGAGGCGCTGGCGAAGGCCGGGGACGCGCTCGATCGGTTGCGCCCCCAGGCGGCTCGGGATTTGGCTTCCGCGTTCGAACGCAACCCCGCACTGGTGCGCGACGCGGCCGAAGGCAAAGCCGGCGGGGCGGCGCGGGCAATGGCCGAGGAAGCCCAGGTCCGTTCCAATCCCGAACTGCGTGCCGACCGCTTCGTGGAGCGCTGGCAAGGTATGGCGCGCGAGCGGGCCGAGCTCGCGCGCAGCGGCGATCGTGCCGGCGCGGAGCGCACGGCCAAGAAGATGGATGGCTTGGCGGGAGGACTGCATCGCGATCCGCAGCTCGAATCCGTGCTGCGGCGGCGCGCGCCCGAACTGGGGCTGGAGATGCGCCGGGATCGTCCGATCAGCCAGGAATTGACCCGTTCGCTGGAAATCGGCCGCGATCGAGGGTTGAGCCGATAAGGAGAGACAATGGCGGACGAGGAATGGGAGGAAGGCGGCGACGCGGCGGCGGAAGCATTCGAGCAGGTGCGCGCCGCGGTCGAGCAGCAGCGCGGCGAGCTGGCATTGATGCGCCGCGCCATCGAGGGACTGGCGGCCGAGCGCGCCAGCATCGACGTGCCCGACTATTCCGAGACGCTGGGGTATGTCGTCCAGGGGCTGGACGGCATCAACGGACGCCTGGACCAGGTTACGACGGCCATCGTGAAGTCGCCGGCGCTGGCGATGACGCCTGCACAGGTTTCGGCGCAGATCAATCGAGCGGCGGCCGACCTTCGCAGCGCCGACCATGCCGCCCTCGCGACCGCCACCGACGAGATGAAGCAGCAGGGGCGCGAGCTGCGCACCGTCGTTCAATCGGCGCTGACGGCGCGGGATCAGAAGGACCGTCAACTATGGTTCGGGTTGAGCGGGTTGCTTATCGGCATCCTCCTCTGGTCCTTCCTTCCCGGTATGGTCGCGCGCGAGATCGCGCCGGCGAGCTGGCAATGGCCCGAACGCATGGCGACGCGGGCTCTTGCCGAGGCGACACCGTGGGATGCCGGGCAGCATTTGATGGCGAGCGCGTCACCGGCGAGCTGGGAGGCGATCGTCGCGGCCGACAGGTTGCTGCGCGACAATCGTGAAAAGATCGAAGGATGCCGGCAAGCGGCAAGGAAGGCGGATCAGCCGGTGCGATGCACGATCCAGGTGGGAGTGAAGAGATAATGGTGATTCCCTACCGCTCGACGCCCATATTCGATGAGGCGACATTGCCCGCTGCCCTGCGCTCCGAACATCGCACCAAGGCCGGTGTGTGGGGCGTGATCCGGGTCATCGAAGGGAGATTGAAGCTCACCTATCTCGACCCGGCCTCGGAGGTGGTCCTTACACCTGACCGGCCAGGGCTGATCTTGCCCGAACAGCCGCATTTCGTGGAACCGCTCGGAGCCATGCGGATGCAGGTCGATTTCTACGATCAGCAGCCAAGCCTTTAGGGAGAGCCATGCCTAAAACAGCCTTGTCATACCCGCTTCTTGCCATCCTCGCGCTTGGTGGCTGTGCGACGCGCGACCCGGCACCGAGTCCCGGCTCGCTTCCTACAAGCCTGTCCCGGCCCGACGCCGAGGCTTTGCCGCATGACCTGACCTATGGCGCGGCGTTAATGACCGTCAAGGTCTACCCGCACCTGGCAGCGAAGGCCGATGCAAACGCCAATCTGTTCATCTCCCCGGTCAGCTTGTCGCAGGGCCTGGGGCTCGCCTACCTTGGCGCGCGGGGCGCCACGCGCGAGGAGATTGGCCGCGTGCTTGGTTGGGATTCGTCCCGCAACGTCCCTGCGCTCATCAAATCCTACAATGCCCAGCTTAACGACACCGGCGATGCCGATACCGCGCTCGGCATCGCGAACGCGCTGTGGCTGGCGAAGGGATTGCCGGTCCGGGACGAGTATGTCGCCGAGGCGCATGCCGGCTTCGGAGCGGCTCCGGAAACCGTCGATTATGCTGGTGATCCCACCGGAGCGGCCGAGCGGATCAATGGCTGGGTTTCGCGCGAGACGAAGGGCAGGATTTCGGAGATCGTCTCTCCGAGCGGCTTCGGGGATGACACCGCCGCTGTGCTGACCAACGCGCTTTACTTCAAGGCGAAGTGGCAGGTGCCGTTCGAGGAGACGGAAACGCGGTCCTTCACGCGTGGCGACGGCACGCGCATCCCGATCACGATGATGAAGCGGATTGGCCGGTTCGACTACCGCGAGACCCGGGAAGGGCAAGCGATCGCGCTGCCTTATGGTCGCAACGGTCGTTTCGTGATGGAGATTTTCCTGCCACGTGACGCGGCAACCCTGCGCCGCTGGGAGCGTGAGCTGAAGGGTGTCGATTTCTTCGCCGGCGAGCAGGGCGGCAATGATCGTTTCGACCTGTCCGCGGAGCAGGCTCGCGAGATGCGGATCGTTCTGCCCCGCTTCGAAGCGAGGGGCTCTGTTGCAAAGATTGGCGGCAGTCAGAGGTAGGCTGTCGCTCTGCGCCG
>NZ_CP084403.1:0-43698 GCF_024611115.1 Sphingobium sp. CFD-1 | reverse complement strand
CAGTGCTGTAGGTTTGCTTACAGTGTTCAACGACCGGCTAGCCATTTACCGTGACTGGAAGAACCGTCCGAGGAAAGTCAAATGAGAACTATACAACAAACCTTTGATGCTGTGATAGCAGCAGGTGGTTATCAGGATCAGTGGGTACTTTTTACTACAAGTTCCTTTATGTGTAATGCCTTGGGTTATCAAGTGTACCAAGGTACTATTACAGAGAAAGAAGCTGAGCGTGCTGAGCGTGCTATTGCAGAGTACATGGCGAAGTACTTACGTGCTGGTAAAGGTTGTACTCTTATCGAAGCGCTGACTGCTGCAACTGGTGAGCTTAGTACGTTTGAGCAGCGTCTAGGTATCTACAAGAACTGGGCTAAGCGCCCACGTAAATTCAAGAACATACCGAAGGTGCAGTAATGGAATTTGCTTACGAAGTTGTAGACTTTATTCAAGCTGTAGGTTGGGCGCTAGTACCAGTAGCTGCAGCAGGTGCATTGCACTCTGTATCTCAGTACTACACAGCTCGGGCGGATCAACTTGATCTTGATACCGAAGTGTTTAAATCTAATGCAGGTATTAAATAATGAAAACTAGTAAACTGTTCGTAGCTGTAGTGCTGGCATCTGTAATGCTCAGTGGTTGCGCTGTTAATGTTATCACTGTGAACCATGCGAATCTGTTGATGGATGACCACGGTGTAGGTGTTAGCGTTGCTGAGTCTAACGTAGCTAACAAGAACTAGATGTATAATTTAAACCCTTCAATCGGAGGGTTTATGTAATCCATCTGATACGGAGGTGTTATGAGTTTCAGACAACGATTAGCACTAGCTGTATATAGTGCGATAAGAGATGCTAATTATCCTTACGGCATAGAAGCCATGTGGAGGTACTGATGTATATTTCAGAATTGAAGAAAGCAAACTTACAAAAGCTTATAGCTATGGGGTGCGCTGCTGAGGTATCCGATCTAGCCAATCGAGAATTATACACTAAGTGGAGCTTCTTTAAAGAACGGGCGGTAGATGTTACACACAGAGGTTTAGCATATACTGTAGGTAGGTGGTCTGGTTGGGAAGGTGAGTACTGGGTAGTTGAATGCCGCACTGGTATTATCTTTCGTAAGGATAGCGTTAAGGACTTGCGAGATATTATCTCCTTGTGTAGCGCTTCTTACTACGAACCTAATGAGGTGCGCTGATGTACTTTGCTCAATTCTATAGAGATGCAGCAGGCACACAGCCGGTGTGTGGTGATCGAGGTGTAGTGATCCTTGATGGTCGTGAGAGCCTGCACTCGCAGTACGTTATCGCTCAAGACTGGTGCGGAACTTATAAGTACAGCAGTTTCAAAATCATGCGGGGTGAGTCGTTTACTAGAGCGCACGCTATAAGCCCGGTACAATTATTCAATCAAGCAATGGTGAGTTAAATGCGAAAGATTACTCAAGAGGCTGTACGTGAGTTCCGCAATGGCCGTACCTTTCACAAAGACAATACTTCTGTAGAACTCAGCCCTAGTGGCAATGTTGTAGTGTTGAAGTTACACGGCAACGCCATTGCACGGTATGATAAGGGCAACTACAGCGATACTCTAGAGGTATGTGATGGTGGTTGGTCTAGTAATACAACGAAGGAACGCTTGAACGGTTTGTGCGGTGTATCTGTGCACCAGAAGAACTGGGAATGGTTCCTTAACAATAAACCTTGGAACGGTAACTGGGTTACTGTAAAGGATTGGCAATGAATCGTAAAGAGATTGTACTTACCGCGTTGAACCGTTTGCTTAAAGAGTCTCTACACAAAGATCAAAGTAAACGTCCAAAGACTAGCATCTGTAACTACACTATAACTGCCAGTACTACTGTATCTTGTGTACTACACAGCGAAGATGAGAAGTGGGTATGTGCTGGAAGTTGGAAGCACTATAGCGGTGATGTAGTGTATCCCGTACCATGCCCCGATGGTGGTAGTGCTACTGGTGCTTATTGTAATGCTGAGAACAACGGCAATGCCTTTTGGGTAGGTAAGTACGGTAACTCCCGTAGAGCTTATCTGCGCCACATGATCCAATGGGTACAGGATAATCTAGATGAATCAGAATGAGATACGTCAGCTACTGTATGAGTGGCACAGTGGGCAAGCATCCGCAGTGTATGCTGCAGCTAGCTCTGGTATTGTAGTAGACCAACACCTGTTTGAGCTTGAGCTAGCAGAGGCTGTGCAGATCAGTCATGAAGCTGGTAATCAAGTTGAGGTGCAGGTACTTCGCAGGGCTATTGAGTGGTTGAAGCGTAACTACGCTGGGCCGCTACAGGTTAGTGCTGATGTAGTGTGGTTAACTTTACCTTGGTATAATCCAGAGGGTGTTTTATGTTCTTAAATGCTTTGGCTTGGGTTGTTATCTTGTGGGCTGTGTTCATCGGCGGTATGAGAACCTATGCGTTTGTATATTGGCATAGCACAGATCAACGACAATTTGTATACGAGTTCTACGAAAAGGAATGCTTTACCACTCCAGTATTAATTAGTATTGTTCTAGGTGTAGTTGCTGCACTATGGTTGGTGTTCGGTGCGTAAGCTCGGCGTAGTGGCTATGGCGCTACTAGCCGCTGCCAGTATACAAGTAGCATCAGCACCTAGCTACGATGGTATACCTACACGTAAAGGCGCTAAGAAAGGTAAAGGACAACGTAAAGCTAACCGAGCTACCCGTTGGCACTAAGCTACACTCACAACTCAATTTAGAGGTTCGCATGAATATAGATCACAACATCGACGGCACTACTCCCGCAGTAACCGAAAACGGTATCCCCTGTACAAGTAGTTAAAGCTATTTCACCTATCCTTACAGGTGATCGGCAAGCGCTGTTTGATAGGATGGTAAAGCACGCTATCACAATGCCTAATAAGTCTTCGACAAAGACCCTACAGCTTGTATGTACCGTGACGGTAAAGGTGGTATGTGTCTTGTAGGTTGTTTGATTCCAGATGAGCTGTATCATCCAACCATCGAAAAGAAACGAGCACACATGCTGCTGGATAATCCGCCAAAAGGTGTAGATTATTTCTTGAATGATGTTCAGCGAGCACATGATAGTAGTGTGTCTCGTTTTGAGATGTTGGGCAAGTTGCAAGAGTTGGCGCAGAAATACGATCTGTTGATGTACAGTGTACCTAGTCGGTTGCCAGAGTGGATTGGGTTTGGTACTCGCAGTGCAGGTATGCCTTATGCTACACCTCCTAGCTTCAACCCTGAGTACTAGGTGATAGAGAGAACCTATTAGGACTCTGATCTTAATAGGTTCTTTATGTCTGTAGTATAATGATCCCGATAAAGACAACGTGATTGTCTTATGTATATTGATATTTCAATAGAGAACTGTATGAGCTTGTATCTGTATCAATTAGAGTTCCAAGAGTACCTAGCAGATGATTACCTAGCATTCTTCTGTATCTGTACTGCTTAGGGTATAGACGTGTAGTACTTAGCTTAGAACACGTAGGTTATAGGGTGGATAAGAAGTATAAGACTGAGACTCTTATATTTATAAATCACGGATGCTGTTCAGAGCATAGAAGTTAGCTGTCTCACCCTTTAGGTGGGAAGACTAGCTTACTACATTAATATAAGAGCGCACTAAGTGCTACAACGTGTGTTCCCTGAAATGATGAGAAGAAGATGAGCTACGCTCTAGATGTAAAACTTGAAAACACTGTACGTGCATTCCTTGCAGGTTTCTTGAGTCCTGTTAAGAGTCCTAGTACTGAATTTGCATTGCGTGATATGCAATCTGTTGATCCACATACTGCAGTTATGGTTGGTACTTATCATGTACTAAGCACTGACATTGATCTGCGTAGTGATGTACGGAGTGCTTGCGCTTTGCAAGGTGTGAAGGCTCAAGATATTCTTGAAGCCCTGTTGAAGATGCGCCTTGAAGTAGACGGGAATAGCTATCCTGTCGTTACTGTAGATCGAAAGACTGCAATGACTTCACCCGCTGTATGTAGCCTTGAGGCTGTGTATGTAGCGTGTCAGCATGTACTTCGTATGAACGTACTGCGTGACTACAAATTGCTTGTCCAAGCTAAACAACTTAAATCCAAATCTAAATAAGGTTCCTTATAATGTCCAAAGTACAAATCCTGACTGACAAAATCAACGCTGAAATCGAAGTACTGCGCGCTGAACTGACTGCTGCTATCGCTGGTGAAACACTGGTTGTAGGTCAAGCCTATAGCATCCATATTGGTAAAGGCGAGACTGCCCGAGTTATTGAAGCTACTCTGATGGGCCAACGTGTTCGTGAGAACGGTAGCGCTGAGTTCCGCTTTAGTGCTGGCGAAGGTTTCGATGCTCGCTTCTATGATGTGTCCTACGGTAAGGTTGTTCTCGATCTGCCGGAAGGTACAGTGACTTCCGCTACCATCGCTAAGAACATCAGCCGTCTTGAAACCAAACGTGATGGTCTTGCCGCTAAGCTGGAAGCACAAGCACTGCGTGAGCAACTGGTAGATGGTCAAACCTATGACCTGAAAGTAGGTAAGGGTGAAACTGCTGATGTAGTTCGTGCTGTCCTGCTGGGTCAAGCAGAAGACGAAGATGGCACCAAGCAATTCAAGTTCTTCTACGGCCAAGGCTTCGGTGCTGAGGTTGTTGTAGTTGGTATCCGCCGTGTAGTACTGGCTGATGCACCTGCCGAAGAGGAAGAAGAGGAACAACCGCAAAGTGAAGGTACTAGCACTCAAGCGGACGCTCAAGAGTAACAATGTAGTTGCTTGATAGAAAGGGCTGGCCTGCACTCGCAGCCCTTTCCAGTGAATCAACCACAAAGAGGTACTAGCTATGAGACTCTTACAAGAGTGCTACCTAAAAGATGTGCAGGTTAACGCTGAGTTCTTAGTAGATGGAACTTGGTACAAGAAACTAGATACAGGTATGCAGTACTGTACTGTAGAGGTTCTTACAGAGTACTTACTATCTGAGAGTGAGAATGTAAAGCTGCAGGTTGGTGATACTTCCCGGTACACTAATGAGTTGGTGGTTATTACAGAGGTGCCTGATTAATGAGCTGCTTACACCCGTCCGAATGGCTGCATCTTGCAAAGAAGCTGCCTATTGGTAGAACACAGCGGGTGTACCACGGCGCAGAGAAACGGCCTAACCTTGTAGTAAAGAACCTAACAGATAAATATACTTGCTGGTGCCATGCTTGTCATAAGGGTGGCGTTGTACAGAAAGAGTTTGTTAAGGTTCTAGATGATGTACGACCTACTAATCGTAAAGCTGGTGATCCCGGCTTTCTTCGTTCAATTAACTTGGCATTACCTGATTTAAATATACCGTACTCAGATATTGTAATGTTCTTGCACAGCAAGCACATGACCCTAGATTACATACAGCATTTGAATCCTCAGTGGTCGGCACAAGACAAACGTATTGTGTTAACTACAGAAGATCAATGTGTTGGTAGAGATATTACCGGACACTCTCCTAGCAAGTGGTATAAGTACTATGGAGATTGCAGTTACGTTAGAGCTAATCCTGCACCCATTAAAGCTAAGACTGTGGTACTCACAGAGGATTTGTTCAGCGCATGTAAGGGACAATTTTTCGCACCTGATGACTGGTTATTTATTTCGCTAATGGGCACGTCGTTGTATAACGATTTGCTAGTACAGTTACTTCAAGCTAAAGAAGTTGTGATGCTCTTAGATGGTGATGATGCTGGCCGGGCTGGTACGCATTCCGTTATTAGAGCACTCCGATTAGTAGGCGTACCCTGCTACACTGTAGTTGTACCAGAAGATCAAGACCCTAAAGATATGTCACCTGAGTGGTGGCGTACAATCATTAAAGGAAATAGTAATGTCCAGCTCTAAAATCTATCCGTTCAATACTCTGCAATTGCGCCTTGTTAATCAATTGATTGTACGTGGTAATGCGGGCCGTAAGACTGATGCGCTAGCAGTGCAGGTAGGTGTACCACCTTCTGATGTTTCGTTTGAGTTGTTGAAGCTCCGAGAACTCGGTTATGTTTCAACAGTGAACGATGGTTCAGCTTACGTTACTTGGTATAGCTCGCCGGGTTTGGTTGATGCACTCAATCGTTACACGGCTTCTAAAGTACAATGTGGTGAGTCTGTTAATACCACGTCGAAGCGGGTGGCCTATAAGGTATTTGGGCCAGAGGGTAGTCGATATATGCCGCGCACCTATGCTAATGAGGCCGACGCTATGCGAGAGGCTGCTGCACGTGCTAAGAACGAACCGGGTCGAAGCATAGAGATTTATACGTTGTATAAGACATTAGTACAGAAACCAGAGCAAGTTATCCCCGGCGAACTGATTGTAGAATAAGGATACAGCTCTTGAGTCTCGATAAGAATATATTAGTGGCGCTGATGCCGCGAGTGAAATACCGAGCACTCATCAGTGCTGTACCTAGAGATATGGTTGTCGGCCATACTAGTTCATTACTGGATTGGTTCGGTTTGTATTTTCAAGCGTATCCCGATGCAGAACGTGTAGACCTAGACGCACTGTTAACTATGATGAGGTTGCGTGCTAATCTAGATGCACCTCAGTTAGCTGTAACGTCTGCAATCCTGAATCAATTGCGAGAACCTGTAGCACCTGAAATTATCTTGCAGACTCAGAACCAACTAGAGGAACTGGCATTTGCTGGTAAGGCTGGTGCGGTTCTAGCTGCATTCAATAATGGCGATGATGTTGATGTTACCTTTGAACTCAGTCGAATGGCTACAGAGTCCCGTAGAAGGATTGATACCAGCGCCGGGGCTAAATGGGCAGACGGTGATGTACTCGCTTATATCGAAGCTGATGCAGACAACTCCGGGCTACAACTCACCACCTTTCCAACCTTACATTCTCGCATTAAAGGTTTGCGAGGTGGTCATAACATTTGTGTATCCGCACCGACTGACAAAGGTAAATCAAGTCTCCTTATACGAATGCTGGTTGACTTTGCTAAACAAGCTAAGACCATGTACCCTAACCGCTGCGCACTGTATTGTGTCAATGAGAGTACCGCAGAAGTTCTTACCCCAAGGGTATATCAAACTGCGCTTAGTCTTACAAGGGACGAGCTACTTTCCCAAGCACGTTCAGGGAAGCTTGTACCGGCATACACTGGTATAGTTGGTGCTAGAGATAGTATTCGACTAGTGAACATTCACGGTATGAACACGTCGCAAGTAGCTCGTATCATTGAAGCACATGAGCCGTACTGTGTAGTCACTGATATGACTGGCCGTATTCGTAGTGGTAGTAACAGCACAGGTGCTAATGATGTAGCTCAGCTTGAGGAAGCATGGAACACTATGCGAGAGCTGGCTGCAATGCAAGACTTCTTGCACATTGGTACAACTCAAGTATCTGGCGAAGGTATGGATATGTTGTACCCGCCCCTTAGCGCAATGCAGAACTCTAAGGTGGGTATTCAAACTACTTTGGACTTGTGTATTATGATGGGTGCGCTGAACAACGTAGAAGTGCAGAACCTGCGTGGTATCAGTACACCTAAGAACAAACTAGCTCGGACTGGTTGCAGTAGTACAAACCAGCTTGAGGTTTATTTCACACCTGAAAAGAATATTTGGGGATGACCATGTGCCCATTACAAGAAGTACTGCTACATCTAAGTCACACAGATAAACCATTTCAATTGGTAAAGCATATTGATGATGTGCCTACCGACAAGATCAAGTACCCTATGTGGGGTGAAAAGAAATATGATGGTGTGTTCTGTGCTGTGCTGTTGCATCGAGGTAATCAAGTAGCTATCTCGCGTACTGGTAAACAATTCTACGACGAAGTGAATGATCTACTGTACCCGTACATCCCGCACGACAGGGAAGAGACTGTGCTGATTGGTGAGTTGATTAACACACAGTGTAGTCTTGAGGTACTTAGTGGTTTGGTTAATCCTAATCGTGTTCAAGCATGGGATATTGACCAACGTGATTTGATGAAAGGTATTGATATTATCTTTCATGATATACTGACCTTCGCTGATGTACTACGTGGTTCCAGCCCAGTTCCGTTTATTGAACGTCGCTTGAAGGTACAAGCACTACCTTACAACACGTACAAAGCCCAAGGCCGGATGCTGCACTCACAAGCTGAATTTGATTTGTACGCAGCTGAGGAAATTGCTGCAGGTGGTGAAGGTATTGTAGGTAAGCAGCTGGATGCTAACTACGAAGCTGGTCACAAAGGCTATCGTGTAGTTAAGAAGGTACGTGATCTGCATGTGGATTTGAAGTGTCTTGCTGTAGAGACTGGTAAGGGTAAACGTACCGGTCAGATTGCACGGCTGCAATTCAAGTACAAAGGTAAATTGTTTTGGGCTGATCTTGGTGAAGGGTGGACTGATGAGAAACGTATTGCTCTTACAGAGTGTTGGCAACTAGCCACAACCAATGCGCTCAAGATGGATCACCCACATAACCCGATAGGTAAAATCTTCCATCTGAAAGCTCTACAAGAATCCAGTAAGGGTGTGCTTCGTTTACCTAAGGTAATGGAGCTACGTATTGATAAGTTCGTGGAGGATGTAACATGAGACTGCTAGAGTCTGCTCCTGATGGCGGTGTGAAGTCTGGTGTACGTGCGTACTTCTTGTTTGAAAGTAAACGGTTCGGTAGTATTGCATTGTTGCGCTTCGATAAAGGAAGTCGTGATGCTTTTCACTCACATGCCTTTAATGCTTTGACTTGGTGGTTGTGGGGTGAAGTGCTTGAGCGATGTATTCGACCTTATAGTAAGCGGTGGTGGAGTCCTAGTCTAATCCCTAAGTACACACCACGTAATTGTTTTCATAAGATTGAAGCGCTGCGTACTACATGGGCCTTAACCTTTCGTGGGCCTTGGGTTAGTACATGGTATGAAGATCGTGGTGGTAAGCTAATCCAGCTTACCCACGGACGTAAAGAGGTTCCTGTATGATAGCCTTAACTTGGTTCTACTTTGTTTATGTGAGGCCGCTGAAATGAATATAAAAGACCTCTTGAAACTTATGGCAGATGGTTATATACACCGTGCTAAGTTGGCAGAATATAAAGAGGATTATGTTCTAGAATCTTTGTACAAAGAAGCTGCGGGCGATTTGAGAGAAGCCGCCAGCATTATCAACAGTGTCGAGAAGGCAGAGGCGGGTTTATGAGCTTTGGTATCGTTGACCTTGAGTGCAAAGATCACGGTTATACTAAATCTTTACGGCCTGAAGGTTACCATATGCAGCAGTATGCTGGTAAGTTAACAACAACCCATCGTATAGTTTATGCGGAAGCTAATGGGCTAGACGTGCATACTATGGCCGGAGTAGTTATGCACACATGCGACAATCCTAGGTGCATTGAGCCTACACACCTTATACTTGGAACACGTGCTGATAACAACAAGGATAGGGCAAATAAAGGGCGCTCAGCTAAATCAGTGCCTAGTAGGCAACGCCTGTCTGCTGAAGATGTTACAGTTATTAAGGCACGCTGGGTTAAAGGCACAGCTCCTAAACCTAACCCTAATGGTACTCTAGCTCTAGCTAGGGAGTACGGTGTAGACCCTGCTGTAATTACTAAGGTTATCAAAGGAACATACTTATGTCGTTCGGCGTAGTCGATCTTGAGACTCAGAACAATCCGCACCTAGGCCACCTCAGCTCTCCGCACTGCGAACAGAACTACATTGTTGCACCGGGTTGGGCTATTAACGATGGGCCTGTAGGTCACTGCTACTTCAACAGTCGTGAAGAAGCTGACAGCTCTTTGTGGTTCGATGAGTTCATTAAAGACGTTACAATCCTCGTAGCACATAACGCTACGTTTGAGATTCATTGGTTCCTTGGTCGTCATAAAGAGGCGTTCCTTGCTTTCATTAAGCGAGGTGGTAAGGTGTTCTGTACGCAGTACGCTGAGTACCTGCTGACTCACCAAGTAGATCAATACCCTAGTCTTGAAGACACAGCAGTTAAGTACGGCGGCACTAAGAAGATTGACGAAGTTAAGATACTTTGGGAACAGGGTGTAAAGACTTCTGAGATTGATCCTGAGTTGCTTATCCGTTACCTTGTTGGGCCTGAGGGTGATATTGAGAACACACGTATCGCGTGCTTCAATCAGTACCGGTTGCTAGAAGAACGTGGTATGTTACAGATGTTCTGGTTGCGTATGGACTCACTAGTCTTCAACGCTGTCAGTACATTCCACGGTCTGTATGTAGATATGGAAGTTGCAGAACGCAACCACAAAGAACAGCTAGTACGTGCTGATGTAATCCGTCAGCAGATTAAAGCAATGCTACCCGCTGATCTACCAACCGAGTTTGAATTTAACTTCGGCAGTGGTTATCATATGAGTGCCTTCCTGTTTGGTGGCCCTGTTAAATATGATAAGAAAGTACCTTATGATCCACCTAAGTTCGAGAAGGTTGATTCTTATGAAGTACTAGGCAAGTTCATTCCAGTAGATCAGATTGAACCTTCACAGATGATGAATGTTACAATCTATAAGTCAGGTAAGAACAAGGGTATACCTAAGGTATTCCCAATCGACTCTGATGTACCTAAGCTCAAGTGGGGCGATGATGTTTACAACTTTAAAGGCTTGGTCGATTTTGCTGATCTTCCTAGTCACGTTTCATCTCAGTACTTGGACAAGCGAGCCGAGTTCCGAGGTAAGCAAACCTTATCCGATGGAATCACGCCTGTGTATTCGACTGGCAAAGACTCCCTCGACTTACTCGCGAACTTTGTTGCGTTTGCTAAGCCGCTTAAAGAGCTAGCTCAGTTAGACAAAGACAACAGCACTTACTACTTGGTTCAAGAATACAACGCTAAAGGTGAACCAAAGAAAACTAAGGGGATGTTGCAATATGTTGGGCCTGATGGAATTATTCATCATAGTCTTAATGGTTGTGCAACTGTTACCACTCGTCTTAGCAGTAGTACTCCTAATCTACAGAACCTTCCACGTGAAGGGACAAGTACCGTTAAAGAAATGTTCTCGTCGCGATTCGGGAAAGACGGGCGCATTGTCGAGGTAGATTATACTGCATTGGAAGTAGTAGATATTGCTGCTGCCTCTGGTGATAGGAACCTGCTAGATCAGTTGCTCAGTGGTACAGATATGCACTGTTATCGACTAGCCGGTAAGCTCAAAGAACCGTATGAGGTGGTACTTGATAAAGCTACTAATAAGGAGAACCCAGCTTACAAAGAGTATAAAGAGTTACGTACTCAAATTAAGCCACAAGCGTTCGCTGCCCAATACGGTGCTAGTGCCCACGGCATCTCATTCGCCACTGGTTGTAGTATCGAGGATGCGCAAGCGTTCTTGGATACAGAAGCGGCTCTTTTCCCACAGGCCACTGCGTTTAAGCAACTCATTCGTAAAGAGGTAGAGATTACAGGTTCGCTGCCTGAGGGGTTACATCGTGAATGTACCGACGAAGGTATGTGGAGTATTTACCGCCGTGGTTACTACCGTGCACCCGGTGGTACTTGCTATAGTTTCCGCCAGTACGCTACCCGTAAGAACGGGCAGCAGACTATGGATTACAAAGATACTCAGATTAGTAACTACCCAATCCAAGGTGAAAGCTCGTTTATTGTTCAATCAGCTTGTGGTAGGGTTCTTCGCTGGCTCGTTGCTAACGACTTCTTTGGTGGTGCTGTACTTTGTATTAACACTGTACACGACGCAATCTATCTAGACTGTATAAACGAAGAGTGGGCACGGTACGTTGGTAAGTACGTAGCTTGGCTTATGGCCGATACACCACGTTATATGTGTGAGTTGATTCCTGCGTATAAAGAATGGGGTTATGACACTACACCTTTCCCGGCTGTACCTGAGTTCGGCCTGAACATGATGAGTAAGGAACATTGCTAATGACTGTCAATACTGAAATACCTTATGAGTTTAAAGAGTTCGTTAAGGACTGCTTTGCTGGAGGTTCGCGTGTTATTTGTAACCCACCTGTAACGGACACCGACTTAGATATTTGTGTACTACTACACGACAAGGCTGATCTTGGTACTCTGGAGGGTTTAGGTTATGTGCCTTGCCCACTACACTATGATGTTATGATGGGTGCCGAGTACTCGTTTTGCACATTCCGTAAGGGCGAGATTAATCTTATCGTCACCTGCGATGATGCTCTGTTTGAACGGTATCGACTAGCTACTGAATGGGCTACTAAAATAAACATCCAGAATAAAGAAGATCGTGCTATGTTCTTTATGCTCGTTAAATACGGGGATCGTACTAACGTAACCGCTAAAATGAATCCTCAATCTAACTTCCCATTCGTATAAGAGAGATATATGTCAATTGTAAATGACCTGCTACAACAAGCTAATGAAGACGCTGAACTGAACCAAGATATGAACATTGCTACCAAAGGTGGTGGTGGTGTTCTGTATCCTGAGGGTTACGCCTTCGCCCGATTGGTAGAGTACGTAGAGATGGGTTCTCATCGTACCGAGTACAAAGGTGAGGTTAAAGCTGCACAACCTATGGCTAAGCTGGGCTTTGCTCTGTGGGGTGAAGGCTATCAGCAAGAAGATGGTTCGCCGGGTATGATTCGTACTTATGAGTTCGCTCTGAGTACTAACGAGAAAGCTAAAGCATTCAAGCTCTTTAAGAAACTGAACTACAAAGGTACTGCTAAGCGCTTTGCTCAGCTACTGAATGAAGGTTTCTTGTTGAAGATCGTGCATACTAAACCAGCCGATGCTAATAGCAAACCACGTGCTACTATTGATCTTGAGGGCTTCTTGCCCCCAACTGATCCAGTTAGTAAACAACCGTATGCAATCCCGAATGCACCTGATGATGTGTTCCGTTTGTTCCTGTGGCAGAAACCTACTAAGGCACAATGGGATAGTCTGTTTGTAGATGGTAAGTTCGACAATGGAGATTCAAAGAACTATGTTCAAGAAAAGATTCTTAAAGCAACTGACTTCCCCGGTAGCGCTCTTGAGGCTCTGCTTGGTGGTGGCTCTGCTGGGATTCCTAGTCTTGCTGTGCCCAGTGCTCAGCCAGAGCCTGCAGGTGTTCCTGTTGTCGCTACACCTGCTCTCCCTGATGTGCCTTTTGATGGTGGTGTACCTAGTACGATGGTTGTACCGGAAGTACCAGCGGCGGTTGCTGAGCCAGCGCCTGTTGCTGTACCCGCTGCAGTAGCTGTACCAGCACTGACAGTACCTAACCTTCCGAATGTACCTGCTGTACCGGCGGTGTAATTATGGCTAAGTTCGCAGTAGGTTATCTAACCTCGTTTGAGAATGCCCTTAGTGTTAAGGTTGTAGAGGCTGCGGATTGGCGGTCTGCATTAGGGGCTGCTCATCCCGATCATGAAAATTACGTTACCTCTAATGATATGGAGTACGCTAAAGGTGAGGCAGCTAATCAAGATTGGTACTTTGATGTGGTGCTTGTAGAATGAGTACCCTTCTAGATCGTTTCGGTGTAAGCCAAGACGATCTAGAGGATCAGTTTGAGGGATGTGTAGTAGGTAGAACTCTCATCATGGATGGTGATGGTGCAGCGTATAAAGCTACAGCAGATGCTAAGAAAATGGATACTGCTATTCGCAGGTTCACTACTTTAATCTACGAAGCTATGTACCTTACCAAAGCAGAGTTTGCTAGGGTTCATCTTACACCTAAAGGTTGCTACAAGAACGGGAGGCATCTGTTACTAGGTGCCAAACCGTACCAAGCGAACCGAGGTGGTAAACCTAAACCTCCTTTACTTGAACCTCTACGATCTATGGCTAGTGGGTTATTCCAACCACATGAGAACATCCAAGTGTTCCCGCAATACCAAGTAGAAGCAGATGATGCTATTATGATGGATGCGTACACAGTTGAAAACTCAATCGTGTGGTCTGAGGATAAAGACTTGAACATTGTACCTTGTCCTAAGTACTGTACCAGTACAGGGCGTATTTTGATGTTAGCTCCCGGTACTAGATTTGGTTGGACAGCAGAACGCTTTACAGATTCAGGTAAACTAAAAGCAGACGGTCGGGGAACTAAATTCTTCTGGTTGCAGATGCTTATGGGCGACACAGCAGATAACGTAAAAGGTATCTTGAAGTTCGACGGTAAGTTGTGCGGGGAGGTCGCTGCACTCGCAGCCCTAAAAGGTATTGAGTGCGAGAACCACTGCGCTAATCTGGTTTTGAATGCGTACCGTGCCATAAATCAAAATCCATTACCTGAGGCGGAAGCCTTGTGGTTAGCTAGAACCCCTGATGATTCTGCTGCTAGCTATATTTGGTCACTTGATCTAACCGAGCGTAATCGTCAATTCATCCTTGACTGTTTCAATCGTAAGTACAAACTAACAGATGACGAGTACAAGGAGCTGCAAGATGATGCGGAAGATTCCAAGGAGTAGCCTACGTGCTTGGGCTATGGGGCACTTGAAGACAGTACAGGGAGGTAACTGTTCTCTGTGCAATAAACCTATTAACTTAAAGGTTATGGGTAACAAGTCGGACTATGTAGTAGATCACTGTCACGAAACTGGTGAGATACGTGGTGTACTGCATCGGTCATGTAATGCGGCAGAGGGTAAAGTAGCGAATGCTGCTGGCCGTTGGGGTGCTAAGAGTATGTCTTATAAAGAGCTGATTCCTTGGCTCAAGAACATGCTAGAGTATCTTGAGAAGCCCGGTACAGGTTTGATATACCCTGACCATAAAACGGTAGAAGAGAAAGCTGCCATAACTAAACAGAAAGCAACACGTGCTGCAGCAGTTCGCCAAGCACGACTAAAACTCAAGGCTAAAGATAATGCTTGACTTTAATACACTCCAAGAAAAAATTGTACAATGGGCTAAGGATCGTAACCTAGTCGAAGGCTCTGATAGTTTCCGCCAGTTCGTTAAACTCGAAGAAGAAACCCTTGAACTGTTTGATGGTTTGCAGGCTGGGGATGTAGGTGAGATTACTGATGCGCTGGGTGATGTGATTGTAGTTCTTACTATTATCGCTGAACAGAACGGCCTGCGTCTGATCGACTGTATCCATAGCGCCTACGAAGAAATTAAAGATCGTAAGGGTAAGATGGTAGACGGGATTTTCGTTAAGGAAGCTGTGTAATGATGGAACCGGATAAACGCGCTCTATCGGATATCACGGTTTTCAACAAGTACGCTAAGTTCCTGCCAGATAAAGGCCGGCGAGAGAACTATCTAGAAATTGTCACCCGCAACAAAGAGATGCACCAACGTAAGTACCCGCAATTACATGAACGTATTGAGCTGTTGTACCGGAACTACGTAGAGACTAAACGTGTTCTACCTAGTATGCGTAGCTTGCAGTTTGGTGGGCGTCCAATTGAGCTGTCTGAGAATCGTATCTTCAACTGTGCTTATATGCCTGCAGAAGACTACCACTTCTTTAGTGAGCTTATGTTCCTGCTACTTGGTGGTACTGGTATGGGTTACTCTGTACAACGTATTCACACCGAGAAGCTGCCTGTTGTAACCTCCCCTAAATCAATCGGTATCTACAAATACCAAGTACAAGACAGTATTGTAGGTTGGTCTGATGCTGTTAAGATTGTTACCAAAGCATTCTTGACTGGCGGTAATCTTCCTGCTTTCGACTTCCGCGATGTACGTGAGAAAGGTAGTGAGTTAGTAACTACCGGTGGGTTGGCCCCCGGCCCGGAACCTCTACGTATCTGTATCGAAGAACTCACAAAGATTTTCGGTAAGGCTGTTGGTCGTAAGATGCGACCTATTGAAGTACATGATGCTGCTTGTGTTATCGCAGATGCTGTACTTGCAGGCGGTATTCGTCGTGCAGCTATGATTAGTTTGTTTGATCGTGACGACGAAGAAATGATTACTTGTAAGGCTGGTAACTGGTGGGAGACTCACCCGTACCGTGGGCGTGCTAATAACAGTGCTGTACTGCTTCGCGGTCAAGTTAGTGTTGGTGAGTTCTACCAGTTGATGAAACGAGTAGAAGAGTCTGGTTGTGGTGAACCGGGTGTGTACTGGAACAATAATCCTGATTGGGGAACTAACCCATGTTGTGAGATTGCTCTGGAACCTTACCAGATGTGTAACCTCACTGCGATTAACGCTAGCCTGATTACCAATCAGAAAGAGTTCAATGGTGCTGCAGAAGCTGCTTCTTTCCTAGGTACTCTTCAAGCTGGTTACACTGACTTCCATTATCTTAATCCTAAATGGAAAGAGACTTGTGAGCGTGGTGCTTTGCTTGGTGTTAGTATGACTGGCATTGCTAGTAAGACTGTCACAGAACTAGATATGAAAGAGGCTGCACAGATTGCTAAAGATACTAATGCGTACATCGCTGCTCTTATTGGCATCCGTAGCTGTGAGCGTATTACTACTGTTAAGCCTGAAGGTACTACTAGTCTGGTACTTGGCTGCAGTTCTGGCATCCATGCTTGGCATAACGATTACTACATTCGACGGATGCGAGCCGGTAAAGACGAAGAGTTGGCGCAGTACATGCAGCGAGTGGCACCAAGCCTTGTTGAACAAGATGTTATGGTTCCGCACCAAGTAGTACTTAGCTTCCCTCAGAAAGCACCAGCTGGTGCATGTGTACGTACTGAGAGTATGTATGATCTACTGGAACGTGTTAAGCATGTAGCTATCGACTGGGTTGCTAACGGTCACAACACTGGACAGAATCGCCACAACGTATCTTGCACTATTAGTGTTAAGAACGATGAGTGGGAAGGTCTTACCGAGTGGATGTGGTTGAACCGTGAGCACTACAATGGTATCAGTGTACTCCCTTACTACGGTGCTGAGGCATACCCACAATTGCCATTTGAAGATTGCACAGAAGAACAGTACTTGGCTATGCTGCCTGCTCTAGAAGCAATCAACATTGATGAGGTGTTTGAGTCTAATGGCAAATCAATCAACCTTGCCGGGGAACTTGCCTGTGCAGGTGGTGTATGCGAAATCATGTGATTGGCCTGATTTAAAATTCCCACCTATTAATCTTTGGAGCGTACCTAAACAGTGCGCTCTATTTAAGGATAAGAAATGAGTCGGACTATTAAAGGTTCTAAAGCTAGTGGTTATGACTACTGGAGCAAACGGGCTTATTCTTGCTGCGTACCCGGTAGATTTAGCAAGCAGATTACTAACGGTATTGAACGTATGCGTAACCGCAAGGCTATTAAGGAGTTGATTGAAGAATGAGTCTTCCAATTGCAGATGTTTCTGTAGAGTACGTATCTCACATGGGCGATGATACGAACGTAGTTAATGCTGCGCGAGTATCCTTTGCTAAAGGGGTACAAGAGTTCACTGAGAAAGATCAAGGTCTTCTGAACTACCTAGCTAAACATAATCACTGGTCGCCGTTTGCACATACCTGTATCAGTGTACGATGTAAGGTTCCAATCTTCCTAGCTCGCCAGTTGGTTAAACACCAAGTAGGGGGTAACTGGAATGAAGAATCTCGTCGTTACATTGATGGGCCAGTAGAGTTCTATCTACCTAAAGAACTGCACAGTAAACCTGATAATGCCAAGCAAGGTTCAGGTGGTGTACATGACAAATCTGCGCGTATATTACGTTATATGATTAGTATGACGCAAGATTCTTACAGCGCATATAACTACCTACTTACTCAAGGTGTAGCACCGGAAGAGGCGCGTATGATTCTCCCTCTGAACAGTATGACTAACTTTATCTGGACTGGTTCACTGTTGTTTATGGATCGAGTTATTACACAACGTATTGATGGGCACGCTCAACTGATTGCACAAGACTTCGCTAAGAAGCTACGTGATGTTGTGCAACCACTGTATCCTAATTCATTTAAAGCTTTGGAGGCTGCACGTGCTTAAAGTATATCCTAAGGTACGTAGTATTGTTAAAACTATTGCACGGCGTAAAGCGCTTGATAGTATTATCAGCGGCGCACGTACCCAAGTAGATTTGATGTTGGGGAAAGCTAATGCAAGTTAAGAGTGATGGTAGTACCGCAAGTTATTACGTCTTACCTAGAGGCGCTAAGCAACTGCAAGACCTCATCAGCCATAAGAACATGAATGCGCAGATTGGTGAAATCTTCCGTGCGTGTTACCGTTATGGTGAGGTTGCGCACAGTGAGATGTTGCGCGATGCTAAGAAGATTAAATTCTACGCAGAAGCTGAAATCAAACGACTTGAGAAATTGGAGCAAATTAATGGATAACCAACATCGACGTATTGTAGGCTATCGTGAACTAACTGCAGCTGAAATTGATTTGATGAACGAGATTAAATTGCTCGGGCCTGTTATCGAAGCTGTACTTATGAAAGTAAATAAACACCTCTCAGATCAAGCTACAGAGGCTGTAAATAACAACTTGCAGAATGTTAAAGATCGTGTAGACGATGCAACACCCTACCGATTCCAAGCTCTAGCTAAGACCGAGTTCCAGACCGGTTTGATGTACCTCACTCGCGCAGTAGCACAACCTACATTCTTCTAAGGATTTACAATGCAAGACTTGTACGAACGCCAAGTAGCTATCGAAGAACAGTATTCCCATGCCAGCATTATTGCTAGTATTAAACAAACACAAGATGCAATCAACGAGGGACGTGCGGCAGATACTGGTATTGGTAAACGTATTGTAGCTAAGGCTTTTGAAGTAGCGAAGGAAGAGCTTGCCCGTATCTGCGTCCCTAAAAGTGGTGCAGGTGGTAAGTACCGCTCATTCATTCGCCGTGGTGACATTGACGTTATAACTATCGCTTCTTTGCGTCTTGTACTAGGTCATTGTGTTAAAGAGAAGTCTCCGGTTCTGCAAGACGTGTGCCGTGGTCTTGGTCAGATGGTTGAGACAGAAGTACTGATCGAAGCTGTATCGAAGCAGAACAGTGCTTATGCTGAGAAGACTCTAGCTTATCTGAACAACAGTAGAACCACAGATATTCGTCATCGTAATCGTACATTTACAACTGCAGCTAATGCACTGCGTATTGATTGGGAACCTTGGGGTGCAGATGAGCGTATCGGTGTAGGACGTTTGATTATGACCGCACTGTATGAAACTGGTCTGTTCAAGTGGGAAGACTTCTACGAAGGTAAGGGCCGTATCAAACCTATCCAAGTTCTACGCCCATCTGATGTACTAGCATCGCACGTACAGCAGGCTGTGGATGCTAGCAAGAGTATCGTCAGATTCCCCCCTATGCTTGTCCCTCCGCGTCCGTGGGTCGATCCCTACAACGGTGGGTATCTCACTGACTGGTATCAGCAACGTGCCAGCATGGTGAGCCTACGCGCTCCAAGGAGCATTCGCCGGTGGGTGTTGGAAGGGCTTGCTGAGGGCAAGGGCGAGCTGTTGAAGCAAGCCTTGACCAACGCACAGAACGTCCCGTACCGTGTGAACAAGGGCACCCTGCGCGCTCTGGAGGCCGCTGTAGCCTCAGGTGAAGGGCTGATGGGCTTGGCTCGTAGCGCCCCGGAACCTAAGCCAGAGTTCCCGTTTGTCCCTGCTGAGAAGTTCAATAAAGATGAGTGCAGCCCCGGCGAACTGCAGGAGTTCAAGCAGTGGAAAAATCTTATGCACTTGTGGCATACTCGGGAATGTACTCGCATTGGTCAATCTGTAGGTCTGTTGAGTAAAATCAAAGAGCTGCAAAAATATCAGAATCAAGAGAAGCTGTACTTCCCTACATTTGTAGACTGGCGTGGTCGTATGTACTTCCGTAGTACATTGAACCCACAAAGCAACGATGCTGTTAAATCTTGCTTGGAGCTTGCAGAAGGTAAGCCTCTAGGTGAACGTGGTATGTTCTGGTTGAAAGTACATATTGCTAACTGTGCAGGTTATGATAAACATGATCCATCTATTAAAGCTAAGTGGACAGAAGACAACATGGCAATGCTTATGGACTTCTGTGAAAACCCACTGGAAGTACAACCGCCTGAGCCTGATACTGCATTCACTCTTTATACTGCCATGTGCGCTTATCGCGATGCTATGCTCTTACCTAATCCTTATGAGTATGTATGCCACGTCCCTATCGCAATGGATGCAACTTGCAGCGGTCTTCAACATTTTAGCGCTATGTTACGTGATCCTGTTGGCGGGTACTATACTAACCTTGTTGATTCGGGGCTTGACCAAAAGTCAGATATTTACAAGAAAGTGGGTGAGCTTGCGGACGGTAAGAAACTATATAGTGACAATGATCCGGTAGTAGTTGATTACTGGAAAGATAAACCTATCACACGTAAAATGGCTAAGCGCCCTGTAATGACCTATGTGTACGGTAGCACTCTCAAGAGTACTATGGATTACGTTAGTCTAGATATGCAGGAAGCGGGTATGCCGGATATCAAGGACAGTAACGGTAAGATCATGTACAGCTTACACAAACTGGCTGTACCTGTAGGTAAAGCTCTACGGGAAGCTGTTGAAGAAACTGTACCGGCTGCAGCTGAGGGTATGGATTATCTTCAAAGTCTTGTACGTGCTAGCACTAACCCTATTCAGTGGGTTACGCCTGTAGGTATGCCTGTTGTGAATTGGGTAGAGGAACTAGAGACTCGCGATATCAAGATTCGTAGCATGGGGCGCACCAGTGCAGTGTTTAAATTGTACAACGGGCAATACAATCGACGCGCTGCTTGCAATGGTATCTCACCTAATTTCGTGCATAGTATGGACAGTGCTCACCTCTGTATGGTACTGGCTAAGAGCACTATTCAGATCGTGCCTATCCACGATTCTTTCGCTACACACCCTTGTGATGTGGACGAGATGCACGCCACCTTGCGTGAACAGTTCGTAGAAATGTACCAAGTAGATGTGCTGGGGAACCTCGCCAGTAGTATTATTATCCGCGAAGGATACGATATTACTGTACCTCCGAAGGGTACTCTTGACATTCAGGATGTAAAATCTAGTCGTTTTATGTTCTGTTAATTCCCATTGTCTGATGTAATACGATACGAGAAATTCATTATGATTCCTGTAAAATGGACACAAGCACACCTAGATGATCTAGAAAATAACTTCCCTGAGCTACTAGATGAGCATGAACCTAACAAGCTACTTCTTAATAGTGGTAAGCGTTCTGTAGTGGATTATGTACGTAATAGGTTAAGAATACAACAGAGTAAGCTAGATGACAGAACTTAAATACTTACAGGAAGGTTCTGTACAGTACTTGTTCTGGCTCCGTAAGGCACTAGAGGTAGCCTACAGGACTGAATTAGTACCTGAGCAAAAGCTAGTGCCTTTTGAGAAAGCTTACACAGAATTGAAAGTACTTGTTGAAGGTTGTGATATGATTGTGGTCTTCAACAGTACAGAAGAATACGCTGTCTGCTGTTTAGCGTACTCACAAGAATCCCATCATGTAGTAGGGCTTGGTACTGTTATACAATCTATGATTAGTAACAGCCCACCCTTAACTAGACGATTACTCTCTGTAGTTAAGAGACTGGCTAAGTCAGTTCCTGAAAAGCAGAGTTGGATGTACCTAACCAAACGGGTGGGTAAATACGCTTACAAAGGACAGTACTATGAACTGAGGAATTAATGTGAGTAAAGCTTGGAAAAAGATTCGTAAGGTTTTGGCTAAAGGTGATCTTGGTGGCCAAGTCCTTAAAAGTATGGGCCTTCCTGATCCTGCAGGTGATGCACTGTACGGTAGTGATAAAGTGCTTACGCCGGCAGAACAGAACGCCAAATTGCAGAAAGAGCAAATGGACGCAGCTACTAAAGCTAGTGAGGATGCTATGCGCCAACAAGCAGAGTTTGATGCACAAGCACAACGCCTGGCTTCTAACCAAGCTGGTTTGACCGGCGCTAACGCTGCTAACGATACAACTAAGTTTGATATTGGTGGTATGGATTCACCTGACACTATCTTAGACGATATGCGGAAACGTCGCGGTAGATCCGCTACTAGTTCACAACTCGGGATTGTTTAATGAATGCACCAGTAAGTTATGAAGGTTTGTACCAAGAGTACGAAGATGATCGTAGCCTACTGAAACTAAAGACCTACGCACTGTGGACTATTCCCGGTGCGTTCCCCGATGTTAATAAAGATGTGCAGATGCAAGGTAACATGCCTATTGAACATGACTACCAAAGTATCGGTGCAATCCTTGTGAACTTCTTAGCTAGTAAGTTGGCAGGTCTTTTGTTTCCGGTTACACAGAGTTTCTTTAAGATTCAGCCCACTGACCAGCTGCTTACAATGGCTACTGAGGTGTGGGGTGTTGAACAAACAGAAGTACAGAACAATATTGTAAAACTGGAGAATGACGCATGTGCTGCACTCTTTGAGAATGCTAGCTATGCTCAACTTATCCAGATGTTGCGCTACCTTATCATTACAGGTAACGCTATGTTCAAACGTATCAATGGCAAGCTAACAGTTTATAGCCTACGTAATTTCGCACAACTGCGAGACAACGAAGGTACTGTACTAGATGTTATCTTACGTGAGGACTGGGCATACGGTTCACTTCCCATACATATCCGACTGCAAGTGCAGCGTCCGGGTATGAAAGATACAGATGCTATCAGTGTGTACACACGTATCAAACGTGAAGTCCGTAATGGTAATGTTATCTATGTTGTATCCCAACAAGTAGAAGGTGTAGATGTAGGGCTTCCTAGTGAATACCCTGAGAACCTATGCCCCTATCGCATTGTAGTTTGGAACCTTGTAAATGGTGATAGTAATGGTCGTGGCTTGGTTGAAGACCATGCAGGTGACTTTGCTAAACTGTCAGACCTTTCACGTGCTCTAGCTGTTTACGAAATCAACGCTTGTCGTGTAGTGAATCTGGTTAAGCCGGGTAGCACTGTCGATGTTGATAAGATGAATGACGCTTATTGTGGTGAATGGGTACAAGGTGATCCCGGTAACATTAATGCACACGAAGGCGGCGATGCAGGTAAGATTCAACAACTTGCAGCCAGTATTCAAACTATCTTCCAGCGCTTGAGTATGGCGTTTATGTATCAAGGGAATACCCGAGATGCAGAACGTGTAACTGCCGAAGAACTGCAGATGAATGCCCGAGAGGCGGAGTCTGCTCTAGGTGGTGTGTACTCGCAACTCAGTCAAGGTATACACCTTCCTCTAAGTTATCTATTGTGTAGTGAAGTAGATAGTACTTTCATTACAGGTATCATTGCTGGGGATGTAGAGTTAAAAGTTATCACAGGTCTACCGGCCTTAGGTCGAAGTACTGTAGTTACTCAACTGCTACAAGCCGTACAAGAGTTAAGTGTAATCATCCCGTCTTTGCAACAGCTAACAGCACGTGCAGATATTGAGAAGGTTATTGATTTGATCTTGCAAGCGAGAGGTATCAACCTAGAAGATATTATGCTTTCCCCTGAGGCTCTTAAAGCTAAACAGGATCAACAAGCGGCAGCACAAGCTCAACAAGAAGCTGCAATGGGCGGTAGTCTAACCGGCGTCGCTGAAACTGTTCAAGGAATTATTTAAATGAGTGATCCAATTGTCCCTGTAGTACCGACACCGGCACCAGTTGTAGAACCTACAGCACTGCCACCCGGCGTACCTAGTACAAGTGCGCCACCACGTTTACCTGACACACCTATTACACCGGCGGCAGTTATACCACCAGTGGATTCTGATTCGGAAGAGTTTGATATTGGTACAGGTAATACCGCATTAGATACGGCTATTACTGCCTTTGTTTCTGTAACAGGTGCTAAACCTGCAGACTTAGACCGTGCTGTGGCTAAGGCTATGGAGTATGGTAATCCTGATCTTATTGATCGTGCCTTTATTAAAGAGAAGTTTGGTAAGTTCGCTGACCAAGCTCTATCTCTAGCAGAGGCTGCTGTTAAAGAAGATGTACGTGTTCAACAAGAGAACATTACCAAAAACAAACAAACTGTTTACACTGCTGCTGGCGGTGAACAACAATGGAACCAAGCAGTAAGTGTTTTCAATACTTCTGCAACTCCTACAATTAAAGCAGCAGTGAAGGCTCTTATGGATCAAGGTAATATTGCTGGTGGCGCAGAACTTCTACTGAACTCAGTAAAAGACTCTGGTTTGCTGCCTAATGTAAATCCCACGCTGCAAGGCGGTGGTGCTGTATCTGGTGCGGCTGGTGCTCTTACAGCATCTCAGTTCCAAGCGGAACTAGCTACACTGCGTACCGAGGCCGGTAATCGGTCTTTTGAAACTGGCCCTGTGGCTACTAAATATAACTCTCTCATTGCTCGGCGCGCTGCTGGCAAGAAACTCGGCATTTAAGGATATTAAATAATGGCTGCACATGATTACGCTGGCAACACTACTCGCGCCCACTGGGGCGGTGCTAACTCCGATGTGGATATCCATCTTGAAGTTTACGATGGTGAACTCGATACTCGCTTTCAATACATGGCTATGTTCCGTGCTCTGAGCACTCAACGTAGTGTTGCTGATCGTTCTAACACTTACCGTATTGACCGTCTGAATACTTCGTCCGTCAAGGGCCGTACTTCGGGTGTTAAGCTCGATGCTACTAAAGTAACCAACGATAAACTGGTACTGACTGTTGATACTGTTCTGTACATCCGCAACCCGATCGACTACCAAGATGATTGGACTGCACCTGACTTCCTCCGTGAGATGGGTCAGAACAACGGTTCGGAGTTTGCAGAAGTCTTTGACCAAGCCCACCTGATCCAACTTATTAAAGGCCGTGATTGGGTTGCACCTGCGCACTTGAAGCCAGCCTTCAATGATGGTGCTGAGGTTGTATGTAACCTGATTCTGGCTGCTGATACTCAGGCTGAGAAAGAGGCTAACGCTGTTGCTCTGGCTGCTGCTCACAAGGCTGCAGTTGATACCCTGATTAAACGCAAAGTACCGCTGGCTGACATTATCACTCTGGTTTACACCGATGAGTACAGTGTTCTGCTGGAACATCCTAAGCTGCTGAATCTGGACTTCTCAGGTACTGAGGCTAACAACTACGCTGGTCGTCGTGTTACTCGTATGAACTCCCTGCCGGTTGTAGAATCGACTGAGTTCCCAATTGCAGTAGATACCGCACATCCACTCGGCCCGAACTTCAACGTAACTGCTGATGATGCTACCTGCCACATGGTTGTATTCTCCAAGTCGAAGACTCTGGTTACTGTAGAAGCTAAACCTTTCACTTCCCGTATTTGGG
The DNA here is from genome assembly GCF_024611115.1 of Sphingobium sp. CFD-1. Classification (NCBI taxonomy): domain Bacteria; kingdom Pseudomonadati; phylum Pseudomonadota; class Alphaproteobacteria; order Sphingomonadales; family Sphingobiaceae; genus Sphingobium; species Sphingobium sp. CFD-1. Next base: position 18,498 of record NZ_CP084403.1, on the reverse strand, counting down.
ATGACGAGGGTGAGTTCTGCAACGTACTGGATTGCTACGCTATGTACACCGTGGGCCAACGTCGCCCTGACACTGCTGTAGTTATCAGCTGCGTTTACGCATAATACCAGAACCTACATTCTTAACGGAGTGTAGGTTTTTTTTTTGTATGGAGATTCAAATGGCTGTACTTAAAACAGTATCTGCTAAAGTTAACAAACCTGCTGTAGCTGCTGTACCGGCACCTATCGTAGAACCTGCTAAAGAACCTGTAGTAACTGCTGCAGCTCCGGTGACGCCAGTACTTCCAAGTACTCCACCAGCTCTAGTTACTCCCGCTGTTCCTGTAACATAAACTGGAGAATAAACATGGCTGTAGTCGCTACCGTTGGCGCTGCTGGTGAAGTTGCGTTGGTTGCTGTTCGTGCTGCTGCAAAGCAAGCCGGTGCATCTGGTGCTACTGTTCCTAGTCCGTAACATAACTAGGGAACTCCCTTAGTAGCTCAATTAAGGGAGTTTCTGTAATTGGAGACTCCCTTTGTGGATTTACTAACTGCTGTAAATAACATCCTACCTTGGATGGAAGAGAACACTGTTACAACTGTGGATACTAAACATCCTACTGTAGCTTTGATTCTGAACAAGATTGATTTGAACCGCGAGAAGATTCTATCTGAGGGTTATTGGTTTAACACTGAGAATAAGAAGTTCTTTCTTACACCTGCGGGTGAGGTGATGAAACCTACAAACCTTATTGCAATGTATCCAAAAGATAAGGCACTTAATTACGAGGTGCGTGGAGATAGGGTTTACGATTTAGGTAATAGTACTTATCAAATCGCTGCTCCTTTTGAAGCAAGCATCCGGGTAGATTTGACGTTTGAAGAACTACCTGAATCTGCAGCACGTACTGTAATGTGGCGGGCTGGTATAGATGCTTATGTTCCAGATTACGGGGTAGCTGCGGCAGTACAGGTTCTAATGCAGCGGGAAGCCGAGGCATTTGCATTACTACAACGTGAGCACCTTCGCAAAGTTAATTATAGTGCTATGCGAACCCCTCCCGGTATGAAGTACTTGAACTCTTTGAGGACTTAATATGATTGGTGATAGTGCGTACCCTTCTCTATTACAGGGCGTATCTCAACAAGTGTTACAGCACCGTAAAGAAGGGCAACTATCAGCACAGACTAATATGCTGTCAGATGTTGTCACAGGCTTACGGCGTAGACCGGGCGTATCTTTTAAAAGTGCGTACACCGAGGATACAGATAATAACTCTGTGCGTGGTTTGTACACAGAGTATGATGGTGTAGGTTATCACATCATCCTGAACTCTAAGTTAGGCAAGATCACTATACTTAACGCAGACTTTACTCTGCACAGCACACATACTAATCCGTACTTAATTGCTACAGATATTAGCAAGATTAGAACAACTACTGTTGGTGGGTATTCTTGGTTCTTAAATACAAGTGTTAAACCTACCCTCGGTACGTCCGGTGCTGATAAAACAAATCCTGACTTTGACGGTTTCTTTTACATCGTAAACGGGGCGTATAGTAAAACGTACACAATAACTATTACGAGCCCTAGCTTCACCAAATCGTACACCTATACTACCCCTAATGGTGCCGGTGCGGGGGATTTGGCCCTTAGTACATCTGAGGGTATTGCTACAGGTTTGGTTAGCCTTATGTTAGCGGATGCTACATTTACAGCTAAGTACGATATTTACCGAGAGCAAGGCTATGTATTCTTAACCCGTAAGAATAAAGATACTGCGGCAGGTACAACTTCCGTCACATCAGCGGCCGGTAAATTGTATATGATTGGCAGTGGTATTATGAACGTACCTCTACAACTAGACTTGCCAGCAAACTTACCAGTACAAGGTAATAACTGTGTATGCTCCGTAGGTCAAACTCCTAGATCGTACTCCTATTTTAAATGGGATGATGCTAAAGGCATTTGGCGCGAAGTAGGTAGCTTCACTAGCGCAGATACTCTTAACGGTATGCCACTACGTTTGAAGTTTGAAGCTGGTGTGGCTACATTAGAGGCACCTACTTTTGAAGGGCGGTTAGCTGGTGACGAGGAGAATAATCCTTACCCAGCATTTACCACTGTAGGTATTACAGGCATAGGTGCGTATCAAGGCAGGTTAGTACTATTAGCTGCAGGATACACTACACTTAGTGCTAGCAATAGACCTCTACGTTTCCTACGTAGCACTACTGTAGATTTGCGTTCTGATGATCCTATTGAGATTGGTGCCGGTGCATTGGCGAGTGCTAGCTTTGAATACGCTGTAGGTTTTAACAAAGACCTGCTTCTATTCAGTAACTTTCACCAAGCTGTAATTCCTGCAGGTAATACAGGTATCACGTCCGGTAATGCTATGGTTGTACTTAGCAGCACCAGTAGTATTGATACACTATCAGAACCTAAAGTTATTGGACGTACTGTGATGTACGGTACAGATATTAGTTCGGAGTTCTTTGGTGTAGGTGAGCTGGTTCCATCTCAGTACAGTGAAGCTCAGTACATTGCACAGAATCTTACAGAACATATCCCTAGGTACATACCGGGGCGTTGCCGTAATATCGTAAGTTCTAGTAGCTCTAATATGGGTTTGTTCTTGAGTGCGTCTGATTATAAAAGTGTACTAGTTAATGAGTACATCTGGAATGGTGATGAGCGGGTACAGAACAGTTTCCATAAATGGTTATTGAATCTGGATGTACTCAGTATGCACTTTGTACGTGGTGTTATTGTAGTCATTGTGAAAGACGGTGGTTCCTTTATAGTCGGTACTATTGACCCTAGGGCAGCTAGTTATCAACAGGCAGGCAGTATTCCTCCTTTCTTGGACTTCTATGCCACTGTTAACGTAGTGGCCAACAAGTTCACATTGCCAGTACATTTACGTAACATTAGCTTAGTACCAAGTATTCGATGTGCTCAGTTAACTGGTGCGCTTAGTGGCGAACCTATAGGTATCAAAAGTATCAATACTACAACTTGGGAAGTAGAAGTGTTCCGTTCTTTCCCTAGTGGTAACTTGGCCGTAGGTTGGATGTACAGTAGTAGCTTCACACCTTCCCCACCACTAGTGCGGGATAAAGATGGTAAGCCTATTATCAGTGCTAATGCTAACGTGTTAAAGTACTTGGCTAACGTCCGTAATACTGGCGAGTTCGATGTGTCTGTGGATATACTGTACTCTGACGATATTACTCTAGATACTTCTGGTTTAAAATGGAGTAGTACTGAGCTAGGCTTAGGTAATAAACAGGCTGTTGATTATGGTACGGTTATCATTCCGGTACGTGCTAAATCAGAGGAACATCTCTGTTCTTTCAGTATCGACAGTACCCGCGAAATGAATGTAATTAGTATTGAGTACACTATCCGTGGTGTATCTAAACGTAGACAAGTTTGAGGTATAACGTATGGCCTTTAGTGGCAGTGGTGCAGGTCAAGGGGCGGCGCAAGGCGCTCAGATGGGTATGTCGTTCGGCCCTTGGGGTGCGCTTATTGGTGCTGGGGTCGGGGCGATTGCTGGTGGTCTAGAAGGTGGTAAAGCTGAGAAAGCTGCTAAGAAACTACTAGACTACCAGAACAGTATTATAGAACGTAAACGTGAACTGCAGAAAGAGCGTAATAAACTCTTGATGCAGGAAACGGCTCGGGCTACTGCGGATATTATGAAAGAACGCTCTTATAGTATCCGCAATACTGGTGAAGCATTGAACTATATTGAACGTAGCTCTGGTATGCAGAAGGCAGATATTTCTGTTCAGAACGCAACAGCAGATGCTATTGGTGCAAGTGCTCAGATTCAATACAGTGCTGCAGATGCTCAAGCAGATATAGATACAGCTCAACAATGGTTAGAGCAAGAAGTTACTATGGACAATCTTAGTAGCTCACTTAGTAGTATGCTTAGACAAGCTCGCGGTATGGTGGATGTTACAGAATACGCAAGCCTTGTAAGTACTAAGAACCAATCTGCAGAAACCGCTAGTGCCTTACTAGGTCTAGCAGGTGCAGCAGGTTCTGCGTACAGTCAAGGTATGTTCCAGAACTTAGGCCGAGGTACTTCCGGCGGAACCTATGGCAGTACTAATGTACGTGTCAATGGACAACAGGGATTTAGAGCTGGCCGTGGGCCGGGGAGATAACTATGGCTCGTAGAGATGTGCGTCAACCGGGGCCACAGGCTCCGAATGCTTTACAAGGTGCAGGTGTAGGGTTTAGTACAGGTGCAAGCCGACTAGACCCTAATGTACCTGATATCGGTAGTTCAGATTTTAGTGTTATGAAAGATGTTATCCCTGCGCTAGCTCAGATTACTGAGGGTGTTATGGGTACAGCACGTGAGAATGCTTTTAAGCAAGGCCGTGCAGATCAAGCAGCAGATATGTTGGCTATAGGTAATACTGTAGACTCTGCTGCTGCATTGATTGACCAAGCATCTTGGCTTACTAGAGATTCGTATGCACAAGGTGTTAAGGTACAACAGTTCACAGAAGGGCAATTAGAAACGCAACAAGAGATTGCCAACCAAGCGCGTAAGAGTGCAGAAGCTGGTGAACCCATTGAAGTGTTTACTCAAAAGATTAAACCTACCTTAGCTAAACTAAATAGCCAGATTGTTAATCTAGGCTTAACTGGTAAAGCTAAGGATGCTGCGCACGATCAACTACTAGCTTATGTAGCAGTATCTCAGAAAGCATATCAATCACAACGGGAAGCCGTTGCTGAGGAACAGTACACTAAAGCAAGTAATCAAACTGCTAGTGCTGGCTTCGCTTTGTTGACTGCTACTACAGGTAGTGTAGATAGTGCCGAGGCTTTCCGAACTAACGTAAACGCACTGTTTACAGTAGAGGAAGGTTTCGATCCAGTTAAAGCACCAGAGAACGTAGGTAAGAAAACCAAGGCTGTTCTAGATGGTATCCTAGCGAATGTTAATCCTATTAGTGTGGCAGATCAAGAGCGTATAGCAGGTTATGCTGCGTACCTACGATCACAAGATAGTATCAATATTCCACAAGAGTACCGTGCTAAGATGCTAACATCTATCGGTGTTAAGCAAGAAGAGATTATGCAGACTAATGAACTTAGTTTGAGTAATGGCTTACGCGACTTGGAAACTACCTACAATAGCACTGGCTCAGTTGACCCTGATTCGTTGCAGTCTAGTGCTGCTAGTATTATGCGGCAGGTTCAATTAGGGCAGTTGAAGGTACAAGCAGGCAACACTGCGCTGGATCGTTTACATCGTCTAGGTTTGAAAGCTGATAAAGAGATGGGAGATAAAGCACTTATCAAAGGTGCCGATATTAATACCCGCCGAGCTTTCGGTATTAAGGATGTGGATCAAACTGCACAATGGCAGCAGGACTTCACTAAGCAAGCTGCATTTCAAGGTCTGCCTGAGAAGGCTGGTACTCTAGTAGTTAAAGCAGGGTTGCAGTTTAAGAACTATGATGCTGTTACTAAAGGCCACCAACAACTAGTCGGTAGCTATGCTAGTGCGCTTACACGTAATCCTACAGAGTTTGCGGCTAATCCCGATGGGTTAGCTCAACGTACTTTCTTGGAAGACAAGCAACTAGCAACTGATAACATTGTTAATAATGATCCTGTAAGTTCTTCATTCCAATACAAGGCGTGGCAATCCGCGCTAGGTGCTGACGGGGCTGCAGCTATGGATTCCGTTATGGCTGATCCACAAGTGCAAACTATTGAAGAAGCTATGCAGCGTTATCCTATGGCTTTAGATAAGATCAAAGAACAACGCAGTACCGGTGGTTTAGGTAATGTGAAGTTCAATGGTGCTTCCCTTGAGTCGGGTATGTTTGGTAAGATGTTCGGTCTTAAAAGTACATTAGGTGCTGAGTTAGGTAAGAACGCTGATCCTGAGTTGCTGGATATTAAAGCTAACCAATTGCAGATGTTGTATAATAGCAACAAGGCAGACTTGATTACTAAGTACAGTATCTCCGATGATAAGTCGGCTATGAAAGCTATGTTGGCAGAAGGATTGCTTACAGAGACTAAGTTCGGTACTGCCATGATGAGTAATCGTACTAAGCTTGTGTTAGGCTCAGGTAGTATTCCTAATCAAGACTCTATTGATCGAGTAGATACAGATATCCGTACTAGTATGGTGAATGAACTTGGCCCCGGTGTTGAAGCATCTCCTGAGAACATTCTTATCGAGTACCGCCCCTCTGGTGCGACTGTTAAGATTTATAGTAATAACACTTTTAAAGATGATACTTTGATTGCTCAGAAATCTATCCCTATGGTAGACCTGCAGCGTATGGATCGTCAGACTCAAGAAATTGAGACTAGGGTTAATAAACCTGTAGGTGTTATGACCACTTACAAACCGGGTGGTGCTGTGACTACTACACCGACTTATGAGGATGATGGTACATTCGGAAGCAACTCGTTTAAGATCAGTGCCCTACAACGTATTAGTGCAGACGAAGGTTACTTTACTGCGCCAGCACAAGTCGATCCAAACGATCCTAGGACTGTTTTGGTTGGGCATAGTGTACGGGTTGATTTGTACGAGAAGATGTTTGGTAAAGAGCAGAAAGATGCATTTGTTCTAGCTGCTCGCGATCCATCATCTGCAGCATACGGTAAGCTCTATAACGACTTCCTAACAGAACACTTTAAACAATTCCCCAGTGTACTTAAAACTTCCGGGTTGGAAGTGCAGGGGTTGTTTACAGATAGTTTCTCTGCCGAGGTTCTAGCTAGCACGTACTACCACGGTATTACATCTGCGCAAGTAATGGCGGAAGCTATGGGCGAGCTTAAAGCAGGTGGTGAACTTAAAGATGCGGTGCGTAAGGTGCAAGGTACTTCTGCTTATCAAGAAGCTGGTACACAGCGTCAACGTGAAATGATTCAGGCTCTCGAAGAGCTTTATTAAATTGGACAACGTACTAGGACTTTGTGAGCCTAGTACGTCTTTTAAGAGGTTACTATGCCGTCTATTGATTGGAATGCAGTACAGGCTACATCAGGTACTGTTCCTGATACCAGTGTTATTCGTGGCACTAAAGCCGCTGCACTGCCTACAGGAACCGGTAGTAACACAATGGCAGTTCCCGTAGTCAAGAGTTTACCAGAAGTAAAGCCTTTGAACTACGATCAACCGTCAGACGCTTTGACTTATACACCCGACTACACGGTGTTTCAAGGTCTAAGTGCAGGTGTTAAAGACACAGCGATTGGTGCGTTATGGTACGCATACGAAACGCCAGATTTTGATTACGATGGTACATTTGTACCTACAGAAGTGCTACGTAGTACGGAGCAACAACTAGGTAGGCAGTTCGATGACGATGCTAAATCTAAGCTCTTACGTACAGGTTCTAAAGACGAATACGATTACCAACTACAACGTATTATGGATAATGAAACCCAAATGGAAATTGCCGGTCAGGAACTGATAGGTTACATTGGCGGTAGCATTATTGACATAGACTTGTTAGCTGGTGGTGCGCTGGGTAAGATACCTGCTGTAGCTAGAGCTGCAAGAGCATCGCGTGCCAGTATTAAAGCTACAGGTGTAGGCGCTGCTTCTGCAGGTGCTTATGCAGCAGATGAATACACAGCACTTTCCCCAGCAGAGATTGCTTTTCAAATCTCAGTAGTAACTGCAGGTAGTTTACTCCTAGATTCGTTCTCAGGTGCTAAAGCTGTGCAGAAGGCTCCAGAACCTCAAGGACAACCGTAATGGCATTACTAGATATATTTAAAGGTGCTACACAAGGTACAGGGCGTGTAGGTAAAGCTGTTGATTACTTGAAGTCCAACATGAGCGTAACTGATGAGTTCCGTGCTATTGCTAAAGACGATGAACTTACAGACGCGCTGCTACCCAGTACTTACAAAGGTGTACATGATAGTGCAACCTCTTATGGTACAAGTGCTAAGCTAGCTGGTGAACAAGAGTTAGATGGTTTACATACAGTACTAGACCGCGTTAGTGGTATGACCGGTATTAACCGAGTTACTAACATTGTAGAAGGTACTGCACTGCGTAATATCCAACAAGAAAAAGCTGCTGCTTATCTCTATGACGCTTATCGTGCAGAGATGGATGGTCTACCTACGCCAGCACTACCTAATGATGCCGGCGTACAACAAGTAATTAAGGTATATCAGGAATCCAACTACGCACCTAACGTAGCTAAGCGTATGCAAGATTCTGGTATGGATAGCGCACAAGGTTTGAAGACTAGTAGTAGTTGGTTGCCGGTACAACATGATCCACATAAAGTGTTCCGCGTTATTGGTGGCGACGAGAATAAGTTCAAAGCCGTGGCTCGCGCTTACGGGGATCAGATTGCAGAACAATACCCTGCACTGTTGAAGTCTCTAACTAAAGCAGGTGATTCTGTAGATACAGTACTAGAACGTATAGGTTCACAATTTCTCAACAACATGAAGAGACGTATGCAGGATAGCTCGGGTGGTGTACTAGGTACAACTAAAGAACAACTTGCGGATATCTTGAAAGCTGCAGGTGCTGACGACGATGTAGTTAATACTACTCTGCGGAGCCTAGCACCTAGTATGGAAAAGGCCGGCGAATCTAAACACTTACGTGCTCGTATTGGTTGGGATATGAACCGCCCGTACAGTATGCCAGACGGTAGTACATTCCGTATCCTAGACGGCGTTAATACAAACCTTGAACAAGTACTTAAGACTTACAATAACACTATTAGTGCTCGGGTAGGTCTAGCTAAGAAAGGCTTTACTAATACAGGTCAGATTACAGAACGCTTTAACAAGATTCTGGATCAGTACCAAGGTGATCCTTTGCAGTACAGTAAAGCTAAAGACTTCTTAGCTAATACACAGAACTTGTTGTTAGGTCGCCCTGTTGGAGATATGGAGTCTGCGACACTTCAAGTAGCAAGCACTGCTGCACGCGCCTTGCATTTGAAGAACTCTGGTATCTACAACATGATTGACGTAGCTAACAGTATTCGTGAATTTGGCTTTACTGCTATTATGAAGAACTTTAGTAAGGGCTTCAAGTCGGTACTACTAAAGGAAGATATAACTCCGGCACAGGCACAGACTATTACTGATATCATTAAAGGTCGTTTGATTAATGAAGGTAAGATGCGAAGTGTGTACACTCACCTTGATAGTAGTTATCAGACAACTAATAGTTTGTTTCTTCAAGGTGTGAACACTGTGGGCCAGTCTGTTAAATTTCTAAACGGTTCTGAGTTTGTACGCCGTCAACATCTAGGTATGATTGCAGGTATCCAAGGAGAACTGTTAGAGGGTTTGCCAAAAGGTAATGCTAAATCGGTAGAGTATCTTAAAGGTATTGGTATGAGTGACGTGCGCATTGCTGAACTCAAGGCCGCTATTGATAAGGATGGTTTGTACGATAGTCTCTGGCCAACCGACTTGGCTGATGAGGTAGCTGCTCGTTTAACTAGCAGTATTGATACCTTAGCACTGCAAGTACGTAAAGGAGAGACACCTTCTTTCTTAGCTTATAGCTCTGTTGGACGGGTGTTGTTCCCGTACTTTACATTTGTAGCGGCATCCCACAACAAGATTTTACGTAAAGAATATGAGCGTAACGGTGCCTCTGGTATTGCTATGCACATGCTCACAGCGGCACCTCTAGCGTACATTGCTGCAAGTATGGTTAACCTTACCTCAGGTAAAGACCCTTTCGAGGATATCAATACCAAAGCTATGAGTATCCTACCTACACTCGGTTACTTTAGTATGCCAGTGAACTTCGGTATGCGTGGAGAGTTCGGCGGTACGCCTGCACCATTTGCCATTATCAACAGTATCCCTAAGCTCGTAGAGAGTGCTGCAACAGGTAATCTTGAAGGTATGGTGAAGAACAGCCCTGTGCTCGCTGTGGCTCTCCCTGTGCGGCTTGTCATGGGTGTACTAGGCGGTGATGGTAATGCGTTTGAGAAAGTGGCTAAGTTATCCCCAGCAGGTGCTTTAGTGCGTCAAGCTGGTGAAGAATAGTGTCCTATGTAAATAGAACTTAACCGCCCTCTACGGAGGGCAACTTGATGGAGTTACTAATGTCTTTTAGTATTCAGCGTGAAACCTCAGATGGTACTCTAAGTACTTTAGACTTAACCATCGAGTATATCGACCGAACTGATGTTCGTGCGTATGTAAACGATATTGAAATAGATTTAACTGGTGGTAGTACTCCTTATACATGGGAGTGGATCACAGATTCACAAATTAAGATTACACCTAACGTACCTAATGGTTTGGTAGCAATGCTTAAACGTAGTACTCCTATGGATGCTATGTACCATATCTATGATGCAGGTGCAATCTTTAAAGATGAAACTATAGACGAGAATTTTAAACAAGTACTGTTTCTTAGTCAGGAAGCTAAAGAAGGCTCTGGCGTATCCGATATCTACAGTAATGTAAATATGCACGGGTACGTTATTGGGAACCACGGCGCTGCTGTACTAGATGGTGACTTGGTTACATTCGGTCAATACCGTAATGATTCCCTCGGCTCTGGTTTTAACCGTGTCGCGGCAGAAGCTGCCCGAGATGTGGCTGTAGCTGCTAAAGATACTGCGGTAGCTTATGCAACTGCGGCAGGTAACTCTGCTGGCGCTGCTAGTACATCTGCAACCAATGCGGCTAACTCGGCATCTGCTTCTGATGCAGCACGTGTACTGGCTCAAGATGCTGCTACTACTGCTGTTGCAGCTTATGATTCTTTTGATGATCGTTACCTTGGCCCTAAGAACAGCAATCCTACCTTAGATAATGATGGTAACACATTGTTAGAAGGTGCGTTGTACTGGAGCATAGTAGCTAAGGAGATGCGAGTTTATACGGGTACTGCATGGGCTGTAGCGTACCTTCCTGCTGACGGATACCTTGAGAAAAGTCAGAACTTGGCTGATCTTATAGATGCTGCTGCTGCTAGAAGTAATATTGGTTTAGGTAACGTATCTAATACATCCGATGCAGACAAACCAATTAGTACTGCGCAAGCTGCAGGGTTAGTTGCTAAGACTAGCGCTACAGGTGCAGCAGTTATTCCAGTAGGTACAGAAGCTCAACGTCCCGGCTCTCCTACCAATGGGCAGTTCCGTTATAACTCGGATACTAACCAATTTGAAGGTTATCAAAATGGTGTTTGGGGTCAAGTAGGTGGGGGTTCTCCACTGTTCTCTGTAATGTGGTGGCCTCAACGATCTGCTATCCCTGCTGGGTTTGTTGCAGCAGATGGTCAAACCTTAAACCGCCTTACCTACCCTGACGCATGGGCTGGCATTTTGGCTGGTAATGTACCAACTGTTGCAGATGCCACGTGGAATAGTACGCCGACCGAGCGAGGTAAATTTACAGTAGGTAATGGTACTAGTACCTTCCGCCTTCCAGACTACAACGGTAAGTTCTCTGGCTCGCTCGGTGCGCTGTTCCTGCGTGGTGACGGTACGTTATCAGCTACCATTGCCGGAGCTATTCAGCAGGATGCGATGCAGAACATTACCGGTACTATTAGCCCCAGCTCAGGCTCTGGTCTAGGCTCTAGCGTCGAAAATAGTACCGGTGCGTTCGGTCGCGGCGCAGCCAAGGGCCTATTCCCTACCTTCGGGAACTCCAACGGTTTTGACATCAACTTCGATGCTTCTCGCGTAGCCCGTACTGCTACAGAGACTCGCCCACTTAACGTAACAGGTTGCTGGGTAATTAAGCTGTTCGGTGCTGTTGTGAATGTTGGTTCTGCTGATGCTGCTCAGTTGGCAAGTGATTACGCTAACTTGGTAGCTGCACTTAACCAATTAGATTTCACAATCATCTACCCGAATGGCGGTAGTGTCGGTAGCCCAGCCAGCGTCACGATTAATAGCCGATATGTGGAGGCTAACCCGTTTCCGGGGTACCATGTTATCGTAGACGTGCAGGTCTTCGACGTGACGCAAGGCGTATGGGGTAATCCATCTTGGAATGGATTTAATGGAAACAGTCCTACTGGTAGCCGAGGAATATTTTGCACCCAAGTTGCGGACAACATCGTACTATTAACTGGTGGTGTTTATGTGCTGGGGCTTGCCCAAGACGGGAATCCATTTACACCTATCAACGTGAGGACTAGCGCCCCTTGCAGGGTGCGTGTTTGGAAAGTAAAGGGAGCTGCAGCATGACCGTATACGCAGAAGTAGGTAGCAGCCTACAACAGATCGGCGGCGACTGCCCGGATGGTTGGGTAGTAATGAAAGCTGAGCGTCCATCATCTGAGCATACGGCGGGTATGGATGGTACTTGGATTCTATCGAAACCTATTGTAGACTTGAAGCTTATAGGTGTAGAGTTTGAAGGTGTAATGTGTTCTGCTACCAAGGAAGATATGTGGGGTTTATCCTCTGTAGTTCCTTGGATTGAAAGTGGTAACAGTACTGCGTTTGAGTTTGATAATGGTAGTGTACTTGTACTAACTCCAGAGAACTATCGAGCGTTCTACGAAGTATGGGCTAGCTTCCGTGCTAGCTTCTTTAATAAAGTTGAATAAGAGGATTTAAATATGGCTGGTATTGTTTCTGCAACCCCTGCACAAGTACAAACTGCACGCGATAAAGTGTATGCGTTGGCTAAGGTACTGCAGGATATCTCACAAGGCCCACTGCCTGTAAACACTGCATTGAATGCTGCACAGATCACTTCGGTAGACGCTATCGTTGATGCTGCTGTAGCTGCTATTGCACCACTGAATACCTAATATGGACTATTGCACCCTTTGGTTTGAAGGGTTCTGGTCTAGTTGTTGCCAAGCGCATGACCTAGCTTACGAAGTAGGCGTGCCTCGGGCAATTGCAGATGCTGACCTTGCAACGTGTGTTGCGCATATTGCTACTACACCTAGTGCTGGTATCGTTGCTGCTGGTGCTGCTGGGTTGATGTACTTAGGTACTCGGGTATTTGGATGGAAGTTCTACAAACCTAAGAAAGATAAGGAATAGTTATGGCGGCTAAACAGTCGGCGTTGGGCCTGCTCCACGAAGCCCTAGCAGAGATGTTTTTAGAGGATATCCGAATCTGTAAAGAAGAAGGTATTCCTATGAGTTCGTCTGATAAAGGTGTGATTGTTAAATTCCTAAAGGATAACAACATTACTGCTGATATTGACAACGAACACATGCAGTCTCTTAAAGATGAGTTTCAGGATGAGTTGGCACAACGACGTGCTGCACGTGCTGCTGAGCTACTTAAAGAAACTGCAGAAGATGCAGACGGCCTTGCTGGCGTACTGTAGATTGTAAGTTCCACTATGCTTCCTCATGTTAGGGAGCATACTAGAATTTATACAAAGGAGGGTCTTATGGCCTTGAGTTCTAAGACACTCTCCCGCTTGCAATTGATTGCGGCGCGTACTAGAGAGTGGGATGAAAAGGCCAGTGCTATCCCTAAAGATTTGCGGGAAGAACTAGCCATGATGGTTTCGAGTACATTCCAAGACTTCGCAGAATTTGCGGAAGTGGGTATGCGTGTTCTAGGTTTTAGTACTACAGATATGCAGCTTGACATTGCACGGTACATGGCAGATAAAAGCTATGGTCGTAAGAAGATGGTTCAAGCTCAACGTGGCGAAGCTAAGAGTACGTTGGCTGCATTGTACGCTGTATGGTGTTTGATTCAAGATCAAAGCACTCGGGTACTCATTGTATCTGGCGGTGAGAAACAAGCATCTGATGTTGCTATTCTGATTATCCGTATTATTGAGAACTGGCATCTTCTGTGCTGGTTACGACCTGATAGCTCAAGAGGGGATAGAACATCCTTCGAGAACTATGATGTACATTGCGATTTGAAACCTCTAGATAAGTCTGCAAGTGTATCTTGCGTAGGTATCACTGCTAACCTTCAAGGTAAACGTGCTGATATTCTTATTCCCGATGATATCGAGACAAGTAAGAACAGTTTAACTCAAACCATGCGGGATCAGTTGCTGATGTTGTCTAAAGACTTCGCAGCGATTAACACACACGGTGAGACTCTGTATCTTGGTACACCTCAGACTAAGGATAGTATTTATAAGACCCTACCATCACGTGGCTTTCATGTGCGTGTATGGCCGGGGCGCTACCCTAATGCTGACGAGCTTGCTAGATACCCTGTTGGGGCTTTGGCTCCTTCGATCCTAGAGGCGCTTGAGGCTGATCCGAGCTTGGGTACTGGGTACGGCATTGACGGCACCAGAGGCGCACCGGCTGACCTTGGGCGCTATGATGAGGATGCGCTGTTAGAGAAAGAGCTTGACTTTGGCCCTGAGGGCTTTAGTCTGCAGTTCATGCTCGACACTACCCTCTCAGACGCGCTACGGACGCGTATACGCCTCAGTGACTTTATCGTGGGCGACTACACAGCCGAGGGTGCGCCTGAGCAGCTATGGTGGGCAGCGGAGCCACGGTGCGCTATTAAAGAGCTACCTGCGAACGTATCCGAGTACAGCTTGTACCGGGCTGCTAGTAGCTCACCAGAGTACATGCCGTATCAACATAAAGTTGGTATTATCGACCCTGCTGGTTCAGGTGGTGACGAAGTAGCATTTGCTGTTCTAGGTGCTACTAACTCTTATATTCACTTGATGACTGTAGGTGGTTTACGTGGTGGTATGACTGAACAGAACATGGATACGCTTATGCAAATCTTTGAAGAGTTCGGTGTTAAAGATATTAAGATCGAAGCTAACATGGGCCACGGTGTTGTATCGGCACTTATGATCGGTCATTGTGAGAAGCGCGGTCTGTTAGGCTACGGCTTTGAAGACTACTATGCTAAAGGTCAGAAAGAGAAACGTATTATTGATACTATCTCTCCGTTGACTCGTAGGCATAAACTAGTAGTACATACTCGCGCTATTGAAGATGATTTGAAGTACTGCAACGAACATCCTAGAGATAAGCGCACAGTAACATCTGCGTTCTATCAGCTAGCAAACATCACTTATGATAGAGGTTGCTTGGCGCACGACGACCGGGCGGATTGTATTCAAGCTGGTGTTATGTTCCTTACAGGTCTGCTCAGTGTAGATGATGCTAAGGAAGCAGGGAAGCGTAGAGAAACTGCGGGTAAGGAATTTATTCAAAATCCTATGGAGTACCGTACACCGAAGTCTCGTAACATGAACTCACGTGAACGTATGCAGAATACGTTTAGAAGAAGGTAATAATGTCAGGAAAGGATAAGTTAAATGGCTGCACGCACAACTGCTGTACAACAAGTTGAGGCGCATGTAATGGCTCTAGAAGAACGAGTGAAGGTTGTTGAAGATAAAGTGCAGCATGTGGAAGCAGGTCTTGTAAATGAGATTACACGTGCTACTAATATCGACGAGGAACTGCGCGATCTACTGGTAACATTGCGCGATAAGAAGAACCCAATTACAGAGTTCGTTGCTGAGAATTGGAAGTTCATAGCTGTTTGGATCACCATTACTATCGGCGGTGACGTGGAGCAGTTAATTAAGATATTTAAGACTCTAGCTATGTGAGGTTAGGTACTATTCAAACTGGTTAAGGAGATGTATGTACAAGAGTAAGTACTTCAAGCCCGAAGAGTTCAGTTGCCATTGCGGCTGTGGACTCTCTGAGGTTTCAGATGTACTACTAGAAGAGTTGGATTCTGTACGGGAACACTTCGGTGTTCCTATCAGTATCACGTCTGGTAGACGTTGTGATGCGCATAACCGCGCAGTTGGTGGGGCACCGAAGTCTCAGCACAAAGATGGTACAGCTGCAGACATTAAGGTGAAGGGTGTGCCGCCTACTGTTGTTTATAAGTACTTGAACAATCGGTACGCTAAGAAATACGGTGTAGGTTTGTACAGTACGTTTGTGCATTTTGATGTTAGACCCCAAAAGGCTAGGTGGTAAATGGAAGGTCAAGTACAAATCCCGGAACTACAGTACGGGCCATATAGTTCAAGACTAAGAGAATGGAGTGCCGCTTATCCTGCGGTACTTACGGTAGAAAGAGACTCAGATACTGGGTTCCGTTATATTGTGATTGATGATGTTCTAGGATCCGGTACAGAAAGTTCTTTGTGTAACCTCCTAGGTGTATCTGTTGCAACTGTACTAGACTACCTAGATGTTACTGTAGTTCAAGATCACGTACCTCCGGGTGATAAACTAATCAACAGGTTGTACTTCAAGGTAACAGTAGATTCTGTAGAGCTGTACGTAGTTCCTTGGCAGTACCTGTACCGAACTGTAGAAGACCTAGGATTGTATCCGGGTTAAGATGTAGTATCTGAGTGAGTTCCATGTGCTCCTTCGTGGAATTGCGTGTTCTACTCACTTAGATATTATATTATATTTACGCGAGGGTGTCTCTCCACTCTATTACGCCGATCTTCCCCCGTCGACCTTTACGCGACGCGTCACGCCTGTATCCCATACAAGTCTTGATTCAGACTTCTATCCATAGCAGTTCTGGATTCCTACCGGAGTACTCAGGTGCGCTGCTGGTGTCCTGGTGTGCGCTCGAGGTGGCTTGCCTCCTTGCTCCTTACTGCTATCTGTTTACCTAGGTACTCTGACCATTACTCTTAGCGTTGCTTGGTTTCGGTGTTTGTATCCGTGCTCAAGATTCATCCTCAGTTCCCTCGTATAAATTCTTTATACATAAGACACTAGCTCAGACGATTACACTGGATGAATAAACAGCTTTACATGGTTGGTTTAGTCTGTAGAATGCGCCACATGGTCAGGCAACTGGCTAGGTTCAACGGGTAGGACTTGAGGCTAACGCGACATACTGCTAGAGCCTTCGGAAGTACTCTACGTTAAGTAGCTAGGTTCTAAGACCGTCAGGCATACCAAGTGAACAAAACAAGTTGACAACCAAGTAAGAAGCTGTAGAATGCGAACCATCAGGATCACAAGCGCCTAGCGTAGTAACCTGATAAAGTGACCGCCAGACTTTAACACGGCGGCCAGTGCTAGACTGAGAACATCTAGTCAAGTGGGATATGGGCCTACAGCTAGGGGTGCGGCGATGCACCACGCTAGCAGAACAAATAGCTTGACAAGTAACACGAACACTGTAGAATGCGCTCCATGCTTCGCCACTCTTTAACAATTTGTCGATACTGCTGTAGTGTATCCACTGAGGAAGCACTACCATGAGAAAGGCACAAGCGCACGTAATAGCATACCACGATCATATCGGTATGCTGTGGATGACTGGCCAGATTAGCCAATCGGAATGTGAGCGGCTAACAGGTCGTAAGATACTCCGCCGATTAGCGTAAGCCGTGCGGCACCTTGCAATAGGTGCTACACTACAGCAGTATTGACAACCGAGTAAAAGAGTGTAGAATGCGAGTCACTGAAACGGGAAAGCCCAAGGGTGCTACAAGGCTAAGGCCAGCGTAGATAAGTACCGGCAGTACAAGCAAGAACTCCAGCTACACCAGCTGTGATACTACAGCGACCACTCTTTAACAATTTGGGAAGTGATAAGCAGGCTTGATGGTACAGCGCCAGTAGTGCTGATACCGTGACGCTAGTTAACCAACACTAGCTATGCCAACAGCCAAGGTGCGCCTGCTTAGATCGTATACCGCTGATACTGCGGTACTGATGAGGCACAGAATGCCGAAACGATCATAGGTATGACCACATGAAACTTATCTCTGCAAAGCAATTGAACAAAGCTCTTAAAGCTATTAAAACAGCTCAGGCTGATGTGACTCTTTCACTGGCGTACTACGGCCTGATTAATGGTAACGTCGATGCACTGCATGGCGAAGCTCAGGATGTTACTGCATCGCTGCATAAAGACTACAAGTCTCTGGTGCCAGCTAGCTTCAATAAGAAAGATAAGCAGTGGTCGTACAATAAAGCGAAGGCTGTTGAACTGGCAGCACGCTTTGGCCTAGAGTTCCAAAAGACTACCTTTGAAGAGTTCTGCGATAAGGTCTGCCAAGTGCAAGACAAGGTACAGAAGGTACTGACTGACGTTGAACAACGTGAGCAAGCTATTAAGCGTGTAGAAAGCTCGCTGAATGCCGCTATCCAGAAAGGCGTAGATATTGACGCATTAATTATGCTGCTGCGTAGTAAGAAGCCAAGCACTGCTGATGGTGTACAGATTCCGGTAGTTCAATAATGGAAGCTCTAGTGCTTGTAGGTTGCGCTATCACAGCATTGCCGCTCAAGGCGGCAGTGTATCCTCTGATCTGTAGCTTATTCGGTGTACGATAATGAAAGCACGTACTGTACAGCAGTTGTTCGATGCGGTTATCGACGGTGGGTTCTACTCCGAGGGGTGGGGCCTCCATGAGGAACCATTCCCACCAAGCGATTACATGTGCTTGGCTGTAAGCTCAGCGAATAGAGCTAAGTGTATTACCGATGCAGAGGCCGAGAAGCTGAGCCGTGCTATTGAGCGGTATATGTGTAGCTTGTGCCTTGGTGCAGGTACTCTGCGTACAGCACT
>NZ_CP084402.1:0-35708 GCF_024611115.1 Sphingobium sp. CFD-1 | reverse complement strand
TATGAGCGCAGATTATACGGTTGATGTACTTGTCGTCGGCGCGGGGCCGGCAGGGGCGACGATGGCGCTCCTGCTGGCGACCTATGGCATCCCGGTTCTGGCCGTGGCGCGGCATCCCCGCAGCGCCCCTACGCCACGGGCGCACATCACCAATCAACGCACGATGGAAATCATGCGCGATATGGGCATCGAAGAAACCTGCCTGCGGCAGGCCAGCCCCGCCAAGGCGATGTCGCACACCTTGTGGATCGAGAGCATGGTGGGCGAAGAGATCGCCCGGGGATGGTCCTGGGGCCAGGATCCCGCACGTAAAGGGGAATATGAGGCGTCGAGCCCGTGCAGCATGTCGGATCTTCCGCAAAGCCTGTTCGAGCCGATCCTGATCGAATCCGCCATCGATCGCGGTGCCAAGATCCGCTTTGATTCCCAGCTCGTCTCATTCGTTCAGGATGATGAAGGCGTTCTGTCCACGATATTGGATCGGCTGACTGGCAAGGAATATACGGTTCGATCCAAATATATGATCGGCGCCGATGGCGGGCGCAGCGTCATCATGGAGCAGCTCGGCATCCCGCTTGAGGGGCAAGCCGATCTGGCCGAGGCGTTCAACGTCTATTGCGAGATTGATCTGACGCGCTTCGTGCAGCATCGTCCCGGCTCGCTCTATTTCGTGATCGATCCCGAAGCGCCGCTATGGGCCTTTGTCGGTAATTTCCGGATGGTCAGGCCGTGGAACCAGTGGCTGGTGACGCTTTTCTCCTTCGCGCAAAATTCCGAAGTGCCGCCGCTCGACAAGATATTGGAACGCATCCGCATCATGATCGGCGACGACAGCGTGGAGATAAAGGTGAATTCGACCTATCGGTGGACGATCAACGATCTCGTTGCCGAGCGGTATAGCGAAGGGCGGGTTTTCTGCATGGGCGATGCCGTCCATCGCCATCCGCCCGCCAATGGCCTAGGTTCCAATACATCGGTACAGGATGCCTATAATCTTGCGTGGAAGCTGGCGCTGGTCCTGAAGGGCCGGGCGGAGCCATCGCTGCTGGACAGCTATAATGAGGAGCGCCGCCCGATCGGCAGGCAGATCGTCACGCGGGCCAATAAAAGCATGCGCTATGACGAGATCTGGGCGGCCCTTGGCGCCGTTCCTTCGCTCAGCGTGGCGGAGCGGCTGGCGCTCAAGGAAAGCCTGGCATCGCCGAGCGCCGAAGGGAAGGCGCGCCGCGCCGAGCTGCGAAGGGTCGTCGATGACAGGAAATATGAAGTCCATGCGCATGGCGTAGAACTTAACCAACGATATGAATCGGGGGCAATCATTCCCGACGGTTCTCCGCAGGAGCCGTTCCGCGAAGATGCCGAGCTATTCTATCAGCCGAGCACCAGGCCGGGCGCGCATCTCCCCCATGCATGGGTCGGCACAAAAATCGGCAGGAATCCCCCGATTTCTACGCTCGATCTCGCCGGAAAAGGCCAGTTCACGCTGTTCACCGGAATAGGCGGCGAAGGATGGCAAGCAGCGGCCGAGCAGGTCGCGGCGGAATTCGGCGTGCCTATCGTGTTGCGACGGATCGGGTTCGGGCTGGAATATAAGGATCTATACGACGATTGGGCGCGGCTTTCGGATATCGCGGAAGACGGATGCCTTCTTGTGCGCCCCGACATGTTCGTCGCCTGGCGCAGCAAGACGATAAAGGATGATTGTGGTTCTGCCCTGCGTCAGGCCATGGCCGGGATCCTTGGTAGATGCTTTTAGAGCTTCGTCCTCCACGGGAAGGATCCCCAACCGACATCAGGGCACGATTTCGATCTTGGCGGAGGACTCCAGCCGCATCCGGCAGACCAGGCCTTCAGGTTCAAAGCTCAGGGCGACTGCGCCGGGCAACTCGCGCGTAAGGCATTGTTCCAGCAACCTGCCCACTAAGGCATGCTGGCCCTGACCACATGAGCCTCCGCACTCTCCAACGTCGCGTTAAGCAGATTGAGGAGGGCCGGAAGCCGCGAACATCGCCCATCGCGATATGGTTCGGTTCGTGGGATGCCTTCGTCGATGGGGCATATGTGGCGGTGAGCGCAGGCACGTTGGACGCGGAATTCCTCGACGTGGTGGACGCTTTGCGCGCTTGGGAAGTCGGCGGGGTATGGGCGGTGGCGTATGCTCGCTGACGGGGAGCCAGCATGGCTACTAGCGTGGCGGAGCGGACAGTCAGCTCCGCTCAAAGGACTTCTGTGCCATTCAGTCCGATGTAGGCGCGTAAATGTCGAACTCGAGGGTTATACGCCTTTGGGCCATTGCCTCAAGCGTGTCGATTTCCAGTGATCCGCCCTCGGCAGTCTCGTTCATGAATAGCCCGCAGAATATGTCCGCACCGACGTTCGCTATATTTGCCAGATGCTTAAGTCACTCGATACCATTGATAGCAGTGTTTTATCTGACCATTAAGATTGCCCGGTTCGCGGACATCTGTCGTCAGCTGCCAAAATCCTGTCCGAGCTGGTTTTTTGTTCTGTGACCTGATTCCCAATTCACTTTTGCGCGCCCATCTAGTCGGCTTGATACCTAGCGCCAAAGAAATCTCCTCAGGGTCAAGGTCGTCGCCAAAAATTCTGAGTGCTGCGCTCGTCGTCCCTACCTTTGCCATAGCGCATATCTATCTGAGCTAAAAAATCCGCTTTCCACCTATATCGCGTGCCCGACGCTGCCAGCACCCTGCGCCCTCGGGCGTGGGATGCTGCTATGAGCCGTTACGCCGCTAGAAATACGCTAGAGCGCAACATGTGAGAACGCGGAGAGCAATCCGCCAGGCGGAGTAAGCGGTTATATTTGCATTGAAAAATGGTGGACGCACTTGGGCTCGAACCAAGGACCCGCTGATTAAGAGTCAGAATCCTGGGGGTTTTGTGAGGTCCATCTATATCCAAAAAGCCTTGATTCCTATAGCGTTCGTGTCCACTGAAGTCCCAGAAATTCCGGGGGTATTCCACTCCATCTGTTACCTTAGGTAACAACTGGACCCGTTGATGGGGAGGACAATATGGTAGGCTCGATAGGTTTGACAGACGCGAAGATCATGGGACTCAAGCCACCCGCGTCAGGGCAGGTCGAGATCCCAGACCAACTGATACCGGGTCTTAGAGTCCGCATAGGCTCAACCGGCGTCCGCACGTTCATTCTTCGCAAGCGGATTGGCGGCAAACTCCGGAACATAACGCTAGGGCGATATGGACCGCGCTTTGGGCTAGCGGACGCTCGGAAGAAGGCGAGGGGGCTGCTAGTTGATATTGAGGCCGGTAAGGACCCGACGATTAATCTAGTGACGCCCCGTAAGTCTGGGGCCATGGCGGAAACTGTATCCGGGCTCTGTTGCAAAAATCGTGAAGCTTGAGCATGCTTGGCGGAGATTGGACGGACGGAACGATGACGGATTTCAAGTGGCGCCATTTCCAGGGTGATGTGATCCTGTGGGCGGTGCGCTGGTATTGTCGCTATCCGATCAGCTATCGCGACCTTGAGGAAATGCTGGCGGAACGCGGCATTTCGGTCGACCATACGACGATCTATCGCTGGGTCCAGTGCTACGCCCCGGAGATGGAGAAGCGGCTGCGCTGGTTCTGGCGGCGTGGCTTTGATCCGAGCTGGCGCCTGGATGAAACCTACGTCAAGGTGCGGGGCAAGTGGACCTACCTGTACCGGGCAGTCGACAAGCGGGGCGACACGATCGATTTCTACCTGTCGCCGACCCGCAGCGCCAAGGCAGCGAAGCGGTTCCTGGGCAAGGCCCTGCGAGGCCTGAAGCACTGGGAAAAGCCTGCCACGCTCAATACCGACAAAGCGCCGAGCTATGGTGCAGCGATCACCGAATTGAAGCGCGAAGGAAAGCTGGACCGGGAGACGGCCCACCGGCAGGTGAAGTATCTCAATAACGTGATCGAGGCCGATCACGGAAAGCTCAAGATACTGATCAAGCCGGTGCGCGGTTTCAAATCGATCCCCACGGCCTATGCCACGATCAAGGGATTCGAAGTCATGCGAGCCCTGCGCAAAGGACAGGCTCGCCCCTGGTGCCTGCAGCCCGGCATCAGGGGCGAGGTGCGCCTTGTGGAGAGAGCTTTTGGCATTGGGCCCTCGGCGCTGACGGAGGCCATGGGCATGCTCAACCACCATTTCGCAGCAGCCGCCTGATCGGCGCAGAGCGACAGCCTACCTCTGACTGCCGCCAATCTTTGCAACAGAGCCCGTGTAGTCACCCCTCTATGGCTGGCGGGACAAGGGCGGCTCGATCGCTGATCTTCTTGCCTATGCCCGGCTGCGCCCTGTCGAAGACAAAGGCCAGGCCAAGTTCGCCTTCTGAACTTCACGCCGGGGCAGCAATCTATTGCCCCGGCGCTTTCACGGTGATGGTGCAACGCTGATCCTCGCCGGCCGTGCGCGCGGCCTCCCAACAAGCCGCTACCGCCTCCCTGTTCGCCTCAACAAGGCCCAGTCGGCCCGAAGCTGCGATTTTGGCCATGTTGAAGAACAAAGATTGAACATGGCGATCTACCAGGCTCGCTCTTGTCCTCCAATCTCGTAAACATCGGTCTCGATCGAGCACCTGTAGCTCTCTGCGATGTTGAACATCTCTGTCTGGAGAGATGCGATCTCATCATCGAGGCTGACGCCATCGGCACCCTGATCATAGGCGACGGTCAGCGTGTAATCGCAGTTCCCGGTCTTTTGCATCTGGTAATCCCGCTCCAGCATCGCCTCAATGCGCTCGCGAGCGGGCTTTCTGCCACGACCATGCTTGTTGAAGTTCTCGATGGTCAGATGCAGGGCGATGGTGACAGAAGGCGGCTTTTCCGGCAGCCCGATCCTTGAAGGAATGACGTCAAGCGCCCGATAGACGGTCATTCTTGAGATCTTGAGGTCGCGCGCGACGCTGGCCTTGCTCGCGCCGGCGGTGATCCGGCGTCGGATTTCATCGTCATCGATGTTTTTCTTCCGGCCTTTGTAGACGCCTTCGGCGCGCGCCGCCTCGATCCCGGCGCGCTGCCGGTCCTTGATGAACGTCAGTTCCATGTCCGCGACCATGCCCAGAATGGTGATCACCATCCGCCCCATGCTTCCGGCCGTCGTCACCTCCGGCTCAAGCACCCGCAATGAGGCTCCCTTCTGGTCGAGTTCATGAACCAGATTGAGAACATCGCGTGTGGAGCGACCGAGCCGATCGAGACGCAGGACGACGAGTTCGTCATCGGCGCGCAGGAACTGCATGATCGTCTCAAGCTCCGTGCGTCCAGTGCGCGATGCGCCCGAGCCTGTTTCGGAGCGGAGGATTTCACAGCCCGCTGCCTTCAACCGGGCAACCTGGATGTCGAGATCCTGGTCGATGGTGCTGACGCGGGCGTAGCCGACGCGGGTCATGGGCAAATCCGTCACATTAGGGTGGCTTTGCCCTCGTACAGTAACATTGGTGACGGAACCACCCTTTTGTGACATGTCGTATATGTCACTTCCGATCGTCACGTTCGGGTGCACCCAAATGGTGCGAGCGGAAAGGCCCCGGTCAGGCAGCAAGCCGCCCAAAATCGATCCGGCTATTCAGATCGAGGTCGAAGCGGCCATAAGGATTGACGTGGCTGTAAATCAGCGGTGTGAGGCCGCGATAATCATCCGGCGTCATCCGGCCCGTCCATTTCGGTTCCACCAGCACGCTCTGAAGCATTCGGGTGTTCACATAGACAAGCGACGCTTGCAGCAAATGTAGCGCCAGGACCGAGAGCTGCTGCTCATCGATGCGGTTAGTGGCGATCTCGCCGCCCTTGCCGAAGAAAACGAACCCATTGGCACTGTTCCAGTTTTCAACGACATTCAGGCCTTCATGAATTTCGCGGCGGAAGGACTCCTCGCGCAGATACCGGCACAGGAAGATCGTCTTGACCGCGCGGCCCAGCTCACTCAACGCCTTGTAGGTCGGGTGCATCACCTCGGAGCGGCTAAACCGGCGCAGGATCGCCTCCGGGTCGGCGGTTTTTGTCTGCATCGCGGCTGCATATTTGACCATCTCGTCATATTGCTGCTCGATCTCATCCCAGTTGATCGGACTGGAGAGGATCGGCTGCAAGTGGGGAAGCCGCGTTCGCATGCCGACATCGGGAAGAGCCAGCTTCTGGCGAGCGATCGCTTTCAGGCGGGGTGCAAGCTCAAATCCGAGAAGCCGGCAAAATGCAAAGCCAACCGCGCTTTGGCCATGACTATCAACATATTGTCGCTGGATTTCCATGTCGGTGCAATGGCGCAGCACGCCCTCGATCATGGAGGCGACCTCGGAGGAAGAGCAGCGCTTGAGCTGGGAATAGACGCATGTCGCGCGTCGTTCGACATGCCAGTAGATCATGACGCCCCGTCCACCATAACGCGCATGCCATTCCGTCATCAGGTTGCGATCCCAGGCTCCGAACTTTGTGGAATCTGACGCACAGGCCGTGCCGGCGTCCCCCCAGACTGCAGCATTGCGGATTGCCAGGGTCGCATTCGCAACCCTGGCACACGCCTCCTTGAGCGCCGCGGCATGAACGAAGCGGCGATGGACATGCAGCAGCTCTTCATAGCTGACATCGGGGGTGGCGCCGGCGATCCGCTTGAGCCCGGCATTCGTTCCCAGGCCGTAGAGGCATAGCAGGAGACGTTGATCCAGCGCGGTTTTCGGCAGTGCAACACGCGAGGCCGATGTTTCGAACGCTTCGAGAAGTCCCGTATCAAGGGCAGCCTCCTTCAGTACGTCGAGCAGCCCGGTCATCGGCCAGCGTTGGCCGATCTCGGTCTTGATCGAGGCGAGACCCCTGGGTTCGGGCAAGGGTTTGAACGGGGTGAGAGATATACGGTTCTCGCCGCGCCACAGCAGCCGAACCTTGTCGTTCCGGGGAATATTGGCATTGAGGAGCAACAGTTCCTGAGCAAGCTCTTCCCGGATGGCGCTTGAAAATGCACGCGCATCCGCCGTCAGGTTCAATCCTGTGTAATATGCTTCTCGCCGCGCATCGAAGTCCTTGGGAAGATCGTCATCGGGATTGCGGTATCGGTCCGCCCCGACAACCCAGATTTCCTTAGAACGGATGCGATCGCGCAGTTGCGCGAGGACACAAAGCTCATAACTGATCCGGTTTACGCGCCCCTCTTCATCAATGACGGAACTGCGCCATCTCGCCGGAATGACCTCGTCGACCGGCACTGCGTGCGGCGGCACGTAGCGGCATCCATCATCCACTTTGCTTCTGATCCAGTCCAGGGCCGCCAGCACCGGACGCCACACGGCGTTGTTCGACCGGAACTCCAGTGCCGAAAGCAGGCTTGGCAGCATACGGCGATAATGATTGGCCCATGACCTCCGCATCACCTTGTAGATCCGCCGATCCAAGGCGCCCTTTGCCTGGCTTTCCTTGATGATCGCCGCCAGTTTGTCCTTGCCGGCGATTGGGAAAATGACATCGCAGATGCGCCCGGATGGATCGTCGATCGAAGCGCTGGCAATCTCGACCAGGAGTCGCTCCTTGCCATAGACCCGCTCGATGTCTTTCGCGATATCGCCCACCACCTTGCGTTTCGAGCGCGATCCGATCTTATGGACCGTCTCGATCAGCAGGTCGACCATCGCATCCGTAAGCTGAGCTTCCCGCGCCATCAGATAAACGGCATAGAGCCCGAGCTGGCGCGCCGGTACATGCCGGCGCATCTCCGAGGCTTTCTCGCCGGCAACCCGGCGAACGATCTGATCGACCCATGCCTTGCCCGTGACCGATAGGAAATCTCGGGGAAGAGCAAGCCGTTGGATAAAGGCGAGTTTGGCGGTCACGCCAAGAATGTTTTCGAGCGTCGCCTGACCTGCATCCCCCTTCATCGTGTTGAAGCCGGTCGGGCCATCGGGATCGGCGAGCGAGGCTTCCAGCAAGGCGACCGCATCCGGCGCAAGCCGATCGCGGACTCGGGCCAACAGGGCCTCCAGATAGAGGTGTCGTTGCGAACGGACGAGGCGTTCCAGCTCCTTGCGCGACGGCCCATAGATACGGCGGTCGCGGCACCACAGGAAAACATGCTCGAGCATGGCATTGATCGGCTGCCCGCCCGCACAAAGATCGTCGGAAATCCACCTCGACAACGCCCTGCGATCCGTCTGCGTCATACGGCGGAACCCGAGATGCCGCAAAATCTCCGCGCAATGCCGGCGGGCGGTGCGCCCGGAAAAATCATAGTGGTTCACGGATTTGGCATCGAGACCAAGTTGCTCCGCCAGATACAAGACACCGTCGGAGGGTATCGACGCATGATCCGGCACAAAGAAGCCATGCCCGGCGAAAAATCTAAGCTGAACCGCCAATCCCAGTCGTGCCGTCTCCGCTTTGCCGGTCACGAACGCGATGTCCGAAAAACTCAGGCTCCAGGAGCCGATCAGATCCCCACTCGAAACGCCAAGGCTCATAACGCCGCTCCCTTATCGGAGCGGAACGTCGTTCCTCGCATGGGCGATCGTCAACAACAACCAGCCCGTTCCCGACGTGTTCTCCAAGATGACCAAAATCGCAGCTTCGGGCCGACTGGGCCAACAAGCTGATCGGCCGACGCCACCCGCTGCCATGCTTCCGGGCTGCCGAACGCCATGAGGCTCATGCCGGCCTGCCACGGCCTTTCGCCCATGACGACGCTGGCGACACGCGGCGCGGCCGAGAACGGCAACAGGCGCGGAAGGAACAGCATCACCAGCGCGCCGGCGAGCAGGCCGACAGCGAAGGCGACGACAAGCCACCAATTTTGCCGATCGCGCTCCCGCGCGCTGGCGACGTGCGCCGAAAGATTGCGGCCGGCGCGCTCGAGGTCGGACGCCTGCCGCTCGAGCTGCTGCGCGGCGGTGCGTATAAGGGCCTCGCCGCTGCGCTCGAGGACCGCCGCATAGTGCTGCGCGCCCTGCCGGAGAATGGGTGACTGCTCTACGCCGTGCATCCGCTCCGCAACATTGTCGAGCGCCTGCACGAGCTGGGCGAGCTGGGGCTTGTAGTCCTGCGCCGGCTCGATCTTTTCGAGCTGGTCGAAAGCCGCTTCCAGCCCGCGCCGCATCACGGTCATTTCCGCGCCGATCTGCGCGCCCTGCGTCTCGATCGTGCGCCGTAGCGCGTCGAACGCGGCGGCCGGGTCGCCGGCGTCCTCGTCCAGTGCTTCCGGCTCGATTCCTTCCCTGTCGTCGTCCAGCTCCGCCATGTTCTCCGTGCCTACCTTTCCATGCCGATGCCCCGGCTAAGCCGGTGGCCGCGTGTCATTTCGTCTTGCAGCGCGCGGGCAATGGTCTGCTCGCGGCGAAGCTCCTGACCGATTCCAAGTTCCTGCCGGCGATTGCGCAGGATGGAATCTACCTGCGGGTCACGCTCAAGGCTCTTGGTCATGCCGTTCATGTGGCTTTCGACCTTGGCGCGGGCGTCGTCGTGCTGCCAGCCGCGAAGCTCCCGGCGCTGCCCCTGTAGCTCCTGCCAGCGTTCAACGAACCGCTCGGCCCTGATATTCGGGTCTTGCAGCGCGGCGTTTTCGCGCTTCATCCCGTCGATAACATGGGCGACACGCTCCCGGCCGGAAAGCTCGGTCATGGCGCGCGCCGTCGCCGGGTCGTTTTCCAGCGTCGAGCGCATCAAATCTTTCATGCCGCCGCGCACCTGGTCGAGCTGCTGGCCGGCATCGCGCATTTCCTGCCGCTGCATGTCGAGAACGGGCAGGCCCTCGCGCCGGTGCTGGTCGATCGACTGATAGGCCCGCGAATATCGGTCAACGGCCGTCTCAAGCGGCGACGGCCCCCGCGCCCGCTCGGCCAGCCGGTCGGGCGCCGGCGCCGGCCGCAAGCTCCCTTCCCTTTCCGGCCGCTCGCTGCGCTCCTGAGAGGCGGCAGGACGCGCATTGAGCTTGAGGCCGGCGAACATACCGCGCCGCTGCTTCTCGGCCTGCTGCGGCCTGTTCTGGTCGATCTGTGGGCCGTCCTCGCCGGCGCGGTCTGGCTCGCGGCTCTCGGCCGCCGCGCCGCGCCCGAGTTTCAGGCCCTCGAACGGATTGCGGCGCTGCTGTCGATCGCCGGCGAGATCCTCGCGCGGATCTGCACGGAGATCCTGCGCGAGATCCGCGCCAACTTTTTGCGAGGATCTGCGATCAAGCGCATGATCCCCGGCCGTCGACTCCCGCTCCGCACGTAGCCCGGCCGCGCGCTCGGCCGGAATCTCGATCTCGCTGCGGATGCCCATTTGCTCCGCGATCCCGCGCCGCTCGGCAAAGTCGCGGGTATAATCGAGCGTCGTTTCCTTGACGCCCGACCGGGAAAGGCGGCGCTCTAGCTGGCTATAGGCCAGCTCGCCGGCGTCCTGAACCTTCCATGCGTTCCGGTGCGTCTGCGTCCCATCCGGCAAGGTGACGGGGGTGGAACCCTCATGCTGTAGGCCGATCTTCTCCCCGATCTCCGGCGCGGCCTCCTTCATGGCGCGCTCAAGATCGACGCCCCATAGGGTGCGCTGCTCGCCCTTGTCGTTTTCCAGCGTCACGAAATAGCTGCCGGATTTCTGCGGGTCATGCTCGAACGGGGCGGCCCCATGCTCGACCAGCCGGCCGGCATTGGTGAACTCGTCCTGTGCGGCGTAGAGCTGCATACCATCACGATGCCGGGTCATGGCGACATAGGTTAGGTGCCGGTCCATCGTCCCCGACGCCATCACATAGGACCGATCGACCGTCGCACCCTGATTTTTGTGAATCGTCGTCGCATAGCCGTGGTCGATCGCCTGATAGTCGCCCATCGGCACGGAAACGCTACGCTCCCGGCCGCCGTCCAGCGTGGCGATGATCCGGCCTTCCTCGACATGCTCGACCGTGCCAAGCATCCCGTTTTTCACGCCAAGGTCGCGGTTGTTCTCCAAGAACACGATGCGGTCGCCGGGCGCGAACTCCCGCTTTCCGTCATTGGTCTGGAAGGTCAGCGCGCCGGCGTCCTCGCCCTGCGCCAGCTCGCCCCGGTCCTGTAGCTCGGTCCTGATCGCGTCATTGATCGCCCGAACATCGGCCCGGCGATGCGCCATCGCTACGCGGGTGCCGTCCGGGCGCTCGTCGCGGTCGGCAAGATAATCCCGCACGATCTGGCCGCGCGCGTCCTCGCCCGTCTCGGCAAAGCTGATATTGCCATGATCCCGATAGGCTGCCAGCCCCTCGGCCGTCCGGTGCGTGGCGAAGTCAACCGACGCCTCCCGCTGCCAGTCCACGCGCTGCCGGCGTATCTCGGACAGCTCGGCATGGCCGATTTCCTCCGTGATCGCCCGGAACGGTGCGCCGGCCCCGATCGCCTGTAGCTGCTCATGGTCGCCTACAAGGACGATCTTCGCCCCGCGCGCCTCGGCCTCGCCAACGAAGCGGGCGAGCTGGCGGCTCCCGACCATGCCGGCCTCGTCGATCACGAACACGTCGCCGCGGCCGATCGTGCCGCGGTCGTTCTCCCAACCGCGGGACCATGACGCGAGGGTGCGGCTCTGGATGCCGGAACTTTCCTCCAAGCCCTCGGCCGCCTTCCCCGACAAGGCCGCACCGTGGACCTGATAGCCCTCGGCCTCCCATGCCTCGCGCGCCGCCGCGAGCATGGTGGACTTGCCAGCGCCGGCATAGCCGACAACGGCCGCGATCCGCTCCGGCCCGGTGATATGCTCGATCGCCCGGCGCTGCTCGTCGGACAACCGGGCGGAAGCATCGCCGGCGCTGCGCTGAATGGCGGCGTCCTGCCGCTCTATGGCGCGCTCGACATGCCGGCGATCGACGCCATGACCATGCGCGCCGTGCATCCGCTGCGCGCTCTCGATCATGCCGGATTCGATCTCGACCATTTCGCGGGTCGAATAGCGGGCAAGCTCGATCTCGCCCGTTGCCGGGTCGGCCCGCTCGGGCTGAAGCTCGACCAGCGCCGGCGAGGCCATCACCTTGGCGAACGCGCTCTGAAACTCCTGCGGATCGTCGTTGATGTAGCGATGCAGCGCCCGCGCAACGTCGTGCCGGTCGAACACGCTCTTTTCCCCGGTGATGAGGGTTAGAACCTGCTCGGGCTTCTCCCGGATCAACTCGGCATTGCGCCGGGCCGCTTCCTCGTCCAGCCGCGCCCGCGATACGTCGAGGCCGCGCCGCTCCATCTGCGTGGCATGGACGCCCATATGTTCGGTTGGCGCGATCTCTAGCCCGCGCTCCATATGCGAACGATGGTCGATGCGAATATCTAGCCCGGCCATCGCAAGCCGCTCGTTGGCGATCCCCTCCCATCGCTGGCGAAGGTCGCGGAGCTGCATATCTGTCGTCGGCAGGTCGTGCGCCAACAGCCATTTGTTTTCGCGCTCAAGATAGGTCTTGTCGCCTAGCCCGTCCTCCGTCACCTGCCGCGTGGTCATAAGAATGTGGGCATGGTGATTGCGAACGTCGCTCGCCTCGTGCGGCGCATGAATGGCGAAGTCCACGGCCGCGCCGTAGCGGTCGGCCAGCTCCTGCGCCATCTCCCGCGCCGCCTCTAGCCGCTGCTCGGCCGATAGCTCATGCGGCAAGGCAATCTCGAACTCCCGCGCAACGCGGGCATCCTTGCGCTTCTCGGCAAACTCGGCGGCGTTCCACAAGTCCGACCGATCCCGCGCCCAATCGGCTGAAACGCCTTCGGGCAAGACGATCTCGGCATGTTCAACGCCCTGCTTGCGGCTGAAATCATGCGTGATCCCGTCGCGTTCGTTGGTCAGCTTCTCCCCGGCACGATAAGCCATTGAGGCGACGGCGCTACGGCCGCCCGCCCGCGAAACTGGCTTCATGCTCAAATGGTAGATCGCCAACCCGTTGCCTCGATCTAGTTTCCGCCTTTCCCGCCAGCCTCCAAGCTGGCGGCGCGCTGAGTTGCATAGCAACTCGTAAGTGCGCCCTTCTCAACTCAATCGCTACGCTCTTTCGTCGCTCGGTGTGGCGCTTGCGGCAAGGTCGATGCGATGAACTGAGGCCCTGATTGTGCTGCAAAGCTGCCAAAAATTCAAGGTAGCGCATAATCGTGTTTGGTGACGCTGCTTGCATCGGATAGACTTCGGCTCAAATGGGAGTGCAGACCGATGGCAATAGACAGCGCCGGAACACTTGCGTTGCTGATCGACGGCGATAATGCCACCCCGAAAATCATAACCGGGCTGCTGGCTGAGATCGCCAACTATGGCACCGCCAGCGTCAAGCGCATCTATGGCGATTGGACCAAGCCGAACCTCAACGGCTGGAAAGAGTGCCTGCTGGAACACTCGATTCAGCCGGTCCAGCAATTCGCCTATACGACCGGGAAGAACGCAACGGACGGCGCGATGATTATCGACGCGATGGACTTGCTCTATACCGGCCGCTTCTCCGGTTTCTGCATCGTCTCAAGTGATAGCGACTTTGCCCGCCTGGCCGCGCGCATCCGTGAGCAAGGCGTCATCGTCTATGGGTTCGGGGAGCGCAAGACGCCCCGCCCCTTCATCACCGCTTGCGACAAGTTCGTCTATTTCGACGTGCTCAACACGGCCGGGGAACAGAAGGAAGCGGAAGCCGTCACCGCGCCTAAAGCGGCCGCCGCCAAGCCTGCACCGGCGAAAGCGGCACTCGATCGCGCTGCCCTCGACATGCTGGCGAAAGCTGTCACCGCCTCGGCCGACGAAGACGGCCGCGCTAATCTGGCCCGCGTCGGCGCGCACCTGGCGAAACAATCGCCGGATTTCGACGCCCGTAACTATGGCTTTCCCCGCCTCTCCGATCTGGTCGAGGCGTCGGGCATTGTCGAGGTCGAGCGCATTGGCGAAAATCCGAAAATTATCATGGTTCGCCTCAAGGGCGGGCCAACCCCTCGCCCCGCTAGATAGAAGGAAACGACACATGGCGCGCAAGACGATCGAACAGCGGTTGGCCGAGCTGGATGCGCAGCGCGCCACGCTCAAGGCCCGGCTCGGCAAACAGGAGCGCGCCAACGATACCCGCCGCAAGGTGCTGCTCGGCGCGCTCGTTCTGCATCGCCTCGAAAGCGGCAAGGATGAGGAATTTTCCCGACGCCTCCGCGAATGGCTCAAGCGCGAGCTGCCCGACTTCCTGACGCGCCCTGGCGATAAGGAACTCTTTGCCGATCTGATCGCCAACGCGCCGGCCAGGGAGACAACAGACAGCGCCGGGGGGGCCGCCTCATGAATCAGGCGACGTTAGCCTGGGCCGCGTTCAAGAACATGATGCGGCAGGCTGCGCGTGATCCGCTATGGGCGTTCCTATCCCTGCTCGCCCTGCCCTTCCGCATCTGGAAACCGCTTCTCGGGCTTCTGTTCATCCTCATCATAACCCTGTTCGTGGTCGGCTTCGGCGGCCGGTTCTTCCTCGAACAAATGGGCTTCGGCCCCGGCTCGGTTCCCTTCATCGCGCTCGATCTCGTCACGCTGCTGGTGCTGGCCGCGATCACCTTCCGGCTCGTCACCAATCCGCTGATTATCCATTTCGGGGATATGGACGGCGAAACCCACGGCTCGGCCCGCTTCGCCACCGACAAGGAAACCGCCGCCCTTGCCCGCGCCGATTCCGGCCTGCTGATCGGCCGCGACGGCAAAACGGGAAAGCTCCTGCGCTATGACGGCCCGGCCCACCTGCTGACGATGGCCCCGACGCGCACCGGCAAAGGGGTGGGAACCATCATCCCTAACCTGCTCACGGCCGACCGCTCCGTGATCTGCATCGACCCCAAGGGCGAAAATGCCAAGATCGCCGGCCACGCCCGCCAGACCTTCGGCCCGGTCCACGTCCTCGACCCCTTCGGCGTCACCGGCCAGCCCTCGGCCGCCTTCAATCCTCTCGACCAGCTCGACCCGGCCGGCCTCGATGTCGCGGAAGATGCAAGCACCTTGGCCGACGCCCTCGTGTTCGATGAACCGGGCATGGCCGGCGAGGCGCATTGGAACGAGGAAGCCAAGGCGCTCATTGCCGGCCTGATCCTCCATATTGCCGCCAGCGAGCCGCGCGACAGGCGAAACCTCGCTACCCTGCGCGAAGCTCTCACCCTCGCCCCTGAAGCCTTCGCGGCGCTCCTGAAGGACATGCAGGCGTCAACGGCCGCCGGCGGCCTGATCGCCCGCGCCGCAAACCGCCACCTCGGCAAATCCGACCGGGAAGCGGCCGGCGTCCTCTCGGCCGCGCAGCGCCATACCCATTTCCTCGACAGCCCCCGCATGGTCGCGGTCCTCGGCCGATCCGATTTCCGCTTTGCCAATCTCAAGCGCCGCAACGCCTCGGTGTTCCTCGTCCTGCCGCCCGATCGCCTCGCCACCTATTCCCGCTGGCTGCGTCTGCTCGTCGCGCAAAGCCTGACCGACATGGCGCGCGACCCCGCCAAGCCGGCCGTGCCGGTCCTCTACCTGCTGGATGAGTTCGCCGCCCTCGGCCACCTCGCCCCCGTCGAGCGCGCAATGGGCCTCATGGCCGGCTATGGCGTCCAGCTCTGGCCGATCCTGCAAGACGTTCACCAGCTCCGCGCCACCTACGGGCAACGCGCCGGAACCTTCCTGTCAAACGCCGGCGTCCTACAGGTGTTCGGTGTCAACGATCACGACAGCGCCCGCCTCGTCTCCGATCTGCTCGGGCAGGAAACCGTGGTGTTCCAGACCATGAGCCGGGCGCTCGATTCCGAAAAATCCGGCCTCTCCTATGGCGAGCAACACACGGCCCGGCCGCTGCTGACCCCCGATGAGGTCCGCAACCTGCCGCAGCATGTCGAATTGCTGTTCCTCGCCGGGCAACGGCCGATCGTCGCCGGCAAGCTCGCCTATTACGCCGATGCAGAATTCCGGGGGCTGTTCGACCAAGCATAAAGGATGAAACCATGACCGACACCGATGCGCCCGAATGGCCCGATCCCGCCGACAAGGCCCATGCCGTTGAACAGGCCAAGCAGCTCCGTGACCAGGCCGCCAAGGGCGGCTTGCGGTTTGAAGCCTATCTGCCGCCGTCGCTGGCCCTGTGGCTGCTCGATCTGATCGAACAGGACACGTTCCTTGATCCGTCCGAAGCCGTGTTCGTGATCCTGGGCGAGCATAAGGAGCTGGCACCCCATGCCGATCTGCGCCGGGAACTACTCAAGCGCCGCATACAGGTGGCGGCCGATGATTCCCGACCGGGTATTTCGATGGAAGAAATGAAAGCCCTACTGCGCGAAAAGCGCGAAGCCCCCCTGCCCGAGCCGGCCAGATGGGAAAAGCGGTCCCGGCGCTGACGCACCGGGGCTTCTCTCTTGCGGCCCTCCGGTCACTTCGGCGCTATGTGGGAGCGCGTTCCCTCCGGGCCGGGGCCGGCTGCTCGCCGGCATCGCTCAACCAGGCCACACCCGCGACGCTAGCCCCCGGCCGTCCCGCTCTCATCATCTAGGGCCGTAGGGACGGCCGGGGGCGGGATGCAGGCAGACAACTTGCCAAATTGCTTGTTTGCCAACTTGCCAGCAATCAGGCAATCGCCTCAAGGCCCCTTTTCTGAATAACGGTCAGCAGCCGCAGCGCCGGGCCGCCGGGCTTCTTCACCCCACGTTCCCAATCTGACACCAGCCCCTTACTCACGTTGAGATAGCGGGCAAAGACAGGCTGCGAGATACGCTCACGCTCACGAATAGAACGGATTTCCTCGGGGGTCAGCGGCTCAACGGTTGTCAGACACCCCTCGTCAAATTCGCGCATCGTCTGCTTGTCGATCGCGCCGGACTCATAGAAGCCTTCCATCATCTCATGGACGGCCGCCAGAGCTTCACTCTTGTAAGTCTTGCTCATCGCAATTCACCTCGAACATTCGACCCGCAGCAACTTCCGCGTCCATCTGCGCATCTGCAAACCCCAAGACCAGCTTTGCGGCCTTCTTCAAGTAGGCTTCTTCCGCATCATCAAGGTTCGCCATATCGCTCTTGGCAAACCCGAACGCGAAAACCGCCCTCGTCTCCGCGCGGAAGAAAACCAGCGTTCGGAAGCCGCCAGACTTTCCAGCGCCGGGCCGCGCTACTCGTTGCTTGATAAGGCCGGCCCCTAGATCGGCGTCGATCTGGCCGCGCTCAGCCCGCTCTACAGCCTCACAAAGCATCGCGTCAGAGATTTTCTCCTTTCGGGCAAACTTGTGAAACCGGCTGTTTTTGAAAACCCTCACGCGACTTCCTCGCCCCTGAATGTATGACACATAGCGTTACACTTCAAGGCCCTTACCGCATCGCCGCTTTGCTGGCAATCAAGCACTATGTTTTGCCAGCAAGTCAGCAAGCGCCTCGCGCATGAGGTCTTCAATGGAGCGGTCGGTGTCGGCTGACAGCCGCTTAACCCGGCGATGTTCCTCCGGCTCGACCACGACTGTCACCCGCTTCATTCCGGCCCGCGTGGCGGCATGGTAACGCTTACCCTCGGCACGATCCGGGGTCGGCGCGGGGGCGGATTCCGCGATAGGCGCAACAGGCGGCGTGGTCTGCGCGCCCACGGCCTTCATGCTCGCGGCTAAACTCGGTCTTTTCGACATGGTTTTATCCCATCAAACTGCCAGTTTGCCAGCAATACCATTATGCCTTATTGCTGGCAATACAGCTTGCCGTCAAATCAGCAATTGGCCTCTAAGCCAGGTCAGCAATTCGGACACTTCCTCGCTGGCTTTGCCGGCCGGCTCATACTCCGGAGCGGTTTTGCCGGCCGTGAGCGCATGTCCGAAAGCCGCCCGCTGCTGGAAGGCGACGGGGGCAACCTCCAAGCCGTGAACCTGAACGGCTTCCCGCGCATCGGCCAGAAGCTGCGTGGCACGCGGCGGCACGGCGTTCAAAACGACAAAGGCCGGCTTTTGGGCGAGTTTCACCAGCTCGGCCGTGCTTCCGATCGCGCGAAGATCGAGGATTCCGGCTCGGCACGGGATCAACA
Source organism: Sphingobium sp. CFD-1 (assembly GCF_024611115.1). NCBI lineage: Bacteria > Pseudomonadati > Pseudomonadota > Alphaproteobacteria > Sphingomonadales > Sphingobiaceae > Sphingobium > Sphingobium sp. CFD-1. The sequence continues at coordinate 17,774 of NZ_CP084402.1, read as the reverse complement.
CCATGTCGGACGATCGCGTTGCCGCCATTGCGGCCGCTTCCGAGTGCGGCGCGGTGTCGATCACGACCAGCTCGGCCCCGCCATCGGTCGCGGCCTGCAAGCCTTGCGGCAAACGAGTGTGAGGAAGCGCGACGACAACCGGGGCCTCACCTTGTCGGCTATCGCCCCATCCGGCGGCGCTTGCCTGGGGGTCAAGGTCGATGATAGCGGCGGGAAGCCCGGCCGCCTCGGCGGCCGTAGCAAGGTGCAAGGCGAGGGTGGTTTTTCCAGCCCCGCCTTTTTGGCTGACTATGGCGATTGTTTTCATATTGCTGGCATAGCAGCAAACCGCATTGACGGCAAGAATTTTTGCTTAAATGCCTTATTGCTGGCAATACAGCAAATATTAAGCCCCGCCCTTGCCCCTCGCTCCCTCTCGAAAGCCCGTAGGACGGTTGCCGCCGGCGCGAACGTGGCGGTTTTGCTGTGAGGGTGCCGCCTCCCGATCCGCCTTATACGCGGATCGGAACCGCCGCAGGGCTGCGCAAGCAGCCCGAACAGCGGCGACCGCTTATGTTTGCCCTCTTAGATAAAGATCAGATGGGGATTCAGTCTGGTTATCGGACTCACGTTTCATCACACTCTTTGCCAGCATCACGAGGGCCTTACCGAGCGGGCTATCGCCGGTGTCGAGCTGCGTCCGCTCATCGAGGGGCAGGGTGGTCTTGTAGGCGTCGATTGCCTCGCTCCATGCCTGCTGATCCTGTCCATGATCAGCAGGCGGGGGCGGGGCCTTGCCGAACCTGCCGAGAAACTGACGGGCCTTTTCCGGCAAGGACAGGCGATAGGCGTTGCTCGTCTGCTGGACCTGTGGGCCGCGCCCCTCGTTGCCGGTCGGCTCGTAGCGCCGCAGCCAGTCGATGAAACCATGCGCCCGCAGGTTCTTCAGCGCCCGCACGATCGTATCGCGCGACCGGCCTAGCCGATCCATGATCGTGGTGATTGACGGCTCTAACCGGCCGGTGCGGAAGTCTATGAGATTGACGAACAGCCGCAGCACGTCGAGCGCCACCGATCCTAGCGGGCCGCTTCGCTCGCCCTTCTCGTGCAAGCCGGCCTCATTGTAGATTTCGGCCGCCTTCAAGATTGCCTGAACGTCCTTGCGCGTCGTCGGCCGCCATATCCGGCCCTCCGATCGGCCCCGGATATGACTATGCCGGCGAACTGGCGTCGGGCATCGCTCGGCCGGGGGCATGACCAGGCCAAGCCCGGCCTGTCCCGATCCCCGCCACGCCTCGCGGCGCTCATGGGCGAGCGTGGAGAGCTGCCCGGCGTCTTCCTCGGTGAGCTGGCCGGCGCTGTAGCGCGTCCATACCTCCCGCATGATCTCATCAAGCGCGCTTGCGCGCGCGCAGCCGATCGCGGCCGCGATCTGCGTCCTCAACATGCCTGTCGTCCTTCCATTTGAAGGACATGACGGCGCGGACGGCAGGCACGGCTTTCCTGTTTCCGCAAGAATCAATCTTGCGGATTGGAGTGCTGTAGCGTAGATAAGGGGAGAGCTTTGGCCCCGTCTCTACGGTGTGTCTGACGGCCTACAAAAACGCTCGACCGTTGGCGCGGTCGGGCGTTTTGCCGTTATGTCCCTTGCTTCGCTTCGATATAGAGCCTCAATGCTTCCTCGATGATCGGCGCGCGGCCAAGCACGCCCCGCTGCTCCTTGATCTTGTCGATTTGGGCGAGAAGATCAGTCGGAACATACGTGGTCAGCGCGATACGGCCGGCCGCAAGCTGCCGCGCCCGATGGGCGGCAACGTCCTTCCGAATCCTTTCCGAGTCGCGCTTCATTCTTAGCAGTAAGGACGAACTCGCCCGATTCTGCAATCCCTTGCGGAAGGAACCGCGAAAGGCACTACTTCTAGGGCCGGCAACTAAACGTGGTTACGTCAATGCGTATTCACGTCAATGCGTTCTCAAGCGCCCGGTAGAGCGTGGCACGATGCACGCCCAAGAGCCGGGCGACTTCCGCCACCGGCTTCTTGTCGTCATGGATAAGCTGGCGGGCATGGGCGATCTGCTCGGCCGACAGGGCAGGGGAGGGGCCGAACTTCACGCCTCGGGCTTTCGCCGCGATCCGGCCGGCGCTCGTGCGCTCCACGATCAAGCTGCGCTCGAAATCCGCGATGCCGGCGAACACGGTCAACACCATGCGCCCCGCCGGCGTCGTGGTATCGGCCCACGGCTCGGCCAGCGAACGCAGGCCAGCGCCGGCCTCCTTGATCCGCTCCGCGATCGCCAGAAGGTCGCCGGTCGATCGGGCGAGGCGGTCTAGCCTGGTGATCGTCACCACGTCGCCGGCACGCAGATGGTCGAGCATCCGCGCCAGCTCGGGCCGATCCCGCTTCGCCCCGGAAGCCTTTTCCTCGAAGATGCGGACGCAGCCGGCCGCACCCAGGGCGGCCCGCTGCGCATCGAGGTCCTGGCCGCGAGTCGAAACGCGGGCATAGCCGATGAACACGCGGCCGGCGTCGGAATCTGGTCGGCTGCTCACGGCTTCCCCCTGTCGCAAATCATGTCGCAAGTTTTCTACCACTTGCGACAAAGACATGCGACACGAAAAGCCCTGATTTTCCGGGGGCGGCCGATCTGTTGCAGGTTTTACGACTTGCGCGACAAGGCTATGAGGTGACGCCGCCGTATAGCGTCACTTGACACTATACGCTTAGCTTGATAGTGACGCCACATGAGAATCCGAAACGTGGTCCATAAGGGGTTGCGCCGATTCATCGTTGATGATGACGCCACCGGCTTGCAGGCGGCCGTAGTGCCGAAAGTCCGTCGCATCGTCACCTTCCTCCAAGATATGGAGCGGGAAGACGAGCTGCGCACGGTCCCGAGCTGGAAGGCCCATCAGCTCACCGGAGATCGAAAAGGCACCTGGAGCCTGTTCGTCACCAAGAACTGGCGGATCACGTTCCGGATCGACCAAACCGAAATCGAGATCATCGACCTCGACTATGAAGATTACCACTAGGAGGTGGCTATGAGTGCGATGCAGGGCATCCGTATGAAAAACCCCGCCCACCCCGGCGGCTTCGTCAAAAGTGAGATCATCGAGCCTCTTGGCCTTTCGGTCACGAGCGCGGCGCAAGTTCTAGGTGTTACGAGGGCGGCATTGTCGGCCGTGCTGAACGAGCGCGCGCATCTTTCCCCGGAAATGGCGCTCCGGGTCGAAAAGGCTTTCGGCGTGTCGATGGATACGCTTATGCGGATGCAGAACAGCTATGACATTGCCCAGGCCCGCAAGCGGGAAGGGGAGATCAACGTCGCGCCCTTCAAGGGAAAGCCGCTCGATCCGCAAGCGGCTTTGATCTGATCCGGCAACAATACGAATACAGCCGCGCCGAGCGGTGCGGGCAAGGGGCTTGTGCATGAAAAGTTTACTAGAACAACTTCCGTCAATCGTCGCGGAAGGCAAGAAGGAAGCGGAGCGCGTCATAGAGCGTGCCGAGAGTAACTATCGCCTCGGGCTCCAAACGCGAGAGCTTGTTATTCCATCGAAAGATACAGATTGGAAGAACCTGTTTTCCGGAGTGAAAAACACTCCAACCGATCATGTCAGTCGATTGATTTACGGTGACAATCTTCTCGCGATTGCCGCGCTACTTGCTGGAACCGAAGAAAATGAATCGCTTAGAGGGAAAATAGACGGCTCTGTTGCAAAAATCGTGAAGCTTGAGCATGCTTGGCGGAGATTGGACGGACGGAACGATGACGGATTTCAAGTGGCGCCATTTCCAGGGTGATGTGATCCTGTGGGCGGTGCGCTGGTATTGTCGCTATCCGATCAGCTATCGCGACCTTGAGGAAATGCTGGCGGAACGCGGCATTTCGGTCGACCATACGACGATCTATCGCTGGGTCCAGTGCTACGCCCCGGAGATGGAGAAGCGGCTGCGCTGGTTCTGGCGGCGTGGCTTTGATCCGAGCTGGCGCCTGGATGAAACCTACGTCAAGGTGCGGGGCAAGTGGACCTACCTGTACCGGGCAGTCGACAAGCGGGGCGACACGATCGATTTCTACCTGTCGCCGACCCGCAGCGCCAAGGCAGCGAAGCGGTTCCTGGGCAAGGCCCTGCGAGGCCTGAAGCACTGGGAAAAGCCTGCCACGCTCAATACCGACAAAGCGCCGAGCTATGGTGCAGCGATCACCGAATTGAAGCGCGAAGGAAAGCTGGACCGGGAGACGGCCCACCGGCAGGTGAAGTATCTCAATAACGTGATCGAGGCCGATCACGGAAAGCTCAAGATACTGATCAAGCCGGTGCGCGGTTTCAAATCGATCCCCACGGCCTATGCCACGATCAAGGGATTCGAAGTCATGCGAGCCCTGCGCAAAGGACAGGCTCGCCCCTGGTGCCTGCAGCCCGGCATCAGGGGCGAGGTGCGCCTTGTGGAGAGAGCTTTTGGCATTGGGCCCTCGGCGCTGACGGAGGCCATGGGCATGCTCAACCACCATTTCGCAGCAGCCGCCTGATCGGCGCAGAGCGACAGCCTACCTCTGACTGCCGCCAATCTTTGCAACAGAGCCCATTGGGGCAGCGAAAGCAGGCGCGCGGCGAGTTACCCGGCCGTTCGCTGGGAACGGAACATCCGCTATGTGGCGGATCGCAAGATCGTCTCCAGCGCGGGCATCAGTGCCTCGATTCCAATCTCCATCGCGCTGGTCGAGGCGATTGCCGGCCATGATCGCGCTACCGCACTCGCGCGGGAGATCGGCGTCGCCGATTGGGGTTCGCGACACGACAGCGACGCCTTCCAGCTCCAGGGGAATGAAAAGCCTCGATCGATGGCGGACAAGATGGAGGGCGGAGACAGCATCGGCGTGCCCGTTACCGCCGGGATCGACGAAGTGGCGCTAGCGCTGACGGCCGAAGCCTATACGCATACGGGTCGCGGTCAGGCGGTCGCCATCGCCTCGAACCTCGAACCCGTGCGGACGCGGCACGGCCTCCTTATCATCCCCGATCGGATCGCAAACGCCGCGCCGCCGCTCGCCCACACTCTGCCGGCGATCCCGGACGGCCCTTCGGCACAAGCGCTGGACAAGGCGCTTGCCGCGATCGACGCCGAATATGGGCGCGCGGCGGCCTACTCCGCCGCTCGCGTGATGGAATATCCCGCCTTCGCGAAATAATCGACGCCCCCTCGCCTATTTCTGCCGATCCGCTGCTCTCGCCGAGCGGCGGATCGCTTGGGGCGGATATCCGAAGACGCGGATGAAGCTTTGCCGCATGCGATTGGGATCGGTGAAGCCGACTTCGCGGGCAATCACCTCCAGCGATTCGCGCCCATCCTCAACCCTGGGCCGGGCCGCCTCCGCCCTCAACCGATCCACGGCCTTGGCCGGCGTGATCCCGGTCGCCGCGAGAAATGCCCGTCCAAATTGCCGCACGCTGAGATTGGCGACATCCGCGAGCTTCTCCACGGGCAGCGGGTCGGCCAGATGCTCGCGCGCGAAGCTGAGCGCGTGGCGAATGCGGTCGGCATCCGGCTCATGTTCGAGAAGCGACGAATATTGGAGCTGCCCGCCCGGACGGCGATAATAGACGACCAGCGTCCGCGCGATCGACCGGGCGACCTCCTTGCCGAGATCCTCCTCGATCAGCGCGAGCGACATATCGATGCCCGCCGTGATCCCCGCCGAAGTCCAGATCCCGGAGTCGTTGATGTAGATGCGATCGCCGTCGACGCGAAGGCTGGGATATTGGGCCTGTAGCTTGGCCGCCCACTGCCAGTGCGTGGTCGCGGTCCGGCCGTCCAGCAGGCCCGTCGCCGCCAGCAAAAAAGCCCCGGTGCATACGCTGGCGGTGCGCCGCGCGCCGAGCGACGCGGATCGGACATAATCGATCAGGTCCGGCGCTATCGGCCCGGGGACGGCGCCCCCGCCGACGATGATCAAGCTATCCAGTGGATCCCGCACCACGGGTTCCGTGATCACGGTGAGCCCGGCCGCGCTCGCGACGGGGCCGCCGTCGATCGACATTACCGACGTGCGATAACTGCCCGGATTGCCATATTCCGCCCATTGGAAAGCCTCGAGCGGCCCGCTCAAGTCGAGCAGATCGAAGGACGGATAGACGAGAAATCCTATGTGCCGGGACATGGCTGCAATCATCGAATCATGACCTTTTCAGCCATGAAAAGCCGAACGCGACGCCCGATGTCAAGCTGGGCTGGCGCCACTGCCGGTCGATCGACGTGAAACAGGCGGCACATCGCTAAATGTGCCGCCTGTTATATGTCTTGAATTCAGGGATTGGAGGAACAATCCCGTCTGGTAGCTATCAGCAAATGCGGCTTTCCTGCCCGCCCAGATCGATCCCCGCACCCTCGTCGCGGATCGACAGGTTCAGCACATCACCGGGCTGGAGGAACTTCGCGCTTTTCTGCATTTCGGCGGTGAACTGCTCCCGCCGCGCCGCATCGTTCAGCAAATGCTCGCGCAATATGCCCATGATCGCCGGGCTGCCCTGAGCGATGACGCCGCCGGGGGTGCCCGTCAGGATCATGTCGCCCCGCCGAAGATCCATCAGCGAAGAAAGCTCTGCGACAGTATCGCCGGGCTTGTGGATGAATTGCGCCGACGATCCTGTCTGGCGCCGCTCGCCATTCAGGTCGAGCGTGATCGTCAGCGAGGTGAGCGCCGCGGCCACTTCGGAACGAGCGAGCAGATACAGAAGCGGCCCGGTCGGGCAGAAACCACGATAGCTCTTGCCGCGATACCACTGCATGAACCCCGCGCCGAACATCACGTCGCGCGCGGATACATCGTTGCACAAGGTGACGCCCGCGATGAAATCGCCGACATTGGCATCGGTGATGCTTTCAGCGGCAGAGACATCGCGGCGCAGCACCACGCCAATCTCTACTTCATAATCGAGCAATTCCACGCCAGCCGGTGTCTGGATGTCGTCATAAGGGCCGGAAAGCGAGGAGGATGCCTTGAGGAAAATCAAATTCTCCTTGCGCTCATGATGCCCCGCCTCGGCGGCAAAATGCGCTGGAAAAGGCGGGCAAGCACATTTTCCACCAGCCAGGCGAGCCGAGGGCTGCTCGGCAGATTCTCCTGCAGCATGAAATGGTGGAACTGCGGATGTTCGATCGTGAAACGCAGGAAGGTTTTATATTCTATCCGCACCCGCTCCATTGCCGGCATGTCAGCATCGTCGGGAATATGGAGATGCCAAATACCCTCCAGTTCGGCGAACAGGTCGAGCGCGACCGCCTTCCAGAGCGCGTCTTTCGATCCGAAATGATAGACTACGAGCTGCTGCTTGACGTCGGCGCGCGTCGCAATGTCGCGGGTGCTGGCGCCTTCGAAGCCCTTGGCGGCAAATTCGGAAAGTGCGGCGCTCAATATGCTCGCACGCGTGTCGACCGCCCGTTGCTGCTCCTTGCGCTGCCGTATCTTCGGCGCCGAAGCCTCCGCCTGCAATTCGCCAGTAGCCATTTCGCGAACACCCATCCCAAAGCCAATTCAAAAAGCTGAGGCGTTGATCAAATGCGCGTTTGTGGATCAACTGACTACCCCCTATTCGGCTTTCTGATGCAGGAAATCATTGCGCTGGCAGGCCAAGATATCCCATCGCCTGTCAGCGTGCACACTCCAACCCTCCATTTTCCGCGCCTTCACCAAGAGAGCCGATGACCACCATCATAAAAACCACAGCACGTCGCAGAGGCCGCCCGGCCGCCGATTCGGAACCAATTGCAGCGCGTGAAGTGTTCCTGGATGCCGCGTTGGAGGCCTTCGCCGACCTCGGCTATCATGGCGCATCGATACGGGAGCTTACCCGGCGACTCGATGTAAGCCACGGCCTGATCCATGCGAAATTCGGCTCCAAGCTGGATTTCTGGAAGGCATCGGTGGACCATGGGATGCAGCGCCTGGTCCAGCAAATCGAGAAAGCCGCCTTCACCGGCAACCCGGACGCAACTCCGGAGCAACGGTTGAAAGACGTGTTCGTCTCGCTCCTGATGGTGCTCGACCAGGCCCCAGCGATTTTGCGGATGATGAACCATGAGGGCATTCAGGAAAGCGAAAGGCTGGATTATATTATCAAGAGGTATATGTTGATCGGCACATTTCCGGGCGACATCATCATCGAGGAAGGTGTAAAGGCGGGCTTGTTCCGTAATGTGTCCAAGCCTGTCATATTTTTTCTGATCGCACACGGCGGCGGATCGATCTTCAGCTTGCGGGCACTGGCCTCCAATTTGGGAATCCCGCCACTCAAAACGAAAAAAGCTCGGCAATTGCAAGCTGAGGAAATCGCAGATACGCTGATCCGCGGTCTCCTTATATAGGCGCTGCGGATCCTCCCGGCCGGGAAAGGCGAGGCCGGATGGCGGAAATGACGCAGGTCGCCGAAATATTTATCCGTGACAAAACTTGTCAGTTGACAAATACAGTGGCTCGCAACGATAAGGGACGCCTGCCTTATTAAATGGCTCCTGAAAGCCAGCACGCGAAGGATTGGATGTCAATGGCAATTACCAAGCAGGAGCTTGTTGAGCGCGCACGCGCCATCGCTCCCGGCATCGCCGCTCGGGCCCAGCAGACCGAAGTGCAGCGCAAGCCACATGACGATAATATCAAGGAAATGGTCGATGCTGGCCTGATGCCGGTATTGCTGCCCAAGCGTTGGGGCGGCCATGAATTGGGCCTCGATGCCCATATGGAAATAGTCGAGGTCATCAGTTCGGCCTGCATGTCCACCGGCTGGATCGCCGGTTTCTACATGGGCCATCATTTTTTCGTCACCAAGTTCAGCGAGCGCGCTCAGGCGGACGTTTTTGCCGACGGCCCGACCTGCCTGCTGCCCGCAACGACCAACTCGCTGATGAAGGCCAAGAAAGTCACCGGCGGCTGGGAGATTTCGGGCCGCGCGACCTGGGGTTCCGGCATCATGCATGCCACATGGGCACTGGTCAGCGCCGACACTGACGACGGCCGGCGCGTATTCCTGATCCCCGCTTCGGACACGCGGTTCGATGACGTCTGGTTCATGAGCGGCATGGCCGGTACGGGCAGCAACGACATCGTGGTCGATGGCGCGTTCGTTCCCGAGCATCGCGGACTGCTGATGGAATCCTTCATGGCCGGTCCGACCGAAGGCTCGCGGATCCACGAAAATCCATTTTATTCGATGCCGCTCATGCCGTTTATCTACAATGAGATCGCCGGCTTCTTCAGCGGCGGACTCGCCGGGGCCGTTGATGCTTTCGAGACGACGATCAAGAAGCGGGTCATCACCCACAGCGAGCAGGCCACGCGGGAGCGGCCGCACAACCATATCCAGCTTGGCAGCGCCATCGCCAGTTCGATCGTCGCCAAGGAACTTGCGCGCAGCATCGTGCGGCAGACGATGCCGCTGATCGGCGGCGAGTTCGATCTGGAAACCCGCCTCCGCCTGAAGGCCCAGGCCGGTTTCCTCGCCGATCACTGCCGCCGGACGATCAACGAGATGATGAACCGGTCTGGCGCCACGAATTTCCAGTCCAGCGCACCATTGCAGCGCTTCTTTCGCGACGTGAACACCGTCGCCATCCACGCCTTCTGGGATTGGGAAGTGGCGTTCGAACAACTCGGCCGTCACCGCGTGGGCCTCGCGCCGAATAATCCACTGGTCTAATACTATTAGCCGCCCATCGAGCGGTGATCGGATAACAATAAGCCATTTTGGGGAGAGTAAAATGAACGTCAAATATTTTGCCGTAGCACTTCTTTCGACGAGCGCATTGGCGGGCACCGCATGGGCGCAGGAAACGCAGGACCAGCCAGCGGCGGCAACTGCCGCGGCGGCCGACGCCGGCGCTGCCGCATCCGACAGTGGCGACATCGTCGTCACGGCGGCTCTGTTGCAAAAATCGTGAAGCTTGAGCATGCTTGGCGGAGATTGGACGGACGGAACGATGACGGATTTCAAGTGGCGCCATTTCCAGGGTGATGTGATCCTGTGGGCGGTGCGCTGGTATTGTCGCTATCCGATCAGCTATCGCGACCTTGAGGAAATGCTGGCGGAACGCGGCATTTCGGTCGACCATACGACGATCTATCGCTGGGTCCAGTGCTACGCCCCGGAGATGGAGAAGCGGCTGCGCTGGTTCTGGCGGCGTGGCTTTGATCCGAGCTGGCGCCTGGATGAAACCTACGTCAAGGTGCGGGGCAAGTGGACCTACCTGTACCGGGCAGTCGACAAGCGGGGCGACACGATCGATTTCTACCTGTCGCCGACCCGCAGCGCCAAGGCAGCGAAGCGGTTCCTGGGCAAGGCCCTGCGAGGCCTGAAGCACTGGGAAAAGCCTGCCACGCTCAATACCGACAAAGCGCCGAGCTATGGTGCAGCGATCACCGAATTGAAGCGCGAAGGAAAGCTGGACCGGGAGACGGCCCACCGGCAGGTGAAGTATCTCAATAACGTGATCGAGGCCGATCACGGAAAGCTCAAGATACTGATCAAGCCGGTGCGCGGTTTCAAATCGATCCCCACGGCCTATGCCACGATCAAGGGATTCGAAGTCATGCGAGCCCTGCGCAAAGGACAGGCTCGCCCCTGGTGCCTGCAGCCCGGCATCAGGGGCGAGGTGCGCCTTGTGGAGAGAGCTTTTGGCATTGGGCCCTCGGCGCTGACGGAGGCCATGGGCATGCTCAACCACCATTTCGCAGCAGCCGCCTGATCGGCGCAGAGCGACAGCCTACCTCTGACTGCCGCCAATCTTTGCAACAGAGCCTTCGGAACCAATATTTACTACAAATTCTGATTTAATTCACGGAGACTATTCATGGCTGCTTTCGATGCGCCCTATAAGCTTGGAACTTTTTCCGCTGCAGGCTGCGCCCCCTTTCCCGGAGTGATCCTGGCTTCGGGGAAGGTTATCGCGCTATCGGCAATCGGCCGGATCGCCCGGCAGCCGCTCGTCGGCACTTCGGATTTGCTCGAATTCATTCAACATTGGGAATGGAACAACCCAATTCTATCGGCGGCTGTCGAGGGTATCGAGCAGGCGGCCGGGTCGCCCAACTTTGCGGATGTATCGTCCCTTCAGATCCATGTACCGTTCGTGCCCGGTAGCCTGGTTTGCGCCGTCGCCAACTATCGCAAGCATGTGGTGGATTTCTACGAGGATCCGGCCGAGCGCGCCATTTGGGAAGAGCGCATGGACGCCAAGGCGCGCAGCAACCTCTCTTTCGTGTTCAGCAAGCCGGTTTCGGCGGTGGTCGGTCCGCAAGCGGATGTCGCGATACCGGATGACGTCAAGATGCTCGACTGGGAAGTCGAACTGGTCGTAGTCATCGGAAAGGAAGCGCGCCGCGTGAATCGGGCCGATGCGCTGGGCTATGTCGCGGGATATACGGTTGGAAACGACCTGAGCGCGCGCGATTTCCTGGCGCGCGATGATCTTCAGCCGGGCATGCTGGATTTCTGCGGCAGCAAGGGCAATCCCGGTTTCAACCCGATCGGCCCGTTCATCGTGCCCGCGCAGTTTGTACCGGATCCGCAAAAACTTTCGCTTCGGCTGAGGTTGAACGGCGAGATCATGCAGGATGAAGGCTCGGAATTGATGATCGACAGCGTCGCGAAGCTGATCGAATATTCGTCGTCCCGCATGGTTTTGCGGCCGGGCGACATGATCATGACGGGTTCTCCTTCAGGCAACGCCAAATCGCATGACAACCGCTATCTGAGGGTTGGCGATATTGTCGAAGCCGAAGTCGACGGGATCGGGACGCAGCGCATCCGCTTCGTAGCCGAAAAATAAATAAGCGGCACAGCGTGCAGGAGTAAGCAGGAGATGGATATGGACAGGCCCGATCGCCCCGCTGGGCTCAATGAGGGTGAGGGCGGTGTTGCCGATGGGATGCATGATGTCGGCGGTATGCTGCTGCCGCGTCCTTTCCAGGTGGTGCGGATCGGCCATGTCGGCTTCAACGTTACGAAGATCGAGCAGACGCTCGACTTCTTCTGCAATCTTCTTGGATTCCACATTTCCGATACGATCGATTTGGGGGCGCTTCTTCCTCCCGAGGAGCGCCCGATCGACCGATCCGGCATAGCTTTTTTTCTGCGCCACGGCAGTGATCACCACTCCTTTGTGCTGTTTCCCGAAGCGGCGGCCAAGGTTGCGGCCCAGCAGCTTGGCGCATTCCCGATCGAGGTCACGGCAAACCAGATTTCCTGGCAGGTGGGCGGATTGCGCCAGGTGGTCGAGGGGAACGACTGGATGCAGGAGCATGGGCGCCGCGTCGTCTATTCGGGCAGGGATATTCCGGGTTCGAACTTCCATTTCTATACGCCCGATGACGAAGGCCATCTCAATGAAGTCTTCTATGGCATGGAGCAAATTGGGTGGAACGGCAAAAGCAAGCCCGGCGCGGTGCGCGATCTGATCGGCTATGCAGCACCACCGCCGATTCCGCATCGATCGGAGGCCGAGGAACTGCGCTTCATCGCTGACAACGGCATCGACCTCGATAGCGGCCTTCGAGCGACGCTGCCTGAGGCGGAAACCCATGACGTGGACGGCGTGTTGCTTGAGCGGCCTTTCAAGATCGTCAAGGTCGGCCCGCTTCGCCTGTTCGTGAAGGATGTCCAAAAGGCGCTGCATTTCTATCGCGACCTGCTGGGCCTGAAGATCACGGAGACGGTGAACTGGAACGGCCATATATGCGTCTTCCTGCGGGCCGGGCTCGAGCATCATTCGCTGGCGCTCTACCCGATCGAGCTGCGGGAGGTGCTGGGGCTGAACAAGAACACGACCGCGATGGCGCTCGGCATGCGGGTAGGCAGCTATTCGCAGCTTCGCGCCGCGATTGCCTATCTGTCAGAGCGCGGTGTCGAGATCAGGAAACTGCCGCCCGAATTGTTCCCGGGGATCGATTACAGCGCGCTGGCGATCAGCCCGTGCGGCCATGCGGTCCAGCTCCATTATTATATGGAGCAGCTCGGCTGGAACGGCGAGCCTTGCCCGCCCGAACTGCGGCGGCAGGTGGATAATGACCATTGGCCCGAAACGCTGGAGCCGCTGACGGATAGCTTTTTCGGCGAAACATTCTTCGGGCCGCTAGGCTAAAAGATATTGGCGACCGCCAGGCGCGGAAAAATATGCGTTATGTGTAGGGAGTAACAGTAATGCCGTTTGCCGACAGCTCGGGAGTTTCCCTTTATTATGAGGAAACCGGCACCGGATATCCGATCGTCTGGCTCCATGAATTCGCGGCCGATTTCAGGACGTGGGAAGGCCAGGTCAGGCATTTTTCGGGGCAATATCGCTGCATCACCTATAACGCACGGGGCTACCCCCCTTCGTCCGTGCCGGAGGATGGAGACGCCTACACGTTCGATCGCCAGCGGGATGATGTCCTGGCGATCATGGATCATCTGAAGATTGAAAAGGCCCATATCGTGGGGCTGAGCATGGGCGCCTATGCCGGCCTCCAGTTCGCGATGAGCTACCCGAACCGTGTAAGCGCGCTGTTTTTCGCGAGCGGCGGTTCCGGCGCGTCGCGCGAAGAGCGGGCGCAATATATGCGCGGCGCGGATCGCATGCTGAGCGAAGGCATGGAGGCTGGCGCCAGCGGCCTCGCAATGGGCGCGACGCGGATCCAGCTTCTCAACAAGGATGAGCGCGGCTGGAAAGAGTTTCGCCGTTACATGTCCGAACATTCGGCGCTTGGATCCGCGCTGACGCTCAAAAATTATCAGGCGTTGCGGCCGTCGCTCTATGAAAGCGAGGATGTTTTGCGGGCGCTCGATATTCCCGTTCTCCTCGCCTTGGGCGACGAGGATGATCCGGTGATCGAGGTGAATATCTATCTGAAGCGCACGCTTCCGCGCGCCGGTCTCTGGGTCTGCCCGAAAACCGGACATGGCCTCAATATCGAGGAGCCGGGCGCCTTCAATCAGATGGCCAGCCAGTTCTTCAGCACGGTGGAACGCGGCCATTGGCACCGGCGCGATCCGCGAGCAAGCTCCGCGCAATCGCTGTTCATGGGCGACAAGCACGGGCAACCATGATGGCGAGTGGAGTGGAGCGGGCCGCCATGAGCGATGATAAACTGCTGGTCGAGCGGGAAGGGCCGCTGGCCTGGATCACCTTCAACAACCCTGCGAAGCACAACGCCATATCGCTGGACATGTGGCGCGCGCTGGGCAGGGCATTGGAGGGGATCGCGCAGGATCGCGAGGTGCGATGCATTCTTCTGCGCGGCGCGGGCGAACGCGCTTTTGTGTCCGGCGCCGATATTTCGGAATTTGCCGGTCAGCGCCGATCGCCGAAGGACGTGGCGGCCTATGACGAGGCGGCGGACCATGCCCTGGGGCTGTTGCAATCGACGCCGCAGCCGAGCGTTGCGATGATTTCCGGCTATTGTTTTGGCGGCGGGGTGGCCATCGCCCTGTCCTGCGATATCCGGATTGCTGGTTCGGACGCGCTTTTTTCGGTGCCTGCCGCGCGATTGGGCCTGGGCTATGGATGGCTGGGCACGAGGAAGCTGCTCGACGTCGTCGGGCCCGCCTGGGCGGCCGACATGCTCTTCAGCGCCCGCCGCTACGGCGCGACGGAGGCGCTGGCGATGGGGCTGATTACCCAGTTTCATCCGGTGGCGGAATTACAGGCGCAGGTGGGCGCCTATGCATCGACGATCGCGGAAAATGCGCCGCTGACGATCCAGGCGGCCAAGACGATCATCAAGGAATTGAGCCGGCCGTCCGGCAACGCCGATCTGGCGCTGTGCGACCGGCTGGTCGCCGAATGTTTCGCGAGCGAGGATTATGCGGAAGGCGCGCAGGCATTCGCCGCCAAGCGCAAGCCGCGGTTCGTCGGTCGCTGATAAGGAATTGATATGACACAATTACCCCTCAGCCATCTCAAGGTCATCGACCTTTCGCGCGTTCGCGCCGGCCCGACCTGCGTGAAATTCTTTGGCGATTTCGGCGCCGATGTCATCAAGGTCGAGCGGACGGACGGCGAGGGCGATCCGATGGGCGATAACCGGCACTCGTCGGATTACGTCAACGCGCAACGCAACAAGCGTGGCATCACACTCGATCTGAAGCGACCGGAAGGCGTCGCCATACTCAAGCGGTTGGTCGAAACCGCCGATGTGCTGGTCGAGAATTTCCGCCCGGATGTGAAGCATCGCCTGGGCATTGATTATGAGGTGATGGCGGCGATCAATCCCCGTCTCGTCTATACGTCCATCTCGGCGTTCGGCGAGACGGGGCCTTATAGCAGCCGCCCGGGCTTCGATCTCATCGCGCAGGGCATGGGCGGGCTGATGGCGCTTACAGGCTATGCCGATCGGGGGCCAATGCGCGTCGGCATATCGCCGGCCGATCTGAGCGCCGGCATTTTCGCGGCGATGGGCACGATGATCGCGCTGCTGGAGCGGGGAGTGTCGGGCAAGGGACAGTGGGTCCAGACCAACCTCCTTTCGTCGCAGATCATGCTGCTCGATTATCAGGCAATGCGCTGGCTGATGGACAAGGTCGTTCCCATCCAGCGCGGCAATGATCACCCGCAGATCGTGCCGACTGGTGTATATCGGGCAAGTGACGGCTATTTCACGCTCTCGACCGTCGGAAACGACAGCTATTTCAGGCTCTGCCAGGCTATCGACGCGCCGGAATTAGCGACCGACCCGGATTTTCAGACAGCGGAAGGGCGTGAGCGGAACCGGGAGCGCATGAATGCGGCGATCGACAAGGCCACGGCGGCTCGGACGGTGAAGCAATGGGTGGACCTGCTGAACGCCGCCGGGGTGCCCGCCGGGCCGATCTACAAGCTTGATGAGATGTTTGCCGATCCGCAGGTCAAGGAAACCGGGATCGTGCAGACCATCGACCATCCCGCGCTTGGCCCTGTGGAAATATTGGGCCAGCCGATCAAGATGAGCCGCACGCCGCCGCAGTTTCGGCGCGCCCCTCCGGCGCTGGGCGAGCATACGGCGGATGTGCTGGAGGAAATCGGTTATACCAAGGAGGAAGTGGCTGCGTTGAGGAGCGGTGGTATCATCTGATTGGTTTCAGGTCGGTTTAAGCGGAGGTCGTGCAAGTATTGACCGACACGACCTCCAGTTCAGATTATTCCACACCTCCGAGCACGATTATTCTGGCCGTTGCCGCGCGATCTCGGAGTTCTTTGATCAGGCTGTATTCTTCCGACTGATAAAACTGCTCCGCTGTTTCAAAGCTGGGAAATTCGATGATGACAACTCTGGCCCACTCGCCTTCCAGTGCAACGCATGGTTCAGCCCGTGCAAGAAAGCGTCCACCGAATGCCTCGATGATCGGCGCGACCTTTTCGTGATATTCAGTCATAAGCACTGTATCTGTAACGGATGTTATCTCAGTAATCATATAGGCTGGCATAATGACTCCATTTCTTCAAGATTTGTCTATTGTTCATAAAACTGTGCAAGTGTAAAGGTATAACTATAGATATGATATGAGAGATATTATATGAAATCGATCATAGCATCAGAGTATCAAGTTTCAGATAGTCTCACAGCCGAGGCGTTGTATCAGGCGGCGCGCGATCTTGTTCCCGATATTCGTGCGCGTGCGCGGGCAATGGCGCAGGCGGGAAGGTTGGATGACGATCTGGTCGATCGCATAGGGCAGGCTGGCATCTTTGGAATGCAGGTGCCCAGGCGGTGGGGTGGTGCGGGCCTTGGGCTGCATGAAGCCCATAAAGTCATCGAGATATTGGCGAGCGGCGATTGCGCCACGGCCTGGGTTTCCGGCTTCTATATCCTGCACAATATGCTGCTGAGCCGCTATCCCGAGCATGTCCAGGAAGCGCTGTACAGTGAAGGCCCCTCGGTGCGGGCGGCGGCGGTCTGGGCGCCTCCGGGCAAGGTCAAAAAGGTTGACGGCGGCTATGAGCTAAGCGGCAGATGGCCCTATGCGAGCGGCGTATATCATGCGGATTTCGTCATGCTGCCCGGCTTGGTCGAGGAGGTTCCTTACTGGTTCATCGTGCCGGTCAAGCAAGTGACGATACTCAATGATTGGGACATGACGGCAATGGCCGGAACGGGCAGCGCGACCGTCACGACGGACTCGCTGTTCATCCCTGACGGCTGGGGTGCGCCCACCACCAAGCTCGTTTCAGCCACGGAGCATGGCGGCGCTGGCCATGACGAGGCGATCTATCGCTATAATTTTTCGGCATTCCTCATGATGACCCCGTCGATCGCGATCGGCGGACTGATGCACGCGGTCGAAATCGGCAGGGAAAAGCTGGATACGTCCAAGCCTTATGGCATTGCACGTATCAATCGCGCGCTTTCCCGTGTGCGGTGGGCGGATGCCTATCAGCGGTTGCGAACGATCCGGCTGATACGCGACGCATCGACCGACGAGATTATCGAGAATGGCGACGCCGGCGTCCCGGCTTCGCTGGAGAGCGAGGGCCGCATCGGGCTCGATACCATCTCGGTCGTGCATGGCGCGGCAAACGCGGCGCGACTGCGGATCGATGGGGCGGGCAGCAGTTCCTATCGTGGCGGCGATGCCCTCCCGCGGGTCGTGGCGGATCTCTCCATGATCGCCACCCACATTCTGGGTTACGACTATGACGTCCTCATGGAACGCAATGCGCGGTGGGTGTTGGGGCTGGGGCTTGGCCCGGAAGATGCGACCATCCGTCTGTAACGGCGCACGACGCCACCTAGCGATCGTGGGCAGAAATCGCTTGCCCAAGATGAAATATATTACGGATACTATA
>NZ_CP084401.1:0-45382 GCF_024611115.1 Sphingobium sp. CFD-1 | reverse complement strand
AGATGGTCAAATATGCAGCCGCGATGCAGACAAAAACCGCCGACCCGGAGGCGATCCTGCGCCGGTTTAGCCGCTCCGAGGTGATGCACCCGACCTACAAGGCGTTGAGTGAGCTGGGCCGCGCGGTCAAGACGATCTTCCTGTGCCGGTATCTGCGCGAGGAGTCCTTCCGCCGCGAAATTCATGAAGGCCTGAATGTCGTTGAAAACTGGAACAGTGCCAATGGGTTCGTTTTCTTCGGCAAGGGCGGCGAGATCGCCACTAACCGCATCGATGAGCAGCAGCTCTCGGTCCTGGCGCTACATTTGCTGCAAGCGTCGCTTGTCTATGTGAACACCCGAATGCTTCAGAGCGTGCTGGTGGAACCGAAATGGACGGGCCGGATGACGCCGGATGATTATCGCGGCCTCACACCGCTGATTTACAGCCACGTCAATCCTTATGGCCGCTTCGACCTCGATCTGAATAGCCGGATCGATTTTGGGCGGCTTGCTGCCTGACCGGGGCCTTTCCGCTCGCACCATTTGGGTGCACCCGAACGTGACGATCGGAAGTGACATATACGACATGTCACAAAAGGGTGGTTCCGTCACCAATGTTACTGTACGAGGGCAAAGCCACCCTAATGTGACGGATTTGCCCATGACCCGCGTCGGCTACGCCCGCGTCAGCACCATCGACCAGGATCTCGACATCCAGGTTGCCCGGTTGAAGGCAGCGGGCTGTGAAATCCTCCGCTCCGAAACAGGCTCGGGCGCATCGCGCACTGGACGCACGGAGCTTGAGACGATCATGCAGTTCCTGCGCGCCGATGACGAACTCGTCGTCCTGCGTCTCGATCGGCTCGGTCGCTCCACACGCGATGTTCTCAATCTGGTTCATGAACTCGACCAGAAGGGAGCCTCATTGCGGGTGCTTGAGCCGGAGGTGACGACGGCCGGAAGCATGGGGCGGATGGTGATCACCATTCTGGGCATGGTCGCGGACATGGAACTGACGTTCATCAAGGACCGGCAGCGCGCCGGGATCGAGGCGGCGCGCGCCGAAGGCGTCTACAAAGGCCGGAAGAAAAACATCGATGACGATGAAATCCGACGCCGGATCACCGCCGGCGCGAGCAAGGCCAGCGTCGCGCGCGACCTCAAGATCTCAAGAATGACCGTCTATCGGGCGCTTGACGTCATTCCTTCAAGGATCGGGCTGCCGGAAAAGCCGCCTTCTGTCACCATCGCCCTGCATCTGACCATCGAGAACTTCAACAAGCATGGTCGTGGCAGAAAGCCCGCTCGCGAGCGCATTGAGGCGATGCTGGAGCGGGATTACCAGATGCAAAAGACCGGGAACTGCGATTACACGCTGACCGTCGCCTATGATCAGGGTGCCGATGGCGTCAGCCTCGATGATGAGATCGCATCTCTCCAGACAGAGATGTTCAACATCGCAGAGAGCTACAGGTGCTCGATCGAGACCGATGTTTACGAGATTGGAGGACAAGAGCGAGCCTGGTAGATCGCCATGTTCAATCTTTGTTCTTCAACATGGCCAAAATCGCAGCTTCGGGCCGACTGGGCCTGGTTGAAAGAGCATTCGGAATTGGACCCTCGGCCCTGACCGAAACCATGATTATGCTCAATAAGCATTTCGCCAATGCTGCCTAATCCCCCAACTGGGTGACGCCGCGCGGCCGTGCCCCATGTTTGCAACAGAGCCGAACGGCCCACCTGATTAAGGGGCACGCTCGTTCGCACCTATCGTTCGCCGTTCGTTCTCCCTTAGCGTTGTTTAGCGTACTTTCCACGCTATGCCCTCTACAGCTATCAGAAGCATTGCGTTTGGCGCGCCTTGCGCCACATCGGCAAGGACGATTGGAGTTTCAAAGAGGAAGACGTTGCCGCCTTGAGGGCCGAAGGCGCGAAATCCATTTCGGACTTTCGAGACTGGCTCATTGAGGAGCTGGCCGGGATGGGGATCAGCGCCCACACCGGCTTGCCGAATTGAGCGCCTAGCGCGCCGTCGCTTCAATTGCTGGCGGTGATTGTGCGCGGAATAAATCGCGGGTCCGCCGTGGGATCGGTAGGCGAAGGATGCAGCATGTCGCGCCGGAAATTCACCGCAACGGAAATAGGCGCGGCGTTCGGCCGAGCCGCCATGACGCGGGCTTGTGGAGCTGGCGCAGCCTCATAGTTGGCCATCGGCTGCACGGCCGCCGAGGTTAGGCCCCCTACCCCGCGTTCCGCTCTGGCGACGACAATTTGAGCGCGATCGAGCGGCCGAGTCTGATCGCCGGTATAGAAAGCCAGATGCCAATGATCGGCATGGCCCCGGTCCCCCGGCCCCAGCAGCTCCGCCACGCGAATACCATGTTGCGCCATCACGGCGCGGATTTGCTCGCGCGTGATCGTGTGCAGCCCGGCACGCGGCACGAAATCCACCGCCTGCCCATATTTGTGAAAGCTGTTGGCGGCCCCGTAATTGGCTTCCAGCGCCCGCCACGTATCGGTTATGCGAGCATTGAACGCAGCGGCCAAGATCGAGGCGACATAGCCCGCCGAGGCGTCGGCGCTGCCTTCGGGCTGGACGATCGCGGGTTGCGCCGCGAGCTGGCCCCCGCCCGTCGCGTCGGCCGCCGTGATCGTGAGTGGGATCGAGGTCGATCGCGCAGCAGGAGCGCCGCCGCTTACCGGCACGCCGTTCACGCTGTAGGTATTATAGCGCGAGGAAAGCCACGCCTCCCAGCGCGCGCCTTTCGCCATAATCAGCGCCCGATAGCGGGCATTATGGACCGGCGTTCGGGAATGATAATTGGCAACCCGCGTCCACAGGTCGCCCTTGTCATCCCGGATATGGTTTCTGATACGCCATGCAGCGAGGTTGTAGGGATAGCACCCCGCCGCAAGCACATATTCGGGCCGGATGCCGTAGCGTGCCAGCGATTGAATATAGCTGGAATTGAGCTGCATCGAGCCAAGATCGGCGGTGTTATTGGTGTTCTGGACGCGCGCGCCGGGCCGACCGTTCTCTTGTTCCGCGACCGCCAGCATGACGTTCGCCGGAATGTTATAGCGCAGCGCCGCCGCGATCGAGCATTGCACCCGTTCTTCTATGACAACCGGAGGCA
Organism: Sphingobium sp. CFD-1; assembly: GCF_024611115.1. Classification (NCBI taxonomy): domain Bacteria; kingdom Pseudomonadati; phylum Pseudomonadota; class Alphaproteobacteria; order Sphingomonadales; family Sphingobiaceae; genus Sphingobium; species Sphingobium sp. CFD-1. The sequence goes on along the minus strand of NZ_CP084401.1, from coordinate 42,264 downwards.
GATCAGCGGCCATGATTAGCTGTCCCCCCTTCTCTGGACGAAGGCCGCAACTTCATCCTCTGGCGTCTCCATGTCGCCCGCATCACGGGCGGCCGAAATGGTATCGCCCGCGAATTGCGCCGTGGGGGGTGGCGATGAATCGGACGAACTGGCGGGACTGCCCGCGCCGGTCGCGGGAGCGAGCGTTTCACTTCCCGACGATGCCGAGGCGGCCGACGCGCGGATATTGGCCGCCAGTCGGCCGCCCACCGTATTTCCCACCCGCTCTTTCAAAGCGCCCACCGCCATACCAGCGGCAGCGCCGCCGAGGATGCTTGCGGTTTTCGCCGCACGGCTAAGGCCGGTGCGTTGCGTGCCGCCAGTGTCGCCACTTTCGGGCGCGCCTTCACCTTGCGAGCTGGCGGAGCTGGCCTCCCCCTCCCCCGCAGGCGAGCCACCGGCAGCGCCGCCGCCGTTGCCGTCTTCACGATCGGCCGCCTCGCTACCCGCAGCGGCGCTTGCAGCCGTGCCACCGCCCGCGCTGGCGGCTTCCGAGCCGCCTTGAAGGCCGCTGTTGTCATTGGCCGGGGGGGAACCGCCATCGCCGCCCATAGCGACGCTAAGGGGCGTGCCGCCGCCCCCACCGCCACCGCCGCCGCCGTTATCGCCGCCTCCCGGCATGTCGCCCGCCGACGAAAGCGGTTGCCCGCCTCCCATGCCGGTTTGGCCGCCTTCACCACCGCTCCCACCAGCGGCAGCGAAGGCGGCCTTGATCGCGCTGGCTCCACCCGCAGCGTTCATCGCGCCAGCAGCGATCATAGCTCCACCCGTGGCCGCCGCCCCAGCGGCCATCCCGGCAGCACCCAGCGCGGCCCCTGCCCCAAAGGCTCCGATACCGCCCGCCGCGTGGATCGAGCCGCCGCTTATAACGCCCCCGACCATCGCGGGAACCTTGTTTACGAGCGCCAGAAGGACGACCGCGAAGACAAGCATGGTCCCTAAATCTTGGAGAGACGAACCCTCGCCCGTTGCGGCATAATATTGGTCAAGGAAGGTTTTGCCGACGCCGACGATAAGAACCATCGTCATCAGGGACGCGCCCACCGCGACCACCGTTTTGAAATAGTTCAGCGCAATATCGCTGGTCCACCGCGCGCCGCCGAAGCCCAAAAAGATAACCCCGGCATAGGCGAGGACATAGCCGGAGGCCAACAGCAGCAGCATATTCACGCCGACGAGAGCCAAAACAATCAGGATGCCCAGCGAAACCAAGATAGAAAGAGCGGAATCGACCGGAGTTAGGACGCTGGACGCTTCGACAGCTTGGCGGAAAATGTCGAAACCAATGTCCACAATACCCGATGGCGCGAGATTGTTAGGCAGGCCGGATGCCTGCGCACCCAACGAGCGCAGCCCTTCAATGATCGCCAAGCCGATCGCCGGGCCGTTGATGAGCAGCCACCAGAAGAAGCCGCAGAAGATGGCGAAGCGAATTGCTTCCGAAGCAAATTCGCCAAGATCGGCGCGGCGCAACGCCATTACCCCGAACGTCCAAATGAGGCTGACCGCCGCTAGTGTGCCGAATAGAATTGTCGCGTGCGTTGTGAAGACGCTCGCCCACGCCGCCGCCATGCTCTTATATTTGTTCAGAACATTATCGAGCATACCTTGCGATTGCGCATAGGCGGGAGTCGCGGCGAGCGTGAGCGCCACCCCCAAGGCGGACAGGTGTAGGCGAGCCAGAGCCTTCATAGTGCTATCCTCAATTCTGATAGGTTCCGATCGGCGTCGGCTTGGTTTCGTGCGCTAGTGCGCTGCCCGCTTCTTGGCACTCCGCGTCGGTTTCGACGCCGGATTTGCATCGGGCGACCTTCTCGCGGGCTTCGTCTAGGTGTTGAGAGTAATAGAGCATCGTTTTCGGTTCGGACTTGCCGCAGGCCGCGAGAAGAAGTGTAGCGGTGCAGCAGGACGCGGCGATAAGTTGACGCAATTTCGGCATGGGCTTTCCTTAATTCTGATAGGTTCCGATCGGCGTCGGTTTGGTTTTCCGCATTGCGGCCGATGCCTCTGTTGCCGCAGCATCGCGATCGAGCTGATATTGCGATTGAGCCGTCAGCGCGGCGCTTTGCGCGAGCAGGACGCCGCGAATTTTCTGCAACTCACTGGCTTGTTGGGCCGCAAATTGATTGGCGTAGGACAGGGCTTGCATTTGCCCGCTCGCACCCGTGGCATTGGCCTGCAACTGGTCGAGGCGCTGGCCGTCAGACGCAAGCGTTGTCATGGCGCTGTTGATGCCGTTCATAGCGTCGGCATTTGCGGCCATCTGGCTTGTCGTGCGGGCGCGAGTAGCGGACAGAGCCGCCGCGCGCTGCGCCGCCGTGCAGTTCCCGAACGTGCAAGCATTGGTCTGATAGTAAGACGGATTTTTGAATTGATTCATGTAGGTGTTCACGTCGCCAGCTTGACGAGCGAACGAGCTGATTTGATTGACCTGCCCTTGGAGGCTGTCGATCGTTTGCGTAGCCTGCTGCCAGAGCTGGACCGGCGCGCCGACCGTGTTCTGAATCATATTTTGGTATTGCTGTAGCTGCGTCTGATACTGCTGGATTTGCTTCGCCACCGTGGCGACGTTTTGCAGCGCGGAAACGGTTGTCTGGCGGACGTTCGCAACGTCGATAACCGAGATTTGCGCATTGGCGGACGGGGCCGCCAGCGCGAGAGTGATCGCCAAAGAAATTTTAGCGGCTAAAATTCGAGACTTCATTTTGCTTGCTCCCTTTCATCTGGCGTCAATAATCGAATGAGCGGTAAGGCTTTGAAAATGTGAGGTCTTTCACGACGACCACATTGAAGCGGAAGCCGGGCCGGATAATCAGCGTGGGCGATATGTTCAGATTGCGCTCAATCATCATCGCCGTGGTCTGTCCGAGCTGCTGGCCGAGAGCTTGGCTAAGGGCTTGGCTGGCGGACATGGTGCCATTGGCGTTGAGGCCGGTTTGCGGCTGACTAAGGGTTACGCCAGCGGTCACACCAGACATGAGCAGAGCGGAGCCGAAGATACGGAACCAATGCGCGTTCACTTGGTCATGGAACCCGGCATAGCCCGCGCTGTCCGACCCCGGCATAGCGCCAAGGTCGATCGCCTTGCCGTCAGGAAAGATGATCCGTTGCCACGCGATGAGCGCGCGCGTCTGCCCAAAGACCGGGTTGGAATCATACGCGCCGACAAGGCGGGAGCCTTGCGGGATCAGGAGATAGCGGCCCGTCGCGGTATCGAACACGTTTTGGGAAACTTGCGCGACAATCTGCCCCGGTATTTGCGAGTTGATGCCGGAGATCAGCGTGCCGGGAATTACGAAGCCCGCGCGGAGCTGGTAGCGGGAGGGCGCTTCTACTTGGCTGTTCGAGGCCCAGCGATTGCCACCCGCATTGTTGGCGAACTGGCCATAGTTGGCAGGCGGGCGGGCATTGGCGGCACCCTGCCCGGCTCCGGCTCCTCCCCCGGCCACTTGGTTTGACAGGGCCGTAAGGGTGGCAATGTCGGAGGCCGAGGGCTGGCGGCCCTGCGCCATTGCAGCGGCCATTTGCTGTTGCAGGGCGACGAGCTGGGTTGCCGGATCAGCGCCGCCACTCATGCCGCCAGCGCCAGAGGATGCCCCATTGCGGCCGTCCTGCCATTTCAGGGCGGTAGGAGAGCGCACGGCGCTGCCAAATTGGGCAAGGCGTGCTTCGCGTATCGCTTCCATGCGTGCCCGGCGCAGATCGGCCGCCGTGGGGCCGTTGGGTTGCGCTGGCGAGGCGGTGACGGTTGGCGGCGCATTGGGATCGACCGGCGCGACCGGGATGCCATCGGCAGGCGGCAGCGGGGGCGCGTTCGCCATCACTTCCGCAGCACCGCTTGGAGCGGTCCCCGCAACCTTGTTCGCAACATCGGCCGAGCTTTGACCGACAGCCGGTTGAACCTTGGTCGCCGCATTGTCCGAGGAGCGATCAATCATAATCGACACCACGATGGCGATGAACAGCGCCACAATGCCGAGGACGATCAGCAGCGGCGCATTATTGACCCTGCGAACTCCCGTCACCAAGCGCCCGCTGTTCCCGTCCGCTGCACCGCCCGGCGAGGCTTCCGGCGACATGCTATCAGCATCAGACATAAACCTACCCCCTTACCCGGCCTTGACGACGCCACAGCGCGCGGCACGGATGCCCTTGCACTTGGCGCGCGCCGTCGCGCTGGATTGAAACTGTCCGAATTGGATGCCGTGAGAGCGTCCGTTTTGGACAAAGCGCGGCGTCACGCTCGCCCACGAAGGGCGAAGGCGCGCCGTCGCGCGCCAATAGGCGCGTGCTGCGCTTTCGGAGGAGAAGCCCGTCAGGCTGACAGACCACGTTCCGGCCTCTGTTCCATTGCCGCCGAAGCCGGGTTGCGTGCTGGCGACGGGCGACGGAACGGGAGGAGGTGCGGCAGGCGCTACGGGCCGGTTCGCCCGTTCGATCAGCTCCGGCGTTGCGCCGGTCAGATCGAGCGCCCACCCGGCAGACGGGTAGATACCCTTTTCATCCACGCCATAGATGCGGGAGAAAGTTTGCGCGCCGACCCGCAGCGTCACGCGGTAGGAATCGGCAATTGGCTGATCGACGTAATAGCGCAACGGCGTGGCCGCAGGATCGGGCTTCACGCCCTTGCCCGCCTCAATCACCGCATAGCCTGCTTGGCGCATCGAGGAGCGCAAGCCGTCACCATAGGCCCCGCCCCCGGTAGTCGGGATCAGCACCCGGCTAATCGCAGGCGGGTAGAGTTTCACCAGCTCCGCCACGGAATCGTCAACGAGGGCTTGGGCCTGATCGGGAGGAGCCGGAACGGCGAAGCTGTCCCGGTGCGAAACGCCCGCGCAGCTCGTAAGCAGGAAAGCCACTGATACAAAAATCGCACCGCGCACGATCAGCCCCCCCTTGTGATGGTGACGCGCTCTTGGCGCTTGCCGACACCGGAGATGAGGACCGCTTGGTCAAAAATCTGATCGACAATGTAGCGGCCATCTTGGAGCCGATAATTGACGATGGAGGTATCAGCCGCCTTGGAGACGCTGCCCCCGGCCCGGACGATCAGCAGCGATGGCGCTTCCGTCTGCTCCATCGCGTGCGGCATTTCGATGATGGTTTTGACGCCATCATTGTAAACCCGGACGGGCTTCCAGCGTGCGCGGCCGTCAACGCTATAGTGGAAATCGAGATTGGAGAGATATTCGCTCCCTCCCCTGCCCGTCCCGCGCGCGCCATCGGGCACCGCCATCGTGTTTTCGGCGCGCGCCGTGTCCGATCGAGCGCGGAAAGCGGCCCATTTGGCTTGCGCTTCATCGGGATAGGTGAACGCCACCCGCGACATGAATTGCGTCCGGTGCGACACCAACCGGATATGGTAGGTGCGGCGATCGGTCGTCACGATCAGCGTTGTATTCAAGTTCGCATCGAGCGGCTTGATGATAAGATGCTGGGTTTCGTTCGGCCCGGAATTGGAAACGGCCGGTTCGATCAGCCAGCGGGCGCTATCGCCCACGTTGACCGAATTGATGTTCTCGCCCGGCTGCAACTGCACATCGCAGATTTGCAGCACAGCACAGACCACGGAGGGTTCGGAGGTGCCGAAGGCGAACAATACCGCGCCTTCGGTGCCCGGCACCGGCTTGATGCCTTCGGCGCTTTCCGCCTGCCAGCGCCGCGCGATCGACAGACCCTCGCGCTGGGTGCGCGTCAGGTTCGGATTGCGCGGGCTGATATAGGCATTGGGATCTACTTGCGCCCCTCCCCCGGCAGGCATGGGCGCGTTCGCGGGCGGCATGTCGTCGGGAAGCGGCGGACCGTCCTGCGCGGACGCGATCGAAGGCAGCGCCGCGAGGGCGGCGGCGAAATAGGCGATCTTCTTCATGTTGATTGTCCCTCCCATCAGAGTGTGCGCGACCAAGAGAAATCTTGGACGAACACGCCCAAGGGGTTTTGCTTAATTTGTTCCTCCGTGGTGGCCGAGCTGGGCGGCGCAACGCGGATCGTGACGAGCGCGCGCATTTTCGCCGGAGGCTGGATAGGCTGGCCTTGCCGATCGCGCTCCGTCTCGGTCCAATCGACCTGCCAAGAGGTCTTGGTTTGCTGAATTACCGAGGCGATTTCGACCGACACGGTTTCCCGCGCCGCGCGGGCGAAAGGCGTATTGTCGGGATTGCCGTTGAGATAGTCGGTCATCTTTGCCAACGCCGGATCGTTCGGCGCGAGCATCCCATAGACCCGGAAAATGGCTTGCTTTTGGAGTTCAACGTCAGCCGTCACCATGCGGGCCGACTGGATGAAGGAGCCGACTTGCGCTTGCACCACGCGCGCATCGGCCGGCGAAGCCACATCGGCCCGCTGGGTCGCTATCGCGTCCCCCAGCGAGTCCACGCGGACCACGTAAGGGATGAATTTCGACTGACTGCCAATCGCTATGATGCCGCCGACAGCGGCGAGGACGATCAGCATCGAAAGGATTGCCATAGTCTGCCACAAGCGCCGCGAGGCAGCGATGCCGCCCACATGCTCATTCCATTGCCGCCGCGCGTTCAGGTAGGGGTTGGGATCAACCGGGGCGCTTTCCGCAGCTCGCCGCCCCCGCAGCTTGTCAAACAGACTCATGCAGCTTCTCCGAGGTATAGGGGGCCGCCGCCGCGCGGCCGATATTAATGGTGGATTCGACGCCACGGATGGCCAGCCACTCGTTGACCCATGCCGGGCCATAGGCCGCTTCAAGGGCCTTAATGGTGGCGATGGATTCCTTGTCGGTCGCGCCGACGAAGGACAGGGCCACGGGGCCTAGCGCCAGCTCAAAGAGCCGCCGCCCCTGTTCCGAGAGATAGTAATATTGGCGCTTGGGGATGGCCGTCGCCAAGATTTCAATCTGGCGTGTATTGAGGCCCATGCGTCTGTAGAGTTGGGCGGTATCGTCATCGCGCGCATAGACGTTCGGCAGGAAAATCTTGGTCGCGGTGGACTCCACGATAACGTCAAGGATGCCCGAATTTGCGGCGTCAGACAGGCTTTGCGTTGCCATGAGAACAAGGCAGTTGGACTTGCGCAGCACCCGGAGCCATTCGCGGATTTTGGCCCGGAAGGCGGGATGCCCCAGCATAATCCATGCTTCATCAAGGATGATCGCGGCAGGCTGGCCCTTCAAAGATCGCTCGATACGCCGGAAAAGATAGAGGAGGACCGGCAGCGCGTATTTTTCACCGAGGTTCATCAGCTCCTCGACTTCAAACACGGTAAATTCCGACAGGCTCAGGCCGTCATGTTCCGCATCGAGAAGATGGCCCATAGAGCCGTCCACCGTGTAGGTGCGGATCGCCTCGCGCACCGTTTCATCCTGAATCGTGACCACAAATTCAGAGAGGGTTTTGCCCCCGCTGGCGTGCATGTTGACGATGGCGTTGCCGATTTCGTTGCGTTGCGCGGGCGTGGTCGCCACGCCGTTGAGGGCTAGGATTGTGTCGATCCAATCCATTGCCCATGCGCGATCGGACTTGGTTTCGAGGAATTGGAGCGGGCAGAAGGCGAGCTTTTCGTCATCCCCGGCGACAGTGAAATGCGCCCCGCCCACCGCCTTCGCCAGCGGGTAGAGCGACAGGCCCTTGTCGAACGCGAAAATGGACATGCCGGGATAGCGGCGGAGCTGGGCGGCGAGCAGGCCGAGCAGCGTTGACTTGCCTGCGCCCGTGGGGCCGAAGATGAAGCTATGCCCCACGTCGCGGACGTGGAGATTGAGCCGGAACGGCGTGGAGCCGTTGGTGACGCCAGACATGAGCGGGGGCGAGCTGGGCGGATACATCGGGCACGGCGCATGATCGAGGCCGGTCCATATCGAGCTGGTCGGCATCAGGTCGGCTAGGTTCATGGTGTTGATGATCGGGCGGCGGACGTTTTCGACGCCATGCCCCGGCAGCGTGCCCAAGAACGCCTCTAGGTTGTTCACCGTCTCGATACGGGCCGCGAAACCGAGTGCGTTGATAGCCTTTTCAAGCTGGCGCGCGGCCTGTTCTACCTTATCGCGGCTTTCGTCCGTCAGGACGACGACGCCGGTATAGTATCCTTGTGCGATAAGGCCGGAGTTGACTTCCTCCAGCGCATTATCGGCATCGGCCACCATCGAAAGGGCGTCCTGATCTATCTTGCCGCTGTTGGTCTGGAAAACCTGATCGAAGAAGCCGCGAACCTTTTGCCGCCACTTTTTGCGGAAATCCTCAAGGTGTTTCACAGCTTCATGGAGGTCCATAAATATGAACCGCGTGGACCAGCGATATTCAATCGGCAGCTCGCCCAGCGCCGAGAGGATGCCCGGCGTCGATTCCATCGGGAAACCTTCGATCGCTACCGTCTGGACGAACTTGTTGCCGATGCGCGGGATTACGCCCGTCCACATTTCGACACCGCCGATGATGGAATCGAGATACATCGGGTTCGAGGGCAGCACGACCGGCTGATTTTTGCCGGTGACGCAGAATTGCAGCCACCGCAAAAAGTCGTCGTGCGTCACGGTCGAGCCGTCCTCATTTTCGACCTTGTGAGCGCGAAGGCGGGTCAGCTTCACGGCCGAGGACAGACGGCTTTCAAATGTGGTGATTTCGCGCTTGAAGCGTTCAACCAGGTCGGCCGTGCGTTGCTTGTTGTTCGGCCGCTCCCGATCGTCGTCAAACATCAGCTCGACAAACTTTTGCTCCGCTATGACCGGAGGGAAGTAGGTCGCGGTAATGACGAAATAGCCCTCATACATGGTGCCGAGGGACTGGAATAATTCGCGCCTTTCCTGATCTATGGCGTCCGTCACCGGGTCAGGAAAATGCGACAGACCCGCAGCCGAGTAGGCGGCAGCAGGGCGGCGCGGCGCGTCAACGTGGATCATCCAGCCATTGCCCAGCCCGGCGAGAGCTTGGTTGATCCGAAAGCTGACCATATCGCGCTGGCGGTCGGTGGAGCTGGCGTTATCGTCGCCCTCATAAATCCACGCGGCCATGAACGAGCCGTTCTTGCCGACGATTACGCCATCATCGACCATCGCCCCATAGTTGAGCAGATCGGCAAGCCCTTCATCCTTGGAGCGATACCGGGCCAGCTTGCGTTCGGCCGCGTTGGCGAAGGACGCAAAGGCGAGGACCGCGAGCAGGGCCGCCCCGAAGATCGCTATGACGACAGCGATTGTCTGGATCATTTTTTCTTCCCCGGTTGCCGGTAGCGGCGGAATTGCAGGCGGCCGTTCTTGCGGAAGGGCGTGGAGTGAGCCGGGTAGTAGGGGCGATAGGTGCGGTGCCGCATGTAAACGAACCGCATCAGCGGGTCCGATTTCGCCATGAGACGACAGGCCCACACGCCTGCAAACCAGATCAGCAGGCCAGCGGCCCACGCCTTCAAGGAATTGATGGCCGGAACGATCAGCGCCATCGACGCTAGGCCCGTGAGCATGACCAGCTCGCGGTCCCCACCCAAAAACAGATTGTTGCGGACGCCAGAGCGGCGAATAGGCACTGATCGCAGAGCCATGTTGACCGGCCCTCCCCTTTAGCCTGCCAGCGCGGGCGAAGCGGTGCCGGTAATCACCGCACCGCCGCCCGTGATGGAGGACAGGACCGAGTTAGCGCCGACGAGCATCGAGGCGACGAGGACGATCAGCAACAGCGTTCGCACAAAGCCGTTGAGATCGCCGCCGAAGATCAGGACACCACCGGCAACGACGATGCCGACGAGGGCGAAGGTATAACCGACGGTGCCGGTCATCGACTGGCGCACCTTGGTCAGATAGGATTCGTAAGGCAGGCCGCCCGTGGTATCCGAGGCCCAAGCCGCGTGAGGCCAGAGCAGGAGCATGACGAGCGCCAGCCCCAGCATACCCCATATGAGCGCCTTACGGCGGGCGGCGGCGTCATTCCAAAACAACGTCATATGTCATGCTCCTTCACAGTTTGCGCAAAATGTATTTCCCATCCACGAAGCCCCCGACTTCCAGCAGGCTTTCAATGCGGCGACCCTCTGGCGTGCGCGCGATGTGGACGATCAAATGCACCGCATCACCAATCAGCGGCTCAATCGGCCGTGGTGAATCGGGGTGCATACTGATGAGCATTTGGAGCCTGCTAAGGCCCGCTTCGGCGTTGTTGGCGTGCAGCGTGGCCGCTCCGCCCTCGTGGCCGGTGTTCCACGCCATGAGCAGGTCGAGGGCTTCCGGGCCGCGCACCTCGCCCACTAGGATACGATCGGGCCGCATCCGCAGCGTGGTTTTGAGCAGCGCCGTCATGGTGATTTGCGGGGACGTGTGGAACTGGACGTAGTTTTCAGCGGCGCATTGAATCTCGCCGGTATCTTCAATGATTACGAGCCGTTCGGTCGGGTCCGCGTCCACCATCCCGTTGATAATGGCATTCACTAGCGTTGTTTTGCCGCTGCCGGTGCCGCCAATCACCAGAATGTTGCGGTGCGCGCGGATAGCCTCATGGATGAGGCTGCATTGCTCCGCCGTCATAATCCCGCCCTCCACATATTGTTCGAGGGTAAAGATCGCCACGGCGCGTTTTCGGATGGCGAAGGTCGGCGCGGGCACGACCGGGGGCATCTGTCCGGCGAAGCGCGAGCCATCTATAGGAAACTCGCCTTCCAGAACCGGGGAGGCCCGCGTCACTTCCTTGTTATGATAGCCAGCGACCGCCTTGATGATCGCCTCGGCCCGGCTTGGGGCGACCTTACCGATGCAGATCATGCGTTCGCCAAGGCGTTCCAGCCATAGCTTGCCATCGGCGTTCAGGATCAGCTCAACGGTCTTGGGGTCGGCAAGCGCATCCAACATAAGCGGTTGCATGGAGCGGCGAAGCATCTCCTTCGCACGCTCTTTTACCGTATCTTGAGCGGGTTCCCCCTTGGCCTCCATGAAGCACCGTCCCTGCCAAAACAAAATGGACGCAAGGGATATACCGGAATTTTCATGGAGGCAACCAGAACGATTGCAAAGAATTAGGTTCAGATTGGGGGGATTGTCAGGACCGACGCAACTTAGCGTGGGCAGCCTTGTGCCATTGTGCTATCTGAAACGCTTGATGATCCGTGACGATAGCGGAAACGCGCTTATAACCGGGAGGAAGCCCCAGCTTTTTATCTTCTTTTGATAAGGTATCGGCTAGGCTGGCGTCCCAGCCATCGGTGCCGATAGGCGGCGGTTCCAGTAGCGCGACGAGCGGGACTTCCAGAGCATTTGCGATGGCGGCGATTGTTTCGAGCGACGGGTTTCCCTTACCGGCTGTAACGTCAGATACGAAGGACACAGACAGCCCCGCGTTCTCCGCGAGGTCTTTTTTCTTGAGCCGTCTTAAGGCCAAGAAGCGGTTAATGTTAATCGCGAGAACCTTCCGATACACAGGTTCGGTTTCTTTCTTCCGCAAGGGGGTTGGTTTTAGCCGCTAAAATTCCGGGTAGCTGCGGAGGATATGCCGGAGCGCGCGAGAAAGGAAGCGGTATGACGCCGAATATGATTGTTTATAGCATCATTTTTGGACGAGCCGGGCCGAGCGCGCGAGCGCGCATAACGGGTGGCAGCGAACGGATTGAAAGAAGAAAGTGACGCGCGAGAGACAAGATCAGGCTTCCGCGTAATTCTCTTTGGCGTCCATTCCGTAAATGCTCGCAGGATCGAGCGCAGGCCCCAAGATGCTAATTGCCGATCAGATCGCGGCGACCAATTTTGAAAATTACGGCTGTAGCGCGTAGCTCGATAATGTAAGGCTATAGCTTCGATTCTTTCAGTTGGTAGGCCCAAGAAGCCACTCGTTGATGCTCTTGAACTGCGGACTTCGACGTAAACGCAGACCGCTTTTCTATATATGTCTTTCAGTCGCCAGCATATTTTTTCAGCACTGAATTGCCAGAACCTTTAATGTCCTTTAAGCCGGGGCATTATGGCGAATCATACGCAACTCAAACCCTCCACGCTGTCCCAGCGCAAACGCGCCAAGGCACAGAGCGAGCAGGGCTTTAAGCGCATGAGTTTGGCCTTGTCCCCTAAAGCCGTCGAGATCGTGGAGAGGGTGAAAGCCAGCAAGGGATTCACGTCCCGCGAGGCTGCAATCAACGCGATCCTAGAGCGGATCGGGGACGATATGTTTCTGCAACAGGAGTTTCTGGCCGTGAGTGGATAAGAAAATGCCCGGCTCGAAGCCGGGCACCCTCAAAACCGCTTAGTGGGACAGTGCGCCAACACTGAACCTACAGACAATTTCCCACTTAGCGGTTTTCGGACTTCGGTTCAAGGGCGCTTGATTCGCGCAACGGGATTTTTTTGCCTGTCTCCCGGCCCTTCGCAAAGGAGGGACGACGATGAGTGACACCAGAAGAAAAGGGCCGCTGGCGATCGGGGAGCTGACCCAGCAGCTTTTCGGCCGAGCCTATGGCGACCGTAGCCGGGGCGGGAAGCACATCACCAAGGCCCGCGTGCGCGGCGGCAGCAAGGAAGCCGGGAGCGACGTAGAAAAGGGCTTCCTCGCGGCGCGAGACACCAAGACGCGCAAGGGATGCTGGCGTGCGATCAATCTGGCGTTTGAAAAGGGCCGCGCCCTGCGCGCGGAGCTGCGGCGCGAGCCGCGCGAGATAACGCAGTTCGAGCACTATTGCATGAGCATCACCAATTCCACGATCCGGGTGTATCAAGCCCTGTTGCGGATGGAGGAGCGTTTCAGGGGCAACGTGGTGCCCAGCTATGAAATGATAGCCGAATGGGCGACCGTCTCTAGGGCCACCGTCGCAAGGGCCTTGAACGCCCTTACCAGCATCGGCTTGCTGGCGCGCCTGCGGCGCTACGTCCACACCGTCACAGAGGACGGGGCGCGATCAGAGCAGACCTCCAATGCCTATCGGGTGGAATTGCCGAGGATGCTTCTCGAATTGCTCGACCGGCGCAAGCGCCCTGCCCCGGTGCCCGACGACGAGGCCCAGCGCCTACAGGACCGGCTTGAAGATGAGGCTTGGATGCTCTCCCGGTTGAGCAAGGCCGATTACATACGGGAGACGACGACATGCAAGGCCACAGCGGAGGCCCTAATCAGCCTATGGAACGGCATTTGCGCCCGTGATGGCGTTGTCGCCTAGCCGTGAGTCTCATAATGGTTCTGAACCTCCCCTTGAGTTTATTTATCTAAGGTGATGCGGAGTTGCGCTAGTCGCGCAACGCTTAATTGAGACTGTTTGAACACCAAAAAGGGGGTAAGGCTCCGATTTGGGGAGCTGACATGCGTGTCCATTCGGGGCGCGGATAGCGGCACTCTGTAAAACTGCGGGGCAGCGACCAAATATGCCTTGCGATGGAGGCCATTTTAGCGGCTAAAAGATTTTCATGGCGGGCGAGCGTAACTTGACAGCAACCGGGAAACCTCCAATATATCGGATATGGCCGGGCTATGGTGCCAAGGTCGAAACCGGAGAAGTCCGATGAGCAACAGAGAGAGAATTGCCGCCGTGCTGGTTGGCGAAGAAGACCGGATTATGTGCCTGCCCCGGCTGTTCGGGCTGGCGCGCATGATCGAGGTCGAGGCCGTCACCTATGGCTATATGTCCAAGCTATCCGCCGACTACACGGGCGCATATTGGCATTTCTACACCCTATCGAACGGCGGGTTCTACATGGCCCCCGGCGATCAGCCCCAATATCGTCTGGAATGGGACGGCAACGGCTTCTCTGGCGACGTTTCGGCCGACGCGGCGGGCCTTATAGCCACCCTGTTCATGCTGGGGCATATGCACGAAAAATACGGCGAGGATCAATTTGCCCAGCTCTATGCGTGGGCATCTGCCTATGCCGCCCAACATTCGGAAGCGGGGCCGATCGGTGCCGCGCTCGACTAGCGCCACAGGGGGGCAGCGTGCCCCCCTTCCCTTCCCTGCCTATCGGGCATATTCCTCATTCGGCCGCCATGAGGAGCAACGCCAGCGAAGGAACAGACGCGCGCATGATTGATGTTCGGCCAGATTGCCTATTGCCCGCCGATCAGGGGTGGCAGCAGCCGACGCCGGATGAGGTAAGGGCGGTCCTCAAAGCAGCGGACATGACAGGGGGCAGCGCGTCCAAGTTTCTAGGCTTGAGCAATACCCGCGTTATTCGGCGCTGGACGGGCGGCGACGATCAGATTCCCTATTCGGCATGGGCGCTGTTGTGCGCGGCTGCGGGCTTGGGAAATATTTGGGAACACCAGAACGACGATTTTAGCGGCTAAAATTATTGCCGTTCAGACTTTACGGGGGCTTGACACGGTTCGGGATGCTGTCATTATATCGGTTGTGACCGGGCAACCCGCCAAGGTCGAAACCGGAGTATTCCGATGAAGGCGAAAATTCCCCCGCTGCCCGCACGTTTTGCGGTCATGCGGCTTCCCAATCCTCCACCCGCATGGGAGGGCAACCGCGTGGATTACGTCATTGCGGCCGTCTGGACGTTCGGAGTCCTGATCTGGACCGTCGCGCGCTTCATCATCCCGCTTGTCGTCTTCTGGCAGTTCTGCCGGATGCTCTGGTATTGGAACACGCCGGATGTTCATGCCGGTTGGCAGTTCCTCGCCTATTATGCGGTCTATATCGCCCTCTACATCTTCCTTGGCGTCTATGAGCCGAAGCTATACCGCGAGAAGAATCGCGGCAGGCGCAATGGATAAACGCTTGAGCGCGTCGGCCTTTGAGCAAGCTGCTGGACGGCTCAATATCGCGGCGCGTCCGCTCGACATGGCGCGCGCCGTTCTGGTGGACGGCGAGGCCCAATCGGCCGTGGCGAAGCGCGAAGGCGTGTCCCGCAATGCCGTTTGTCTGGCGGTCAACCGGATTTGGAACGCGCATAGCGAGGTTCCCGAAGGTTTCGAGCGTGTGACGGCGATTTTACCGAAACATAAAGCCTTCCTTGTGCGGCAATGGCAGCGCGAGGCGGTGGAAAGATTGGACGCCAAACGATGAAAACACTTGTCATAGCGAACCAGAAAGGCGGCGTTGGTAAAACTTCAACGACCGTTCATCTTGCCTATTACTTCAAAGAACAGGGGTTGAAGGTCGCAGTTATTGACTTGGACACCCAAGGAAATGCCAGCTTCACCCTTGGCGAATATGATAGCGGAGCCTTGGCGAGCGGCCTTTTCGATGCCGTGTCACAATTCGACCTGGCTAACGCCGAGGGGATTGCTGTCTTTTCCGCCGACGCGCGGTTGGCCGATCTTGAGAAACTAGATCTCGGTGCGGCTGCTGGCGCGTTCAAGCGCAGTCTGGCCGTGATCGAGGCGGAAGGCTTTGACGTGTGCCTGATAGATACCCCCCCTTCCCTTGGGGTCCGAATGGCAGCGGCGTTGCTATCGGCCGACTTTGCGGCCTCGCCCATCGAGCTTGAAGCCTACAGTTTGCAGGGCATTGAGAAGATGGTGACGACGATCGCCAATATCCGGCGCGCGAACCCGGCGCTGCAATTCCTTGGCATGATACCGAGCAAGGTTGATGGCCGGAATCCCCGGCACGGGCAGCACCTTGACGAGTTGACCCGTGCTTATCCCCAGTTGGTCATTCCGACGCCGATCGGAAACCGGAGCAGCGTTGCGGACGCGCTGGCGTCGGGCTTGCCGGTTTGGTCGATCAAACGGACTTCGGCGCGGAAAGCGGCGCAGGAAATGCGAGCGATGGCCCGCCACATTCAAGAAAAGATGGAGATTTGACGATGGCCGACAACACCGAGGACAAGAAGGCGGGCAAATCGTCCACCAAGGCCACGCAGAAGCCCGCGCAGAACGCCGGGCTAGGGTTGGAGGGGTTGGGCGACCTTTCGAGCCTCCTAGCCTCTCCTGCGGCCCCGGAGGGCGGTTCTGGCGCTCCGCTCGAATTGGAGCTGGCGCTGATTGACGAAGACCCGCACCAGCCCCGCAAGCAGTTTGACGAAAATTCGCTGGCGGAAATGGCCGAGACGATCAGGGCGCGCGGCGTGAAGACGCCTATTTCCGTTCGGCCCAACCCCAAGGTGGAGGGGCGCTATCTCATCAACCACGGCGCGCGCCGCTATCGCGCGTCCCTGTTGGCCGAGAAAGTGACAATTCCGGGCTTCATCGACCCTGATTATACCGAGGCCGATCAGGTCATTGAGAATTTGCAGCGTGACGCTCTCACGGCCCGCGAGATTGCCGACTACATCGGCCGCGAGCTGGCCAACGGGAAAAAGAAGGGCGAGATTGCCAAGGCCATCGGGAAATCCCCGGCCTTTGTCACCCAGCACGCGGCATTGCTCGATTTGCCGGAGCCGATCGCCAAGGCGTTCCAGAGCGGGCGTTGCAAGGACGTGACGTTGATCTATGACCTTGTGGGCCTCCACAAGAAGCATAGCGAGGGCGTGGCGCGCTGGCTGGCCGATGCCGATCAGGAGATTACGCGCGGATCGGTGCGGCTCTTGAAGGAGTTCCTTGAGTCCGGCTTGAGCGGCGAGGCCGAGGAGGAGGCGGGCGACGATGAGGGCAACGGCGGAGCTGGTGACGACGCCGGGGCCGAGGAGGAGAAGGAACCGAAAGAGGAAGACCCGCTAAAGCTGAAAAAGGCCATTGTGCAGGTTTCCCATAGCAAGCGCCCTGCCCGTCTGATCCTGAATAAGCGGCCCTCGCGCGATGGCGTGGCGTGGATCAAGTATGAAGACAGCGGCGAGGAAACCGAGGTCGATCTTGGGAAAGTGCAGCTTCTCGCGCTTCTTGAGGGGTAATATTTGGAGGTATCTATGGCTACCGACGATTGGCAACCTATCGAGACAGCCCCATCTGGTGTTGAAATCCTTCTCGCATGGACGACCGGCGACACATGGCGGCCATATAGCGAGGGCTGCGATTGGATATGGACTCGCGGCGAATTGACAAATGGGGAATGGTTAGACGGGCCGTGGGGGCAACCGAACTGGTGGATGGCAAATCCGCACCCTCCCCCCGACATGCGTTGAGTGACGCATAGCATCGAGTTGATGGCCCCGCGCAAGCGGGGCCTTTTTTGTGGCGCGGTAGGCTGGAAAATCGGATATAGTGCAAGCTCGAAATTTTAGCCGCTAAAGGAACGGCCATGCAGGACACGCCGATTGCAGACCCGGACAAGTTCTCACTGGACGAGGGAACGGGCGACCCACAGGCCGATGCCGACCGGCTGCTAGACGAGGCGCGCACGCTGGATAGTCAGGAAACGGCAGCTATCGCCACCGCGCCAACCGAGGAAACCTATAACGCCCAGCTACAGACGGTCATTGAGGAGAAGGTTGAGCAGGCGAACCAGATCGAGGACCGCCTAGAAAGCATGATGGAGCAGCAAACCGCCCGCTTGCAGCAAATCCAGCAGCAGCCCCCCGGCTTCCTGTCCCTGCCCGGCAAGCGCCAAGCATGGCAGGCCCGGATTGCCAATGCGCAAGCGGCCGTGCAGCGGATCGCGGTAAGGCTAGAAGCCGTGCGCGAAATCCGCGACGGTATGGCCGTTCACGGCCCGCGCGTGGAGACGATCGCGGCGGCCAAACTCGAATATCGAGAGCCGAAACTTGTCGATGATTTCGAGGAGCTGATGCAGGCGCGCCGGTTGCATGAGCTGCACATGCGCGCGGAGCGGGAGAAAGAGCAGATCAGGGAAAAGACGGTCGAGCGCGGGGCGGACGATCGGAAACCGTCAGGCCGCACGCTCGCGCGCGGGTTGGCGAGAGACGGGGGATAGCGCGACCCACGGGGGGGAGGGGCCTTCGCTGGCGTCAATGATGGAACAGGGCAGCGGCCAACACTACCAGCGCCGCGATCAGCGTCAGGCCCGACGCTAGGAGATTGCGGTTAGCGACGGCCCGGCCATCGTTCAGGGGCTTTTGTAGCCCCGTCCCGATATGTTCTCCGACTTCCTTGATGATAGCCTTCGCGGCGGCCTCCATACGTTCATTCATGGCGGCTTCCGAGGCATCCAGCGCGGCGTTCAGCACCGATTCCGCCTTGTCGGTGATAGCAATCGACCAACGATTGCTCATGTCTTCCAGCTCGCTTTTGAACGCCTTTAGTTGCTCCTCCTGCGCATCGGCGCTTTCGCCCAGCAACATCGCGTTGATGGTTTGCAGGATCATCAAGGGATCATCGGCGGACAGCGTGACCCCGTGCTGGCGCGAGATTTCCGCGATCAGCGCCGCGATTTTTTCGTGATCGGCCATTACACGACCTTAGCCTTGTCGAGTTCAGCAAAGACCGCATCACGAACGCGGCCGAGGCGGTGACGCTGCATCAGGGCTATGTCGCCATCGGCAAGCGTTTCCTCAAAAGTCTTGCGCGCGGCCAGCATGTCCCGAACGTCCGCCCCGAAGGTTTCCTTTCTCAGATCGGGGAGGGTGACGATCGCGGCGACCCGATCCTTTAGCTCCCGGTAGGCTTTGAGCTGTTCAAAACTCTTACCCTCTGCCTCGACAGGCCCATGATAGGGGTTGAGCCACACGACGATTGCAGCCGGATCGGGGAAGGCTTCGGCTACCGAGGCGAAGCCTTGAAGCGTGTCGATCAGCGATTGCCCGCCTACGATAATGGTATGCAGGACGAGCTTATGGCCCAGATCGGCAATCACGTCAGGCGCACCGTTGTCGAACATATAGGAGGATAGGGCGCTGTAGCTGCTCGCGCCGCTGTCAATGACCACCGATTCCTTGGAACCGGCGATCATTTCCATCATGGCGTCGAATTTGCGCGGGTTTATGTCGCCGTTTTCCAGCAGCTCGACCTTGGACACGTTGAGGGACTGAAACCCGGCAAGGGTGGCGTTGATCGGATCGGTATCAATGCAGAGCGGGCTTTCGCCTCGCTTGGTCAGATATTGGGCCAGCATCGAGGCGGCGAGCGACTTGCCCACACCTCCCTTGCCCTGCAAAACTATGTGGACGTTGCTCATACCAAATCCTCTTTGTTCGGAGTGGCCGGGTGATTGAAGCGCGCCGGTTTGGGCCGGGGCGGCGGATCAGCTTCGGCCGAGGCCGTTGCTGATCGGGAAGGGGAGGGGGGCGCTGGCGATGC
Organism: Sphingobium sp. CFD-1; assembly: GCF_024611115.1. Lineage (NCBI taxonomy): Bacteria > Pseudomonadati > Pseudomonadota > Alphaproteobacteria > Sphingomonadales > Sphingobiaceae > Sphingobium > Sphingobium sp. CFD-1. Next base: position 23,221 of record NZ_CP084401.1, on the reverse strand, counting down.
CTTGGGCGGTTCCCCGGTAGCTGGCGCGCGATACCGGCGAACGTATTTGGCGAACCACGCATAGCCGAAGCTAATGCGGCCTTCCTCCGTCAGCAGCTCCCATATGCCGCGCACCGGCCATCCTTCCGCAAGGGCTGCATCTATGTCCGATCGAGCGGCGAGGAATTGCGCGAGGTTCCGGTTTTTGCCCCCCGGCTCCCGTGAGGCCGCCCGTTCGCGCAATCGCTCCGTGAAGGATTTCCCGCTGTCTGTCATTTCCACCTACGATATTTTTCGGCGCATAATCGGCTATAAAGCGTTCTTAAACCGGCCACGAACCGATGAACTCCCGCTATATCGTATTTTTCTGCCAGATTAGGCCGTGTGGCGCTAGATATTTTCGGGGGTGAACGATATATGATCGTTCCAGCAACAGTTTCTATTTGGCGTCTAAACGTCGAAGACAGGGCAAGATAGGTGATGGAGGCATCCACGCAAGCGCGGACACCCCCATCACTCCCCTTATTCGCGCCGGGGGCGCTCAACGGGATTCTTGCTCTGCGAGGCCGCCGCTACCGCAGCGAAGGGAAGGTGATTTGAACGACAGACCCAAGGCGAAGCGCGAGCGGCACCACATCAAGATATGGTGCAGCGCCGAGGACAAGGCGACGATTGAAGCCGCCGCACAGGCCAGCGGGTTGAGCGCGTCGGCCTATTTGCGTGTGCTTGGGTTGGGGCATCAGCCGCGCCCCATAATCGACATAGAACAGGGGCGTGAGTTGGTGCGCGTCAATGGCGACCTTGGCCGTCTTGGCGGCCTGTTGAAGCTATGGCTTACCGACGACGCCAAGTTGGAGGAAATGGCCCCCGAACGGATGCCGGTCATCATTCGGGGCGTGCTGTCCAAGATTGAGGCCAATCAGGAGGAGCTGGCCGGGATCATCCGAAAGGTCTTGCGGTCCCGGCAAGATTTTAGCGGCTAAAAAAAGGGCCGCGCGGATGATTGCAAAACACGTCCCCATGAAGGCGACCGCAAAGAGCGATTTCGGCGGGTTGGTGCGATACATCACCAGCGCGCAGGGGCGTGATGAGCGCGTGGGCGTGGTGACTGTCACCAACTGCCGAGGCGAGACGCCAGAAGATGCCGCACAGGACGTTATGCTTGTCCAATCGGCCAATCAGCGGGCGGCTTCGGACAAGACATATCACCTCATAATTTCGTTTCCTCCCGGCGAGAGTCCGAGCGCGGAAGCCTTGCGCGATATTGAGGAGACGATTTGCGCGGGGCTGGGCTTTGCCGAGCATCAGCGGATCAGCGCCGTTCATCACGACACCGACCACACGCATATTCATCTGGCGATCAACAAGATTCATCCGATCCGCCACACGATCCATACGCCCTTGCGGGATTATCGGACGCTTGCCGAGCTATGCGAGCTGCTAGAGGTCCGTCACGGTTTGGAGCGCGTCAACCACAACGCCCACCAGCGCGGCGGGGAAAACCGCGCGAAGGACATGGAGCAGATCGCGGGCACGGAGAGCCTGATAGGCTGGGCGCAGCGGAATTGCGCCGAACCCTTGAAGGCCGCCGCGAGCTGGACCGAGTTGCACCAGATCGCGGCCGACTTCGGCCTGTCCGTGCAGGCGCGCGGCAACGGCCTGATATTCGCTGCGATGGACGGAACGACCGTAAAGGCCAGTTCCATCGCGCGCGAGCTGTCAAAAGGGGCGTTAGAGAAACGCTTGGGAGCCTTCCAGAGCGCGCGGGGAGGGGAGGGGGCACCGAAAGCCCGACAGACCTATGAAAAGCGCCCCGTGCCCTCCCGTATCGACACCAGCGGCCTATTTGCTGCCTACCGCGCCCAGCAGGGCACGCGCGCCACGCGCCGAAAGGTCGAGCTGGCCGAGGCCGCAGCCAAGCGCCGCGCGGCCATTGAACAGGTGAAGCGCATCGGGAGGACGAAGCGGGCGGCGATAAAGCTGCTAGGTGGCGGCCCGGCTGTTAAGCGCCTCAATTACGCACTGGCGGCCCGGTCCACCAAGGCCGCGATTGCGAAGATTGTTGCCGCCCACGGGCGGGAACGGGAGCGCATCGCGTCTCGTAATTCCCGGCGCGGGTGGAATGACTGGCTACAGGAGCAGGCCAAGGCGGGCGACCGCACCGCCCTTGAGGCCCTGCGCGCGCGGGAGGGACGGCGCACCGCTCCCAAGGATGCGCTGCACATTGCGGCGATGCCGAGCGCAGCACACCCCGCAGCGATCCGGCAAGACCACATCACGAAACGCGGGACGATCATCTATCGCACCGCCAATGCAGCGGTGCGCGATGATGGCCAGCGCCTGCATGTATCGCGCGGGGCGCAGATCGAGGGCGTTGTTGCCGCCTTGCGGCTTGCGCACGAACGCTATGGCGACAGGCTGGCGATCAGCGGCAGCGATCAATTCAAGGCCCTTGTGGTGGAAGCCGCCGCCCGATCGGCCATGCCCATCACATTTGCGGACCCCGATCTAGAGGCCCGGCGTCAAAATATCAGGCAAGAGGAGCGCGCGCGTGACAGACAAATCGTTGGACGAGGAGATAGAGGCGGCGCTGGCGTTGCTGGGCGAAACGCCGTCAATGACGCTGGACGAGACGCCAGCACCACAGCACCAGGTCGAAACGGGACATTCCGACCCGGAGCCGTCAGCGCCGGAGGAACCGACGCCGGAACCGGCCTTGCAAGCGGAGGAGCCAGCAGCGCCGCCATTCGAGCTGGCCCCGCACAGCCCGCCAGAAATGGACATTCTAGCGCCGGAGGAGCCGAGGCCCCCAGCGAGCGCGCCGTTAAGCCCAACATTGGCCGCGTTGGACGAGAGCCGCCGCCCGAAAGCCGAGGTAGTTTGCGCGACCTGTCCCAACTCGGTGTGGTTCAGCACGCCGAGCGAGGTCGCTTGCTATTGCCGCGTGATGTTCATTCAGACGTGGACGACCAAAAAGCCCGGCCAGATCGTCTTGTGCGACGGGACGACGATCGGCCGCGAGTGAGCGACGATCAGGCCAGCGCAGCGGATAAATACATTGCGGAACGCAATGCGAAGCGTCACATTGGAATGGATATACCGGCGCATCGGCTGTTCACTGGCGATCATGGACCGCTGATTTACGCCGGGACGCGACAAATCGAAGGGCAGAAATTGATACTCCTAAGAGATGGCGCTGACATGCTTGTGCTGCCCGTGGACGCGCGCAGCGCCGCCCGCGCGGGCAAGCTGGCGATTGGCGAGCCGATCGAGATTGCCAGCAACGGCACCGTCAAAAGCAAGGGGCGCGGCCGGTAACGGCCGCGAGAAGGGCAAAGCATGGCAAAGAAGCGCAATACAGCCATCGGGCCGCAAGTGCGGGAGCGCGGAAGCAAGGGCGATAATCGCCCGTTGCTGGCGGCCCTTGTGGCCGGTTCCGCCCTTGGAGGCTTATGGAGCGCAACGCAGATGTTCGCGCACCAGATGGCCTATCAGGCTACCTTGGGGCCGAACGCGGGCCATATCTATGCCCCGTGGCGTTTCCTGCAATGGTTCAGCAAATGGAGCGAGGTTCCGGCGCTGAAACCCGCCTTCGGGCAAGCCGTGGGCGTGGGCACCGTGGTTTTCGGCGTGGGCGTCCTGATAACCGCTGCTGTCAAACTGGCGAAATCGAACGCCGGGAAGGGCAATGCCTATCTGCATGGATCGGCCCGCTGGGCCGACATGGAGGACATTCGCGCGGCCAGCCTCGTTGAAAATGATGGGGTCTATATTGGCGCATATCAGGAGAAGAACGGGAAGACGGTCTATCTACGCCATTCCGGCCCGGAGCATTGCCTAACCTATGCCCCGACCCGATCGGGGAAGGGCGTGGGCCTTGTCATCCCGACGCTGCTTTCGTGGCCGCATAGCGCCGTCATCACCGATTTGAAGGGCGAGCTATGGGCGTTGACCGCCGGTTGGAGGAAGCAGCACGCCAACCAGATCGTCATGCGATTTGAACCGGCCAGCTCGCGCGGCTCCGCCCACTGGAACCCGCTGGACGAAATCAGGGTAGGGACTGACAACGAAGTCGCAGACGTTCAGAATCTCGCTACGCTGATAGTGGACCCGGACGGGAAGGGGGTCGAAAGCCATTGGCAAAAGACCTCGCGGGCGCTTCTGGTAGGCGTGATCCTGCATGTCATCTACAAAGCCAAGCATGGCGGCAACGCGGCGACCTTGGCCGAAGTGGATGCCGTATTGGCCGATCCGGTTCGGCCCGCGCAGGAGGTTTGGGAGGAAATGCTTACGTTCGGCCATTTGCCGGGCGGCAAAAATCATCCCGTTGTCGGCAAAGCCGCGCGCGCCCAGCTCAATCGCCCCGATGATGAGGGCGGATCGGTTCTATCGACCGCGCAGAGCTATCTAGAATTATATCAAGACCCGGTTGTGGCCTCCAATACCGCGACTTCCGATTTCCTCATTCGTGACCTGATGAACAGCGAGAGGCCGGTTAGCCTCTACATCATCACCCAGCCCACCGATAAGGACCGGCTCCGCCCGCTTGTCCGCGTCATGCTCAACATGATGGTGCGTATCCTTGCGCCCAAGCAGGAGTTCGAGGAGGGCCGGGTAGTTCAGAGCTACAAGCACCGCGCCCTGTTTATGATTGATGAGTTTCCCAGCCTTGGGAAACTTGGAATCATTCAGGAGTCCTTGGCGTTCGCCGCAGGCTACGGCCTGAAATTCTATCTCATTTGTCAGGACACCAACCAGCTTAGGAGCCGGGAAACCGGCTATGGGCCGGATGAGCTGATAACCTCCAACGCTCATATCCAGAACGCCTATCCGCCCAACCGTGTTGAGACGGCCGAGCATCTTTCCAAACTCACCGGGCAGACCACCGTTCTTAAAGAGCAAATCACCAAAAGCACCGGACGCGGGGGCGGGGGTTTCTTTGGTGGCACCGTGTCCAAGACCGTGCAGGAAACCCAGCGCCCGCTTTTGACGCCTGATGAGTGTATGAGGATGCCGGGGCCGAAGAAGACCCCGGACGGAGATATTTCCGAAGCGGGCGACATGCTGATTTATGTCGCAGGCTATCCCATGATCTATGGCCGTCAGCCCCTCTATTTCCAAGACCCGACCTTTAGTGCCCGCGCCAAGATTCCCGCGCCGGATCGGAGCGACACGATCAGGGGCAATCACGCGCCGAAGCCGCCCGAAGGGGGCCGGAGGATCAAACTATGAAGCGGCCGAGCTTCGCCAAGGTCAGCCGCTATGCGGTTTGTGGCGTGGCGGGGGCCATGATCGCCATGCTTGGCGCGAAGGCGGCGGGCCTTCGCTTCAACGCTACGCCGAGCATCCCGGTAGGCGTCTATCGGGCGACGGGCGGGACCGCGCAAAAGGGCGATCTTGTGGCGTTCTGTCCGCCCGCAGCGCCGCCCTTTTTGGAGGCGTTGCGTAGGCGCTACATCGAACCCGGCGACTGCCCCAGCGGAAGCTATGAAATGATGAAGCGGATTTTAGCCGCTAAAGGCGACCGCGTTGAGATTGGCGGGCAGGGCGTGCGGATCAACGGCCGCCTTGTCCCCGACAGCGCCCCGCAGCTTGCCGATGGGGCAGGGCGGGCCTTGCCCCGGCTCAATGCCGCTTGGACGCTAGGCGATGGGGAAATCCTTGTCCTTGGCGACAGCGCGGCCTCTTTCGACGGCCGCTATTTCGGGCCGATCAGCGCGCGGCAAGTGACCGCCTCCATCAAACCCGTAGTGACGTGGTGATGGCATGAGCGGAGAGATCATCGTCATTGCCGAAAAGCCCGAACTCGCGCGGGCCATTGCCGAGGGCCTTGGAGGAGGGGCGCGACAAGACGGCTTCATAGATTGCGGCCGTCATTATGTGACGTGGGCGATTGGCCACATGCTTGAGCTAGTGGACCCGCAAGACCCGTGGAACATGGCGGCGCTGCCGATCAGCTTCATCCCGTGGGAAAAGCGGCCCGTTGCCAAGACGAGCGCCCAGCTCTGCACGATCGGCAAACTCCTCAAATCGGCGCGGAGCGTCATTCACGCGGGCGACCCCGACGATGAGGGCCAGCTTATCGTTGACGAGATTCTGCAATGGGCCGGAAGCCGGTTGCCGGTCCAACGCCTGCTAATCAATGACAACAATCTAAAGGTTGTGCAGCGGGCCTTGGCCTCCATGCGGGATAACCGCGAATATGCCGGGTTATCCGCGTCGGCCGAGGCGCGCAGCGTGGGCGATTTGCTCTATGGCGTGAACATGACCCGCGCCTATACCCTCGCGGCGCAGGCGCGGGGGTTTCAGGGCGTTCTTAGTGTCGGTCGCGTGCAGACCCCAATCTTGGGCCTTGTCGTCCGCCGCGACCGCGATTTTGAGGCCCACACCAAGAGCCATTACTACACGGTATCGGGGCAGTTCAGTTTCGCCGGGCAGACCTTCCCCGCGCGTTACCAGATCGGGGAGGGCGACCCTGTTGATGAGCAGCGCCGCTTGATCGACCGCAATTTCGCGACGGCCGTAGCCGGGGCGGTGCAGGGGCAACCGGCTCGCATCGCCAGCGCCAAAACCACCGCGAAAGAGGCAGCGCCGCCGCTGCCCTACAATCTCTTGAAGCTGCAAACCGATGCCGCGCGGAAATTCGGCTACAAGCCCAATCAGGTGAAGGACATTACGCAGGCGTTGCGGGAGAAGCATCGCCTTATCACCTACAACCGCAGCGACAGCGAATATTTGAGCGATGAGCAGCACGCCGACGCCCCCGGCGTGCTGGCGGCCGTCGCCGCGACGGTCCCGATGCTGGCAGCGATCGCGCAGCGCGCGGACCCGTCGATAAAAAGCCGGGCCTTCAACTCGCAGAAGGTTTCCGCGCATCACGCCATCATTCCGACCGAAGCCACGGCCGACTTTGCCGCGCTGACAGAGCCGGAGCAGCGTATCTATATGCTGATCGCGCGCGCCTATGTCGCGCAGTTCTGGCCCGCGAACCAATATGACCAGACCGAAATCGAGATAGAGGTTGCGGGCCACGCCTTTTCCGCGCGGGGCAAGGTTGTGACCAAGCCGGGTTGGACGGTCCTCTATAAGAACGATGTAGGTAATGAGGATATTGCCGAGGACGAGGACACCCTTTCGGCCGACTTGCGTTCGATCGCGTCGGGCATGGCCGGGCAATGCCTTTCGGCCAGCGCCGACCAGCAGGAAACCAAGCCCAAGCCGCTCTATACGATGGCCACGCTTTTGACCGACCTAACGCGGGTGGCGAAATATGTTCGGGACGAGCGGCTTAGGAAACTCCTGATCGAGAAGGACAAGGGGAAGGCGGGTGAGCATGGCGGAATTGGAACCCCGGCGACCCGCGACAGCATCATAGCCACGCTTTTCGATCGCGGGTTTTTGGTCGAGAAGGGCAAGAATATCGTCAGTTCCCCGCAGGCGCGTGCCTTCTATGACGCCTTGCCCGATCAGGCGAAGTTCCCTGACATGACCGCCATTTGGCACGAACAGCAGCGCGCGATTGCCGAGGGCAAGAGCGATACCATGACATTCGTTCGCGGACTGGCCGATTATGTCGGCCGCGAGGTCGCACGGGTGAAAGAGCAGGGCCTTGCCATAGCGATCGACGCGCCGCCTTGCCCGTCATGTTCCAAGCCGCTGCGCCGGATCAAAGGGAGCAAGGGCTATTTTTGGTCCTGCACCGGCTATGCCGACGGCTGCAAATTCACCGCCAACGACAAGGCGGGCAAGCCGGAACTGGCGAAGGCTCCCGCGCCCGTGCCGTCGCAGCAGCACAAATGCCAAGCGTGCGGCGCTGGCCTAGTGCGGCGTCCTTCCGCGAAAAAGAAGGGGGCCTTCTGGTGGAGTTGCAGCGCCTATCCCGGCTGCAAGCAGACCTATTTCGACAACAAGGGACAGCCCGATTTCAGCAAAGGAGAACGAGCATGACGGATCAGCCCAAGGCGCAGGACGCGCCCACCCTTGACGAGCTGGTGGCGCGCAAACTTGCCGACGCCGAGATTCCCGGCGCGGTTGTCGAGTTCGACCCGGAGGAAGCAGAGCGGGCAGGGGCCTTTGTCGAGGACGCCATGAGCGAGGCCGACGCGCGCGAGGCCGAGGAAGGGCTTGATGGTGACGCGGCACCGATCGCCACGGAACGCGGCGAATTGATCGCGGCAGCGCGCAACGCGAATTGATCTAGGGGAGGGCGAGGACATGGCCGAGGAGAAGAAGCCCTTTCACCAGCGGGTTGCCGACAAGCTGATAGAGCAGTTGAAGCAGGGCACCGCCCCTTGGCAGAAGCCTTGGGAGACAACCGGCAGCAGCGGATTGCCGTTCAATCCAACGACCGGGAAACGCTATCGCGGCGTCAATGTCCTCAATCTCATGTCCGAGGGCCGGGCTGATAATCGCTGGCTGACCTACAAGCAGGCCGCCGCCCAAGGCGCACAGGTGCGGAAGGGCGAGAAAGGCTCCCTTGTCCAATACTGGCAGTTCGAGGAGGAACGGGTAGTTCGGGACGAGAGCGGTAAGCCCGTGCTGGACGCCGAGGGCCGCCAGAGGAAAGAGAAGGTCGAGCTTGAGCGGCCCCGCGCATTTTATGCCGTGGTGTTCAACGCCGAGCAGATCGACGGGCTTCCACCTATCGCCACCACTACGCATGAGTGGAATCCGGTGGACCGGGCCGAGGCCATCTTGCAGGCGTCGGGCGCGAAAATCACCGAAGAAGCGGGCGACCGCGCCTTTTACCGGCCTTCGACCGACAGCATCACCTTACCGTTGCGCAGCCAGTTTCCGAGCGCGGATCGCTTCTACGCCACGGCGCTGCACGAGCTGGGGCACTGGACCGGCCACCCCAACCGCCTTGACCGGGATTTGGCGCACCCGTTCGGTTCGGAAGGCTATGCCCGCGAAGAATTGCGAGCCGAGATTGCGAGCCTCATAACCGGGCAGGAATTGCAGATCGGCCACGACCCGGAGCAGCACGCGGCCTATGTCGGATCATGGATCAAAGTCCTTGAGGAAGACCCGCTTGAGATTGTCCGCGCCGCATCGGACGCCGAGAAGATTCACACCTATGTTCTGGCGCTGGAACAAAAGCTGATTCAGCAGGTCGAGCAGGCGCAGGACCATACGCGATATTTCGTCAGCAATGAGAATACGCTTTGCTATCAGCAGCCGGGCATGACGATGCTTGGCGTCCTCGCCAGCAATATAGACGGGCGCAACCCGATTAACGGGCCATTCTATGCCAGTCCGCTAGATCAAATCCGGCCTGCTACGCGCGAGGATTTTGATAGGTTCCGCGTGACTTTGCCGCCAGACTTCCAGCAGGCACCGGAGCAGCGCCAGAATGATCTTGATGAGGGCGATCGGCTTGCGGTCGCGGCCGTGGCCGAGACGGTTCAAGCCTATGAGGAGTGGCAGAACGGCCCCCATTTCGATGGGAACGAGGAAGCGGACCTAGTAATATCCGATGACCTCAACATGGAGCTGGACGATCGTATCAAGGCCGCCTTCGCCAGACCGGCGCTTGCAGCGGCGCTTAATGATTCCGGGTTTACGGTCGAGCGGCTGACAGACCATAGCGGCGACAGATGGGCCGCCGCAGCCGGGGCCGTTGCCGCCATAGGCGATTCTATACCGGACCCGCAGCAGCACTATTCCGACCGCACTTTGCACGCGCTGATCGACAAGCACGGTTGGGAGCCGGTTGATAGTGGCGGGCCGATGCACACCGTTCGACGGCAATTTGAGGGCGTCGGGCCGATCGGCACGATGATAACCCCGAACGGCGAGCGAAACCTTATGGCGGGCTATTCCGCCGATAGCGAGCGCCGCCGCTATATCGCCTTGTCCCTTGGGCCGAACCAGATCAGCGATTTTGATGGCCGCGACCAGAACCCGGAGGAGATTGCCCGCCTTATCAATTTGAAGGCGGAGCAATATGCCGATGAGCGCCGCGAGCGGCAGGGCTTGGCCCCGCTTTATGCGGTCAATTCGCCATCCTTGGACATTGACGCGACTGACCACCGGGACGCCGCGCCAGCGCCTTCCACCCGCACATATCTTGCGGTCCCCTATCGGGAGAAGGACGAGGCGAAAGCCTTGGGCGCAAAGTGGGATAAGGCCGAAAAATCATGGTATGTCCCGGCAGGCGCTAATGTCGAGCCGTTCCAGAAATGGCTTTCAAGCGCCGTAGAGGCACCCGCAGAAGATATAGGCCAATCGCTCCCCGGCGAGCGCGCGCAGCGCCCCACGGCCCCGGAGCAGCCGCAGGAAGGGCATACGATGAAGGAAACCCCGCGACAGACGCGCGAATATCTGGCGGTGCCTTATGGCGAACGAACCCTTGCCAAAGCCAACGGCGCGAAATGGGATGCCGCGCGCAAGAGCTGGTATGCGCCGGAGGGCGCAGACCCGGAGAAGCTGGCGCGCTGGAAAATAGACAATCAGCCGCGCCAGCAGGAGGCGAAAAGCCCGGAGGTCGAGTTTGCCGACGCCATGAAATCCCTTGGCCTTGAGGTTCCCGCAGGGCACCCGATGATGGACGGGAAGACCCACCGCGTTCCCGCAGCGGGGGACGGCAAAGGCGAGGCGGCGGGCTTCTACGTCGCGTTCACCGATGGCCACCCCGCAGGCTATATCAAGAACAACCGTTCAGGGCTGGATATGCGCTGGAAAAGCACCGGCTACACCTTGAGCGAGGAGGAGAAGGCCCGCTTGAACGCCGAGGCGGCCACCAAGCGCGAGGAGCGCGATCGGGAACGGACGGCGACATATGACGCGACGGCCGAGCGCGTGCAGCAGCGCGCCGCGCAATGCCGTCAGATCGAGCAGGCAACGCCCTACATGGAGAGGAAGGGCATTGCGCCGACGATCGGCGCGCTCGCCAGCGCCAGCGATAATACAATCCACCTTCCGGCGATCGACACCAGCGGCAAGCACTGGACGACGCAATATATTCAGGAAGACGGCACGAAGCGTTTTGCGAAGGAGAGCCACAAGGAAAGCTGTTTCCATGTGGTCAACGGGGGCGTGACGCCGCAGGCCGCACTAGCCGCGCTCGACAAGGCCCCGCGCATTATGATTGGCGAAGGCTACGCGACGATGGCGACCGTCTCTAGCGTGGTGGACCATGCGACCGTCGCGGCGTTCGATTCCGGCAACCTTCCCGCCGTCGCAGCCGCGTTGCGCGAGCATTACCCCGACAAGCCGATTTTCATCATGGGCGAGGACGATCAGCGCGTCTTGGAGAAATTCGGCTACAATCCCGGCAAGGAGAAGGCGACCCAAGCGGCGCAGGCCGTGAACGGCGTTCCGGTCTTCCCGACCTTCGCCCCCGGCGAGCAGCAGGCCGACCCGGCACGCTTCACCGACTTCAACGACTTGCAGCAGAACAGCCGCTTGGGCCGTGAAGGCGTGGTGCGCCAGATCAGGGCGGCGATCGAGAACCCGCGTCAGCAGGAGCGGGAGGCTCCCCGGATCGAGCTGGACGACGAACGCGAAAGGAAGCGTTCCGGGCCGGTTATCGGAGACGATCGACCGGCCCAGCGCCGCAGCGTTCGACGCTAGATCAAGCGGAAACCAGCTTCCTAGAATAGTCGAGGGAACGGAGCGCGGTTTTGAGATGGAAGGCGGTTATGTCGTCGTCCATCTCCACCGCGATAACGAGGCTTTCCCGCGCGAGGTCTATAGCGTGGAGGAGGCCGCGATATTGTTCATCGCTCAGGTCCGTGTCTCGCATTGTTCTCGCAGTTCGCGGGGCCTCCGCTTCATCCACGGTCAGGGTGACAGGCTCCCGATCGTCATGGCCTTCGGCCTCTAGCCTCTCTTATTCACGACGCTCGGTTTCGGGCCCGCTCTGGGCATTTGCTGCGGCTGGCTGTATTGCGCGGACGACCGGCATCGCTGGCGTTTGTTTCACCGCATTCGGATTGATGGGCTTTTCGGGTTGAAGGGCTGGGCTCGGAGTTCTGCGGCGCTGCCGCATGGGCTACGTCGGCGCAGGCTTCAGCCGGAGAACGAGGGCGCGGAACAGGTCGGCATCCGGACAGGCGGAAGCGAAGGCAATGCGGATGCGGCTAGCACTTTCTACGACGCGCGCAGCGACCTTGAGCAGCCGCAGGCGCAAGGTGGTAAACTCCGCGCTTGCCAGAGCAGCGGTCCTGGGCATCGCCTGCTGGATGCGCCATAGCAGCCAGTATGCGGCAGTGTGCAGTATCAGGCGCATCTGATTGGCATTGGCCGAGCGGCACGAGGTTCGGTCGCTGGCGAGCTGGGACTTGTGGCGCTTGATCAGGTTCTCGGCCTGACCACGCGCGCAGTAGAGCGTGTCGTAGATGTGCTCGGCCGATCCTGTTGCCAACGAGGTGACGACATAGCGGATGTCCATGCCCAGCGTGCTGGCCTCGATCCGTGCAACGACGCGACGCTGGCACTTCCAGGTCTTTGCCCCATAGCGGGTCTCGGCATAGTTGCGCAGGACGGGACACTGACGCTGGGCGCGCTTGACCGCGCAGGCATCGGCGACCGCAACAATGGCGGGATCGGCGCGCAGCGCTGAATTGGTGGGCAGGCCGAACACGTAATCGACGCGGGCCGCATCGCAGTAGGCCATGACCTCGGGTCGACCATAGTGCCCGTCGCCGCGGATAGTGATGTGGGTATCGGGCCAATTACGGCGCAGGTGACGCACCAGGCGTCGGATGTGCCCCGCCGCCTCCTTTCCAGAAGGCGTCTTGCCTGTGCGCAGCAGCATGGCCACCGGCCTGCCGGTCGCGGTGTCGTAGATATGGATCGGTAGGAAGCAGCGCTCCCCATGATGCCCGTTCCAGAACGAGAGCTGTTGATAGCCATGCACGACGTCGCACGTGTCGTCGATATCCAGCGTGACCGCTGTCGGAGGGGCGGGATAGCTGGCGCAGTAGATGTCGATCATCGCGGCCATCATGCTGGCCAGTTCGCGCGTAGTCGGTGCATTTTCCCACCGGCTCATCGTCGGTTGGCTGGCCAGCCCCGCGCCCGATTCCGGCAGCTTGCCGAGCGCCAGGCGGAAGCCTGGATCGTCGCGCAGAGCATCGAGATCATCGGCATCCTCATAGCCGCACGCAATCGCGAACACACGGGCACGCAGAATGTCATCCAGGCGATGGATCACCCGCGCTGGATCGCGCGGATCGGCAATACAAGCCGCCAGGCGCTGGCAAATCCCCATCGCGCGCTCGGCCTGTGCAAGCAGTAGAACACCGCCATCCGAGGTAAGCCGGCCACCGTCGAACGCAGCTGTGATTTTCTTGCGGCCGACTGCTGGGAATCCAAATGAGCTTGCGATATCATCGTTCATGGCGGGTGTGGCCCGTGGCATTTTCTGCCCTGCGGCAGGTTCGGCTTAGACACCCAGTTCCTAATTCAGATCAGAGGCTTACGCCACTCCCGCCAACCCTTCAGGACACTTTTGGTGAATAAGGCGGGCTAAATGATCGAGAAAGGTTCTTCGGGTCGCAGGGCTGATCTAGGATGCTTTGGTTAATCATTTCACAACGGCAACGAGTGCGGCGCTGGCCTGCTATGAGTCCACTTCCAGCAGCGCGGCGAGGATCGCAATTCGCTCGCCCGCAGGCAGCTCGCTAAACATGCGTTTCCAACGTGCCGCCTTGCGCTTGATCCTCTGGCGATCGGTGAAATCCACCCCGGCATGGGTGGCCCAATGCGCCGCGTCGGGCGCATAGTTCATCCATAGACATTCGGTGCGCGGCCCGCCTCGCGTCATGGCCTGATAGGACAGGACGCGCCAGCGCGGCGCGGGCAGCAGTTCGCTATACAGGGACGAGGGATAGCCTGAAATCATCACCGAGGCGGGCAGCGCATCGAGGACGGCCAGCAGTTCCCTATGGTCCGCTTCCGTATAGTCATAGCGGTAGCGCGTGCCCGGATGGGAGCGCGTGGCGAGGACATAGGGCGGATCAGCATAGATCAGCACGCGCCCAGCGGCCGAAAAGTCGAAATCGCGCAGGAAGGCGAGGCAATCGACGTTGTAGGTTTCGACGGCCGCGCCATCGAACGCGCTCGATTCCTCTGCCGCGATCGAGCCGAAGCACTCAAAGGTAGCCGGATCAATTTCGAGGCCGATCGAGCGGGCAGCGGGAGGCTTGCGCCGGAGGACGATGCCGGAGCCTAGATGCGTCTCAATGTAGGTATCGTGCGGCGGCATATTGGCAATCACAGCCTGATATGCGCCCGAAACCTGTTTCGAGCCGAGATAGCCGGTCATGGCACCTACTGGAAAAGAAGGAGCAGGCGGGGGAAGCGTCCCCCTGCGATCGGGCCGCCCAGCGTCCCGCTCGACCCCCACAGCAAGGGGCCAGCCCCTCGCAACGCTCCCCGGCTAACACCAAACGGAAGGTTCGGGCTGGGGGCGTTCATCTGGAACGCCGGGGCGACGGCGGCTTAGGCAGGCCGTGGCCGATTTCGTTGGATTTGGTTTTGCCGTCGCCTTCGCTCTGGCCTGTCTTGAGGGCGTCGGAGAGTCCGGCGAGCGAGCTTCCCCGCGCCGCGTTCAGGAGAGACGTTCGGCCACTTTCCGGCGTAGCTTTTCGTCCGTCGCCATGTGCGAGGCTCCCACCAACATCAGGGCCTCCAATCGCGTAAAGTTGCCCGTGGGGAGATTGTCCTTTGAATTGGAGGGCGCAATCGGCGCTGACGCGGCCGAGCTGGTTGAGCCGGTCGAACTCTCTTTCAAGCCTTTCTTGGACAGGTCCATTTTCCAATTCCTTCCGCCAGATATTTACACCGTCCATGCCTTCTAGGCGATGAACATTCGCACGATCGCGCACGTCATGGACCGCAACCGAAATCTGATCGCCAAAGCGACCTAGAAGGGCCTCTAGGCCGTCAGGCGTGCCCTCCTGAATACGCACCATCACGGCCGCGCTCGCGCCCCTGCCTAGCTCCTCAAAGCGTTGGAACGTGTGCGCAAGCGCCTCCTCTGGCCGAGGCAGCACCGCTATTACCCCGACTCTGCATCCGGCGCTCAATGCCTGTTCGACCTTGGCGATGCTCGCTTGCGGATCGACAAGCTGGCCCTCAAAGATCGCGCGCACGTCACGGCCGAGCCGGTTTCCTTCATGCAGCGCCGCATACTGGATTTCAGAGGTTTTCCCGGCCCCCGGCATCCCGGTTACGAACAGCACCAGGTTGCGGGTCGGATCGGAGCTATCGGCTACTACGCGCCGGTATTGTTCGGCCGCCAGAACGGCCGCGGCATTGTGGACGGGCGCGTTGTATCGGCCGCGGGCCTCTCTTGAGGCGGTATATTCGGGAAGCAGCTCCTTCATGGCGTCCGCACAGACGTAGCGCCCCCCGAAAGTGCCGGGTCGGGCCGCATAGTCTGTCAGGAACCGTTCGGGCGCAGCTTGCACGGCATCGACCACGCGCCGTTGCACGTCCGCGCGATCGGCGTCCGCGAACTCCAATACCCTGATAGGTTCCAATGCCATCCCGCTTCCTCTGTCAGATCCGGCATAGACGCAGGCGTCTATGAGAACCAGAACTATTTGTTGGAGCGTGGTCTAGCACGAATATAAGAAAGCCCGACACAGGGCCGGGCTTTCGCACTTTCGGACACAACGGCGGGTTGTGCGCGACCCGAAAGCAGAGTTGTTGCAGAGCCGTATCGGGCAGGCACGGCGCTGGCAAGGCGAAGGAGCTGCGCCCGCGCGATATGCCCAGCCTTTATCGTCGGCAGGCTGTTAATCATGGTGTGCAACGGAAACTTACCATTCATCGTGCAGCGCGAGATTCATGGATAGCGATCCCGGAGAAGCGCGAAGGCTGCACGCGGTTGAGAACCGCGCAATGGCGCGCCGCATTGAGGCGGAGCGTTGGAAAGCTCTATGGGATGAGGCCCACCCCGCAGCGACGGAGGCCCCGGCCCCGGACCATGCAGCTCCCGACAAACCGAGCCGCTTGCGCTCGATATTAACGCTATTCCGAAGGGATGGCCTCTAGTCTCGCTTTTGACGCTGTTCAGGCTGGCCTAAAATGTGATCGTTGATGGTCACAACGGCAAGCGGGATCAGGTTGAATAGCTGGTAGGCGCAGATCGCGCCGACAAAGAACACCAGAAGCGGGTGTGCCTCAACCAGATCATAGTTGGCCCGGACAAAAACTGTCCCCGCTGCGAAGGCGAGGACATAGAGGATCATCGTCAAAGCCCCGTCGAATAGGCTGCGCATCGTCATGGGCTGATCCTAGCCCCTTTATTCGACAGGGGCGAGGGGCGCGCTGGCGCAATCGTCGCCACCGCACAGGAGCCGCAGCGCGGGCTTGCCCCATGCCTGCACGCCGCATGTAGGGCAGCGATATTTGATCCGGTTCGATCGGTTCCCCGTGGCGGGCTGAAGCACGTCCGCCAGATGGCCGCCGGCAGCGCCGGCGCCGGCGCCGGCGTCGATCGCCGGCGTCGGCATGATGGCCGGGAACCGATCGACCCACGAAATGCGGAAATTCTGCGTCAACAGGGCATCCGTGGCGAGCATGAAGGGGCCGCCCGGAATGGCATAGTCGGCCATTTTCTGCCCTGTCCTAGCGCCTCCGGGCTGGCCCGTGCTGGACGGCATGAGGCCGATCGCTTCCATTTTGTCGGCCCATTCCCGGTTATGATAGCCGGAGCGCGACGGGTTGCCGAAATGGAACTGCCATGCGTGGACCATTTCATGCGCTACGGTTTGGAGGACTTCGAGCAGGGGGACCACGGCGAAATATGCCGGGTTGATGGCGATTTCGTCGGTCTTGCTCTTGTCGTGATGATGCACGAACCGTTCCGATGAGAAATAGCCGTAGCTCCGCTTTTCCCTCTGCATCGTAATCAGGCAGGGGGGCAGCTCGCCCGCGAACAGCTCCCGGTTGTAATGGTCGAACGCCAGTTGCAATTCAGCATAGGCTTGCGCGGTCGGGTTGGTCATGCGCCCAGCGCCTTCGCTTCGGCCGCGCAGCGATCCTTATGGGAATACCACTCGCCCAGCGCGCTACCGCGACCACCTTTCCCGAACCATGTCCCGGAGCGCCAACCGCACTCGCAGCTTACCGAAACGCCAAAGCTATAGCTTGCCAGCTTGTGCCCCTTGAGGGGCTTTTCCTTCGCCATAATCAGACCCCTCTTTCATTGCGGCGTCGTTCAACATAGCCATCGGCCTTGCCGTCCTCGTAATGCTCCCAAAGGGGCTCTGTTGCAAAAATCGTGAAGCTTGAGCATGCTTGGCGGAGATTGGACGGACGGAACGATGACGGATTTCAAGTGGCGCCATTTCCAGGGTGATGTGATCCTGTGGGCGGTGCGCTGGTATTGTCGCTATCCGATCAGCTATCGCGACCTTGAGGAAATGCTGGCGGAACGCGGCATTTCGGTCGACCATACGACGATCTATCGCTGGGTCCAGTGCTACGCCCCGGAGATGGAGAAGCGGCTGCGCTGGTTCTGGCGGCGTGGCTTTGATCCGAGCTGGCGCCTGGATGAAACCTACGTCAAGGTGCGGGGCAAGTGGACCTACCTGTACCGGGCAGTCGACAAGCGGGGCGACACGATCGATTTCTACCTGTCGCCGACCCGCAGCGCCAAGGCAGCGAAGCGGTTCCTGGGCAAGGCCCTGCGAGGCCTGAAGCACTGGGAAAAGCCTGCCACGCTCAATACCGACAAAGCGCCGAGCTATGGTGCAGCGATCACCGAATTGAAGCGCGAAGGAAAGCTGGACCGGGAGACGGCCCACCGGCAGGTGAAGTATCTCAATAACGTGATCGAGGCCGATCACGGAAAGCTCAAGATACTGATCAAGCCGGTGCGCGGTTTCAAATCGATCCCCACGGCCTATGCCACGATCAAGGGATTCGAAGTCATGCGAGCCCTGCGCAAAGGACAGGCTCGCCCCTGGTGCCTGCAGCCCGGCATCAGGGGCGAGGTGCGCCTTGTGGAGAGAGCTTTTGGCATTGGGCCCTCGGCGCTGACGGAGGCCATGGGCATGCTCAACCACCATTTCGCAGCAGCCGCCTGATCGGCGCAGAGCGACAGCCTACCTCTGACTGCCGCCAATCTTTGCAACAGAGCCGACCATCTCGTCATATTGCTGCTCGATCTCATCCCAGTTGATCGGACTGGAGAGGATCGGCTGCAAGTGGGGAAGCCGCGTTCGCATGCCGACATCGGGAAGAGCCAGCTTCTGGCGAGCGATCGCTTTCAGGCGGGGTGCAAGCTCAAATCCGAGAAGCCGGCAAAATGCAAAGCCAACCGCGCTTTGGCCATGACTATCAACATATTGTCGCTGGATTTCCATGTCGGTGCAATGGCGCAGCACGCCCTCGATCATGGAGGCGACCTCGGAGGAAGAGCAGCGCTTGAGCTGGGAATAGACGCATGTCGCGCGTCGTTCGACATGCCAGTAGATCATGACGCCCCGTCCACCATAACGCGCATGCCATTCCGTCATCAGGTTGCGATCCCAGGCTCCGAACTTTGTGGAATCTGACGCACAGGCCGTGCCGGCGTCCCCCCAGACTGCAGCATTGCGGATTGCCAGGGTCGCATTCGCAACCCTGGCACACGCCTCCTTGAGCGCCGCGGCATGAACGAAGCGGCGATGGACATGCAGCAGCTCTTCATAGCTGACATCGGGGGTGGCGCCGGCGATCCGCTTGAGCCCGGCATTCGTTCCCAGGCCGTAGAGGCATAGCAGGAGACGTTGATCCAGCGCGGTTTTCGGCAGTGCAACACGCGAGGCCGATGTTTCGAACGCTTCGAGAAGTCCCGTATCAAGGGCAGCCTCCTTCAGTACGTCGAGCAGCCCGGTCATCGGCCAGCGTTGGCCGATCTCGGTCTTGATCGAGGCGAGACCCCTGGGTTCGGGCAAGGGTTTGAACGGGGTGAGAGATATACGGTTCTCGCCGCGCCACAGCAGCCGAACCTTGTCGTTCCGGGGAATATTGGCATTGAGGAGCAACAGTTCCTGAGCAAGCTCTTCCCGGATGGCGCTTGAAAATGCACGCGCATCCGCCGTCAGGTTCAATCCTGTGTAATATGCTTCTCGCCGCGCATCGAAGTCCTTGGGAAGATCGTCATCGGGATTGCGGTATCGGTCCGCCCCGACAACCCAGATTTCCTTAGAACGGATGCGATCGCGCAGTTGCGCGAGGACACAAAGCTCATAACTGATCCGGTTTACGCGCCCCTCTTCATCAATGACGGAACTGCGCCATCTCGCCGGAATGACCTCGTCGACCGGCACTGCGTGCGGCGGCACGTAGCGGCATCCATCATCCACTTTGCTTCTGATCCAGTCCAGGGCCGCCAGCACCGGACGCCACACGGCGTTGTTCGACCGGAACTCCAGTGCCGAAAGCAGGCTTGGCAGCATACGGCGATAATGATTGGCCCATGACCTCCGCATCACCTTGTAGATCCGCCGATCCAAGGCGCCCTTTGCCTGGCTTTCCTTGATGATCGCCGCCAGTTTGTCCTTGCCGGCGATTGGGAAAATGACATCGCAGATGCGCCCGGATGGATCGTCGATCGAAGCGCTGGCAATCTCGACCAGGAGTCGCTCCTTGCCATAGACCCGCTCGATGTCTTTCGCGATATCGCCCACCACCTTGCGTTTCGAGCGCGATCCGATCTTATGGACCGTCTCGATCAGCAGGTCGACCATCGCATCCGTAAGCTGAGCTTCCCGCGCCATCAGATAAACGGCATAGAGCCCGAGCTGGCGCGCCGGTACATGCCGGCGCATCTCCGAGGCTTTCTCGCCGGCAACCCGGCGAACGATCTGATCGACCCATGCCTTGCCCGTGACCGATAGGAAATCTCGGGGAAGAGCAAGCCGTTGGATAAAGGCGAGTTTGGCGGTCACGCCAAGAATGTTTTCGAGCGTCGCCTGACCTGCATCCCCCTTCATCGTGTTGAAGCCGGTCGGGCCATCGGGATCGGCGAGCGAGGCTTCCAGCAAGGCGACCGCATCCGGCGCAAGCCGATCGCGGACTCGGGCCAACAGGGCCTCCAGATAGAGGTGTCGTTGCGAACGGACGAGGCGTTCCAGCTCCTTGCGCGACGGCCCATAGATACGGCGGTCGCGGCACCACAGGAAAACATGCTCGAGCATGGCATTGATCGGCTGCCCGCCCGCACAAAGATCGTCGGAAATCCACCTCGACAACGCCCTGCGATCCGTCTGCGTCATACGGCGGAACCCGAGATGCCGCAAAATCTCCGCGCAATGCCGGCGGGCGGTGCGCCCGGAAAAATCATAGTGGTTCACGGATTTGGCATCGAGACCAAGTTGCTCCGCCAGATACAAGACACCGTCGGAGGGTATCGACGCATGATCCGGCACAAAGAAGCCATGCCCGGCGAAAAATCTAAGCTGAACCGCCAATCCCAGTCGTGCCGTCTCCGCTTTGCCGGTCACGAACGCGATGTCCGAAAAACTCAGGCTCCAGGAGCCGATCAGATCCCCACTCGAAACGCCAAGGCTCATAACGCCGCTCCCTTATCGGAGCGGAACGTCGTTCCTCGCATGGGCGATCGTCAACAACAACCAGCCCGTTCCCGACGTGTTCTCCAAGATGACCAAAATCGCAGCTTCGGGCCGACTGGGCCGGGTTGTGGGGGGACACCAGTTATTTCGGGAGGTTTTCTTCCGCCTCAACAGGTCCGGCGGCCATCGCGACGAGGCGCGCCGCGATACGCTTGCGCAGTTGCTCGGGGAGCGGGCGCGACGACAGCGCCTCGTGAATCCACAGCCCATCGGCGGCAAGGCGCGAAATGAACCTGTCCAACTCGGCAGCGTCGTTTCCAATCGGCGCAGGAGGTGCCCAGCGGTCGATGACCTGTTGCCACAGATCGCCAAGCTGCCGATTGTCGGAGCTTTCCAGCATGAGCAGCAGTTCGACCCGCCGGGCAGCTCTTGCGCAGGTGTTGATGTAGGCGGCGTGTCGTTCGGCGTCTGTCGCCCTGTCCGAGGTGTTGCCGGCGCTCGCTTCCAGCTCCTGTTCCCATGAGCGAGTCAGATGCTCATGGGTGGCGAGGATCAGGGCTTCGCGCGACGGGAAATGATACAGAAGGCCGGCGCGTGTCATGCCGGTTTCGAGCGCTACGGCGTCGAGGGTGACGGCGGTGAGGCCGTCACGCTCGATGATGCTCACAATGGCTTCAAGCACTTCGAGGCGCTTGCTGGCTCTCGCCATGTCGGCTTCCTTAGTGTTGTGTGGGATAGGCTGACGATTGCGAGCCGGGACCGTAGCGCCGCAACAGGATGCCGGTGATCAGGGCACCCACGGCCAGAACACCCGCCGCCACGTACATGACGACCGTATAGGCGTGGTCGAATGCGATTCCTGCCGCTTGACGCACGACAACACCATCGGCCCCCGCCTCGTTGGCAAAGACCAGCGCCGACGCCATGCTGTCGCGGGCCGCTTCCGAGGTTCCGGCGGGGAACACGACGTTGACCGTATAGAGGTAGGCCAAAAGACTTCCGAGAATTGTGACAGCGAACAGACTGCCAAACTCGTAGGACACTTCCTCGACCGACGACGCCATGCCGGCGCGATGCACAGGCACATTGCCCACAATAGCCGTTGATGCCACCGACATTGTTGCACCTACGCCGGCACCGGTCAGCGCCAGACCGGCGATCAGCCAGCCAAGGCCATGAGTGATGCCCCATGTCGCAAGCAGGACCGCCAGCGATCCCGCCGCAAGCCCGCCAGCTATAAGGATACGTAGGCCAATACGATGCAGGAATGCACCACCGAGCAGCGCAGTCGGCAATGATCCGAGCGCCGCCGCCGAAACCAGCATCCCGGCTTCCAGCGGCGTGAAGCCCGCAACGAGCTGGAAGCGTTGCGTCGTAGCAAGCTGAACACCGCCGATGGCGAACAGGGAGAACGCGGCCGCTAGAACGCCCGATGTGAACGCGGCATTGCGGAAGATCGAGAAGTCGAGCAGCGGGAACGGCAGGCGCAGTTGCCGGCGGACGAACAGCGCTCCGGCGAGGATGGCAACCAGCAGCGAAATAGCGGGGACGGCCCACGACTGCCCGGCATGGGCAGATTCCTTGATCGCGATCACAAAAGCCGACAGCGCCACCAATGCCTGAAACGACGACACCACGTCCCAAGGCTTGGTCGCATCGCCGGCCACCTTCGGCGCAACGATCAGCGCCGAAATGAAGGCAGCGACCACTACCGGCACATTGATGAGGAACACCGACCCCCACCAGAAATGGCCGAGCAGAAAACCGCCGATGATCGGTCCGAGCGCAGCGCCGACGACCGACAACGACCCCCAGATCGCAATGGCGATGTTGCGTTCCCGGTGGCTCTGTTGCAAAGATTGGCGGCAGTCAGAGGTAGGCTGTCGCTCTGCGCCGATCAGGCGGCTGCTGCGAAATGGTGGTTGAGCATGCCCATGGCCTCCGTCAGCGCCGAGGGCCCAATGCCAAAAGCTCTCTCCACAAGGCGCACCTCGCCCCTGATGCCGGGCTGCAGGCACCAGGGGCGAGCCTGTCCTTTGCGCAGGGCTCGCATGACTTCGAATCCCTTGATCGTGGCATAGGCCGTGGGGATCGATTTGAAACCGCGCACCGGCTTGATCAGTATCTTGAGCTTTCCGTGATCGGCCTCGATCACGTTATTGAGATACTTCACCTGCCGGTGGGCCGTCTCCCGGTCCAGCTTTCCTTCGCGCTTCAATTCGGTGATCGCTGCACCATAGCTCGGCGCTTTGTCGGTATTGAGCGTGGCAGGCTTTTCCCAGTGCTTCAGGCCTCGCAGGGCCTTGCCCAGGAACCGCTTCGCTGCCTTGGCGCTGCGGGTCGGCGACAGGTAGAAATCGATCGTGTCGCCCCGCTTGTCGACTGCCCGGTACAGGTAGGTCCACTTGCCCCGCACCTTGACGTAGGTTTCATCCAGGCGCCAGCTCGGATCAAAGCCACGCCGCCAGAACCAGCGCAGCCGCTTCTCCATCTCCGGGGCGTAGCACTGGACCCAGCGATAGATCGTCGTATGGTCGACCGAAATGCCGCGTTCCGCCAGCATTTCCTCAAGGTCGCGATAGCTGATCGGATAGCGACAATACCAGCGCACCGCCCACAGGATCACATCACCCTGGAAATGGCGCCACTTGAAATCCGTCATCGTTCCGTCCGTCCAATCTCCGCCAAGCATGCTCAAGCTTCACGATTTTTGCAACAGAGCC
>NZ_CP084400.1:0-101845 GCF_024611115.1 Sphingobium sp. CFD-1 | reverse complement strand
GCCCATGCGAGGAACGACGTTCCGCTCCGATAAGGGAGCGGCGTTATGAGCCTTGGCGTTTCGAGTGGGGATCTGATCGGCTCCTGGAGCCTGAGTTTTTCGGACATCGCGTTCGTGACCGGCAAAGCGGAGACGGCACGACTGGGATTGGCGGTTCAGCTTAGATTTTTCGCCGGGCATGGCTTCTTTGTGCCGGATCATGCGTCGATACCCTCCGACGGTGTCTTGTATCTGGCGGAGCAACTTGGTCTCGATGCCAAATCCGTGAACCACTATGATTTTTCCGGGCGCACCGCCCGCCGGCATTGCGCGGAGATTTTGCGGCATCTCGGGTTCCGCCGTATGACGCAGACGGATCGCAGGGCGTTGTCGAGGTGGATTTCCGACGATCTTTGTGCGGGCGGGCAGCCGATCAATGCCATGCTCGAGCATGTTTTCCTGTGGTGCCGCGACCGCCGTATCTATGGGCCGTCGCGCAAGGAGCTGGAACGCCTCGTCCGTTCGCAACGACACCTCTATCTGGAGGCCCTGTTGGCCCGAGTCCGCGATCGGCTTGCGCCGGATGCGGTCGCCTTGCTGGAAGCCTCGCTCGCCGATCCCGATGGCCCGACCGGCTTCAACACGATGAAGGGGGATGCAGGTCAGGCGACGCTCGAAAACATTCTTGGCGTGACCGCCAAACTCGCCTTTATCCAACGGCTTGCTCTTCCCCGAGATTTCCTATCGGTCACGGGCAAGGCATGGGTCGATCAGATCGTTCGCCGGGTTGCCGGCGAGAAAGCCTCGGAGATGCGCCGGCATGTACCGGCGCGCCAGCTCGGGCTCTATGCCGTTTATCTGATGGCGCGGGAAGCTCAGCTTACGGATGCGATGGTCGACCTGCTGATCGAGACGGTCCATAAGATCGGATCGCGCTCGAAACGCAAGGTGGTGGGCGATATCGCGAAAGACATCGAGCGGGTCTATGGCAAGGAGCGACTCCTGGTCGAGATTGCCAGCGCTTCGATCGACGATCCATCCGGGCGCATCTGCGATGTCATTTTCCCAATCGCCGGCAAGGACAAACTGGCGGCGATCATCAAGGAAAGCCAGGCAAAGGGCGCCTTGGATCGGCGGATCTACAAGGTGATGCGGAGGTCATGGGCCAATCATTATCGCCGTATGCTGCCAAGCCTGCTTTCGGCACTGGAGTTCCGGTCGAACAACGCCGTGTGGCGTCCGGTGCTGGCGGCCCTGGACTGGATCAGAAGCAAAGTGGATGATGGATGCCGCTACGTGCCGCCGCACGCAGTGCCGGTCGACGAGGTCATTCCGGCGAGATGGCGCAGTTCCGTCATTGATGAAGAGGGGCGCGTAAACCGGATCAGTTATGAGCTTTGTGTCCTCGCGCAACTGCGCGATCGCATCCGTTCTAAGGAAATCTGGGTTGTCGGGGCGGACCGATACCGCAATCCCGATGACGATCTTCCCAAGGACTTCGATGCGCGGCGAGAAGCATATTACACAGGATTGAACCTGACGGCGGATGCGCGTGCATTTTCAAGCGCCATCCGGGAAGAGCTTGCTCAGGAACTGTTGCTCCTCAATGCCAATATTCCCCGGAACGACAAGGTTCGGCTGCTGTGGCGCGGCGAGAACCGTATATCTCTCACCCCGTTCAAACCCTTGCCCGAACCCAGGGGTCTCGCCTCGATCAAGACCGAGATCGGCCAACGCTGGCCGATGACCGGGCTGCTCGACGTACTGAAGGAGGCTGCCCTTGATACGGGACTTCTCGAAGCGTTCGAAACATCGGCCTCGCGTGTTGCACTGCCGAAAACCGCGCTGGATCAACGTCTCCTGCTATGCCTCTACGGCCTGGGAACGAATGCCGGGCTCAAGCGGATCGCCGGCGCCACCCCCGATGTCAGCTATGAAGAGCTGCTGCATGTCCATCGCCGCTTCGTTCATGCCGCGGCGCTCAAGGAGGCGTGTGCCAGGGTTGCGAATGCGACCCTGGCAATCCGCAATGCTGCAGTCTGGGGGGACGCCGGCACGGCCTGTGCGTCAGATTCCACAAAGTTCGGAGCCTGGGATCGCAACCTGATGACGGAATGGC
This sequence comes from Sphingobium sp. CFD-1, assembly GCF_024611115.1. Lineage (NCBI taxonomy): Bacteria > Pseudomonadati > Pseudomonadota > Alphaproteobacteria > Sphingomonadales > Sphingobiaceae > Sphingobium > Sphingobium sp. CFD-1. The sequence continues at coordinate 99,747 of NZ_CP084400.1, read as the reverse complement.
ATGCGCGTTATGGTGGACGGGGCGTCATGATCTACTGGCATGTCGAACGACGCGCGACATGCGTCTATTCCCAGCTCAAGCGCTGCTCTTCCTCCGAGGTCGCCTCCATGATCGAGGGCGTGCTGCGCCATTGCACCGACATGGAAATCCAGCGACAATATGTTGATAGTCATGGCCAAAGCGCGGTTGGCTTTGCATTTTGCCGGCTTCTCGGATTTGAGCTTGCACCCCGCCTGAAAGCGATCGCTCGCCAGAAGCTGGCTCTTCCCGATGTCGGCATGCGAACGCGGCTTCCCCACTTGCAGCCGATCCTCTCCAGTCCGATCAACTGGGATGAGATCGAGCAGCAATATGACGAGATGGTCGGCTCTGTTGCAAAGATTGGCGGCAGTCAGAGGTAGGCTGTCGCTCTGCGCCGATCAGGCGGCTGCTGCGAAATGGTGGTTGAGCATGCCCATGGCCTCCGTCAGCGCCGAGGGCCCAATGCCAAAAGCTCTCTCCACAAGGCGCACCTCGCCCCTGATGCCGGGCTGCAGGCACCAGGGGCGAGCCTGTCCTTTGCGCAGGGCTCGCATGACTTCGAATCCCTTGATCGTGGCATAGGCCGTGGGGATCGATTTGAAACCGCGCACCGGCTTGATCAGTATCTTGAGCTTTCCGTGATCGGCCTCGATCACGTTATTGAGATACTTCACCTGCCGGTGGGCCGTCTCCCGGTCCAGCTTTCCTTCGCGCTTCAATTCGGTGATCGCTGCACCATAGCTCGGCGCTTTGTCGGTATTGAGCGTGGCAGGCTTTTCCCAGTGCTTCAGGCCTCGCAGGGCCTTGCCCAGGAACCGCTTCGCTGCCTTGGCGCTGCGGGTCGGCGACAGGTAGAAATCGATCGTGTCGCCCCGCTTGTCGACTGCCCGGTACAGGTAGGTCCACTTGCCCCGCACCTTGACGTAGGTTTCATCCAGGCGCCAGCTCGGATCAAAGCCACGCCGCCAGAACCAGCGCAGCCGCTTCTCCATCTCCGGGGCGTAGCACTGGACCCAGCGATAGATCGTCGTATGGTCGACCGAAATGCCGCGTTCCGCCAGCATTTCCTCAAGGTCGCGATAGCTGATCGGATAGCGACAATACCAGCGCACCGCCCACAGGATCACATCACCCTGGAAATGGCGCCACTTGAAATCCGTCATCGTTCCGTCCGTCCAATCTCCGCCAAGCATGCTCAAGCTTCACGATTTTTGCAACAGAGCCCATTGATGCGTATAGAAAAGAAGGGGCCTCTGCCCCATGCTTATCGTTCTTCCGGGAGTCATTTCATGAAGACCCGCCTATTCGTCGCCTTGCTGTTCCTCGCCATGCCCGGCGTAGCGCTTGCGGCCAGTGATATCGTCGTCCACCGGGATCCGGGATGTGGATGTTGCGAGAAGTGGGCGCAGGCCGTGCGCGCGAAGCTGGGACGCAAGGTCGTCATGCGTGACGATGCGTCGCGCAGCGAGCTTCAGCGCAAGGCCGGCATGCCCCGGACGCTGGCATCTTGCCACAGCGCGATCGTCGATGGCTATATGATCGAGGGCCATGTCCCGATATCCGACGTCAAGCGCTTGCTGGCGACCCGTCCTGCGGGCGTCAAAGGCATTGCGGTTGCGGGGATGCCGATCGGTTCGGAGGGCATGGAAGTGGCAGGCGCTGCCCGCCAACCCTATACGGTGGTGGCCTTCGGCAGCGCCGGTCAGCGAATTTTCGCCCGCCATTGATATCGCGCGGTTTGCAGCATCCTGCAGAATTGCCCGGTGGTAGAGGACCCCGCTGTCGAGTGTAGAACCTTGTGTCAAGCGAGCTGATGGCGTCCCTACCCCTACCTACACTGAAAAAGCAACGATTTGTCTTGTAAGTTGTTCGCGGTCGTCTCCCTGATTTGCCTGAATTTGGCCCAAAATGTGGGAACGATTGTGGGACCGTTTGCCCACCGAAAGTGTGAGAACGGCCCCAACATTCCCGATCAGGGCCCCGAACCGATGGCACTCACAGCATTGAAGGTGAAAAACGCGAAGCCCGGTCGCCATGTCGATAGCCGGGGCTTTGCCTGATTGCACTTTGCGTTCGCTTGCATTACATCGTCATGCAGAAAGGAAATCGACATGGCCGCAAACGCTCTTGTGCAGACCCGGATCGACGGAGCGGTGAAGGAGGAAGCCGCGACCGTGCTGGCTGCTATGGGGCTGACCGTCTCCGATGCCGTGCGCCTGATGCTGACCCGCGTTGCCCGCGACAAGGCCTTGCCGTTTGAACCGCTGGTGCCCAATGCCGAGACGATCGAGGCCATGAAGGAAGCGCGCGAGGGAAAGGGCAAGCGGTTCGCCACGGTGGTCGACCTGATGGCCGACCTCAATGCGGACGATTGAACGCTTCGGGCGGTTCAAGCGCGACTACAAGCGGGAGAAGAAGGGGCAGCACGCCAAGACGCTGGACGCTGACCTGATCCCGATCATCGAGGCGCTGGCATCCGACGAGCCGCTTGAACCGCGCCACCGCGACCATGCGCTGACCGGCGACTGGCGCGACCATCGCGATTGCCACATAAAGCCCGACCTCGTGCTGATTTACCGCAAGCCCGATGACGACACCTTGCAGCTTGTGCGCTTGGGATCGCACGCGGAATTGGGTTGGTGACGCCCGCGCATGGCGAGCTTATACGTTTGTCGGGTATGTCAGCCAGAGGCACGATTACGGGTTAGGTGTGATCAGCGAGCATCCGATGCCAACAAGCTTTTGCAGAAGACATCAATCGCAGAGATGCATTCGGCAGGCGCTGCTTGAAACAAAAATGAGGGCCATAAATCACTTTCACCCTCAAATTCTGACAAATTTGCCGTTAGTTCACGACTGGTGAGCGAGAAATGAGCCGATCGCGTTGGGCTTGAAGAGCCGACCGCTCGCTCCACCGTCGTGACCCCTACGTTGATGACCGGCGGATGCTGGCCCGGTAGACGATGCTGCCGAGAGCGACGACGACGCCCATGATGGCAAAAGATTCCATGCTCGAATGGCTCAAAAGCCAGATCGTGAGAAGGAAACCCTATTTCCGTGATTTGCTCGATCACATGCTCAGGGTTGAGAGCGCCATCACCGGCATCCGCGACATCCTGATCTCGGTGTTCGAGGCGAGTCACCTGCTCGAACAGCAGCGCCAGGGTGCGATCACGCGTCAGCTTGCCGCCTGGGCCGCGATCCTCGCGGTGCCTACCGCGATTGCCGGAATCTACGGCATGAATTTCGAGAATATGCCCGAACTGAAGACGCAATGGGGATATTTCGTCATCCTCGGCGTCATCGCTGCGGTCTGCATTGGGCTCTACATCCGGTTCAAACGTAGCCACTGGCTTTGACGGCGCAGATCGGCTTTCCACATCGCGCCGGGCTGAGGCTGCCGGGGGCCGGCCGCCATAACTCAATGCTTTCGCAGAACCTCGGCGCGGTGCCGGTCCAACGCATCGAGCAAAGCCCTGCCGATCAAAGGCTTTGCGAGAACGTGATCGAAGCCCGCCTCGGCGGCCCGCCAGGCCAGCAGCGTGTCGTGAAAGCCTGAGATCATGATGGCGCGTCCCGACCATCCGATCTCGCGAAGGTGACGCAGCATCGCGAATCCGTCGATGTCGGGCATGCGATAGTCGAGGATGACGCAGTCTGCCTCCTTCGCGCGGGGGTCGGCCAACAGCGCGTGGCCGGTCGTATATCCCCACACGGCATAGCCGCGCGATCTCAGCAGCAGCTGGAGGCCACGCCGCACGCCGGGATCGTCGTCGGAGACGAGGATGGTGTATCTGCCATCATGCTGAGTGGAACGGACCGATGGCATTGCGAGAAGCGGACACCCGTGTGACGATTGCACCATCGATCGCATATCGCGCCTCGTCCCGTCGCTACGTAGAGGTCGCAGTCACTTCGGCTTGCGGCCCATGCCCGCGGCAAAGGCGATCCGCAGGGCTTCGGACAAATTGCGGACCTCGAGCTTGGCCATCAGGCTCGCGCGATGGACCTCGACCGTTCGCGATGAACAGCCCAGGTCATAGGCGATCGTCTTATTGGGCAGGCCGTTCGCCAGCCCTTCCAGCACTTCACGCTCCCGGGGCGTCAGTGCAGCGACCCGCACGCCGGCTTCAGAGGTTTCCAGAGTGCGAAAGTCGACATCGTCGAGACGCGCGAACGCGCGGCTGACGGCGCCGAGCAGGGCCGCTTTCTCGAAGGGCTTCTCGAGAAAGTCGACCGCGCCGCCTTTCATGGCCTGCACCGCAACCGACACGTCGCCATGGCCGGTCAGGACGATGACCGGCATGTTGACCCCGCGTGCTGCCATGGCGGCCTGAACCTCGAGACCGTCCATCTCGGGCATGCGCACGTCAAGGATGACGCAGCCGACGGCCGCCGACTTCGCCTCCTTGAGAAACTCCACGCCCGAGGCATAGGTCACGACGTCGTAGCCCGCGGTCTTGAGCGCAAAGCTCGCCGCCTTGCGGATGCTCTCCTCGTCGTCGACCAGATGGATGACGCGTCTATCCCCCATGTTCCTCCTCCGCCCGCGCATGGATCAAGGTAAAATGAAAGCGGGTGCCGCCGCGGTCGGGGCGCTCCATCCAGATACGGCCGCCATGCGCTTCGATGATGGTCCGGCAGATCGAGAGGCCGAGGCCCATGCCGTCGGCCTTTGTCGAGTTGAACGCCGTGAAGAGCTGCTCGCGGATTCCGTCCGCGATGCCGGGACCGGTATCCTCCACGGTCACCTCGATCAGCCCGTCAGGGCGCAACCTGGTCGCCACCTTGAGGTCGCGAACCGGACACTCCGCCATCGCCTCGATGGCATTGCGCATCAGGTTGACCAGCACCTGCTGGATCTGCACCCTGTCGACGAGGACCAGCGTCGCGGCGGGATCGACCGCAAAGAAGCTGCGGATGCCGCGCTCGCGTGCACCGACCAGCGCGAGCTGGCTCGCCTCGGCGATGACCTGCGGCAGCTCGTGGAGGCTCTTGTCGACCTCGCCGCGGGCGACGAAATCGCGCAGGCGCCGGACGATATGGCCGGCCCGCAGCGTTTCCTGTGCCGCATCATCCATCACCGACCGTAGCGACACGAAGGGTTCGTCGTCCCGCTCGTCGAGCATGTCGCGGATCGTCTCGAGATAGAGCGCGACCGCGGCAAGCGGCTGGTTGAGCTCATGCGCGAGCGTCGAGGCCATCGTGCCCATCGCGCTCAGCCGAGAGACATGGACCAGCTCTGCCTGCAGTTCCTTGAGCCTGAGCTCATCCTGCTCCTTGGCGGTGAGATCCCGGATAAAGCCGGTGAACAACCGCTGCCCGTCTTCACCGGCCTCGCCGACCGACAGCTGCATCGGGAAGGTTGAGCCGTCGCGGCGCTGGCCGACCACGACGCGACCGAGGCCGATGATCCGGCGCTCGCCGGTCTGCAGATAATGCGCGAGATATTCGTCGTGACGGTCGCGATCGGGCTGGGGCATAAGGCAGGAGACGTTGCGGCCGACGAGCTCGGCTTCGCTGTAGCCGAACAGGCGTTGTGCCGCTGCGCTGAACGACGTGATGGCGCCGGTCTCGTCGATGATGATCATCGCATCCGGCACCGTCGCCAGAATCGATTGCAGATGCTGCTCGCGGGTCTCGATCGATGCGCGGACCGCCGCCTCGTCGGTGACATCGCGGCTGATGCAGGCGAAGCCGCGATGTGTGTCGCCTTCGAACAGTGCGGTGATCGTCAGGCGCGCCAGATATTCCGCGCCGTTCTCGCAGACCCGCCACGCTTCGCGCTCCAGCGTGCCCTCGTGAAGGGCGGCCGCCAGGTCTGCGCCTGGACGCCCCGCCGCAATCTCGTCGGGCGGGTAGAACAGGTCGTGGGGCTGTCCCAGGACGCGATCGAGCGGCCAGCATTCGGCACGCTCGCCTTCTTCATTATAGCTCAGCACCATCCCGGAAGGATCGAGCAGCGTCAGGACGTGGCCGCCAGCCTGTCGCAGGAACAGCGGCGCAAGCCGCGCCACCTCCCTGGCAATCTCGTCGGGCCCGCGCCTCGTGTAGACCATCGGCCGGCTCACACGCCCGGCCGGGCGCACGTATCCGGGCGTAGCCGGACCGTGCCACTCAGCGCCGCGCGAGTATGGCCTTCATCTCGTCGATTTCCTGCCGCTGCGAGCGCTTGATCGATTCGCAAAGCCGGATGACTTCGGGATCGCTCAGCTTTGCTTCCTGGCACATCAGGATCGCGCCGGAGTGGTGTGGGATCATCGAGCGCAGAAAGGCCGTGTCGCCGATCGTGGTCTGCGTGCGGATGAACGCGAAGCTGCCCAAGAAGGCGACCAGCGACGCGGCGATCAGCGCGATGTTGGCGGCCTTCGACGGGAACATGTGCCGCATGGCGAGGATCATGAGCACCACCATCGGTGAGACCATCATCAGCGTCATGTAGAGCATGTTGAGGTTGTTGTAGAAGCTGTCGAGCCCGTCGATCATGACGAACATCACCAGATACATGATGACGCCGCTGATGACGGTCTGGAAGGCCAGGCTCCAATAGGCGCCCATCTTCCGTGTGCTCATGTGGGACGAATGATCCATGGCGTATCTCCTTCGTTCGGCGCAGGCCGACCTGGGTCTCAGTGTAACGCCCCGCTCTCCTGTTCGCCCCCGCCATCAGCCGTCCCGATGCTAGAACCAGAAGCGGATGCCGGCGACGAAGCTGGTGGCATGGACGTCCTCGCCGGCAAGCCTCGACAGCCGCGCCGTGTCGCCGGCTTTGCGCAGATAAGAGACGCCGATATAGGGTGCGAACTGGCGGCTGAACTCATAGCGCAGGCGCGCGCCAAGCTCTATGTTGACCAGCCCCGAACCGATGTCGTTCTCCGGAATATCCTGCGCGGCGAAATTGACCTCGGCGCGCGGCTGCAAGATCAGGCGCTGGGTAATGCGCTGGTCGTAATAGCCCTCGACCCGGCCCAGAACATCGCCCTTGGTCGAGAGGAACAGCGCGCCTTCGACTTCGAACATGCCGGGAGCCAGGCCCTCGACGCCGACCGTCGCGTAAGTGCGGTCGGGCCCGCGGCCGAAGTCCTGGCGGATACCGCCCTGAAGATTGAAATAGGGGTCGATGGCCCGGCTATAGAGCACCTGCACCTCCGCGCTGTCGATGCCGCGGCCGAACTCGCCTTCGCCCTCGCTCTTGAGCCAGAGCCGGTTGATATCGCCGCCGTAAAAGCCTTCGCCATCCCAGCGATAGCCATCGCGACCGCTATGCGCTTGATACTCGAACAGGTTGAGCAGCACCTGCCCGAAATTGTTGCCGCCGCTGTCCTTCATCATGATGTCGCGTGAGCGCGCCATCTCGGCGCCGGGAAAATCACGATCGGCGAAGTGGTCGCTGGGGGGAGGCGGCGGGGGCGCATTGCCGGCCGGAAGCGCCGTGCCGGTCATTTGCATGCCGGGCATGGCGGTCTGGCCATGCTGCGAATGGTCCATCCCGGGCATGTCCGGCATCGCGCCGTCCTGATGCTGGGAGTGGTCCATGCCCGGCATGTCCGGCATCGCGGGAGACGCGGGTTGCGGCTGACCGGCCGCATCTCCCTGCGGCGCAGGACTGGCCTGGTGCTGCGAATGGTCCATCGCCGAGGTGGCGTCTGGCGCTGGTGTCTGAGCGCGCGGCCTGGCGGCGGCCTTGTCCTTCTTCTTCTCCTGCGCCGGCGGCACCTCGCCCGGCGGCGCCATGCCGGGCATGCCGTGCATTGAATGATCCTGGGCAAAGGCGGGCGCGGCAGCGAAAAGGGCGATCGCGCTCACCAGCGGCGTGAGGATGCGGGTCATTACGCGTCTCCCTTCGGACGGACGCTCACGACCCGCATCATCCCGGCATGCATGTGGTAGAGGAGATGACAGTGGAAGGCCCAGTCGCCGACCGCGTCGGCGGTGAAGTCCCAGGTCACCTTGCCGCCGGGCTGGACGATTACCGTATGCTTGCGTGGCGCATGATCGCCATGCCCCGTCACCAGCTCGAAAAAATGCCCGTGAATATGGATCGGATGCCCCATCATCGTGTCGTTGATGAGATTGACGCGCACCCGCTCGCCTTCGATGAAGGGGATCGGCTCGTGATGGTCCGACATTTTTTCGCCGTCGAACGACCACATGAACCGCTCCATGTTGCCGGTGAGGTGAATGTCGATGCTGCGGCTCGGCGCGCGCACGTCCGGATTGCGATCGAGCGCCATCAGGTCCCTGTAGACAAGCACCTTGTGGCCGACGTCGGCGAGGCCCTGGCCGGGCTCGCCGGTGCGGTCGACGGGCATCGGCGAGATGGTCTGGACGCTCGGGTCGCGCTTCACCTGCGGCGCGTTCGAGAAGTCTCGCATCTTCATCGACCCCATCGCGTGCCCGCCATGGTCCATGCCCGCCATCTGGCCATCGGCGCCCATCGCGCCGTGGTCCATCCCGCTCATCGCGGAATGATCCATCCCCGAATGATCCATGCCTGCCATGGCGCTATTGTCCATGGTCGCCATCGCTGCCGCCGCGCCGGTCGCGAGGCGCGCGGACGCGTTCTTCTCGGCCGTCGGATCGACGCCCCGCATAGCGCCGCCCGACATGTCCATGCCTTCCATGCCCGGCATCGAGGACATGTCCATGCCCATGTCCTTCATGTCGGCGAGCGGCCGTTTGCGTAAGGGGGGAACCTCGCCGGCCATGCCGGCGCGCGGCGCGAGCGTGGCACGCGCCATGCCCGAGCGGTCGATCGCCTCGCCGACAAGGGTGTAGGCCTTGTCATCGCCTGGGCTGACAACGACGTCGTAGGTCTCGGCAACACCAACCTGGAACTCGTCGACGGTGACCGGCACCACATTCTGCCCGTCGGCCTGGACGATGGTCAGCGGCAGGCCGGGGATGCGGACGTTGAAGGTGGTCATCGCCGACGCATTGATGACCCGCAGCCGCACCCGTTCGCCCGGGGTGAAGAGCGCGGTCCAGTTGTCCATCGGACCATGGCCGTTGACGAGATAGGTGTAGGTGGATCCGGTCACATCGGAGATGTCGGCCGGGTCCATCCGCATCTGGCCCCAGTCGAGCCGGTCCTTGAGCGGCTGATCCTTGCCCGACAGGAGCCCGGCCAGGGTCTGGCGCTGGAAATTGAAATGGCCGGGGTTGACCTTGAGGCGCCGGAAGATCGCCTGCGGCGAGAGCGCGCTGTGATCGGCGAGCACGATGACATGCTCGCGGTCATAGGCGACCGGATCGGCACCGGCGGGATCGATGATGATCGGGCCGTAATGGCCTTCCTGTTCCTGCAGGCCTGAATGGCTGTGGTACCAGTAGGTGCCGCTTTGCACGACGGAGAACTGGTAGAGGTAGTTCGAGCCCGGCTTGATGCCCGGAAAAGACACGCCCGGCACACCGTCCATATTGGCCGGCAGGATCAGCCCGTGCCAGTGGATCGAGCTGTCCTCCTCCAGCTGATTGATGACGTTGAGCCGCACGCGCTGGCCCTCGCGCAGCCGGATCAGCGGGGCGGGGACCGTGCCGTTGAGGCCGATTGCCCGGAACTTGCGCCCGTCGATGGTCATCGACTGCCGGGCGATGGTGAGCGTAATGTCTTCGCCCGACACGGTCGGCAGCGTCGGTCGCATCCCCGGCGAGATCGTCTGCGCCCAGGCCGGCAGCCAGGCTGACAATGCTGCGCCGCCGCCGGCGAGGGCCGCGCCGCGGAGGAACTGGCGGCGGTCGAGAGCAGAAATCATTCGGTTGTCTCAGCTTTAAGAAAGAGGGCGTACCTATTGGGAATACGCAGCATGGCCTCATCCCCCTCAAACTTTCTTTAATATTTCCGAAAGGCGTGCCCTAGCTCGATAGAGGCGCGTTTCGACCGCCTTCTGGCTGATCCCGAGAATTTCGGCGGTTTCAGCTTCCGATTTCTCGTCGATCGTACGCAAAATAAGCGTGTCCTTGAGGGAAGACGGCAGGGCAGCAATCGCTTTCATTGCTTGCGCGAGCTGCTGTTCGGCCCCGATCGCCTGATCGGGCAGCGGTGCGTCGTCGGCGACGCCGTCCGCCTCGCCGAGCGGTAGGGCTAGGGCAAAGAAATTTCGAACCGCTCGCCGACGCCGCCAGTCATGGCATTTGTTGATGACAATCCGGGACATCCAGACCTGGAAGGGTCGGGTTACGTCATAGCGGTTGAGTGCGGCAAAGGCCGCGACGAAGCTCGCCTGGGTGACATCCAATGCCTCATCCATAGATCCGACATGGCTGCGCACGAGCCGGTGAACCCAACCTTGATGCCGGCGGACCAGCTCGCCATAGGCCGCTTGCCGGCCTCCAAGCGCCAGAGCCGCGAGCTCCCCGTCCGAGCAGTCGGGGAGGCACGCGGTCATTCGGATTTGGCCGTCAGCGCTTTCACCACGGCGTCGTCGAATTTGTCCGTCTGATCCGGGCGCAGCACGGCCCGCATCGCGAAGATATGCTCAAGTGTTTCTTTCTGCAGCGCGCCCATGGCCTGGTGCGAGCGATCCACCGCAGTTGCGACTTGCGGGCCATAGCCATGCTCCGCTTCGATCGCTTCCGCGAGACGCGCATTGTCGGCGCGCAATTCGGCCTCCAGCGCTTGACGCCGGATCGCGTAGTTCTTCTCGATTGTCTCGAGTCGGCTGTGTTGCGCTGAATTCAGCTTCAGATCGCGATGGAGCAGCTCGTGCAGCTCATTTTCGACCGGGCGCACTGGAACCACATAGACGCGGCCAATGACAACGCCAGCGATCGCCGCGGCGAAGGTCACCAGGACGAGGAGCAGGAGCCGGCGGCGGTCGCGCATCACTGCGAGCTCAGCAGCGTCGAGGGCGCAAGCGCGAGCCGAGCATCGAAGGGCGATAGCGGTTTGGCATCAGCAGACCGTGTCGAAACTGCCGAGCCGGCAATTCCGATGAACAGCGCGGTTGCGGCCGCGATGCCGAACGTCATAGCGCCAAGGCTTGGTATGGCCCGGATGCGCGCTATTTCCGCCATGACCCGGCTTTCCAGGCCGCCGAGCCTGGGATCGAGAGGCGCATCGCGCAACCGCGAGAGCAGGTGGTCAAGTTCATCCATGGTGCTTCTCCGTCTTCATCCATCAATACGCACGATGGTCCAGGAACCCTTGCTGTAGATTGAAAAGAATAATTGCGAGGGGTGGGGGCTCGGGCTGCGTATTGTCTCATGGGATCTACAGGAGAATGTTCCAATGCGTTTCTTTTCGCCTCTCGCAGTTATCGCCGCCGTCGGCCTGAGTGTTTCTGCTCCGGCCTACGCGCATCCCAAGCTTGTGTCCTCGACGCCCGCCGCGAACGCCAGCGTCTCGGCGCCGTCGCGTATAACGCTCACCTTCAGTGAAGGTCTGATGCCGAAGCTGTCGGGCGCCGAGATCGTGATGACCGGCATGCCCGGCATGCCCAACCACCGCATGGCGGTAACCGGCTTCAAGACGTCCGTCGAAGGCGACAAGACGCTCGTGCTGACGCTCGCCAAGCCGCTCATGGCGGGCAGCTATCAGGTCGCCTGGCACGTCGTCTCGACCGACACGCACCGCATCCAGGGCAATCTCGCCTTTACCGTCAAGTGACGCCATGAACGACGTGGCACTCGTCGCCGTCCGCTGGGCGCTCTACGTCGATCTCGGCCTGTTGTTCGGCCTGCCGCTGTTCGCGCTCTATGCGCCCGGCGGCGGCCGGATGGTACAGCGGCATCTGCCGATGGTAGCAATGGTGGCCGGTCTCGCCTGTCTCGCCCTCCTGCTGTCGGCGCTGGGGTTCGCGTTGCAGGCAGCGGCCATGACCGGGCTGCCGCTCACCCAGCCTGATCTTTCCATGGTCGCAGAGCTGTTCAACGGCACGTCCATGGGAACGGCGCTGAAGGCGCGCCTCGTCGCGCTCCTCGTTCTTCTGCTCTCCATCCCCTTCTATCGCCGGCAATCCCGTCCTGCCTTCATCGCCTCCACTCTGGCAGGCGCGGTCGCACTCGCGACCCTCGCCTGGAGCGGGCATGGCGCGGCCGGCGAAGGCGAGGCGGGCTGGCTGCAACTGGGGGCCGATCTCATCCATCTGCTCGCCGCGGGCGCCTGGGTCGGCGCGCTTGCCGCATTCCTTGCGCTGGTTCTTACCAGGCTCGCAACCGATGATCTCGCCACTGAAGACATGGACCGGGTCATGCTCGCCGAGGAAGCGCTGCGGGGCTTCTCCTTCGTCGGCACGATCATCGTCGCCCTGCTGATCCTGACCGGGACGGTGAACGGCTGGTTCCTGGTCGGCCCGGGCAACATCGCGTCTCTCGGGCAGTCGACCTACGGCCTGCTGCTCATCGCCAAGCTGCTGCTCTTCGCCGGCATGCTGGGCCTGGCCGCGCTCAACCGTTATCGCCTGACCCCGGCACTTGCGCAGGCGATCGAGGAAGAGGACGCGCCACGGGCGCAGGCGCTGCTGCGCGCGAGCCTCGTCGTCGAAGGCGGTCTTGCGATCGTCATTCTCGGGCTGGTCGCCTGGCTGGGGACACTGTCGCCACCCATGTCGATGTAGTTTATCGTTTCGAACGCCTCGCGTTGGGAGAAGCCAATGCAATCGTACACCCCGCCGCGCGGGACTGGATCGACGAAAGACTATGATCGCGCGATCCGCCTGTGGGCGCGGGAGAAGCGGTGGCGTGCCGCCATGCTTGCCATGCTGCGCCCGGATTGGCGCCTGGTAATCGCCGATTATGGCCGCCAGCACGGGTCTCATGCGGCTCGCCTTCCGCCTGACCGTGCAGCGGCTCGATGGCATCGACGATACCCAGCCCAATGCCGACGGCGTGCTCCCCGGCCTGATGGCGGCCAAGCGAACGGGCCCGCCGATTTGGCCACTTAGGCGATTACGTATTGACCCTGACACGGTGTCAGACCCTAGATCGTCAGGCGTCGAAAGGAGCGAGGCGATGAACGAGACACATGGAGCGGCGCATGGCGGCGGTTGCTGCGGCGGCCACGGCACCGCTAAAGCGGCGACCGGCGTCAAGGACCCGGTCTGCGGCATGACCGTCGACCCGGCGACCACGGCGCATCACGCCGAGCATAGCGGTGAAAGCTATCATTTCTGCAGCGCGGGCTGCCGGACCAAATTCATCGCCGATCCCGAGCGCTATCTCGGCCCGCCGACGCCGCCGGTCGCGGCGCCCGAAGGCACGATCTGGACCTGCCCGATGCATCCCGAGATCCGCCAGGACCATCCCGGGTCCTGTCCGATCTGCGGCATGGCGCTCGAACCCGCGACCGTGACCGCCGACAGCGGCCCCAGCCACGAGCTAGTCGATTTCACGCGGCGCTTCTGGGTCGGCCTCGTGCTGGCTCTCCCGGTGCTGATCCTCGAGATGGGCGCGCATGTCTTTCCCGCGATCCATCGCCTCGTGCCGATGTCTATCTCGGTATGGATCCAGTTCGTGCTGGCGACACCCGTCGTGCTGTGGGCGGGCTGGCCGTTCTTCGAGCGTGGCTGGGCCTCGCTCAAGACCCGCAACTTCAACATGTTCACCCTGATCGCGATGGGGACCGGGGTCGCCTGGATCTACAGCGTCATCGCGACGCTCGCGCCTCAGCTGTTCCCGCCGGCCTTCCGCGGCGAGGACGGCATGGTTGCCGTCTATTTCGAGGCGGCCGCGGTGATCACCGTCCTCGTGCTGCTCGGCCAGATGCTCGAACTGCGCGCGCGGGAACGCACCTCGGGCGCGATCAAGGCGCTGCTCAACCTTGCACCAAAGACCGCGCGCCGGATCGGTTCTGATGGGAACGAAGAGGAAATCAGCCTTGATCTGGTTGCGGTGGGCGACCGCCTGCGGGTGCGGCCGGGCGAGAAGGTGCCGGTCGACGGCGTAGTCGAGGACGGCCGCTCCTCGCTCGACGAGTCGATGGTCACCGGCGAATCCATGCCCGTCACCAAGGCAAAGGCCGACACAGTGATCGGCGGCACGCTCAACCAGACCGGTGCGCTGGTGATCGTCGCCGACAAGGTCGGCCGCGATACCATGCTCGCACGCATCGTCCAGATGGTCGCTGAGGCGCAGCGCTCGCGCGCGCCGATCCAGCGCATGGCCGATCAGGTGTCGGGCTGGTTTGTGCCCGTGGTCATCGCGGTCGCGGCCGTCGCGTTCATCGCCTGGGGCATCTGGGGTCCCGAGCCGCGCTTCGCCTATGGGCTGGTGGCGGCGGTCGCCGTGCTGATCATCGCCTGTCCCTGCGCACTGGGGCTGGCAACGCCGATGTCGATCATGGTCGGGGTCGGCCGCGGCGCCGGGCTCGGTGTCCTCATCAAAAATGCCGAAGCACTCGAGCATATGGAGAAGGTCGACACTCTCGTCGTCGACAAGACAGGCACGCTGACCGAAGGCCGGCCTGCCGTCACCCAGGTCGTGCCGGCGCCCGGCTTCGACGAAGCCGAGCTGCTGCGTCTTGCCGCCTCGGTCGAGCGGGCGTCCGAGCATCCGCTCGCGTTGGCAATCGTCGAGGCCGCGAAGGATCGCGGCATCGTCACGAGCGACGTCATCGACTTCGACTCGCCGACCGGGCGCGGCGCGCTCGGCACGGTCGAAGGGCGGCGCATCGTCCTCGGCAATGCGCAGTTCCTTGCCGACGAAGGGGTTGCGACCGATGCGCTCGCCAGCCAGGCCGACGCGCTGCGCCGGGATGGCGCCACCGCGATCTTCATCGGGGTCGACGGCACAGTCGGCGGCGCCTTCGCGATCGCCGATCCGGTGAAGGCCACGACACCAGAAGCGCTCGCCGCGCTCAAGGCGGAGGGCATTCGCGTGGTCATGCTGACCGGCGACAACCGCACGACCGCGGAAGCGGTCGCCCGACGCCTGGGCATCGACGAGGTCGAAGCCGAGGTGCTGCCCGATCAGAAGAGCGCCGTGGTCGCCAGGTTCAAGCGCGAGGGGCGGGTCGTCGCCATGGCCGGCGACGGTGTCAACGACGCCCCCGCGTTGGCCGCCGCCGACGTCGGCATCGCCATGGGTTCCGGCACCGACGTCGCGATCGAGAGCGCTGGCGTCACGCTGCTCAAGGGCGACCTGACTGGCATCGTCCGGGCGCGGCGGCTCAGCCAAGCGACCATGTCGAACATCCGCCAGAATCTCGTCTTCGCCTTCATCTACAATGTCGCGGGCGTGCCCGTAGCGGCGGGTGCGCTCTATCCGCTGTTCGGTATTCTGCTCTCGCCCATTATCGCGGCGGCGGCGATGGCGCTCTCTTCGGTGAGCGTGGTCACCAACGCGCTGCGCCTCAACCGGAAAGCACTGTGAACATCGGCGAGACGTCACGGCAGAGCGGCGTCTCTGAGCGGATGATCCGCCATTATGAAAAGATCGGCCTCATCCCGGCGCCGGCGCGTCGGGGTGCTGGCTATCGTGACTATGGCGAGCGCGACCTCCATCGCCTCCGGTTTATCGCCAATGCCCGCGATCTCGGCTTCCCGATCGAGGAGATCCGCACGTTGCTCAGCCTTTGGGCCAATACCGGCCGTGCCAGCGCGGAGGTGAAGCGGCTTGCCCTTGCCCGCGCCGATGAGTTTCAGCGCAAAGCCGAGGCGTTGACGGCGCTGCGCGACACGCTAATCGACCTGGCCGAGCGCTGCCAAGGCGACGAGCGGCCGGATTGTCCGATCATCGCCGAACTGGCCGCGGCCCGATCCGCATAGCATCCGGCATCGCACGGCCGAGAATTTTAGGGGTGCCCGTTTTCGGTCGATTCGTGCAGGTCGACGGCGAAAGCGATCCGCAACAGGTCGGGCAGGCTTTGCGCGTTGAGTTTGATCATCAGACTGGCCCGATGCAGCTCGACCGTGCGCGACGTGACGCCGAGTTCATCTGCGATAAGGCTATTTGGATAGCCTCGCGAAATTCCTCTCAGAACGGCCCGTTCGCGCTGCGTCAGTCTCGCGGCTTTCGAAAGAGCGTCGGCCTGTTCGGAGGCACGACGGGCTATACTCTCAAGCCAGCTGAAGCCGCGGTCGATCGCGCCGAGCAATGCGGCCTTCTCGACCGGTTTGGCGAGAAAGTCGGCAGCGCCCGCCTTCATCGCCTGTACGGCGAGCGTAGGATCGCCATTGCCCGTCAGCACCACGACGGGCATGTCGATACCGCGTCGCGTCAGCTCCGCCTGAACCTGCAGGCCGTCCATGTCGGGCATGTGCATGTCGAGAACCACGCAGCCTTTCTCGGCGTCCTCTGCGCTCAACAGAAACTCCGGCCCCGAAGCGTAGGCTTCTACGGCAAACCCTGCGGTCCGCAACGTGAAACTTAGTGCTTTTCGTATTGTCTCTTCGTCATCGACGATATGCACGACGCGCTTGTTCCCCATAGCCCCCGAGATCGATCAATACGCAGTGCCGCGAGGGCAGCGCTTCAAGGGATACTTCTCTGCACGTTGGACTATGGTCCCAGGTCAAGAGTAAAAATTTGGCGAGGCAAAACGGCGAAGGACAGCGAAACTGTGAGGGTTCGGCTACTCCGCTCACACCAATGCCGCGGTCGCTGCGGCTCATTGCCGGGTCTCTGCTCCGGACGATGCATGCGAGTTGCCCGCGCCGCCCTCGGCGCGATCGAGCCATCGCTACGCTTCCATCACATCGTCGACCGGCAGCGGGTTACTGGCGCCCGGCGGGCGAGGGGGGCGGGTTGGCCCTTGACGGCTGCGCGATCGGACGCCCAGGATAGCAGGGTGGCGCGCTTTACTTCGGGCTCAAGCTTCAGGTGCCCAGCAACGTCGAGGGGATCGATGAACGAGCGTGTGTGCGACACGACATATCCTCCTTCCCTGCCGCGATTTTCTCCGAAAGGGAGATCTCAGGAGATTGGTTCGGACTCGTTTAGGGTCAATGGATGAGGACGCGCACAGCGTTTGCCGGGCGTTCATTTCCGTCTTAGAACTGACGCGCAGCACGCCATTCAATCCGGTGGCGAACGGCCTCCGCGATCGCTGGCATGACGTCTATATCATTCGACGCATGTGCAACCGCGTTCGTGCTGACGATCCTTTCGACAAGCCCACCCAGAACCTGCGCTGCATCGCCGGCAAAAAGCGGATGCACGACCACGCAATCCGGTCGCGCGAACCCCATGCCGACCAGTTGGCGCGCCGCCTCGGTGAGGGTCCGACCGGATGAGGCGATATCGTCGACCAGCACCGGCTGGCGATCGAGAAACGCTGGGGCATTCGGAATCGAGATGGTGACGTGACGGTCGCCGGATCGGATTTTCTCGCACACGAGAAACGGAGCATCGGCATCGGCCGCCACCTGCGAGACCCACTGTTCGCTTTCCAGGTCCGGACCGATGATCAGCGGGCGAGCGACATTGCGCTTGATCCACGAGGCCAAAAACGGCGCGGCATGAACAACCTGGGTTGGGATGCGGTAGATTTCCGACAATTCATGGTAGCGATGGAGATGCGGATCGACCGTCACCAGCCAGTCGAGATGGCGAGACAGGATCGCAGCAAAGGTTCGCGACGTCACCGCCTCGCCGGCATGGAAGCGTATGTCCTGGCGCATGTAAGCGAGGTAAGGGGCGACGAGCCCGATCCTGCGAGCGCCAAGATCGCGCGCGGTGTCGGCTGCGAACAGCAGCGGCAACAGCTTGGCGTCCGGATGATCGAGACTGGACAGCAGGATGACCTCGCGGTCGCTGACGTCGTTTCCGACCCTGAGATAGGTTTCCCCGTCAGGAAACTGACGATGCTCGATCGTGCCGACCTCTGCATCGAGCGCGGCGGATAGCGGCTGTGCCAGGGCCTCGCTGCCAGACAGCGCGAACAGCACGGGACGGTTCATAGCGCTTCAATCCCGAAGATCGGCCCGTCGCTCACCGCATAGGCCGCCGCATAGTCGAGCTCGCCCGGGCTCTCGGCATGAATGCTACACAAGGGAGCCCCGGCATCCACCATCTGGTTCAGCCGACACTGCAGCGCGACGCCGGCGGCCTTGGCCATCGGCGCGCCGGCAAGCTTCGCGACCGTCGCGAGCTTGCGATTGTCGATACTCACCAGGCGGCCGCTATAGGGAGCGATCATATCCTGTTGGAACCGGGCGACCGGTGGAGCCCGCATGCCGCCCTGCGCTTCGCAGATACGTTGGAACTTGGCCCAGGCCCGGCCGCTTTCGAGGCACGCCCGCGCACGCGCATAACCTTCGCGGGCCGGGGCTGCGTCCGCGAGCTCAAGCAGTCCTCCCGCCAGCTCGCAGGCCCGGTGGGCGAGATCCTCGGCGCCCGGCTGCCCCTGGAGCACGGCAAGGATATCCTGCGCCTCGAGCGCCGGACCGATGCCCCGTCCGATCGGCTCGGCGCCGGGGCCGCGCATCACGCGCGTGCGAAGCCCGAAGGCTTGGGCGACAGAGCTCAGCGCCCGCTCGAGCGTGTCGGCGGCATCGGCGCCGCGTACCTTGGCGGTCGGCCCGACCGGGATGTCGATGACCAGATGGGTCGCACCGGCCGCGATTTTCTTGGACAGCACCGAGGCGACCATCTGCCCGACGGCATCGATATCGAGCACCCGTTCCACGCCGATGATCACATCGTCGGCAGGGCTGAGGTTGACGGCGCCGCCCCAGGCGATGCAGCCGCCTTCGCGCTCGACCACCTTGCGGATTGCGGAAACGTCGAGGTCGACAGGTGCCAGCACCTCCATCGTGTCCGCCGTGCCGGCCGGTGAGGTGATCGCCCGCGACGATGTCTTGGGCATGATCAGGCCCTCCGCGGCCATGATCGAGACGATGATCGGCGTGGTGCGATTGCCCGGCAAGCCACCGACGCTATGCTTGTCGACGATGACCGTTCCGGGCCACTGCAATCGCTCGCCGACATCGACCATCGCCCTGGTCAGGCTGATCGTTTCGTCCGTATCGAGCGGGACCGCTGAGCAGGCCGTGACGAACGCCGAGAGATGGACATCGCTATAGCGTCGCTCGGCGATGTCGGTGATGATCGCTGAAAAAGCCCCGTCACTGAGACGATTGCCATAGATGCGCCGACGCACTTCGGCGAGCGAGGCGAGAGGCTGGGCGTGCGCGATCTCGACCGGATCGCCATCGCTGACGCCGAGCCGCTGCCATGCGGATTCGGAGAGGCCGATCTCGCCGGGCGCTGGAGTCTCCGCGGAGCTGTGCAGCAGCGAGACGACGATTTCCCGCCCGCCGGCGCGCAGCGCGACCTGCGCGCGGGACGCAAGACCTTCCGAGCGGCAGACGGGACAGTCGTGGCGCATGACCGCGATCAGATCGCTTCCGGCAGCCGACAGGCCGATGCGGCGTGCCCGCAGCGTCGTCGCGACAGGCTCTGCTTCGGCGTCCTCGATGATCCCGGGCTTCACGCGAGCATGCCCCAGCTACCCAGCGCCGGTACGCTGCATGCCCAACCCAGTTCCTCCGAGACACGCTTCGCCAGGACCTGGGCGCCGGTCGGCTCGC
This sequence comes from Sphingobium sp. CFD-1, assembly GCF_024611115.1. NCBI lineage: Bacteria > Pseudomonadati > Pseudomonadota > Alphaproteobacteria > Sphingomonadales > Sphingobiaceae > Sphingobium > Sphingobium sp. CFD-1. The sequence goes on along the minus strand of NZ_CP084400.1, from coordinate 80,257 downwards.
CATGGGTGACATAGACGTGGCGCGGGGCCTCGTGCAGCGACCCGAGCCAGCGCATGAGTTCGTCGCTGTCGGCATGCGCCGAGAGCATCGTCAGGTTGGCGACCTCGGCTTCGACCGGGATATACTCGCCGTGGATCTTGATCGTCCGGGCGCCGCCGATCATGGCGGCGCCGCGGGTGCCCGCCGCCTGGAAGCCCGAGAAGAGGATGAGGTTCTTCCCATCCGGCGCGAAGCGCTTGAGATGGTGGAGCACGCGGCCGCCCGTTGCCATTCCACTGGCCGAGATGATGACCTTGGGGGTGGGGTTGGCGGTGAGTTCCTTGGATTCCTCCACTTCGCGCACATAGTGCGCGACGCTGCACGCCGCTTCGCACTCGGCGCGAGCCAGGCGATGCTCGTCCATGAAATCGCACATCAGCCCGCTCGCGTTGATCGCCATCGGGCTGTCGAGGAAGATCGGGATGTCGCGGAGGCGTCCCTGCGCGCGCAGACGCGAGAAATGATAGAGAAGCGACTGAACCCGTCCCACGGCGAAGGCCGGGATCACCACCGTCCCGCCTCTCTCGACGCATCGCTCGACATGATCTCCAAGCGTCTTTGTCGGATCGACCTGCTCGTGGCGCCGATCGCCATAGGTCGATTCCACCAGGACATAGTCGGCGCGCGCGGGCGGCTCGGGATCCTTCATCACCGCATCGCCGTAACGGCCGATATCGCCTGAGAAGAGGATTGTCCGCCCCTTCCAGTCGATCTCGATCGACGCCGCGCCGAGGATGTGGCCGGCGCGATGGTAGCGCACCCTGATGCCGTCCGTGACTGCATGCCACGCTCCGAACTCGATCGGGCGGAAGAGCTGCAATGCCAGACGCGCGTCGGCCTGGGTGTAGAGGGGCAGCGCCGGCTGGTGCCTGGAGAAGCCGTGCTGGTTGGCGAACTCCGCATCCTTTTCCTGCAGATGGCCGCTGTCGGGAAGAAGGAGCTCGCACAGGGCCGCGGTCGCCCGCGTGGCAAGGACGGTCCCGTCCCAGCCCAGGCGCGCCATGCGCGGTAGTGCGCCCGAGTGATCGAGATGGGCGTGGGTCAGCAGCACCTGGCCGACATCCGCGACTTCGGGTGGGATCGATGCCCAATTAAGGCGGCGCAGATCCCTGGGTCCCTGAAACAGGCCGGAATCGACCACGATCTGAGTTTCACCATCGTCCACCAGATAACGCGACCCTGTGACCGTTCCCGATGCGCCGAGAAAGGCAACGCCGAGACCATCGGCCGGGCGCTTGGCCAGATCGATCCTTGCTTCACGCTCGAAGATGGTCACGCGGGAATGGTGCCGTTTCTTTCTCTTTTGCATGGACGCGGGCCTGCCTCTCACGATTATGTTCGTGAGCGCAGCATTGGTTCGCGGACGCCGCACGCCTATACGCAAAATCCGCAGCACGACTGCTGCTCCCCGACAGCTGCGTCGCCCGAACGCCGATGGCCGATCCCATCGATCGCCTTACCCATGCCTGCGCGATGCCCGGGGGACTTCGGTCTCTACTTATACCTTGCTCCTTGGACTCGAGCCTATGCTGCCCGGACGTTGACCAGAAGAGGACGGCATATGGGCGAACATGACCATCGCATGCGCAAGCGCGGCAAGATCGTTCTGATCGGCTTCCTGCTCGTCGCTAGCTTCTTCCTCCTCACCGAGCATACCGCGCACTTCCTGGGTGTGCTGCCCTATCTCATCCTGCTCGCCTGCCCGCTCATGCACCTGTTCATGCACCGCGGCCATGGTGGGCATCAGCATGGCCATGAGCCCGGTCAGGCACCCGCCGGCTTACCGGCCAATCCCAACGGCCGCATCGAAGGAGAGTCGCGATGACGCACGCCGACTATGGCTATGGTCTGTGGGGGCTCGCGCTGGTTAACGCCGCCGTTTTCATCCTCTTTGCGTTCAGCTTCTTCAAGCCGGCAACTAAACGAGACTGGCGCAGTTTGGGGGCGTTCAGCGCTTTCATCATAGCGCTCTTCGCGGAAATGTATGGCTTCCCGCTCACGATCTTCGTGCTTTCGGGGTGGCTCCAGTCGTATTTCCCCGCTGTCGACTGGTGGAGCCACGATGCTGGACATCTCCTGGAGATGATGTTCGGCTGGCGAGTTAATCCCCATTACGGTCCATTCCACATCGCCAGCTTTGTGCTGATCGGCGTGGGTTACTGGCTGATCTCGGTTGCATGGACGGCCCTTCACTTGAGTCAGCGCAAACACCAATTGGCCCTTACTGGGATTTATGCCCGGATCCGGCACCCGCAATATGTCGGCTTCATTCTCGTCATGCTCGGCTTTTTGCTACAATGGCCGACCCTTTTGACCCTTGCTATGTTTCCGGTGCTCGTCGTGATGTATATTCGGCTGGCTCGGCATGAGGAAAAGGAGGCGCTAGCCAACTTCGGCGAGGTTTACCGCGATTATATGGCTCGCGTGCCCGGCTTCATTCCGAATCTGACAATCCATTCGCGTCGAAGAAGGCCATGGCGATCCTTGACGGGAATGGCTGATGTAATTGCCGGCAAGGTCAATGCTGACGTTCTGACTGGCCTTATTATTCGGACATCGTTACCCGACCTCACAGCACACTACTGCAGCAATCCCGGTTCGACTGCGCAATCATCTTGGGAGGGCAAGTTCGCCTTGCACGGGCAGATTCGGTGTGGAGCTGATGCCCGGCACTAGACGCAGAGCATCGCCGATCAAGGTATAGACGGCGTGGCGCTGGCCGCCACGGTTCCGATGGTCGACGCGATAGCCCTGATAATGTCGGCGGAGCAGGCCTGCATTCACCAGTTCGGAAACGGCGCGACTGAGATTACTCTTGCCGGCTGTGCGAATGCGTGCCCGCATTTCCTCCGCGATCACGCCGCGCCTTTTCTCCGGATCGCCGGGGAGCAGTCCGTTTCTAGCGAGGTCGCTCTCGACCCGCTCGGCCAGCGTAATGCTGCGCGGACCACGCTGGGCCATCGGGGTCAATGCGTCGCATAGCCAATCGCGCAGGGAAACGAGCCCATCGTTCCGCCTGACCCAGGGACCGGCGCTTCCATCTGGCCCCGCCACCTGGGCGATCAGGTTGAGCAGCATGAAGGCATAACGGGGCCGGCTCGATACGGTCGCCAGCGTCTCGAGCACGGCCGCGACATCACAGCCAATGGAGGGTTCAAGAGGCTTGCCTGCATGAAACATAACATGATGGAATCAAGCACAAAGCAGGATCAATGTGAATCCCAAATCGGCGGCCACAGACGGGTTGTCAGCTATGACACTTTGCCGGCGGATAAAGTGTCATAGGCGATCCATTCTAATCGTAGATTGTTGCGAATCGTTCTCAACTCATCCTGATAATCATGGCGCTCGCCGCTTAGGTGTGGACGAGCCGTCTCCTCGCGAACGAGCTTCCGTCGCCTATGGCGAACAGGATAAAAGACTGCGGCCGCCTTGATGATCTCACGCGCTTTGCGACGGACTGTCAGCGTGCTGAAACCCTTGGCGATCTGCATGGCACGATCGATGCCGCCGTGCGCGATCTTGGCTTCCGCTGGTTCACGCTGCTTCACAATATCGACCTTCGGCGCGGCGACGAGCAAAGCCTGTTCCTCACAACCTATCCGTCGGCCTGGCTCGAGGAAGTGCTCGAAGAGCGCCATTATCTCGAAGATCCCATCCATGCGGCCTGCGCACGTACGCCCTCTGGACTGGCCTGGGACCGTGTCGGCGACGTGCTGGAGCTCACGCCGCGCCAGCGAGGCATCCTTGACCGCGCCCGGGATCATGACCTTGCATCGGGCTACAGTTTGCCGATCCGGACCCCGGGCGAGCCCGAGGCGATCTTCACTGCGGCCCGATCACGCGACGAGCCGCTGAGTGCAGAAGAGGTTCTGACCGCCCGTCTGCTCGGCTCGGTCGCTTATGATCGGGCGCGCGAGCTGCTTGGCGAAAGGGCAGGGCCATTGGCCTGCGTCCCTCTCAGTCCTCGCCAGGTCGAATGCATCGCGCTCGTCGCGCAAGGCAAAAGCGACTGGGAGATCGGCCAGATCCTCGGCCTCAGCCGCGATACCGTGCACGAATATGTTGAATCGGCCCGCAGGCGTTATGGCGTGCGACGACGCACGCAGCTGGTGCTGCGCGCGGTTCGCGATGGTCATCTCAACATGGAAGCGCTGCTCTGATCTCGCCGGCCATATGATGATCGGGCTTGGGCAAGTTCAGGATTTCTGCGCTGTCGCTGGCGCGATCAAGGACGCTACGGCCTTGTCTGACCTGATGGCCGAAATCACGAAGGCCATGGGCTTTCGGCACTATGCCCTGGTCCATCATGTCGACCTGAAGCCTGCGGTTCGCTCGGTCCACATCGTCGACTATCCGCAAGACTGGGTGGAGCGCTTCCAGGCGAGACGCCTCTATGCGAGCGACCCGATCCACCGCGCCAGCCATCGCACCAATGTGGGCTTTGCCTGGTCGGCGGTTCAGTCGATCATCTCTCTGACGGCCGCCGATCGCTCGATCCTGGCAGAAGCCTATCCAATTGCGAGCGACCGGCACGATCGGCGCCGTCATCGACCTCATCAAAGGCCAGGCTCACATGCATCTGCCCGAGGCGGTGCTGGACCGCGAGCAACGCTTGGCCGACGCCGGACCCGAACCGGTCGAAGGCGAGTCTCGGAGGATCGCCCAGCTGCGAAGGCTACGGGACGTCGCCTACACCGAGCTGATGGCGGTGGATGCGTTCATCGATGGTCACACGCCCTTCGCCACCAAGCACGGCGTGAAGGGTGCGGAGTTCGAGAACGTGCTCGTCATCGTCGGCCGTGGCTGGAACAAGTATAATTTCGCGCAGATGCTGGAACGGCTCGACCCAGGCCCCCCGGCAGACAAGGTCGAATCCTTCGAGAGCAATCGCAACCTGTTCTACGTCGCGTGCTCCAGACCGAAGCGCCGATTGGCGCTGTTGTTCACCCAGATTCTAAGCGAGCTCGCGATGGCGAAGGTGACAGCTTTGTTCGGCGAGGCCAATGTGATCCCGCTTCCAGCAGATCCCGCGGGCGGGGCCGCGCCATGACCAAGGGAGAGGCACCACCGATGGTGACGATCGCTGCCTAAACGGACCACGATCTTAGCCAGATTTTCTCTTGGCTCGAAGCGGAGCCGCCGCGGGAGACAGCACCTCTCATCCCAACAACAGCATGATCGCGAAGAGACACAATGCCGGCGAGCTCATCGTCCTGAAGGCCGGCAACGACATCGCGGCTTTCGCGCTCGGCGCTTTCGATCTCATCGATATCTTTAAGACCAAGCCGCCGTTCAGACGGATCGGCATCGGCCGGACGCTGGCGCACTATTGAATCAGTCGAACTGCGGATACCGATAAGTAACCCCTTCCTATCCACTCATCACACGGGTGGGGTGATGTCGGCCCAGTAGATGACTTCTTCCAGGATATGCATGCTTTCGGGATTTTCCCAGCCCTCACGGTCGCTATCCCATCGCCCGATCACAGGGAGGTCAACCTCCCAGAGCAGCAAGCGACGGCCGTCTTTCCGGTCTTCCGGCAAAGTGCCGATCGGCTCCCAAGGGATGTGCTTGGCGGTGATCATGCAAGTTCCCTCGCTCGATTCCATTGGTCCCGCATTTAGCCCATCTTTGTGCAGGCACGAAACCCAGCTGGTTGCCAACCTGTCGGGTTTCGGCAGCCCGAGCAGCTTTTCGGTGCGCCTTCGGCTTTTGACGCCAGACTTCGGTGCGTGAGCCGCCACTCGCTTGTGCGATGCTGGCACTGATTTAACATAAGAAATATTATCAGTCTTTTATCGTTCTATTTCAAATACTTAGATTACTTGCTCATTCGCGGTCTCCGGCATCAACGCCCGTTGATCGTCCCCTCGATCGCCGCCAGACCCTTCATCAACGCCTCGAATTTCGGCGGCGCGGCCATGAACATCTCCGACATCGCGCCATAGTCCCGCTCAAGCTTCTCCCAAGTCGCGCCATCGGGCGACAGGCGCAGCGTTCCAACCACGGCGGTGTCATAGGAGGCCGACCTGTCCGCGAACATCAGGCTCTTGTTGTGCACGACCTGCTCGAGCAGATCGATCCGCCCCATCGCCTCGTTCGTGATGCCCGCCTGGTCGAGCATCAGCACGTCATAATAATGGCGCGACATGCCCTCGCGCAGCTTGCCGTTATGATGGAGCGCATGAAGGATCGTGACCTTTTCCCAGAAGGTCCGCGCAACGGCCAGCGTCGGCACCTCGGTCACCGGATCCGGCAGTTCCTCGGGAAAGTCTTCGGCCAGATAGGCAAGATCGGTCGAAGCGCGAACGGTTCCGTGTCGCCGCGGGCGCCAAATTCCAGCTTGATGCGCGGCTTGATGTAACCGCTTTCATCCGCGCCGCCGTAATTCTCGCCATAGGCGAGCCCGTAACCCGAGGTGCGCGGATAGACGAAGAGCAGCGTCTGCTGGTCCTTGTCGTCGGGATCGAGCGCCAGGCTCCAGCCCTCGGCCGTGCCGAGAGCGACTTCGATTTCGCGCGCCAGGATCGGCATGGCGACCGTGGCGACATAAGCCTGTGCCGCCGCCTTGAGCGCCTTGGTCCGGCGCTCGCGCTCCTTGCCGGTAATGTCGCTGTCCATCGGCGAGGCGACTTCGCTGAGCAGCGGCGCCGCGCGGCTGATGGTGAGGTCGATATCTTCGGAGAAGCGCGCGATGATCCCATAGGCTTTCGACAGCGAGGTCCCGCCCTTGAAGGTCATGTGACCGGCGAGGTCGGGACACATGACGAGGCGGCGTAGCGTCCAGCAGACCCAGAAATCCTTCTCGATGATGATCGGCGTCAGATCCCGCCGCGCCGCCGCTTCATCGATAAAGGCGCGCCGATCCTCGGCTGGTCTGCGTGCGAACTCATCCATTGCGGGCGGCGCCGATCTTTAAGACGACGTCGCCCATCCATCCGGGCATCTCGGCCCTGGCCTGGGCGAGCATCCGCATGTCGCGATCATCGAGGCGGGCGGCGAAGTGCCGGATCTTGTCGCTATCGATATTGTCCTTCCCCAGATGCGCGAGCGCCTGCACGACCGCGTTGACCGAGTCCGGCGCATTGTCGAGCACCGGTGCGCGGCTGTGCTTGAGCGTCAGGCTGCGCCCGCCCGCTTGCCTGACCCGGGTGCGGCCGGTCGTGGCATAGCTGGCCCGGGCGGGAACCTGGGTCGATAGCCCGAGCCTGTTCGCCGCCGCCGCGCCCGACGGTGCGAGCTTGTCCCCGCTCTGCGTCGAGAGGGCCTTGGCGACATTGGCGGGATCGGGACTGAGCGCACCGAGCTTGTCATGCTGGCGCGGATAGTCATAAAGACCCCGGCCGATGCGCCGGATGTCGCCGGCGGTCACGAGGCGCGACAGCGCCATGTCGACCGACCCACGCGTCCCGAAGTCGACGAAGCTCTTGGGCGTGAACACCCAGCCGCGGCCCTTGCCGCGCACGCGCTTCATGATCCGATCGGCTACCGCAGACACTGGCTGTGCTCCTATCTGTTAGATAATAACACGCTTTTTTCTAACAAGCTAGAAGCGCGTATCAGCGCCTAAATTCGCTATTTTCCAAGATATTTTGGCATCGCATCCAGATAGGATGCCAAGGCCACACAGGCAAGGTAGGCAAGCCGCCCGCGGGAGCGCCGGCCATCATCGTTCCCGATCCCGGTGAGGCGGTGGCCGCCCCTCGTCCGCACCTGTGGGCGGCGAAACGCCCTCCGGCTCGTTTCGGCGCTCCTGCGGCGGCCGTTCGGATTGCAGTATCTCCCGTGCGCGCGCGAGCCGCCGCGACACCGCCGGCGGCATCGCCGCCAGAAAGCCGGCGATTTCCTGCCCCAAGGCCCGATCTTCCGGTTTTCCGGTGGCGGCGAGCGCGACGGCGGCCTCGGCATAGGCGCCGCGGATCTGCTTCTGGCGCGCCAGCGCCATGACATCTTCCGGCCGGCGCTCCTGGTCGGCCGCACGCACGAAGCTTTGCGCCCGCAGTTCGTTGAGCTGCGCGAGATTGAGCCTGCGCCCCTCGGCCCCAAGCCGGGCATCGAGATGGAGCGCGGCTGACCGCACGCGCTTCTGGACATGACCGCGCGCCCGCCGGGGTGTCGCTTCCGCCGCGACACCGCGCGCGCGCAGCTCATGCGCGAAGGTCTCACGCATATGATGGAGATCCGCCTTGCGCGGATTGAAGCGGGTTCCGTCCGCCCCTTCGGTCGCCACCGTCAGATGGACGTGGGGATGATCGGTGTCGGTATGGAGCGCCAGCATATAGGCATGGTTCCCCTCGAACAGGATTCGCGCGAATGCCTGCGCCGCATCATGGAGCGTCTCGGCGTCGGTCGATCCCCCGGGCATCGACAGCACCAGCGACATCGACGTCGGCCGTTCCCGGCCATGTTCGTTCATGGCCTCGTCGAGCATCGCCCAGTCCTGAGCGATCGCCTTGAGCCGATCCGGCTCGGTGATAATCTCGCCCTCGCTCGATCGGACGGCGAGCTTCCCGTGGCGCGCCACATAGCCGAAATGCTCGGCGACATGATGAGCGCCATATTGCTTGCCGGAGACCTTCACCATCACCTCGGGCGCCTTGCGCACGATCCGCTCGAGCTTGGCGCGCGCCTCGGCCTGGCCCATCGACATCGGCCGGGCGGCCCCGCCCCCGCTTCCGCCCGGTTTGATCCGAACATAGGCGCCGCGCAGGGTCCGCTTGCCGCCTGCCGGCGGCCGCCAGGCCTCCATCAGGCTGGGAAGCGGGAGAACCCCCTCCTCCTCACGCATCGGCCATGTCCCAGTAGCGAAGATCGCCCTTGAGCGCGGCCCCGAGACCGGCGAGCGCATCGACGATCTCGGACCTAAAGCTTGCGACCCTGGCCGCTTCCCGCGCGACGTCGAGGCCGGATTCGACCATCACCGAGGCGTTGAGCGCGCGGGTCGCCTGGTTGAGGTTGATCCCGATCCGATTGAGCTCGCGCCACGCCTGCGCGACGGCCGCCCGCTCCTCGCGCGGCAAGGGCGCGTTTGCGCGCAAGCGCCGCGCCAGCAACGTGGTGATCCAGTCGGTACGCTTCATCCCCAGCACATCCGCCGCGCGGTCGAGCGCGGCGATCTCTTCCGGGATCAGCCGAACCTCGACCCGGCAGGTTGCGCGCTGGCGGGCGCGCGGCGCCTGATGCCCCTCCCCCGCCTCCATGGCCAAGGCGTCACCGATCAAGCGGCGCAGCAGCGCCGAGCGGCCGCCCGATACCGCCGCGAGCGCGGCGAAACGCTGGGCGACATCATCGTCGAGCCGAAAGGTGAGGACGGGCATGTCCCCAACGCTATTGTCATACATCCCCGGCGCCAAGCCTATCCGGCCCTTACCTTTACTCAACTCATCTTATAGTCTGCTTGGGCAGACTATTGTTCTTCGGCCAGCGAACCCCTCTCGAACACCGATCGTCCGCAGCAAGGGGCGGCGCCTTCGGCGCTGCCCCCGCCCATCGACACGAAAAGGGCCGCACCCCGAAGGGTACGGCCCAAACCATCGTGCAAGATAAACTACGAACGCGGAGGAGGCGGGTCAGTTGTTGGCAAGGCCTCGCTTCTCTCGCCGGTCGGACCGATCGACGAGGCAGCGACTTCACGCTCGCGGCCATCCTCGAAAATCACCGTGACCAAAGGCGCCAGCGGGAGCCACGCAGGGAAGCCGTCGACCAAGACCGGTAGTCTAGGAGATCGGATCGGCGCGGAGGGTTTGTCCGTGAGGCCCGATCGAACCGGATCGCGGTCGGTGGGGGCCAATGGCTGTGCCACAGGCGCCCGCGGAGGGACCGGCGCCGGGTGCGTCTGCTTGAGTTCGGCGATGAAGCGCGATCCTGCGGCGAGCGTTGCGCCGGCGTCGCCCCAGCTGGCGACATAGGCCTCGACCTCGGCAGGGTAGTCCCTCGCCGTCCGGTGCAGATCATAGAGAAGGCGAATAGGCGCAAACGGCAGGGCCGCCTTGAGATAGGCCGGCATGTCGCCATAGGCGGCATAGAGCGAGACGAACTGCTTGGATCGGCCGAGTGCCGCCGCGATCTCGACCTGGTTCATCCCGCCCTTCAGCATCCGGGCGATCGCATGGGCGAGCTCGACCGACGACAGATTGGCGCGCTGGTCGTTCTCGACGATCTGGTCGGCCAGCAGTTGCACTCCCTCGCCGACCGGCACGACGATCGCGGGGATCGTGGCAAGGCCCGCCAGCTGCGATGCGCGGAAGCGGCGCTCGCCCAGACGTATCCGGTGCATGCCGTTCGCGTCGGGCGGCGTAACCGTGATCGGCTGCAGCACGCCGCGCGACGCGATCGAGGCGGCCAGCTCGGCGAGCGCGTCATCGTCGAAGCTGCGCCGGGGATTGCCGGGGTCGGGCAGGATGCGCGCAAGTTCGATATCCTCGACCCGGCGCGCCCGTTCATGGTCGCCGACAAGAAGTCCGAACTCCTCGATGCGCTCGTCGAACTTGCCCATCAGGCGGCCGCGACCTCCTGGCTTGTCATGCGCCCCTCGATCTCGGCGAGCACCGCGCGGATCTCCTCGGCCGCCGCCTTGGCGCCGCTGCCGGTCTCCTGCCATACCGGACGATGATTTTCCGCGGCATGCTTGTAGGTCGGCCGCGCCTTGATGAAGGCCGGGAACATGAGCTTCTCGCCGACCGCATGCGCCAGCTTCACCGCATTCTCCATCTCGCGCCGGTCGAACGGATTGACCATCGAGGGGAGGAGCCCGAGGAAAGCGATCTTGCGGCCGGCGCGCGCGGCCTCGGCCTTGCGCAGCGCGGTCAGCAGCATCTTGGCGCATTCGACCGAATCCTCGGCAACCTGCACCGGCGCGATCACGGCATCGGCGACCGCCATCGCGCTCAAGGTGAGCTCGTCCCACTTGGGACCGGTATCGATAACGCAATAGTCGAAATGCGGGCGGAGCGCCGGGAAGCGGCCGATGAAGTCGCGCACATCCTGCGCCGCCTTGACCATCTGGAGACGGGGATCGGCACCGAGCACGGTTAGCCCGGCCTGCCCGTCGGCGCACAGGGCAGCGGCAGGATCGAACAGGTCGGCGGAAAATCCGCCTTGCCGCTCGGCGCCCAGGCGCCGCGTCGAGCTGCCCTGCGGGTCGAGATCGACGAAGGCGACGCGGCGCTCAGGCGGTTCAGCAAGATACCAGGCGAGATGACTGGCGAGGAAGGTCTTGCCGACCCCGCCCTTGAGCAGGCTGACGACGATCGTCTTCATGACCGCGGCACCTCAGCAATAGTCGTCAGGACCATCGCGCAGGTTGCGCTCATAATGATCGCGCGAGGACCAGTCGCCGCCACCCCCAATGCCGGGACCGACATAGCGGAACAGATAGACGGTGAGGGCGAAGCAGCCGAACGCGAAGAGAAACGCGTGATCGGGATGCGCGGCGAAATATGCGGCCATGATAAGTCTCCTTGGAGCCAGTGAACGGGCAAGCGAACGGCGCCACTGGCGCCGGCCACGCGCAATCGCGCGACATCTCGGACCCGCGCCCCCCCCTCCCGCATTTGCGGATGCGGCGTCCGTTGCCCGCATAGTCTGCTCAAGCAGACTATGCGGGCCATCCCCCCGGTCGGGGGGATGGCTGCGCCGGATCAATATTCGTCGGCCAGCAGGATAGTGAGCACGCGCGTCGTGACCTCGGGGTTCGCGGCATCCGGCGAGCCATAGGCGAGCTCGAGATCGTAATAGTCGATCTTCCAGTAGAGGATCGCATCCTCGAACTCGAAGCGGCCGAAATCATGCTCGTCGATCGGATCGTTGTCGGGCGTGAAGCTGTCATAGTCGCGCACGATCCGGAGGATCTCCGCGCGGCGGCGAAAGCCGCGGAACAGGGCGACGTCGCCGATCAGCGCCGCAACGCCCGCAGTCATCACGATCTGGTTGCGGCCCGGGCTATGGATGGACCGGCGAAGCGCGTCATTGAGTTCGGCGACGCGGGCGATCCGCTCGGCCTGGCTCATCGCATTCGGGGAGGATTGGGACATGAGAACGCTCCTGATCTGTCCGGCCCCGCCCGCCGGGGCCTTCCGACAGGCGTGCCAAGGGCCGGCGGCAGAGCGCGGCCGCGCACCGGCAGGGTCGCAACGGCAGTGGAGAAGCCCGCAAAGCGGGCTTGCGCGGGCGCGCGCGCCGGCCAGGCAAGCCGACAGGAGGAAGGTCTTGGCGGGCGGGATCGCGAAGAGATGATCGCGGTGTCCTGATTCTCTGGCTCCGCGGAGAGCCCGGCGCTATCCTCCGCCCATCATGACGAGCAGCGCCACTCTCTTCCGCCTTGCCCCGGCCTGGACCGCGTCACTCCAGGCGATGCGGCTGCGCCAGATCCTCGTCCGATCGCAATGCCGCCGCTGCGGTGCGTTGATGCGCGAGGATGTCGATGCCCTGATCGGGCTCCATGGAGCAGGCGCCAGCCTCATCGACCGGCAGGCCCGATGCCGCATGGTCGGCTGCGACGGCGCGGCCTATTATCTCGCGGCGCGGGGCCATGACCGTCCCTGGCACATATTGCTGCACGATGAGCACCTGCGTGCGGGCCTGGCCAACTGCCCTCCAGCGCGCGGCGCGACCGGCCGGGCCATAGTTTGCGCGCAGGGTTGAGAAGTGCGAGCAGTCACGGCAGGGATCGTCACCCGAATGGGCTGAGACTTGGCACAAGGCTCAGGGCGAAGCCTAGAGCCCGGTCCGGCCGCGCCGGAGCCGCCATTCTCAGCGCATAGATGCAGAGAAATCCGACTTTCAGACGGCAACCGCCCGTCGCAGATTGCCAAGTGCAGAACACAATTTCTGCGATACCTTACGGAGCTGCTGAAGCCTCTCCGCCGCCTCGTTCTCTTCGATCACGAGCGTCGAACGATCAGCCTGCCGTGCCCGGATCGCGATCACACGAAAGATGGCGGCCCATCGACTGGTCCGTTCGACTGTCAGCTTCGCCTGGCCATGGGCGAGCATCGTGCGCAGCCCTTCCTGGTGCCGAAATTCCGCCAGCAGGCTCGCGACACCCTTTCCCTCCACGGAAAAGGGGCCGCCCTCATTGACGAGTGCAGCAAGGTCATCGAGCCGTTGCCCGACCAAATGCCGTAGCTTCACCGACTGTCCTCGTCCCGGCTGAGCGCTCAGATGCAGCAAAGTCTCGGTAACGGCCACCTCCACCGCGGCGAAGCATTGCAGACAGGCACCGCGCCAGGCGTTCACCTCCTGGGTGACGCGCGCCCACAGGGCATCATCGCCGGCATTCGCTATCGCAGCCTCAATCGTCATTATCGCAGCATAGTCGCGGCATCTGAACAATCGGTTCTCGTCTTCGGCGCAAGCCGCGAGCGAAGCGCGGGGAATAACCGGGAGCCGAGCGGCTCCCGGTCGAGCCGTCAGGCAAAGGGATCGAATTCGGTGACGATGGCGACGCTGCCGTCGGCGTCTTCGGCGGTGATAACCCCGTAATGCTGCCCGATCGCGATGACGAAGGTGACCATCATGAGGCTGCGCGAGAGGCTGAAGGCGTGGCGGCGAGCGATTGCGATGTCGGTGAACATGTCGAGGCTCCTTTGCGCGCCGGCGGGTTCGTCCCGCTCGACAGGCGCCCGATGTGTCCGGCCGGTGGCCGCGATCACTTTTTTGGCTGGAGGCCCAAAAAGCCGTAGCGAAGCGACCGGACCCCTTGCGGGTTGATCGCAAAAGGTCACCGGGTGGACCAAGGATCGCGCCGATTGAGAGCGGGCGAACCCGCCGGCCAGGAGGCCAGGTCCCCGCCGATGTCGCGCCCCACCCCTTGCCCTGCCTGCCGCTCCATCCAACGGGTCCGGATGACAGGCCGCCGCTTGTCGGTTAGCCCCGCCGGATGCTGTTCCCGCTCCTGCTTGCCGCCGCCGTGGTCCCCAATGATCAGACCTTCGCCTGCACACCGACGCGCGTCTGGGATGGCGATGGCCCGATCTGGTGCCGCGAGGGCGCCCATGTGCGGCTCGCCGGCATTGCCGCGCGCGAGATCGACAACAGCTGCCGCCCCGGCCAGCCCTGTCCGAGAGCAAGTGGCCCGGCCGCCCGCGATGCGTTGGTGCGCCTGCTTGGCGGACCGCGCGGCCAGACATCCACCGGGCATATTCGCGTGGCTGGCCCCACCATGCGCTGCGTCTCGACCGGCGAAGCCAAGGGCAACCGGACCGGCGCCTGGTGCAACGCGCCCGGCATCGGCGATCTCAGCTGCGCGATGATTGCGACCGGCACCGTGCTGCGCTGGGAGCGCTATGCCAAGGGGCGATGCCGATCCCGCTGATCCGCTTGGGACCATGCCGCGCCTGAACAGGATAAGAGGCCCGGCGGCGATGCCGCCGGGCCGCCCTGTCCGAGCTCAGAAGGGGATTTCATCGTCTTCGGGCTCGTTGCCGCCGCCGCTATTCTCGTTGGACTTGGCGCGGGTGAGGAAGGTCACCTCGTCGGCGATGATCTCGACGCCGTAGCGTTCGATATTCTCGCTGTCGGTCCAGCGGGTGTAGTGGATACGGCCCCGGACCATGACCTTCATACCCTTGTCGACATATTGCTCGACCGTCTTGCCGACGCCGTTGAAGCAGGTGATCCGGTGCCATTCGGTGTCCTCGAGGCGGCGATTGTTGTCGTCGCGCAGGATCTTGCCGTTGCTGTCGCGCTTCGGGCGCGAGGTGGCGAGGCTGAAATGGGTAATGCGGGTGCCGCCCTGGGTGGTGCGGGTTTCCGGCGTGCCACCGACATTGCCGGCGAGGATGACGAGGTTCTGCATGGCCTGAGTTCCTTCGATGTGGGTCCAAGGGACCGTCCCTTCGACTGATCCCCGGCCAAGGCGGACAGGACGGCCCATCCACCGGCAGCGCAGCGCCGGGGAACCCCGAGACAAGGGGTGGTGCGGGCAGCCGTGGCACACGGCAACTCGGCCCGATGGCTTGCGGGTTGGATGGGCCGGACGGCCGGCTTAGGGGTCAGATGAGGAGAAGGACGGTGCGTCGCTTGGGCCATGACCGGAGCCCACCCAGCGAAACCGCCGATATTGCCGGCTTTGCCGAGCACGCCGGTCCGGCATCTCGCGGACCTTACGCCCGTGCCTTATCTGCCCGTCCCTTGAGCCGCAGGACGGGATTGTAGATCCTTCGCATGGCCACTCGCGGGCTCGACACGACGTCCGTTGCACGATCACGCGGAGGGGGAAGAGGAGGTACGCAAGGTGGCGGCGCCTGGCGTGGCTGGCCTCAGGCAGGCCGCCACGGCATCGAGGAGCTGCCCGGTCTCGCAAAGCACGGCGCCGATGTCGCAGGCATAGCCACCTGCCACCAGCGCGTCGATCCGATGCACGGCATAGGCCGGGCCGAGGCTCTTGATGAAATCGGCCAGCGGACGACCGGGCGCCGGCAGGCCTAGCTGCCGCGCCTCGTCGAGGGCGCGGACAAGGTCATGACGGATATCGCGGGCCAGCGCATCGTCCGTCCAGCCATGACCCAAAAGATGCGCCTTCAAACCCAGTTCGCAGGAGATCGCGAGCAAGTGCAGTGCCGGCGCAAGCGCAATAGGCGCGCCAATCTGCGCGCCGCGATGAAATTCGCGCGCTCGATCGAGAAACACGGCTGCAAGCACCGGATCGCCGGGCGCCGCCAATCTTTCGATCGCGCGCCAGCGGCGCGGCGTCAGCTGGCGGAGCCAGGAGGGACCGGCCTGGTTGCGAAGATGCCGTAAGTAAGCGCCATCGGCTTCGTCCACATCGCGGCCTGTCGACCATAAGGACAGCAGCTTCGCCTTCCAGTGGCGGCCATGCGCGGCGCGGAAGGCAAGGAGCGCGCACGCACTGGCGCGATCGGGCATGAACATGATGCGGAACCTCCGAAGGGAACAAGGGACGCATCCGCCCCGCCCCCTCCCCTCCGGCACCGGAATCCGCGAGATTGAGAAAAGCCGGCCGCCGAAGCGGCCGGCACGGCGGTCAGCCGCGAGATAAAGCCGCCGGCGGCGTTCCGAGCGGTCCGCGGCGATCGACGACATGGATGCCGCGCGCCTTGGCCTCGACCACCAGCCTTTCGGTGACGCCGTTGCCCTGGAAGGCAATGACGTAGCGCGGCTTGACCGAGAGCATCTGCTCGTTGCGCCGGAAGCCGGCACGATCGCCAAGCTTGCGATCAAGGCCGAACCGCAGCTGCTGGATGCCGTTCTGCTCGGCCCAGGATGCTGCAAGACGCTCGATGCCCTTCATGTCGCCGCCATGGACGAGATACATGTCGCCCACACGTTCGCGCACGGCCTTGAGGGTCCGCAGCAGATTGTCGGCAAACTGCTTGGCCTCGTCGTCGCTGGCGAAGCGAAGGCGCCCGCCGGCGAAGACCACGGGCGTGCCATGGACCATATTGGCATCGCGCACCCGCTCGCGCCGCGCCTGCAAATAGGCCCGGCCATCGACGATCGCAGCGGTCGTGCCGAGCGAGATGCGGTTGCCGGTCGCGGGCACCCAGGAGCGGCCGGTCTCATGCAGATAGTGGCGCGCCGCGGTGTCGCGCATCCCCTCATAGGCCTGGGCGGACTGCTCGACCTTGCGGGCGAGATCGATCTTGTCCTCGAGATCAGCGGTCGCGATCTCCGATCCGTCCTGCTCGGCGAGCAGGAGCCGGATCTCGTCGGTCAGGCGGTCGATCAGCTGATGCTTCTTGGCGGCCGCGCGGTGGAAGAGATTGACGAAGCCCCAGCCCAGATCCTCGATGTCGCGTTCGAGCGCGGTGAAGGGGAAGAGCGCGAAGAGATCGCTCCAGATGGCGCTGACGGTCTGTTCGAGCGCTTCGGCCGGCGGCGGCGCTTCCATCGAGCGTTGGTCGCCCATCAGGTCGAGATGGCCGAGTTCGAGTGCTTGGAGCACTGCTGAAAGGGAGCTGGTCATGAGGGATTGCCTTTCCGTGTCGCAGGGCCGGCGGCCTTCCCGCCGGATGCGCACCCTCCGGGCCATCGAAAAAGCGGCGGCGGCACCGCCGGGCAACGCCCAAGGGGAACCCGATAAGGTCCGGGTGGTGCGGGCAGGCGCGCCTCGGCGCGCCAACACGGCCGGAGCGTTCGGGTTGCCGCCGCCAGCGCGATGGCCCATGTGCCGCATCCTCTGGCGAAAGGCGCGAAGGCCCTGTCGCGTCAGGCATTCATGACGCAGAGGACCTTAAGAAGGGCACCCGCAACCCGATCTCCCGATACGCACAGGACGGCATGAAAGCGCGTCGCATCGGAAGAGCCCGGCCGTCAGGCCTTCGACCGTGAGGCCAGATCTTGGGCCGCGTCGCGCTTGGCGGCTGCCGCCTTGCGTTCCGAATAGCGGTCCACGAGTTGATCGGCATGGCGACGTGTCAGCACCGTGAAGCGCACCAGCTCCTCCATGACGTCGACGATCCGGTCATAATAGCTTGAGGCACTGAGACGGCCGTCCTCGTCGAACTCCTTGAACGCCATAGCAATGCTCGACTGGTTGGGGATGGTGAACATGCGCATCCACCGCCCGAGCAGCCGCAACGTGTTGACCGCGTTGAACGACTGCGATCCGCCCGAAACCTGCATGACGGCCAGGGTCCGGCCCTGGGTCGGACGCATGCCGCCGAATTCGAGCGGCAAATGGTCGATCTGCGCTTTCATGATGCCGGTGATCTGGCCGTGCCGTTCGGGACTGCACCAGACCATGCCCTCGGACCAAAGCGCATGCTCGCGAAGCTCATGCACCGCCGGGTGATCATCGTCCTTGATCTGGTCGGGGAGCGGGAGATCGGCCGGATCGAAGATCCGCACTTCGGCGCCGAAGAGGATGAGCAGCCGGGCCGCTTCCTCGACCGCGAAGCGACTGAACGACCGCTCGCGCAGCGAGCCGTAGAGGAGGAGGATGCGAGGTTTCGGCTCAAGCGCGCCGAGCCCGGCGGCGAGATCGGGCCGGATCATTGCACGGTCCAGCGCGGGCATGTGATCGGGTTCGGGAAGGATACGAAGACGCGACATCAGGCAATCCATTTGTACAAAAGGGCGGCGCTCGCCGGGCATAGCGATCGGAACTCGGCCGATTGCGCGATGACGGCAGGAACGTCGGTCCGTTCGGCTGTTTCATAGCCGTGACGGCGAAAGAAAGGCTCGGCGGTCGTGGTGAGCAGGTACAGGCTAGTCGCGCCCTCATCAGCTGCAGCGCGTTCGACTGCCGTGAGAATGGCACCGCCCAATCCGCATCCGCGCCGATCGGCCTTCACGACCAGCGAGCGCAGCAGGCGGTCGGAGCCGTCGCCTTCGATCCCGCCATAGCCGACAAGGCCAACATCATCCTCGAACCGAAAGAAGCGGCGTCCCGCCTCGGCGAGATCACTGGCAGGCAGACCCGCCGCGCTCAGCTCCGCCATCAGGTCGGAAAGCGACCTGGAATCCAGGAGTGTAGCGATCATGCAGGAACGCGTTGCTCGTACCAGGGCCGCGTCTTCTTGACGATGCTGACGACAGACAGCATTACCGGCACCTCGACCAGCACGCCCACCACGGTCGCGAGCGCGGCCCCGGAATTGAGGCCGAACAGGCTGATCGCGGCTGCAACCGCGAGCTCGAAGAAATTGGACGCGCCGATCAGCGCGGCCGGAGCGGCGACGCACCAGGCCACGCCGAAGCGCCGGCTGAGCCAATAGGCCAGGCCCGCATTGAAGTAGACCTGGATGAGGATGGGAATGGCAATCAGTGCGATGACCAGCGGATGAGCCAGGATCGCCGGGCCCTGGAAGCCGAACAGGAGGACGAGCGTCGTCAGCAGCGCAACCAGCGACACCGGCCCAAGCGTTGCCAGCAGCCGATCGAGCGCCGGCTGCCCGCCTGACGATAGCAACGCCCGACGAATGATCTGCGCGACGATGACGGGCACGACGATATAGAGCAGGACCGAGATGAGCAGCGTGTCCCAGGGCACTGTGATCGAGGCGACCCCGAGCAGCAGTCCGACCAGCGGTGCGAAGGCGAAGACCATGATCACGTCGTTGAGCGCCACCTGGCTCAGCGTATAGGTCGGCTCGCCGTCGCACAGGTTCGACCAGACGAACACCATCGCCGTGCAGGGGGCGGCGGCGAGCAGGATGAGCCCGGCGATATAGGCGTTGATCTCGCCCTGCGGCAGCAGCGGCCGGAAGAGCCATCCCAGGAACAGCGTGCCGAGCAGCGCCATTGAAAAGGGCTTCACCGCCCAGTTGATGAAGAGGGTGACGCCGACGCCCTTCCAGTGTTGGCGAACCGACCCCAACGCGCCGAGGTCGATCTTGAGCAGCATGGGGACGATCATCAGCCAGATCAGCACAGCCACGACCAGGTTCACGCGCGCGATCTCAGCCGATGCGATGGCTGCGAACAGATTCGGCAGCGAATAGCCGAGCGCGATGCCGACAGCGATGCAGAGCGCCACCCAGACGCTCAAATAGCGTTCGAAGCTGTTGATCGCCGGCTTGGGTCGTGCCGCAACGGTCGCGTTCACGCCCCGATCCTCTTGCCGGCGGCGTCGATGACCTGCTCGCCATCTTCCTTGGTGAAAGCCCCGCGCTGGGCGGACGGGAGAAGATCGAGCACCTCTTCCGATGGACGGCAGAGTTTCACGCCGAGCGGCGACACAACGATTGGCCGGTTGATGAGGATCGGATGTTCGATCATCGCATCAATGAGCTGGTCATCGCTGAGCGTCGGATCGGCAAGACCCAGCTCGGCGAAGGGCGTGCCCTTCTCGCGGAGCAACTGGCGTGCGCTGATGCCCATGCGGGCGATGAGCGAAACCAGGCGCGGGCGGTTGGGCGGCGTCTTGAGATATTCGATCACATGCGGCTCGATCCCGGCGTTGCGGATCATCGCCAGCGTGTTGCGCGACGTCCCACACTCGGGATTGTGATAGATGACGATATCGATTGCGGCATTGCTCATGCGCTGGGTGCCTTTTCGCTTGGGAGGTCGGCGCGGCCCTGTTCCTTGCCGATCCGGTTCAGCCGGTTCTGTAGACTCATCTTGTCGAGGCCTTCGAACGGCAGGTTGGTGAACAGCGAGATGCGATTGAACAGCATCCTGTAAGTATCGAAGAAGGCCGCGTGCTGCACCGTTTCGCTGTCCTCGATAGCGGCCGGATCGGGCACCCCCCAATTGGCGGTCAGCGGCTGCCCCGGCCAAACCGGGCAAAGCTCATTGGCGGCATTGTCGCAAACGGTGAACACGAAATCCAAGGACGGCGCATCGGGGCCGGAAAACTCTTCCCAGCTCTTCGAGCGGAACCGGCTTGCGTCGTAGTTCAGCTTCTCCAAGAGATGAATGGTGAACGGATGGACCTCGCCCTTGGGCTGGCTGCCGGCGCTGAACGATTTGAAACGGCCTAGCCCCTCACGGCTGAGGATCGCCTCGGCCATGATGGAACGGGCGGAATTGCCCGTGCAAAGAAACAGTACGTTCAACAGGCGATCCGTCATGTTGATGTCCTTTCAGGCAGCACGACAGGCAAGCAGTTCATCCGCAAGTGGATGGCAGAGCTCGGCCCGGCCACCACAGCAGTCCTTGACGAGGAACAGCATCACGGAGCGTAGCGCATCGAGATCGGCGCGGTAGTTGATGATCCGGCTGCGCCGCTCGGATGTGACCAGGCCGGCACGCGCCAGGGTCGCCAAATGCACCGACATCGTGTTCTGCGGGACATCCAGCGCCTTGGCGACCTCGCCGGCGGGAAGGCCTTCGGGTTCGTGACGCACCAGAAGGCGGAAGGCGTCGAGGCGCGTGGCTTGGGCAAGCGCGCCCAACGCGACGATGACAGATTCGTTATCCATATATCCACGATAGCGGATATATGGATATAGTGCAATCGGCGACATGGCGAGATCAAGCAGCCGCCTGCTCGTCCAGATCATCCTCGCAAGCGAGATCGGTTGCCCGCAGCAGAAACCCGGCGGCTTCCTCGGCTCGCGCAGCCGCCGTCAGCAATGCGCGATTATCCTTGCGCAAAATGGCGAGCCAGGATCCGATATAAGCCGCGTGGTCGTCGAGATGGGTGGTTGTCCTTCGAGAGCGAGAGGTTCTTGACCTTCACGGACTGGATCATCGGTTGTCTCCTTCGAGGGTTGCGCCGACCTCGTCGGCCGGCTTGAGCCACTCAGGCCCACCCGGCCGAAGGCCCCCTCCCCTCTCTTCGGTCGCTTGGCGCGGCCGCGGGTCAGTCCGTGATCCTGGCGAGGATCTCGAGGGCGCGGCTCGGGGGAACGAACAGCCGCGTGCGGTGCTGGATGATCTCGGTGAAGCAGCCCGCCGCCTTGAGATGCGGCAGCGCCTCGGGCTTCCAGTCCAGCAATTCGAGGCGTTGATCGCCGGCGACCAAGGCGCGCTTCAGCCGCAGCGCTCCGATCGGCATGATCTCGCCCGAGGTGCGGACGTGCTCGACCCGCGCGCCGAGGTCGATCTCGACATGGGCCGCGATGCCGAATGCGCTGGCAATCCGCTCAACCAGCGGCGCCGGAATAAGACGCCCGAGAAGCGACTGGCCGTCATCGCTCGTCAGCCGCCAGACCTGGACATGATCGTCGGGCAGCTTGCCCCACACCGGAAGCAGCAGGCCAGTGACCAGATAGATGATCTGCGTGCGCGTCTGCGCCGCCATTGCGTCGCATTCGGCCTGCCAGGCTTCGTCGAAGCTCGCCCGGTCCACGTCGGTCCAATGGGTTTCGGCGAAGAGGTCCTGCCGGTGCCGTTCGGTGCGCGTCGGCCGCACCAGCTCATAGCGGCGCACGGTCCGCCCCTCTTCGTCCGTCAGCGAGAAGGTCGGCCGGCAAATGGCGGCCTTGCCGGAACGCGGGTTGATCAACCCGCGCGCTTCCGGGTCGGCCAGAAGCCAATGCGCTCGCTCCAGGGTCAGCGGCCGATATCGCTCCTCGGTTTCGATACGCAGGATCTCGGTTTCGGCGCCGCTCACGGGATCGCGCCGGATCACCGTCCGGTCGAGGATCGAAATACGGTCGGCCGCGATCGTTTCGACGCCAAGATCGAGGGTGCCGGCCTCGCGTGCCTTTTCCACCCGTGCTTCGATCAAGCCGAGATATTCGTCGAAGATCGCGTTCTGCAGGTCGATGCGCAGCGCCAGGATGCGGTTCAACCACCGCTGGATCGTGGGCAAGGTCTCGGTGAGCCCCCCGCCCTCCCCGGCCAGGTTCAAACCGGTGAGCGCCTGGAACTGATCGAAGTGGACCGATTGGAGTTTTGCCTGGAACAGCAGGCGAAACCACTGGTCGAGCGATTCCCGCGCGAAGTCGGACTCCAGATTGTCGCGGGGGTCGAAAAGTCCCTGCCCGCCGGTCTGGCGTTGGCCACGGGTCAGCGCGCCCAGGCTGTCGAGGCGCCGGGCGATGGTCGAGATGAACCGCCGTTCGCCACGGCAATCGGTGGAAACGGGCCGAAACAAGGGCGGGCAGGCTTGGTGGGTGCGGTGCGTGCGGCCCAGCCCCTGGATCGCCGCGTCCGCGCGCCAACCGGGCTCGAGGAGATAGTGAATGCGGCGGCTCTGATTGGGCGCGTCGAGGCTGGCGTGGTAACTCCGCCCCGTGCCGCCGGCGTCGGAGAAGATCAGGATGCGCTTTTCGCCGCGCATGAAGATGTCGGTCTCCGCGAGGTTCGTGCGCGCGCTGCGCCGTTCGATCCGCTGACGGCCGTCGGCATCGACGACGATCCGCCGGCTGCGGCCCGTCACCTCGGCCACAGCCTCCGTCCCGAAATGCCCGATTATGTGATCGAGCGCCGAGCCGACGACCGGCAGCGCACAGAGTTGCTCGAGGAGCTGGTCGCGCATGGCCATCGCTTCCCGGCACAGCACGGGCTGCCCGGCCTCGTCGATCATCGGTTCCGAGCGCACCGTGCCGCTATCGTCGGTATAGGTGCGCATCTGGCGCACGGGAAAGGCCGCGGTCAGATAATCGACCAGGAATTCGCGCGGGGACAGCTCGATATCGAGCCAGGCGCGCTCCTCGGGGGACAGGTCGGCAAGGGCACGATCGAGCATCGCTTCCGAGGTCGACACGAGCTGGACGACGGCGCAGTCGCCGCGCGCGAGATCGGCGGCGATCGCCGGGATCAGCGAGGGCAGCTTCATCGACAGCAGGATCTGGCCGAAGAAGCGTTGCTTGGTCGATTCGAAGATCGACAATGCCGCGGCCTTCGCGCCGCTATTATAGGTGGCACCGCTGAAGTCGTCGGTGACGCGCGTGGCGGCGAGCGCGGCCTGCAGATTGTTGTGAATGATCGCTTATCGCGAGGAAGCGGTAATGCGGAGGAACGCGGCGTAGTCCTGCAAAGCTGCGGAACATTTCGCCACGTCCTTCACATTATTCTATAGGGTGTCGAGCCATCCCATCAGATTGGCATCTCGCTTCCACGAAGGTGGCACGTTGCTCGCCGCCGGGGCGCCAACCTGTTCCAGCGCCTTTCGTTTGGTCTCCAGATTGGCCTGAGCATAGTGATTGGTCGTATCGAGACTGACGTGCCCGAGCCAACTGCGGATGACGGTGATATCGACTCCGGCGGCAACGAGGTGGACGGCGGTCGCGTGCCGGAAGCTGTGAGGCGTAACGTGTTTTGACTGGAGGGTCAGCGTCGATTTCGCGGCTTGTTCCACGTAGGCGTTGAGCTTGAACCGCACCCCTGACGCCCCTAGCGGTTCACCGTATCGATTGACGAAGATCCGCTCATCGGGCGCACGCGGCTGTCGCTCCAGTAGCTTCCTGAGCAATGCCACGGTTTCTGGCCAGAGCGGGCAGATGCGTTCCTTGCGCCCCTTGCCGTAAAGACGCACGAAGTTCGGTGCATCGAACCGGATTGCTTCGGGACAGAGGTCAAGCGCCTCTTGGATTCGCGCGCCACTGTTATAGAGGAACGAGAGCAGTACATGGTCGCGCAGCCCTTCGAGTGTCGATCGGTTGGGCTGGGCGAGGATGGCCTCGACCTCCTCGGGCTCGAGGTAGCACGGCGCGGAGGTGGGCTCCCGCTTCAACGGAACAGCCAGGACCTCTGAGCACTGCGCGATGTATTCCGGATTCTTGTCCGCCACGAAGCTGAAGAAGCTGCGGATGGCGGCCAGTCGGCAGTTCCGCGTGCCGATCGTGGTCTTGCGGCCATGCTCGGTATGATGAAGGAACGCGCGCACCTCGCCGGCCGAGACGTCGGTGAGCGTCAGCCGCGCGACCCCGCAGCCTTTTCGCTCCGCGACGAACCGAAGCAGCAGCCGCCAGGTGTCGCGATAAGAGCGGATCGTGTGGATTGACGCGCTGCGCTGCTCGGCCAGCCACTCCTGGAAGAACGCCCGCAACAACGCGGGCAATGGATTGCCTTTCCTCATGGCCGCGCCTCCGTGACAAGGCACGGGGCGCCGAGCGCGCGGAACCGTTCACTGGCTTCCTGCAACAGATCCTGCGTGACGGTGATGTAGACCAGCGTGGAGTGGAGATCCCGGTGCCCCATGTAGGTCGAGAGGAAGTGCAGTTTTTCCTGAGGGTTAATGCCGGACCGGTACCACTGGAGGATGCGGTTCACCACCATCGAGTGACGAAGGTCATGGACCCGCGGCCCGGTCCGGCCCGAAGCGGGCTTGAGCCCAGCACGGCGCATGACGTTGGTAATCATTGTCGTAACCGCCTCGGGCCTGTAGCGGTCATTTAAGTGGGCATGCCAGAACAGCCCTGATTTCGGGTTCTGTGGGCCGCCAGCGCGCCGCCTCGCATCGATGTACGCGCGCAGTTCGACCGCGACACTGTCGGATAGAGGCAAGATCCTGGTCTTGTAGAACTTCGTTTCCCGGATCGTGATCGTGCTTGATTGCAGGTCCACGTCACCAAGATCGAGCCATGCCAGCTCGCTTCGCCGTAGCCCGGCACAATAGGCCAGCATGATCATGGTGTAGAGGGTCAACGGCCGCAGCGGAGCGTCCGGCGACGGATAAGTCCGTGCGGTATCGAGCATACGCCGAACGTCAGCCGGGCTGAAGATATGCGGTTGCCGATGCTCCCGCGCTACTTCCCGCTCTGGCCGGGGATTGAAGCGCTTTGGCGGGATAGTCGGATCGAGGCGGAACCGCGCCTTGGTCAGGATGCGCGCCAGCTTCTGGCATTCAGCCGCGTGGTTGCGGGTCGGCTTGGCAGCCGCCCAGCTCGCAATCATTGCCTCAAGTGGTTGCTCCGCGAGGTCGGGACGGGCCTGAAGGAACCGATCGAACCGCAGCAGCCAGTGAGCCTGCGCTTCATATTGATATCCCCGGCTGCGCATCAGCATGACATGGTCTTGCATGAAGTCACCCAGCACGCTGCCGAAGGGCGCAGGCCGTCGTAACGCGGCCAAGGATTCGTCGGGATTCGGGGAAGCCAAGGCCCGCCAGATCGGCTTGCTTTGCTTGACGTTGTACCGACGGCGAAGTGCAGCAACAGGGTTGTCGGCGATCAGCCCGATTTCGACGAGGTGGTCGAGGAAGCGGTCGACAATGCAGACCTGATTGAGCAGCGTCGACAATCGCCAACGTTTTTGCATCTCCTTCAGCCAGGCGTCGAGCATCTGCCGGTCCACCGCCGGATGCCGGCGGGCAACATCTTCGAAGGTGCAAAGGAACCAGCGATATGTCGGTACGCTTCCCGGCCGGAACTGCGATTTTACCAGGAAGGCGTCGACGACGGTGCGATCGGGATCGTGCCAGGCGCTCATGACAGCACCTCCATTCCAGGCACCTCGAGTGCCACGGCTCGGAGATCATCTGTTGCCAGTTTGAGATAAGTATTGGTGGATTCGGTGGATCGATGCCCGAGCACGTCGCCGATGATCTTTTGCGGGACCGATGCCCGCAGCATTTCGACCGCACGTGCGTGGCGGAAGACATGCGGCCCCCGCTTTCCTGCTGGCACTACGCCTGCGGCGGCCAACCGACCGCGGATCATGCCGTACAGGTTCGTCATTGCGATATAGGGTGCGCAGGATCGGACGAAGATTTCCCGCACTTCAACCTGGGGCCGCCCAAGGCGCAGATAATCCAGCAGCGCTTCACCAACAGTCACCATTAGCGGCATGTACGAGTACGCGTTGGTCTTGGTGTGGCAGATCCGGAGGGATTCTGCGCGCCAGTCCACGTCATCGAGCCGAAGGCGGCATATCTCACCTTCGCGCAGCCCATACGTGGCAAGCAGCTGAAGTATCGCATAATCGCGTAGTCCGCGTGGCGATCTGTCCTCCTGCGTTGTCGCCAGAACCGCGGCGATTTGGCTCCTTTCCAGCGTCGACGGCACATCTTCGTAGGCATAGAGCATGGGGCCGATGATGTGTGGCGTCAGATCGGTCGGGATGCGACCCGTCCGATGCAGATGGCGAACCACCGAACGGAGACGCTCAGCGACATCGGCCAATGATTTGCGCCGTAAACCAGGCGCGCGCATGTCCATGTAGAGATCGATGTCCACGATGCTCAACGTTTCGAGGCTGGCGGCACCGGCCCGGTCGAACTGCCATCGCAGGAAGTTTCGCGCCTCCCACATCAGCGCCGCAATGGACGCGCTTGCCAAACCGCGCTCCTCGCGCAGCCATGCCTCGTATTCGCGGCAAATTTCATGTCGATGCTCGTCATCGGGACCGATCATTTCTGCGTCCGGGGGCCAATTGCCTTGAGCAAGCCGGAGGAGCTTGGCGATCGCGGTGCGGGGCAACATGTGCCAACGCGCACTGGGAGGCCGACCGTACTGGATCTCAAAATCCTGAACCGCATAGCCAAAATACTGATCGACCTGCTGCGGCGTCACAGTCTCGACCTGTATATCGCACTCGGCCAGATAATCGAGAAACGCGCGGGCGTAGAGACGGTGGTTCGCCACGACCACGGGATTGTAATTCTGTGTGGTGAGCGAATTCGAGAGTTCGGTGATCAACTCGTCATGCAACTTCAACATGATTGCCTCCTCAGCTGGTCCAGGGACCGCCGAGGTTCGCAACCAATATAATGCGCAGCAACTGCGCACACTATCATGGGAATTCGCCGGTTACGCCGCGCTCCTCCGCATTACCGCTTCCTCGCGATAAGCCGTCTTATGCGCAGCTCGCCATAAGATCGCCCAGGCATCGGCATAGGCATTGTAGACGGCGATCTGTTCTTCGCTGAGCCGATGCTCGAGGATGTCATATTCGACGCCGGCGAAGCTGAGCGCCCGCGCGGCATAGAGGCCCTGCGCTTTGAGGTCGCGGGCGATCAACTCCATCGCCGCGATGCCGCCTCGGCGCAGGGATTCCACGAAGGCCCGCCGGTCGGCGAAGGCCGTCTGCGGTCCCCACAATCCGAGGCGTGTCGCATAGGCAAGATTGTTGACATCCGAGGCGCCCGTCGCCGAGGCGTAGAGAATCCGGGCGCGCGGAGCGAGATTTTGCAGGCGGACGCCGGCAATGCCCTGCTCGGACCCTTTCGTGGCGCCGAACCGGCCCTCGCCGCCGGCCACCCCGGCCATTTCATGCGCCTCGTCGAAAACGATGACGCCGCTGAAATCCTCACCCATCCATTCGATCAGCTGGCGCAGCCGCGTGCCCCTGTCGCCGCGGTTGGAGCGCAGGGTGGCATAGGTCAGGAAGAGGATCCCATCGCCCAGCGCGATCGGGGTGCCGAGCTTCCACTGGTTGAGATGCTGGATGTCGAGCGGCAAGCCGCCAAGCGCCGACCAGTCCCGGCGAGCGTCTTCGACCAGCGTCTCGCTCTTGGATATCCAGAGGTGGCGGCGGTTGCCACGCAACCACTGGTCGAGGATGACGCCTGCCACCTGCCGCCCCTTGCCGGCGCCCGTGCCATCGCCAAGGAAAAAGCCGGTCCGATAGGCGTTACCGGCCTCTGCCGGCGACAGCGAAAGACCCTCCTCGCTGGATATGAACCGCCCGGGAAGATCGCGCTCGAACGCCGCGCCAGCGTAGATCAGCGTTTCGAGCTGCGCGTCCGAGAGCAGGCCGTCGTCCAGGATCCTGGCCGGCAGCACGGGTTCATAAGCGACCGGGGGTGCGGCAATCGATCCCATTGCCTGCGATTCGACCAGCGCGCTTGGGTGCTCACGAGCATCGGCAATCAGCAGACGGCTCGGCCGATAGGGCAGGTAAATCCCTTGCGGTTCGCCCGCGGGTGCGGGCGCGTCGAGACGGTGATAGGCGACCGCGCGGGTCGTGGGCAGGGTCACCGCCGCACGCGAGCAGACGGGGCGGGTCCGCCGCGTGAGGCCCCGGAACAATCCGCTGGGGCGGGAGATCGGCTGCGGCTGCGGCGCGCATGGGGTCGCCATCGCATCGATGGCCGCAAGCGCAGCGCCGAGCGTCGTGCAGGTCTGGCGCGGGACCGAGCCCCCTGCCCCGTCCTTTTCGAGGAGTATGAGCTGGACTGCCTGGCCGGTGCCGTGCTTGGCATAGGCATCGGGCGGCAGGTCGAGATGCAGCCGGGCATGCGCGCCCGCAGTGGCGTGCAGCCAATCCGCGTCCTCCGTCTCGATGCGGTCGGGGAGAATAACGGCGCAGCGCCCGCCTGGAGCAAGCCGCAACAGCGCGGAGCGCAAATGGCGAAGCGCGGCATGGCGATCGCGCGCGCGCCCCTGGCTTCGCGAGAAGGGCGGATTGAGGAGCACGACGCTCGGCACCAGTTGCGGATCGAGCATATCGTCGATCAGTTCGCCATCATGCGTGCTCAGCCTGCCTTCGGGAAAGGCGTGACGCAGCAAACGCGTGCGCCAGGCATCGATATCATTGAGAAGGAGGCGCGCGCCGGCGAGATGGGCGTGTACGGCCAGGAGGCCGGTCCCGGCCGAGGGCTCGAGCACGATATCGTGTGCCGTGATCGCGGCTGCCTTGGCGGCAAGGAAGCCGATCGGCGCCGGTGTCGAGAATTGCTGGAACGCGATCTGCGTTTCGCTACGCACGCTTTGCGTGGGAAGCGCCGCCGTCATAGCGATCAGCTGGGCGAGCCGCGCATTCGCATCTGCCGGGAGCGTCGCGTTCTTCAGATGGAGGACCTGCGCGAGTTCGAGCACATCGTAGGCGTCGCGCAATGACCACAGGCCATCGGCGCTCGAGCCACCGAAAGCGGAGGTCATTTCGGCAAGGAGGTCGTTACGTGCAACCGGACATCCTTCGGACAGCCGGTCGGCTATGCCTTGAGCAGCGGTACGGGCGGGATCATCGAGCGGCAGCGTGAGCGCGAGGGGGTGTGTGGCCATGGGGCATCTCCAGGTCTGACACCTGGCATCAGCGCCAGGTCATCAGCCGGAAGGCTCCCTCCCCTTTCAGGCCGCCTCGGCGGCCCGGCGGACACGCCAAGCATCATTCCAGTCCGCGTGCCGTTCCGGCAGCCGGAGCACCAGTTCGCGTCCATTGGCTGTGAGATGGGGGCGGGCTTTTTTGAGCATGGCGGCAGCGGCGGCACCGCGATCGCCATAGACGATGATACGCTTGACCCGTTCGGGGATGGCGACAAGCCCAAGGCGTTCGACCCCGCCCAGCGCCCAGGTGGGCGTTCCGAACCAGGCCATTGCTGAAAGGGCGTCCTCGATGCCTTCGGCAAGGCCAAGCTCCTCGCCGGCCGGCGCCAGACGAATGGCCGCGTCGCCGAGAAGGCCAAGGGCAATCTTCGGCTTTGGCATGGGTTTGTGCAGGATGTCGGCGAGATCGAGGCAGGTCCGCTGGACGGCGACAACCCCCAGATCATTCTCGACCGCGGCGATCATCGCCGGAAAGAACCGGCGGCGCTCACCGGCCCCGACGATGGTGCGCGGGTTGTAGCGCAGGCAACGCGGATAGGGAGGCGGCAGACCGCGCGCCGCCAGATAATCGGCCGCTGGAGATCCGGCGATGGGCTGGCTCGCCTTCCATAGGCGAAGTGCAAGAGCGCGATGGTCCGCGGCCGCCTTCGGGCGCGGCATTGTGAGCGGCTCCGCATCGTGAAGTTTGCGCCGGCGCAAAGCAGCCAGAACATCGCGCGTGTCGCAGCCGGCAAAGCAGTGGAACAGGATCGCCCGCTCGCCCAGGCGTACCGACAGGCTGGGACCATGATCGTTATGTGCCGGGCACCGGCATTCGCCGCGCGTACCGCGCCAGATCCCACCCAGGGCTTCGACAATGGCTTTGGCGCGATGGGGAGCAGCTATGGGCATCGACTAATCCTCGGAAGTGGTGGAGCGCCGCTGCTGATTGCGCCCTCCCCTCCCCGATATTTCACCCCGGCATGCCTTTGGGTGCCAGGATCCCGAATTCCTCGACGATGCGATCGGTTGTGTAGTGCGTCGCGCCGTCGCGTTCATAGGAGTTGTCCTTGAGCCGTCCGGCTATGCGCACGAGATCCCCGACTTGAGCCCGGTCGGCGATATGTTTTCGCTGGCCTTCGCTGAAGACGCTCACGCGGTTCCAGTGGCTGTCTTCCTGCCATTCGTTATCGTCACCCTTGCGGCGATAATTCGCGCAGACCGACAGCAGGGTGACTTTCGGCCGCGCGTCGATTTCCCCGATCCGGCCGATGATCTCGAACTTGGCGAAGTTGATCATGCACCCTCCATGCGCAAGGTCATTTGGCCGGCAGCCTATCGTAGGCGGCTAACTTCGCGTATCCCTCCAGGCGGGGGGATTGAACGATTGCATCAGGCGCGACGCCGATCTCTTTCTCAAAATAAAAAGAATCAAAACGCCGCTGCTCGCAGCGGAAGCTTTTCCGATTCAAAAGGATTCAGATTCAGGAGGCCGAAAGCACAGCATTTCTGCGGGTTTGAGCAAGCTTATCCTGACCGGACGGGGGATTTTGCCTGCCCTTCCGGGGGCGCTTCCCTGACCGATCGGGGGATGCAACCTGACCTGCTGGGGCCTTCCTGACCGTATGGGGGACAGCTTCCTGCTGGAGTGATTCGCTCGCCATAGCGTTCGTCAGGGACTTTCTTCGGCGTCCGCGCTGCCGTTTGCGCGGGTCCGGGCGCTTGGAAACGCGACTCGCCGCACTTCCTCATGGTTTGCTGCTTCGGAGCGAAGTTCCATCCTGACCTCTTGGGGGCCGAATCCGGTGTCTATCCTGCCCTGACTTGACGCGTAAGGACAGGTCAGGCAGATTTTCTCCCACGCTGGACGAATCGGCGCAGACTTCATGGCATGGATGACGAGCAAGCCCTAGATCACGCTGTAACGCCCTCCCCCACCGGCGATGACGCTTCTCCGGGACGGGCGATGCGGGTGGCTGCCGCCCTGCAGGCAAAGGGCGGTGACGAGTTCGCCAAGCCCGGCAGCATCGTCGAGGTCAAGTTCGTCAAAGGCCAGTCGCTTAGCCTGACTGCTTCGCGTTTGCTTGCGCTGATGATTTTGACCGCGGGCGGTGATGCCTGGGAGGACCGCCCGCACAAGATGCGAAAGGCGGACATTCGCCGCGGCCACAAGGGCAATGAGCGCATCTCGGATATGCTTGAGGAATTGCACCGCACGCTTTTCGCGGTCGACGACAAGTCCTGGCGCGGCAAGAAGGCGACGCTGCGCTTTTCGCTTATCTCGTCGTCGCGCGAAGAAGCGGAAGACGAAGAGGGCGCGGACGCTGGGTGGATCGAGTGGGAGTTCACGCCCGAAGCCCGAAAGCTGATCCAGGAATCGGAGACCTATGCGGTCCTGAACCGCCAGGCGGTGCTCGGCTTCCGATCAACCTATGCGCTCAAGCTGTACGAGATCGGGGCGCTGAGGCTGCATAGGCGCCAGTCGCTCTGGAAGGGCGACATGACGGCGCTGCGTGCGCTGCTCGGCATCGCGCCGGACGTCTACAAGGATTTCGCGCAGCTGCGCCGCAAAGTTCTCGAAAAGGCGAAGGCCGAAATCGACCAGCTCGCCCATTTTCGCGTGGAGTGGCGGGAGATCCGCCAGGGCAGAACTGTCACCGAAATCGAATTCCGCTTTGAGCCCAAGGATGCTCCGGCCCAAATCGCGACCGTGGATGAGATCGGTCGGCACTCTGCGGGCAGAAAGGCGCGGCGCGAGGACGAGGTGGAGACCGTTGCCGTCGAGGCTGTCACACAGGCGGCGGTGGCGGCCTTGGTGTCAAAGGATAAGGCTGGGGCAGGGGAGGTCACCTTCCCGAACGGCACGATCCGCTTTGGCTCGGACACGCTCGCGGCCATCGGCCGTTCGGCTGGCGGCGGTTGGGACATCGATCTCATTGCCGATGCCTATCGCGCGCAGATGGGCGAAAGGCTGGCGAAGCTCAAGGGCGCCAAGCTGATCGCATCCTGGACCGGCTTCTGCGAGAGTTTCCTGGCACGACGCGGGCGCCCCTGAGCCGAAATTGCACCGGTGCAATTTCGGGGTGAACTGCCCCCAAGGGGTCAGGTTGCGAGGGGGCGCAAAAGGTCTGCGGCGCAGATTGGGCAAGTTTCGCCCTTCGGGCTGGGCCGACTTGCGAAAATCAGCCTTCGATTGACCTAAAAGTGCAAATTGAGCTATGCCCCCTCTAGTTTCGCAAGGGGGCCTCTCTTGGCTGCATCACTCGACATTGAGGGCACGCAGGACCTGCTGTCCGTCTCGACGCTCGCACAACGGACCAGCTCTGTCCTCGAGCGGCTCCGCGACTCCGCGCGGAGTGCCCGGGCGGACGAGCGGCGCGAGCCGACGTTCCCGATTGGCAAGGCCGCGGAACTGGTCGGCCGAACCGCGGCGGCCATTCGCGAGGCCGAGAAGGACGGCCGCTTGCCGCCGCCTCCGCGAACCGAGAATAATCGGCGTGTCGGCTATACCCTGGCGCAGCTCAACGACATGCGCGGACTGTTCGGCACCCGGCCCTGGCGGGCCGCAACCGATCCCTGCTGCGTTATCGCGGTGCAGAACTTCAAGGGCGGGGTGGGGAAATCGACTCTTTCGGTGCACCTGGCCCAATATCTCGCGATCAAGGGCTACCGGGTGGCTCTCATCGATTGCGACAGCCAAGCGTCGGCAACCACGCTATTCGGCTATGTGCCCGACCTCGACCTGACCGAGGAGGACACGCTCTATCCATTCCTGCGGCACGACGACATGGAGTCGCTCGACTATGCCCTGCGCAAGACCCACTTCGACGGCCTCGAGCTTGTTCCGGCCAATCTGCGGCTGTTCCAGTCGGAATATGAAATCGCAGCGCGCATGGCGCGGGGGCAGGGGAACCTGATCGACCGCATGGCGCAAGGCATCGCGAGCATTGCCGATCGGTTCGATGTGGTGGTTCTCGATCCGCCTCCGGCGCTCGGCGCGATCTCGCTTTCGGTGCTGCGCGCGGCCAATGCGCTGGTGGTGCCGGTTCCGCCGACGGTGATGGACTTCTCGTCGACGGCGGCCTTCCTCGCCATGCTCGATGAGACCATAGAGACGCTGGCCGATCGCGGCTTGGCGCCGTCGCTGCAGTTCCTGCGCTTTGTGGCGTCCAAGGTCGATGAGAATAAGTCGATGCAGAAGGAACTGCTGAACCTGATGCGGACCCTTTTCGGTCACGCGATCGTCCGTACGCCGCTCAAGGATTCGGCCGAAATCGACAATGCAACGGCGCGGCTGATGACCGTCTACGAGCTGGACGGCCCGGTCACCAGTTCGACGGTGCGCAACCGCTGCCTTGCCTATCTTGATGGCGTGAACAGTGAAATTGAGGTCGACATTCGGTCGATGTGGCCGAGCCATTTGACGCGGCTTCGCAAGGAGGGACTCGCCTGATGCGAGCAAAATTGCACCGGTGCAATTCCGGGTAGAAGGGGTGGATGATGAGCAAGAAGAACGCCAACTTCGCGGC
Organism: Sphingobium sp. CFD-1; assembly: GCF_024611115.1. Classification (NCBI taxonomy): domain Bacteria; kingdom Pseudomonadati; phylum Pseudomonadota; class Alphaproteobacteria; order Sphingomonadales; family Sphingobiaceae; genus Sphingobium; species Sphingobium sp. CFD-1. The sequence goes on along the minus strand of NZ_CP084400.1, from coordinate 46,419 downwards.
TGATCTGGTCGCCGGAATCGACCCGGGGGCGCAAGCCCCAGCGGCGCGGCGCCCTGGCATCGGTGCGAGCGTGCTGGCGGGCCGGGAAAGCCGGCTTGCCGAATTGGCGACGGGCAGCGTCGTCTCGCGCACCCATGAGCTTGTCGATCCCGCGCGCTGCCGAATGTGGGCGGGGCATAACCGCGAATATGCGCTCCTCAATGAGGAGCGGTGCGCCGACCTCATCGAGAGCATCAAGGCGCAGGGCAAGCAAGAAATGCCCGCCATCGTTCGCCGCGTGAAGGACGATCCTGCCTTCGATTTCGAGGTGATTTGCGGCGCGCGCCGGCATTGGACGATCAGTTGGCTGCGCGCCCACAACTATCCGGATTTCCGCTTTCTCGTCGATATCCGTAGCCTTACCGACGAGGAGGCCTTCCGTCTCGCTGACCTCGAGAATCGGGCGCGCGACGATCTCACCGATCTGGAGCGCGCGCGCGACTATCTGCGCGCGCTCGACGCCTATTATGAGGGGCGCCAGAAGGTGATGGCCGAGCGGATCAATGTCACGGAAAGCTGGCTCAGCCGCTATCTCGACCTTGCCCGGCTGCCGGCGGAACTGATGGCGGCCTTCGCCCTTCCGCAGGATCTCAGGATCAAGCATGTCACCGCGATCAAGCCTCTCTTGAAACCGGAGGATCGGCGGCAGCGTGTGTTCGCCGAGGCGGGACGTCTCGCTCAGGTGCAGTCCGATCGCGCAGCACCGATGCCGGTCCCCGATATCATACGCGCGCTCGCTCTGGCCGCCGATCCCCCCAAGAGGTCAGGATCCCCCAAGAAGTCAGGAAAGCCGGAAACGATCGTGTCCGAAGGGGGGAAACCATTGCTGAAAGTGGAGGCGGTGGATCGTAAGGGTCTCAAACTTACCTTGCTCCCGCATGCCGGTGGTACGCGGGCTGAAGCGGAGGCCGCGTTGAAAGCGCTGCTCGATCAGCATTGGAGCTAGGACAATCTTCAGCGGTTCTGAGACGTGAGAGTTTTGTCTTCACATGTTGAATATGGACTGCCCTATGACTGCAGCCTTCCAGGATGACATTCGCGAGAATGAGATCATCTCGCCCCGTCGTCTGGCGGAGCGCCTGCGCTTCTCCATGGCGCATTTGGCTCGCGTTGCTCGCCTGGATCCTAAGGCCATGACTCTGTATCCCTCCGCCCCGACCGTGCAGATTAAACTGGAGGAAATAGCCCGAGTTATAACGCGAGCGGCAGAACTTGCAGGCGAAGAAGGCAAGGCGGTTATCTGGTTCAAGCATCAACCCATTTCTGGAGTTGGGAAAACGGCCGCGGAATTGGTTGCGAATGGCGATATCGATATCGTCATGGAAGATCTCGATCGTATGGCTGCCGGGGTCTATTCCTGACAGGCGTCACTCAAGGCCGAAAGGTTAGCTTGTCCGCAGGACCTTTAGGCGAATGTCTTCTTCTCGTAGACGGTGACAATCGCCCGGCCATCCCAAACGTAGCACAGGTGCCGCTCCTGTCGGCTGTTGGCGAGTAGGCGAGGGCGGAACACCGCGGCGCACTCGCCGTCGGCGTCGCGCACGCTTTGGTACACGATGCCATCCGAACCTTGCTCACGCAGGTGCCGGCCAAGCGCCTGGCCGGCGGCATAGCTGTCCGGGGCGTAGAGGGCAGGGCGTTCATCGCGCAGGCCGCGAATATCGTGGAGCATGGCGTCCAGGTCGACCGCGTAGACGCGCATGTCGAGTTCCTGCGCCGGTTCGTGGGTGTACGCCATGAAGCGGGTTCGGTGATGGCGCGTCTCGGCAACCGCAGTCTCGATGGTGCTGGCAGCGTAGAACAGCCCGAAACTGCCGTCACAGAACCGGCTGCCATCGGGATTTAGGTGGGTGAACGCTGCCATGATCGCCGATGTTCCGGGTCCCGATACGCGGTCCTCCGGTGGGACGAGGGCGAGGTCCCCGACCTCGTCGCGAAGCCGGTCGTTGGTCATCGCCTCGATCGCATAGACCGCTTCCAGGTCGGCCGGATCCGCGACATCCTCAAACAGCGATATGGGCGGGAACCGGCTTGCGACGATCCGGTAGCACGGTTGCCACCGCACTTGCGTCGTCGCAATGGCATCCATCAGCCGCGCTGCGCGTCGATATATTGACGCACCACGTAGAGATCGGCGACATTGCCCGAGGCCATCCGCTCGATCGCCGGGCGTCCGGCGAACAGCGGCGCCTCATTGGGTTTGCGTACCCATTCGTTGGCGGTACGGGGCAGGAGCATCTTCAGCCCCTTGTAGATCCCCATGACATAGGAGATGCGCTCCAGCGCATCCTTGGGAATCGCCGCGACCGCGCCGCGCTTCCAGGTCTGGAAGGTCGAGCGGCTGTCGAGCCCGAGAAGCTTCATCTGCTCGGCTTCCTTGAGGTCCCAGGCGTCGGCAATGCGGAAAAAGGTGCGCAGCGCCGGACCGCTCAGATCCTTGCGGCTGGGCGCTTTGGCGGGGACGCCGGAATGGGCAGTTGTGGCCATTGGCCATCTCCTTCTTTCTCTGTCTATGTATGATATCTGTACATAACGTCAAGAAGAGATCAGTTTTCATACACGCCGAATGCGCGCGATGCCGCGTCAGGGATGGCCAGAACTGCCGGCGAGCAGCCGGTCGATCTCACCCATCGCCGCGTCGAACTCGGCAAGAGCCGCATGGGGGAGGGCGGTAGCCTGGTCCAAAGACGCCGGCTGCCCATCCCTTCCCGGTTCTTCGACGACCAGCAGGGCCTTCCCCTTGACCGTCTCCCGCCGTGCCATGCGCGCCGCCACAAGGGCGTCGCCGATCGCATAGGTGCCGCGCCGACTGATCCCGAACGCCCAGGTGATCTGATCGAGCCCGAGTGGCGCAAAACCAGCGAGCAGGATCCACACCTGCGGTGCCCGCGCGCTCGAGCGCAGGTGCCCCAACTGCTCGCGCATCAGCACCGCGCGCCGCCGCGCTTGCGCGACCAGCTCGGCAAGCCGGGTCACGCTGCGCTGGAGGCTGCGGGCCGCCAGCATGGCGCGTTCGCCCGGCCAGAGCTGCGGCTGCAGCGTTTGCGCCGTCACCGCGCCGGGGCAGGGGAGGGCGCGGGCCCACGCGCCGGACGCGGTCAGCAGCCGCCCCAGCGCGGCATCGACCGCCCAGAGCGGGGTGCGCGTGGCGGCCTGCTCGATCGCCACCGCGCGGTTCCCAAACGAACGGATTTGCACCGCGCGCTCCAGCGGCGCGAACCGCGGATCGGCGCGCAGCAGCGCGTGCAGGCGGGCCAGACCCGCGAAGGGCAGGGGGGTCTCGTCATCCGCGCCGGCCTGTTTCATTAGCGTGATCGCCCTGCCGATCGCTTCCTCCGCCAGCGCGTCTTCGGCTTGCATCGGGCGGTCGGCCCCGAAGCGAGCGGCCAGAGCGATGGTCTGCGCGGCATCGGCGAGCGGTTCCCACGGATGACGGCTGAGTTCGCCGAGCAGGGCGCGGACCACGGCATAGGCGGAGCAGCCGGTGAGGGGTGTCTCTTGGGGGCCGCGGTCGAGCCCGGCGAACCAGGCGTTGAACCGGTGTTCGGCGTCCGCAAATCCCGCTTGCGCCAGGGATGAAAGCAACACCTCCCGCAGCAGCCCTACGCAGAACAGCCGTTTTTCGATATCGGTGAGGCTGGCGAGGAGCCCGTCGAGCCGGCCGAGCGCCAGCGCGCATTCGCCTTGCGCGAGGGCGAGCTCCTCGGGTGGGACGTCGGTGTCGGCGGCGAGGGGATGGAAGCGCTCCATGCCGGATGTGTAGTGAATGCCAAAACACTGCACAACTACTCAGGTGGTTGGTGAACGAACATGTGATAATTGCACTTATCACATAAGCAGATTTGACCGTTCTTTATAAGGTGGGCTACAAGCGCGGCTGAGGAGCGAGGCGCGTCGTGAGCACCGAAACCGCCCGGGAAGGGCCAGAAATCCCCGTAGCGCCGCCTGAGGCTGTCCTGCCGGCCGTCAGGGCGCCGGCCGACCTTGCGTGGACGATCGTGCAGATGCGCGCCGGCGAGCGCATCACCGTCAACGAGGGCCTGATCGCCGCCTATCAGGCCGCTTCATCGCCCCATAGCATCCGTGCGCTCAAGTCCGACGTCGAGGCGTTCGATGCGTGGTGTAGGCGCAACAACCGGATCGCGCTGCCGGCCACGCCCGAGACCGTGGCCGATTATCTCGACGCGCGGGCCGGGAAGGGGAGCCGGCCGGCCTCGCTATCCCGCTACAAGGCGTCGATCGCCAAGATCCACCAGCTGCTCGAGCTCAAGGATCCGACGCCGGCGCCGCTGGTGAAGCTGCGGCTCCAGACGGTGCGCCGCGAGAAGGGGGCTGCGCAGAAGCAGGCGCGGCCGCTGCGGTTCAAGGGCCCGGTGCGCGACGTCGAGCGCGACAAGGCGCGGGGGCTCAACATCCGCGCGCTGCTCGAGAGTTGTGGCGAGGATCTGCCGGGGCTGCGTGATCGGGCGCTGCTATCGGCCGCTTATGACACCGGGCTGCGCGCCTCCGAACTGGTGGCGGTCGCCATTGAGCATATTGAGGAGGCGATCGATCCCGAAGCGCGGCTGCTGCAGATTCTGCGTCATAAGGGCGATCAAGACGGGGAGGGGGCGACCGCCTACCTCAGCCCGCGCACCGTCGCGGCGATCGCGGCGTGGACCGAAGCGGCGGGGATCACGACAGGGCCGCTGTTCCGGCGGGTGCAGGTGCGGCGCTACAAGGCGCGGGCAGCCGTGCGCGGTCGGCCGATCGACAGCATCTCGGGCCGGGAGACGTGGGATCTGCGCAAGACGCTGTCCAAGCCGGCGGTGAAGGCGCGCGTCGAATATGACATCGGCACCGTGGCGCTGCACCCGGGCTCGATCGGACCAATCTTTCGGTCGATCATCGGCCGCGCGTTCGACCGTGGCGCGCTGCCCGATTTGACGGCGGACGATCTGGCGCGGTTGCTGAAGGGGATCAGTGCGCACTCGACGCGGATCGGGCTCAATCAGGACCTGTTCGCCAGCGGGGAGGATTTGGCCGGCATCATGGACGCGCTGCGGTGGAAGTCGCCGCGGATGCCGCTCGCTTATAATCGCAATCTCGCGGCAGAGCAGGGGGCGGCGGGGCGCCTTATGGCGAAGATTGGCTAGTCATGACGGCCTAAATAGGTCTTTGGATGATGCCGTGCGACCACACGACGGCGGCAGGTAGATCGAGGGATTTGCGCAGCGGCAAGAACCGGAGAAGGGAGGCTGAGCCCCCGGGGTCTTGAGCTACAACGTTAAGCCTAAGAAACGGGCAGGGGCCTGGTAGCGCGTAGTGTATGAGCGAAGCCACCATCGCTCAAACTCATCAGCACAGTCCAATTTCGAAGAGGAAACAAGAAAGTGGTTCCGGAAACGGTATGGATCTTATCCTGTGTAAACGCTCGCGCTAAATGGCGGCGTTCTGATCGCGCTATTTGTCAGTTGCCGGGTCCGATGACGAGGCAATCGCGCGCGGCCTGAACGATGTCAGCGGTGACCTCCTCGACGCGGTTGAGGGTCATGATCCGCCGCATCTGCGCGAACAGGCGCTCCATGAGCCGGAAGTTGCCGCGCGTGATGCGGATCACGGCTGCCTGCGCTTCGATCGCGTCGAGTTGGGCCGGGTCGAAGCTGATCCCGAAATCGCCGGCGTGGGTCGCGAGCAGCAGCCGCATTTCGGTCTCGGTAAGCGGTTTGAACTCGTGGACGAAGCCGATCCGCGAGTAGAGCTGGGCATAGCGGGCGAGGCGCTTCTCCAAGCCCGGCATACCCATCAGGATCAGCCCGAAGCCGTGGCGATCGGCCATGTCGCGGAGATGTTCGAGCGACTTTATGGTCAGGCGGTCGGCCTCGTCGACGATGACGAGGGGGCAGGCGATGCGGGCGGCGTCATGGGTGATTTCGTCCTGCGAGCCGCCCGCGACCGTCAGCCGGGCATAGCCCAGCTTAATGAGGTTGAGGCCCAACACCGCGTCGATCGTCTTGGGCGTGTTGCTGACCGACACGGTGTAGAAGACGGCGCGGCAGCGAGCGACCTTTTCGCCAAGGAGCGCGGCAATGGGACGGAGCGCGGCATATTCCCCCAGGTCGGGGAAGCTGGAAAACTCGCGCGCCGATCGCGTCTTTCCGACGCCCGGCCGGCCATGACACACGCCGATATAGCGGTAGTGCGCGCAGGCTTCGGCAAACTCGACGAACCGGGCATGTTCGCGGGTCGCCAGGAACGGCTGCTCGACCAGGAACTCAATCGTCAGCGGCGTAGAGCCGGAGCCCTCGGTAGGTGGTGGGCCGGGAAGCCGTATCCTCTTGGTCGCCATCGAAGGTCTCCGTGGGGGCAGGCACCTGCTTGTCGCGCTCCTTCGCGCCGCGCCGGGCGCGCTGGATCGCGCGCAACGACGGGTGCCCAGCGTGCTCGGAGCTGAGCGCACGGCAGACGAACCGGCCCTGGTGGTAGACGTGGATCTCGGTCAGGTCGCGGGGGTCATAGACCGCCTCGACCTGCTCGCCGACGAAGGCCGCGAGCGTGGGTTCGACATAGCGCCTGCCCATCAGACGGATGCCGTCGCGCAGCACTTTACGGGGCTTGGGCACGTGCACGAGCAGCATGTCGAGCTGTTCAAGGCTGTCGGGCATTGCGGGCAGGAACCCGCCCTTCTGCCAGCGCGTGATCGGCGGTTCGCCGGTGTTGCCATGCGGGCGACGATGATAGACGCCGCACACGAACGCCTCGAAGCGGGCGCGCAGCTCGTCGAGCGTGAGCACTGGCGCCGACAGCGGCTTGCCCGCGATCAGGTGGCCGGGCAGGTCGGGCAGGAACATGTCGTTGATGGTGCGGAACAGCCGCTCGATCTTGCCGCGCCCGCGAGGACGCCCCGGCAGCGAATGGATGAGGCGGATTTTGAGGGCGATGCACGCCTGCTCGATATGCTCGGAGATGAAATCCGAGCCGTTGTCGACGTAAAGCTGTTCGGGAATGCCGCTGACGATCCATTCGGGATTGGGCTTGCGCCAGATCGCCTGCCGCAAGGCGAGCGCCGTGTTGAGGGCACTGGGGGCATCGAGGCTGAGGAAGTAACCGGCGATGGCTCGGCTGTGATCGTCAACGATGACGGTCAGCCAAGGACGCACCGGGGTTCCGGCATCATCGAGCACGAGAATGTCGAGAACGGTATGATCGGCCTGCCACATCTCGTTCGAGGTCGCGGCTTCGCGCCGATGCACTAGCTCGTGCTGGTCGCGGTAGACGGCCGGATCGGAGGCTGCGGCGATCTGGCTTGCCGGTATCGCCCTGACGACACGCGCGACGGCCGCATAGCTGGGGGTTCGGTGTCCATGCGCGATGGCGAGTTCCTGCACCTTTCGGTGAATGGCGGCGACCGGGGGTCGCGGGCGCTTGGTGGCGAGAGTGCGGGTCAGTTCGACCAGATGTTCCGGCAGGTGCAGCCTGCCCCGATCGTTGCGCGGCAGACGCGCGAGACCGGCAAGTCCTTCGGCACGGTAGCGCCCGAGCCAGCGCTGCAACGTCCGCTCGCTCAGCGTGCCGGTGCGGGCGAGGTCCGCGAGCGGGATGCCATCGGCGAGGTGCGGTTCAAGGACGCGGTAGCGCTCGATCGCCAGCGGCGGGACAAGCGCCGGATGCGTCACCGCCGACGGTCCGTGTCGCAGGTAAGGAAAACGGAGATTTGCCTGCCCATCGCCATGCGAGTCCGCTCGCGTTGCCAAACCGGCCTGTTCGACGTAAATCTACCCGGTAAAGAAAACTAGGGCAACATAGACCTGCCGATGACGACTTTCTTCCCAAACCGCGCCCGATCGGGGCGCCACCGGCCCTACGCATGAAAATCGGTTACGCCCGCGTATCGACCGCCGAGCAGAACCTGGACCTCCAGCGTGATGCGCTGAAGGCTGCCGGCTGCGAGAAGGTCATCACCGACAAGGCCTCCGGGGCGACTGCCGCTCGCCCTGGATTGGAAAAGGTGAAGGAGCTGCTTCGCGCCGGCGACACACTGGTGGTCTGGCGCCTCGACAGGCTCGGCCGCTCGCTCCGTGATCTGATCGGATGGATGACCTACCTCGACGAGGAAAAGGTCGGGCTGCTGAGCCTGCACGAGGCGATCGACACGACCACCACGTCGGGCAAGCTTACCTTCCACCTGTTCGGGGCATTGGCGGAGTTCGAGCGCAACCTGATCCGCGAGCGGACCCAGGCCGGTCTCACCGCAGCCCGCGCTCGCGGCAAGAAGGGTGGCCGGCCGGCCGCACTCGGCAAGGACAAGCGCGACCTGCCCGTCAGGCTCTACCACGAGAACACGATGCCGATCGCCAAGATTTGCTCGATGCTCGGCATCTCCAAGCCAAAACTCTACGCCTATGTGCGATCGGCCGAGACCAAGCCGGTAGCCGCGTAGCGACGCTCGCCGACAAATAGCGCGATCAGAATGCCGCCACTTAGCGCGAGCGTTTACACCGTTCGCGGTCCCGATCGGCCCAGCGTCCCCCGGAACCGTTCGTTATCGGGAAGGCATCTAAGCGGTCTGCACCATCCTTCATCTAAAGTTCTCCAAGCGCTTCTGAGGATTTTCGGGCGCACCAAAAGCACTTGCTCCTCCAGTGGCTGGAGCATGTAACCGCAATTTGCTCTCCTGCGGACGGGGGGCTGGAGGTGGCTTTTTGACGGCCCGTGTTGAAGCAATCGGTATGTCTCGACGCTCATTAGTGGCGCGGCTGGTGGCCTGTGGAACCGGCTTGGTGCTCGGTTCTCCAACGCTCGCGCGACAGACTTCCCGGTCTGCGGGCTCGTGGAACTTCGGTGCGGCTCACCTCGAATGGGAGCCGCTGGAAGTCGGCACGGGTGATACCCTCCTTGTTTCGGCACAAGTGCGCGGAGTGCCGGTGCGGGCGGTGCTCGACAGTGGCAGCGGCGCGTCGATCATGAGCACGGCGCTCGCGGCGAAGCTCGGCTTGAACGATGGTGAGCGGCGCATGATTAGCGGGCTGAGCGCCAAGGCCCCGGTGCTGCTGGTCCGCGACATCGACGTACAGCTCGCCCGCGAAACCCGTCGCTTACCCTTTGCCGTCGTTGGTGATCTGAGTTCAGTGTCGGCGGCCTTCGGACGACCGATCGATATCCTCCTCGGTGCCGATATGTTCACGGGTAGCTGCATCGCGCTCGATTTCGCGAAAAGGCGTATGGCGGTCGTCAAGTCAGGCACGTTTCTCGCCGGTCCCGACTGGCGCGCTGTCGCGCTCGGGCGCGGTGCCAAGCAGGAGCTGTTCATTCGAGCTTCCGTCTCGGGTTTGCCTCCCGTGCCCTTGATGATCGATCTTGGCAGCTCGGCCGCGCTGATGCTCTCGTCGGCCTATGCCCGCGATCAAGGGCTGTTGAACGGGAAGCTCGTCTCGACCGCGGCGATCGGCGGCGTCGATGGTGTGCGTATCAACGATGCTTTCACGATCCAGAACATCAACATCGAAGGGCTTGGCGTCTCGAACGTCCCCACACTCGGGATGAGAGCTTGGCTCTCCACCAGCACGGTTGGCAATGTCGGCCTACCGCTGATCGCTCAATTCGACGTGGTGTTCGACGTGACCGCCGGATTCGTGTGGCTCCGGCCACTCGGTCCTCGTCGTCGCCTGCCGATGCTGAAGGACCGTAGCGGCCTTGGCCTCGCAGCCTCACCAACGGCGCTCACCGTTGTTCATGTGGCGGCGAACAGTCCCGCGGAAAAGGCTGGCTGGGCGGTCGGCGACCGGATCGTGGCGGTGAACGGCCATTCGATCGATGCGAACTATACGCGTGGGGAGCTCTGGCAAGTGCGCTCCCGGCCTGCTGGCACCCTCGTAAAGCTGACGATGGCCTCGGGTGATGTGCGCGAGCTCAGGCTGGCCGATTATTATTGATCGGCTTGAGGGTGGCCTTTGCCGATCGCCTTCATGATCCGACAATCGGCCATGCGCGCCTTGGTGCAGCTCTGGCTGAGCATTGCCAACTCATCCCGCAACACCGCGAGTTGCGCCAGTCTCTCCTCCACATCCTTGAGGTGCTGAGCAGCGATAGCTGAGGCGGCACCACAATCCTGGTCCGGGTTCTGCGCCAGCCCCATCAACGAACGGATCTCGTCGACGGAGAAGCCAAGCCGGCGACCGTTGCGGATGAAGTGCAAACGCTCAATGTCACTGGCATCGTAGGTTCTGCGACCCGACGCCGTGCGAGGGGCGGATCGGAGCAACCCGATCGACTCATAAAAGCGGATCGTCGTCACCTTCGTCGAGGTCTCGCTGGCGAGCTGCCCAATCATCACCGGCTTCATCATGCCATCCTTGCTTATGCGAACGTGTCGCACATTTCGCTTGCTTCTACAGCGACTGGAGGTGGTAAGGAAGGCCGCATGAATGCTTCTACCGAAAGCTGCGGGTGCCACGGGGAGCCCGCGCGCGCGCAAACCGATCCGGCCTATCGCCGTGCGCTGCTGACCGTCGTGGTGCTCAACCTCGGCTTCGGAGTCGCCGAGCTGTTCGGCGGGTTCATCGCCGATAGCCAAGCGCTGAAAGCGGATTCCCTCGATTTTCTCGGGGACGGGTCGATCAGCCTTATCGGTCTTCTCGCGCTTGCCTGGTCCGCACGGGCGAGGGCAAAGGTCGCGCTGACGCAGGGGTTGTTTCTCGGTGCGCTTGGCGTGGGCGTAATCGGTTTCGCGATTTGGCGCGCCCTGAACGCAACCGCGCCCGATGCCGAACTGATGGGCACAATCGGCGTTGTCGCGCTCGCGATCAATGTCGTGTCCGCCTTGGTGCTTGCGCGTTTCCGGGAAGGGGACGCCAATGTTCGCGCGATCTGGCTGTTCAGCCGCAACGACGCGCTCGCCAACGTGGCGGTGATCGCCGCGGCCGGTCTGGTGGCGTGGACAGGAAGCGCCTGGTCGGACCTCGCCGTCGCCGGCCTCATCGCCCTCCTGTTCCTCCACTCCGCTTATGAAATCGTCACTGGCGCTCGGCGCGAATTGGGAGAGCGGTAGTGCGTCTGCTCGCGTTGATCCGGGCAATGCTCTCGTTGCGGCTGCTCTCCGCGCTCGCGGCGCTGCTGATCCCTGCTGCGGCAATCGCCGAACCCGGCGACGTGCAAACCGCATGGCGGCTGCTCGACTATATGGCCGTCGATTATGGCGGCGCGGTCGCCAACGGTCGGATCAAGAGCACGTCGGAATATGCCGAGATGACGGAGTTCGCCGCGTCGGTCTCGACACGGCTTCAGGGCCTGCCGGCGAAGCCGGAGCGTCAAGCCCTCATCCAGCGGGCTGCCAACCTCCAGGCGGTGATCGCGGAAAAGGGACCGACTGAACAGGTGGCAACATTGGCGCACGGGCTCGCGGCCGATCTGTTGCGCGCCTACCCGGTGCCGCTCGCGCCCGATAAGGCTCCGAACCTCGTCTCCAGCGATGCACTGTTCCGACAATCCTGCGCGTCCTGCCACGGGATGACGGGCAACGGCCGTGGCCCTGACGCCGCCAAGCTCGCTACGCCCCCGATTGCTTTCACCGATGCCGAGCGCGCGCGCCAGCGCAGCGTGTTCGCGCTCTATCAGGTGGTGACGCAAGGCATCGACGGGACCGCGATGCAGAGCTTCGCCGATCTGCCCAACGATCAGCGCTGGGCGTTAGCATTCCGAGCCGGGAGCTTCGCCTTCACGGATGCGCAGGCGCGCGAAGGCGAGCGGCTTTGGAAATCCGACCCGACCCTTCGCCGGCGCATTCCGGACCTGAAAACCCTGGTCGCGCTCACCCCGGCCGCGCTCGGCGCGGCGATCGGCGACGCCAAGGCTGACCCAGTGCTCGCGTTCCTGCGTCGTCATCCCGAACAGGTGATACAACAGGCTCCCGGCTCGCTCGCGGTCGCCCGCGCCAAACTCGCCGAAAGCGTGGCGGCTGCGCGGCGCGGCGATGCGCGCATGGCGAAAGAGCTGGCGCTGTCGGCCTATCTCGATGGGTTCGAGCCGATCGAGCCAACACTCACCGCGCGCGACGCGACGCTGATGGGTCGAATCGAGGGCGCGATGGGGGAGTTCCGCGCCTCGATCGACCGGGGCGCGTCGCCCGATGATCTCGCGGAGAAGGTCGCAGTACTGGGCGGCCTTTTCGACGATGCGGAAGCGGCGCTCGCGCCTGATGCCGCCACCGAAGCGTCCACGTTCCTGGGCGCGTTCACGATCCTGCTGCGTGAAGGGCTCGAAGCCCTGCTCATCGTTGTCGCCATGATCGCGTTCCTGCGTAAAGCCGAGCGCGGCGAGGCGCTGCGGTACGTGCATGGCGGCTGGGTCAGCGCGATCATCGCGGGCGGGATCACCTGGGCGGTCGCCACCTATGCGATCGGGATCAGCGGTGCGAGCCGGGAGCTGACGGAAGGGTTTGGCTCGCTGTTCGCCGCGGTCGTGCTGCTCTCGGTCGGGATTTGGATGCACGGCAAGGCGCAGGCCGATCAGTGGCAGCGCTATATTCGCGAGAAGATGTCGCGGGCGCTCTCGGGCGGGTCGGGCTGGTTCCTGTTCGGGCTGGCGTTCGTCGTAGTTTATCGCGAGGTCTTCGAGACGATCCTGTTCTATGCCGCGCTTTCGGCGCAAGGTGACAACGGGATGCTTCTCGCGGGGGCCGGGTCGGCGATTGGACTGCTCAGCCTGATCGCTTGGGCCATGCTTCGCTACAGTCGCAAGCTGCCGATCGCGCAGTTCTTCCGCTATAGCTCCTGGCTCATGGCGGTCCTGACCGTCGTGCTGGCGGGTAAAGGCGTCGCCGCGCTCCAGGAAGCCGGCCTTATCAACATCGCACCGCTCGCGGACGTGCCACGGCTGTCGATGCTCGGCGTGTTTCCCACTTGGCAATCGGTGCTGGCGCAACTCCTGATGGCGGTCGCCATTGCGGTCGGGTTCGCCTGGAACGGGCGCGACCGATCCCGCTCGGGTTCCGGCTCAGTGACCCTTGGTTCGAATTAGTGCAATGACATGAAAACCCTTCCGTGATAGAGGCAAGCTAGTGCGAGCCTTTTTGCCTTTCCTGACATGCCTGATGCTGGTCCTGACCAGCTTCTCCGGCATGGCCCATGCCGCCGATCTGGCGGGGGGAAGCATCGCGGGCGTTGAGTTCACGGTCCATACCGCCGGTGACATCGATCAGGTGCCATCGGACTCGGACAAGAATGTCCCGCATCATCACAATTATTGTCACGGACACGACGTCGGCGCGCCTGCGCGCACGACGATGGAATATACCCCCGTCCTCACAGTGCCCAAGCCGACAATCTCCGCCTCTGCGTCGCTCGACGGCCGCACCGGCATGGTCCATTTGAGGCCCCCCCAAGCCTGACGTCCGATTTGGGCGTGCGTTGGCGCGCCCCTGTCGATCATCGTCAGGAGTCCTATTTTCATGAATCGTATCCTCGCGGCCATGCTGGCCGCAGCGTCTTGCGCCACGATGGCGCAGGCGCAGGTCGGACCGTCCGCGCCTGTTGCGCAGGATGCGCCGGTCTACACGCTTGACCAAGCGGTCAGTGCAGCGGGCGGTTCGGCCCCTGCTGCGGAAGCGGCGACAGCTGGAATCGACGCGGCCCGTGCAGGTCGCACAGTCGCCGGCTTGCGGCCCAATCCGGTGGTTCAAGGCCAAGTCGAGAATGTCATCGGCTCCGGGCCGTATCGGGGGGTCCGCAGCGCGGAAACCACGGTCGGCTTTGCGATCCCGATCGAGCTAGGCGGCAAGCGCGGCGCCCGCGTCGCGGTCGCCAATGCGCAATTGTCCCGGGCCGAGATCCAGGCCGCGATCATCGCGGCGGATGTCCGGCTTCAGGTAACGCAGCTCTATGTCGAAGCGGTCGCGGCCGATCGCCGGGTAATGACAGCCCGCGATCAGGCCCGGATCGCCAGCGATGCGCTGCGGGCCGCGAGCGTTCGCGTGCAGGCAGGGCGGGCATCGCCACTCGAGCAACAGCGCGCGGATGTCGCGCGTATCAATGCCGACGCCAATGTGGAGCGGCAGCTTCGCTTGGCCGAGGCGGCCCGCGCCAATCTGGCGCGTCGGATCGGACGGCCGATCGACGGCCTGCTCGATGACACGCTGCTCGATCGCCTTCCCGATGTGAACGTCTATGGGCCGTTGGCACCGGTCAACACGACCGGCACACTCGCGCTGGCGGCAGCCAACGCGGATTTCTCCATTGCCGAAGCCGGCGTGCGGCTCGCGCGCGCCAATCGCGTGCCTGACCTGAACGTCGGGCCGTCGATCCGCCGCCTGGAAGCGACCAACGACATGGCGGCGGTGTTCAGCGTGTCGATCCCGATCCCGGTGTTCAACAATGGTCGCGCCGCGATTGCGCAGGCGACCGCGCAGCGGACCCAGGCGGATGCGCAGCGCCGCGTGACCGCGCTCGACATCGAACAGGCGATCACGGACGCGCAGGCGCAGGCGGCCAATGCCGCAACGACGGCTCGTGCGGCGTCGGGGCCGGCGCTGGCGGCTGCACAGGAGGCCGCCCGCATCGCGCGGATCGGCTATCGCGAGGGCAAGTTCGGCCAGCTCGAATTGCTCGATGCTGAACGCACGCTCGCCGAAACGCGGGTCGCCGCGATCGACGCGCTTGCCAATTACCAGAATGCCCGCGCGCAAGTGGAGCGACTGACCGCTCGTGCGCCCAATGGGGGGAATCAGTGATGAAGAGCTTTTATCTCGCGGGCGCGGCGTCGCTCGCCCTGCTCTTGGCTGCCTGCGGCGGCAAGGATGGCGGAAACGAGGCAACTGCCGAAGGCGCAGCTGCCAATGAGACGGCAGCGGGCACGGAAAAGGGCGGTGCTGAAGGCGGTCATGCCGGTGAAGGCGTCGTCACATTGGGTGCCGACCAGATCGCCACAGCGGGCGTCCAGGTCGGACGGCCGATCATCGGCGGGGCCGGGACGATCGAGCTGCCCGCGATCATCGAGGGCGACCCACAGGGAACGCAGGTCGTCTCGGCCGCAATTGCGGGACGCGTGGTCGCGCTCACCCGTAACCTCGGCCAATCGGTCGGACGCGGCCAGACCATTGCGGTCATCGAAAGCCGCGAGGCGGCGCAGATCAAGGGCGAGGTCGAGGCGGCGCGGGCGCGGCTTCAGCTCGCTAATTCGAACCTCGCGCGCGAACAGCGGCTGTTCGCGCAGAGAGTCTCCCCTGAACAGGATCTGATC
Source organism: Sphingobium sp. CFD-1 (assembly GCF_024611115.1). NCBI lineage: Bacteria > Pseudomonadati > Pseudomonadota > Alphaproteobacteria > Sphingomonadales > Sphingobiaceae > Sphingobium > Sphingobium sp. CFD-1. The sequence continues at coordinate 31,170 of NZ_CP084400.1, read as the reverse complement.
GCCGCCCGCACAGCGGCGACGGAGGCGCGGATCGCCCTGACGCAGGCGCAGAGCATGGTTTCGGCGGCGGGTGTCGGCGGCGGCGGGCTCAACCGGCTCGGCATTGCCGCGCCGATCTCGGGCCAGATCATTGCGCGCCCCGTGACGCTGGGACAAACGGTCGCGGCGGATGCCGAACTCTATCGCATCGCCAACCTGAGCCAGGTGTCGATCGCGCTTAATCTCAAGCCCGAGGATGCGGGCCGGGTGCGTCCCGGCAATACGGTGCTGGTGAAGGCGGCAGGCCGTCAGGCGACCGCCCGCGTGACCTTCGTGTCGCCGGCGCTTGATCCGCAGACGCGGCTCGTGCCTGCGCTCGCCACCCTCGACAATCGCGGTGGCGAATGGCGGGTCGGCGAGCCTGTGACGGCAGCCGTGCAGCTCACGGGCAGCGGCGGGAGCGGGGCGGTCCGCGTGCCGACGACGGCGGTCCAGAGTTTCGAGGGCAAGTCGGTCGTGTTCGTGCGCACGCCCACCGGCTTCAAGGCGACCCCGGTCCAGCTCGGCGATGCGTCGGGCGACACGGTGATCGTCCGGTCGGGCCTGACCGGCAACGAACAGATCGCCACCACCGGAAGTTTCACGCTCAAGGCCGAGATCGGCAAGGGCGAAGCGAGCCACGAGGATTAAGCCATGATCGCCCGTATCGTAACCTGGGCGGTCGAGAAGCGCTGGCTAGTCCTGCTCCTCACCGTCATCGTCGCCGCCATCGGCGCCTTTTCCCTCTACCGGCTACCGATCGACGCGGTGCCGGACATCACCAACAATCAGGTCCAGATCAACGTCCGCGCGCCTGCCCTCTCGCCCGAGCTGGTCGAGAAGCAGGTGTCGTTTCCAATCGAAACCGCGCTCGCCGGCACCCCCGGCCTGGAATATACGCGCTCGTTGAGCCGCAACGGCTTCGCGCAGATCACGGCGGTCTTTTCGGACGCGACGGACATCTATTTCGCCCGCCAGCAGGTGGGCGAGCGTCTGCGGGGCGTGCAAGAGAATCTGCCCGACGGCGTGAACCCTGAAATGGGTCCGATCGCGACAGGCCTGGGCGAGGTGTACATGTACACCGTTCGTCTCGATCATCGCGAGGACGACAAGCACAAGCCCGGTGAACCGGGCCAACAGCCCGATGGCAGCTACATCACGCCAGAGGGCGAGCGACTGACGACCGAAGAGGACAAGGCGACCTACCTGCGCACCGCGCAGGACTGGATCGTGACGCCGCTTCTGAAGACCACACCGGGCCTCGCCGGTGTCGACTCGATTGGCGGTTACGCCAAGCAGTTCCTCGTCGTGCCCGACGTGCAGAAGCTGGCCTCGCTCGGCATCACGCTGACGGACCTGGGAAATGCGCTGGAGCGCAATAACACCAGCGTCGGCGGTGGCTTCGTCAATCGCAATGGCGAAGGTCTGGCTGTTCGCTCGGATGCGCTCGTTCGCAATGCCAGCGAGTTGGCCAGGACCGTGATCGCGACACGTAACGGCGTGCCGATCACGGTCGAACAAGTTGCGACTGTGAAGACGGGTCAGGCGATCCGCATGGGTTCGGCATCGGAGAACGGTACCGAAGTCGTCGTCGGCACGGCGATCATGCGGATCGGCGAGAACAGCCGCATCGTGTCGACCGCGGTCGCTGAGAAACTGAAGACGATCAACGCTTCGCTGCCTCCTGACGTCGTAATTCAGCCGGTGCTGAACCGCACCGAGCTGGTCAATTCGACGATCAAGACGGTCGCGAAAAACCTGTCCGAAGGCGCGGTGCTGGTCATCGTCGTGCTCTTCCTGCTGCTCGGCAACTTCCGTGCGGCCCTGATCGCGGCGTTGGTCATCCCGATCACCATGATGCTGACAGGCTTTGGTATGCTGCGCGCTGGGGTCTCGGCCAATCTGATGAGCCTTGGGGCTTTGGACTTCGGTCTGATCGTCGACGGCGCCGTCATCATTGTCGAAAACGCGCTGCGCCGGCTTGCCGAGCAACAGCATCATGAAGGCCGATTGCTCAGCGTCAAGGAACGGCTCGCGACCGTGGCAGCCGCTGCGCGTGAGATGATCCGTCCCTCTGTGTACGGGCAGGCAATCATCATCCTCGTCTACGTACCGCTGCTCACGCTGACCGGCGTGGAGGGTAAAACGTTCGGACCGATGGCGCTGACCGTCATCATCGCGCTCGCCTTCGCCTTCATCCTCTCTCTCACCTTCGTGCCGGCGATGATTGCGATCTGGCTGTCGAAGAAGGTCGAGGAGAAGGACGGCCGCATCATCACGTGGCTGAAGAAGCGCTACGAACCCGGTCTCGACCGGGCCATGAAGCGCCCGACGCTGACGATCGGTGCGGGTGTGGGAAGCCTTGTGGTGGCGGCGCTTGCTTTCACTACGCTCGGCTCGGTGTTCCTGCCGCAGCTCGACGAAGGCGATTTGCTGATCCAGTCGCTCCGCATTCCGGCAACGTCGGTCCAGCAGAGCCAGGCGATGCAGGTGCCGATCGAGCGGATGATGTCGAAGCAGCCGGAGGTGCAATTCGTCTATTCCAAGACGGGCACCGCCGAGCTGGCGGCCGACCCGATGCCGCCGAACGCGACCGACATGTTCGTCATCCTGAAGCCGCGCAAGGATTGGCCGGATCCTGAGCTTCCCAAGGAGGAGCTGGTCAGCCGGATCGAGGGTAATCTCGCGAAGATTCCGGGAAATGCCTACGAGATCACCCAGCCCATCCAGATGCGCTTCAACGAGCTGATCGCCGGCGTGCGCGGCGACATCGCGGTGAAGGTGTTCGGGGACGACTTCAACCAGATGAACCGGACGGCCGAGCAAATCGCGGCGGTGCTGCGCAGAACGCAAGGCGCAGCGGACGTGAAGGTGGAGCAGACGACCGGTCTTCCCATGCTCGACATTCGCGTCAACCGCGACGCGATGGCGCGGTTGGGCGTTACGGCTCAGGATGTGCAGGACACCGTGACTGCGACGATCGGCGGGCGAACATCGGGCCAGATCTTCGAGGGCGACCGTCGCTTCCCCGTGGTGATCCGCCTGTCGGAGGCGCAGCGTGCCGACATCGGCCTGCTCCAACAGGTGCAGGTGCCGGTGGCAGGCGGCGGCTATGTACCGCTGTCCAGCGTCGCCGAGATCAAGGTGGTCGATGGTCCGAACCAGATCAGCCGCGAGAACGGCAAGCGGCGCGTGGTGGTGCAAGCCAACGTGCGTGGCCGCGACGTCGGATCCGTCGTGGCGGATGCGCAGGCGGCGATCGGCAGCCAACTCCGGCTGCCTGCCGGCACCTATCTCGAATGGGGCGGCCAGTTCGAGAACCTCCAATCGGCAAGCGAACGGCTGAAGCTGGTCATTCCGGCTTGCTTCATTTTGATCCTGCTGCTCCTCTACGGGGCGTTGGGATCGGTCCGCGACGCCGCGATCGTGTTCACCGGCGTGCCTTTCGCGCTGGTGGGCGGCGTCCTGTTGCTGTTCCTGCGGGGCATGGACTTCTCGATCTCGGCGGCAGTGGGCTTCATCGCCCTCTCGGGCATCGCGGTCCTCAACGGCCTCGTCATGGTCAGCTCGATCCAAGATCTGATCCGATCAGGGATGAGCCGCGAGGAAGCCGCGCATGTTGGCGCGATGCAGCGTCTGCGACCCGTCATCATGACCGCGCTAGTCGCCAGCCTCGGCTTCGTGCCGATGGCGCTGGGCGAAGGCGCCGGCGCAGAGGTTCAAAAGCCTTTGGCGACGGTCGTCATCGGCGGTCTGATCTCGGCGACGCTTCTTACGCTGTTCGTGCTGCCGACACTCTATGCCCGGTTCGGGCAGAAAGTGATCGAGAAACCCGAGCACTACAATGAGGAGCATGAAGGGGACGACCACGGTCAGACCTTCGTGAACAACTTGGCCTGATGGATGGGCGGGGCGATCCGCGATCGCCCCGCCCATCTCTGGGAGATGGGGATATGCCTCGCACCATAACCAGCTCGATGCTTCACGGCGGGCCACTGCGCATCTGGTCGGCACTCACCGATCCGGATCATCGCCGGGCGTGGAGTCCGCTCGTATTTCTCGATGATCCGTCCCGGCTCGGCGACACAGAATGCACCTTTGCGATCCAGGGCATCACCCGGCCAATTCGGACGCCAGCACGGATTGATCGATTCGATAAACCGCACGCCTTCGCTTGGTCCTGCGGCATCCCCTATCTGTTCACGCTCGACGAGCGGTACGAGCTGGCGGGGGACGATGGCGGCACCAGGCTAACGCATAGCTGCACGCTGCGCGGGGCGCTCTCCCTGCCGTTCGCGGCGATGATGTTGCGCCGCCTGCGATCCCTGATGGTCGAATCTGACGATCGCCTCGCAACCTATCTCCGCTGGCGGGTAGGTCAGCCTGCCCGGGCTATCAATCGTCAGCGCGTCCCCTTCCGCTGCAGGAGGAAGGCGCGATGATGATGCACTGTAAGCGGGTGCTGCCCGCCGTCATCCTCGTTGTCGGGCTCGCGGCGTGCTCGGAAAGAAAGCCGCCAGCCCCGCCAACGGAGCAGCAGATCCATTCGTCCGACAGCGCCGTGGCGACCGGGGAAATGGGGCGGCATAGATATCGCTGTTCCGACGGGGAACCGCTGTTCGTCGATTACAAGGACAACGGCCTGCAGATCGATTTGCGGCGCTCCAACGGGGGACCGCCGATGATGCTGACCGCGCCAGCGCAGGGCCTGCAATATGTCGGCGAAACAGCCACCGCGACCTTCAAGGGGTCGCAGCTCACCATCGTGGAAGGCGATGGCCGTACCCGGATCTGCGAGCAGGAAGGCACGCGATGAACTGCCCTGCCTTCGAACGCCACAGGGCGCTTCGTCGGAAGAGACCGATGTCTGACACGTCGATTTCAAATGTGACAACCTTGTGCGGCCTGAATCGGGCCGGTCTGGCGATCGCGCGCCTCGGCGTCGTTCTCGTCTCCGGGGCGGTTATAGGGGCGTGTAATCCAGCGCCGACCCAGCCTACCGAGCCGGCGCATGAAAAGCATCTGACGTCGAAACTAATCGCGCAGCGCATCATGTACTGCGACGACGGCACACGCGCCGATGTCGACTTCATCGATGACGGCTTGAAAATGGCCGTCACCTGGCTGCCGAAGGGCAGGACCGAGATCCTGCGCGCGCAGCGAACCGGTGACGAGTTTCGCGGCGACCATTCGCGGGCTGTCGTGGCGGGCGGATCGATCGCGTTCACGCGACGCGGGAAGATCCGCGTCTGCCACCGAACCCCGGAGGAGTCCTAGGAAATGCAGGCACTGCTCTATACGCTTGCGCCTGTGCTGGCGGTCGTGCTCGGCGCGATTGTCGCGAGCCGCACCAAGTTGAAACCTGGCCTCGTGGCGGGCCTACAGCATCTCGCTGCCGGCGTCGTGTTCGCGGCGGCAGCGACCGAAATCCTGCCGCAGGTCAAGCATGAGGCATCGCCCAGCGCGACGTTGATCGGCGGGGCGGCGGGCGTCGCGACCATGCTGGGGCTCAAGGCTCTTGAGGCCCGCTTCAAGGGGCCGATGGCGCTACTCGCCGCGATCGGCATCGACATTCTGGTCGACGGCCTGGTGCTCGGCCTCGCTTTCGTGGCGGGCGAGAAGGCAGGTCTCCTGCTGACGATCGCGCTCACTCTGGAAGTGTTATTTCTGGGACTGACGCTGACCGACGAGCTGGCGGAAACCTATCGCTCGCGCTTGCGCATCATCGTGATCGTCTCGGCATTGGCCCTGCTGCTGCCGATCGGCGCGCTCGCTGCCGTGCCGGTCGCCGCGCTGTCGCCGGTGATGATCGCCGGCTTCCTCAGCTTCGGGCTGATGGCGCTGCTCTACCTCGTCACGGAGGAGTTGCTGGTCGAGGCGCACGAGAAACCCGACACCCCGCTCATCAGCTCGATGTTTTTCGTCGGCTTCCTGGCCCTGCTGACACTTGAGGAGATGATGGGATGATCCCGGGCAACGACAACAATGGCGGGCAGGAGCGCCGCACACTGTGGATCGTCCTGCTGCTGAACGCGGCGATCGCTGCGGGCTTCTTCGTTTCCGGCTTCTTCGCGGACTCGAGCGCGCTGATCGCCAACGGCGTCGACAACCTGTCCGATACGGCTGTGTATGCGCTGAGCCTTGTGGCGCTCACCCGGGGCCAGACATGGAAGACACGCGCCGCGGTCGCTTCGGGCGTCATGCTGCTGATCTTCGCGGGCGGCATCTTGATCGATGTCGGACGGCGCTACGTGCAGGGCAGCGAGCCCATCGGACCTACCATGATGGTCATGTCCGCGATCGCCGGCGTCGTGAATTACCTCTGCCTGCGGCTGCTCCAGCGCCTCAAGGATCCGGACGTCAATCTCCGGGCCGCAACCACCTTCAGCTTCAACGACTTCATTTCCAACGGCGGCATCCTGATCGCCGGCGTGCTGGTGCTGTGGTTGGGTACCAATTGGCCGGACCTGCTGGTCGGCTTCGCCACCGCCATCATCGCCATCAAGGGCGGTGTCGAAATCCTGCGCGACGCGCGCGCCGAAACCAAGAAAAGCGAAAGGAGGTCGTCATGAACGACAAGCTCGAACTCGACATTCCAGTGTTGTTGCCGGACCTTCCTGACGCGGCCGATGCCTGCCTGGACCGTCTCGTATCAACCCTGTCAAAGCGCGAAGGTGTCGAGCGGGCGCATGTGATCTGTCTCGACGGCAACACGCCAGCGGCGCTGTGCATCCATTTCGATGCCGCCAAGCTGCCGCTGCCACGGTTGCGCGAAATGGTGCGCGCCGCAGGTGCCGAAATCACCGAGCGCTACGGCCATGCGATCTGGCAGGTGACGGGGATCAACCACGAACGTCGGGCGCGCACGGTCAGCGATGCGCTGTGCGCCTTGCCCGGCGTGGTCCAGGCAAGCGCCAGCACCAGCGGGTCTGTCCGGGTCGAATATGATCGCCGCGAAACCACCGAAGAGGAGGTGCGCGCTGCGCTTCGCAAGCTGAAGGTGAGGGTGGGCAAGCGGGTCGCTGCCGATGAACATGCCGGCCACGACCACGGCCCCGGGGGCCACGGCGCGGGCGAAGAGAAGCACGGCCCCGGCGATGGCCACGACCATAGCCACGCCGAATTTCTCGGCCCCAATACCGAGCTGATCTTCGCGCTCGCCTGTGGCGCGCTGCTGGGGATCGGCTACGCGATCGAGAGGCTGGTCGCTGGCGCGCCCGAATGGCTGCCGACCGCCTGCTATATCGCAGCCTATTTCTTCGGCGGATTCTTCACGCTGCGCGAGGCGATCGACAACCTCCGGATGAAGAAGTTCGAGATCGACACGCTGATGTTGGTCGCTGCGGCCGGCGCCGCTGCGCTGGGCGCATGGGCCGAAGGTGCGCTGCTGCTGTTCCTGTTCAGCCTCGGCCATGCGCTTGAGCATTATGCAATGGGCCGCGCCAAGAAGGCGATCGAGGCGCTGGCGAAGCTCGCGCCCGAAACCGCGACCGTGCGACGCGGCGGGCAGACCAGCGAAATCCCGGTCGAGCAGATGGTCGTCGGGGACATTGCCATCGTCCGCCCGAACGAGCGCCTGCCTGCCGACGGCTTCGTCATCAAGGGCACCAGCGCGATCAACCAGGCCCCGGTCACGGGTGAAAGCATCCCGGTCGACAAGGTGCCGGTCGCAGATGCCGCAGCGGCACGCGCCAAGCCCGATGCAGTCGACGCGGAAAGCCGGGTTTTTGCTGGTACGATCAACGGCGGCGGCGCGATCGAGATCGAGGTGACACGCCGTTCCAATGAAAGCGCGCTTGCCAAGGTCGTGAAGATGGTGAGCGAAGCGGAGACGCAGAAGTCGCCGACGCAGCGCTTCACCGACCGGTTCGAACGGATCTTCGTGCCCGCCGTCCTGGTCCTGTCAGTGCTCCTGCTGTTCGCATGGGTGGTCGTCGACGAGCCGTTCCGCGACAGCTTCTATCGCGCGATGGCGGTGCTGGTGGCGGCAAGCCCGTGCGCGCTCGCGATCGCAACGCCGAGCGCGGTCCTGTCGGGCGTTGCCCGTGCAGCGCGGGGCGGCGTGCTCGTGAAGGGCGGTGCACCGCTCGAAAACCTCGGGTCGCTCAAAGCGATCGCTTTCGACAAGACGGGCACGCTGACCGAAGGTCGTCCGCGCATCACTGATGTCGTGCCCGTCGATGGCGCCGATGAAGGCGAGTTGCTGGCGCTGGCTGTCGCCGTCGAAGCGTTGAGCGACCATCCCCTGGCCCAAGCGATCGTCAAGGACGGCCGCGAACGTCTGAACGATCGTGCCGTGCCGACTGCCGGCGACCTCAAGAGCCTGACCGGTCGGGGCGTCACCGCGAGCGTGGATGGCGAGACGGTGTGGATCGGCAAGGCCGAGATGTTCGGAAGTGAGGGCATTCCGGCGCTGGGGCAGGGCGCGCAGGACGCAATCGCGAAGCTGCGCGAGAACGGCCGCACGACAATGGTGGTCCGCAAGGGGGACCGCGACCTGGGCGCGATCGGCCTGATGGACACGCCTCGCGAAGCTGCCAAGACCGCGTTGCGTCGGCTGCACGAGATGGGCGTGTCGCGGATGATAATGATCTCCGGCGATCACCAGAAAGTCGCCGAAGCGATCGCCGACGAAGTCGGGATCGACGAAGCGTGGGGCGACCTCATGCCCGAAGACAAGGTTGCCGCGATCAAGAAGCTCGCCGGCGAAGACAAGGTCGCGATGGTGGGCGACGGCGTGAACGATGCGCCGGCGATGGCAAGCGCCACGGTCGGCATCGCGATGGGCGCGGCGGGGTCGGACGTTGCGCTGGAGACAGCCGACGTGGCGCTGATGGCCGACGATCTGGCGCACCTGCCATTCGCAGTCGGTCTTAGCCGCCATACCCGTGGAATCATCCGGCAGAACGTCTTCGTCAGCCTGGGTGTCGTCGCCTTCCTGGTGCCTGCTACCATCCTCGGCCTCGGCATTGGGCCAGCGGTGGCGGTTCATGAGGGATCGACGCTGCTCGTCGTCATCAATGCGCTCAGGCTGCTCGCCTACCGCGATCCGGCAGGGAAGGCGGCATGAAGTGGCTGATCGCCTTCGACCTCGACGGCACGCTTGCCGAGAGCAAGCGGCCGTTATCGGAGGATATGGCCGCAATCCTCGCCCGATTGCTCGCCATCACGGATGTGGCGGTGATCTCGGGCGGGGACTGGCCGCAGTTCGAAAAGCAGATCGCCTCGCGCCTTCCTGCCGGCGTCGCGCTCGACCGTCTCTGGTTGATGCCGACCACAGGCACGAAACTCTATCGGTTCATCAATGGCGCTTGGCGCGCGGTCTATGCCGAACTGTTCGACGACGCGGAGAAGGCGAAGATCCGCACGGCCTTCGATCAGGCGCTGACCGATGCCGGTCTCGCCGACGAACGTATCTGGGGCGAACGGATCGAGGACCGGGGCAGCCAGATCACCTTTTCGGGCCTGGGGCAGGCAGCGCCGCTGAAGGAAAAGGAAGCGTGGGATCCTGACCGAAAGAAGAGGACCGCGTTGCAGGCCACGTTGCGCGCGAAGCTGCCGGAGCTCTCGATCAATCTCGGTGGCACGACATCGATCGACGTGACCAGAGCAGGGATCGACAAGGGCTATGGCCTGAAGCGCCTGAGTGCCGAGAGCGGTGTCCCGCTCGACGGGATGCTGTTCATTGGGGATGCGATATTCCCCGGTGGGAATGACTATCCCGCTGCTGAAATCGGCCTCGACACAGTGAGGGTGCGCGACGTCGCGGAAACCACCGCCGTCGTGACCGCCATCATCGCGTGTCTGCACCGATAGGATCAAGATACATGGTCGGCTCCATCGCGGAATGCCGCATTGTCAAAGCTCTGGCTTCTGTCGCTTAGGGCAGCGCTTCCTAAAACGAAAAGAAGGCAATGTGCGCGTCTCCGCGAACAAAGCCTCCAGCGATCAATCTAAGAGATTCCGCCGCGCTTCTCAATCGTAGGGGGCGTTTGCGGGAGGGGGCGGAATCCTACGCTAAGGATTTGGGCCAGCGATATTCCCCGGTTAGATTGATGTGTTCCCATCCCAACGGCGAGACGTGGGCGAGTAGATCAGGCGCGATATGGGTACCGCTGGCGGCCCGGGTATTGACGACCTCGCCGAGCTTCATGGTGTTCCAGAATATGATGATGGCGGCGAGCAGGTTCATTCCGGCGATGCGATAGTGCTGGCCTTCGCCGGATCGATCCCGGATTTCACCTCGGCGGTGGAAGCTGATGGCGCGCTTTAGGGCGTGGTGGGCCTCACCCTTGTTGAGGCCGATCTGAGCCTGGCGCTGGAGGCCGGCATCAAGAATCCAGTCGATCATGAACAGGGTTCGCTCGATGCGGCCCACCTCTCGCAATGCGAGGGCCAGCTCATTCTGGCGCGGGTAAGAGGCGAGCTTGCGAAGAATCTGGCTGGGGGCGACGATCCCCGCTGCGATCGTCGCCATGATGCGCAGGATGTCGGGCCAGTTGCGCTCGATGAGCGGTTCATTGATCTTACCTCCGACCAGCGCTCGCACATTGGCCGGCGTCGCGTTGGGCGTGAAGGCATAGAGTCTTTTCTGAGGGAGATCGCGGATACGGGGGGCGAACCGGTAGCCGAGCAAGGCGCAGGCGGCGAACACATGATCGGTGAAGCCGCCCGTGTCGGCAAAATGCTGGCGAACGCGGCGGCCCGCGTCATTCATGAGCAGCCCGTCCAGGATATAGGGAGCCTCGCTGACCGTTGCCGGGATCACCTGGGTTGCGAACGGCGCATATTGATCGGACACATGGCTGTATCCCTTGAGGCCCGGGACGTTGCCATATTTCGCGTTGATCAGATTCATCGCCTCGCCCTGCTCGGTAGCAAGGAAGAACTGCCCGTCGCTGGATGCCGATTGCCCTTGTCCCCAGAAGGCGGCCATGGGCAGGGCGGCGTGGGCCTCCACGATCATGGCGAGCGCCCGATCATAGGCGCTGCCTTCGACATGCCAGCGCGCGATCCGCAGCAATTCCCAGAAGCTGTGCGTGTTGGTCGCCGCCGCCATCTTGCGCAAACCGAGATTGACGCCTTCCGCCAGCAACACGTTCATCAGGCCGATCCGGTCGCTGCAGGGCGCGCCGGTGCGCAGATGCGTGAACGCCTCGGAAAATCCGGTTCGCTCATCGACTTCCAGCAACAGATCGGTGATCCTCGCGGGCGGGAGCTGTTGATAGAGATCGAGCACGAGATCCTCGGCCCCTTCGGGCGTGTCGGCCCTCAGCTTGTCGATGTGCAGCTTGCCGTTCTCGATGATGCCGCCTGGGATCGTGCCGGTTCGCGCCGCGCGGCCAAACTCCTTCAGCCGTGTATCCAGTCGAGCCCTGCGCTCGGCCAGCCATTCGCCGGGTCGCAGCGGCACGGCGAGCCGCGCGGTCTGCTCTATCGCCTGTGGCGGGACCAGAAGCTGCTTGAGGTCGCCATAGCGGCGCGATCCCGCCAACCATATGTCACCGGACCGGAAGGCGTCGCGGATGTGGAACAGCACCGCGATTTCCCAAAGCCGGTGGTCGCCGCTGGGCTCAGCGCAAAGATGACGATGCCATTTCGAGTTGGGACGTAGAAAATCCACCGGCGGATCGACCTTGATCCCGTTACGCAGCATCGCAACGGCCGCCAGAAGAGGCGTGGCGATCGGCGCCGCCTGCATGTCGAGCAGGCGCAGCATCCTGGGCGCGTAGAGGCGGAAACGGTGATAGCCGTCCAGCACACGGCTGAGCGGGTCGGCCGCGAGCACGTTGGTCAGCGCGGAGGCCGTGGCGACAAGGGTTCTGAACCGTTCCCAGCCAGGCCCGGTGGCGATTATCCCGTCCAGGGCCGTGCCATCGTCCTGCGCTCCAAGCAAAGCACCACCGATTTCGGCAAAGGACTTCAGCGTGTCCCGAACGGCCGCCTTTTCGTCGGCGATCCTGGTGTTGCAAAGGCGTTCGGAGGCCCGATAGAGACGGCCTACGATGCGATCGTGGGTCTCCACGATGACATCGGCCAGCGATGACCGCCATTCCAGGGTGCAGACAGCGAGGATCGCAAGCCGCCTGTCTTCGGGCAGATCACGCATGCCGTCGGCGTAATAGCGCTCGCCCTGCCGGCGAAGCCGGGTCACACGATGCGCCGGCACGCCGTCCAGCAAATCCGCCGGAAGATCGAACCTTTGAAGATATTCCAGTCGATCCATCAGCCGGTTAGCGGCTGCTGAATTTGCGCCAACCTCGAACTGTCGCAGCCATACGAAGCGCGTGACGCGACCATCCACCGTATCCTCCAACAGGTGAGCCAAATTCTCGCTCAGGGTTGGCGTGATGCGATGGGCGATAAGATCCTCGATCCGGCGCTCGGCCTCAACCAGCGCATCGGCGCAAAGGCGCTCGATCGTCGAGGAGCCGGGAAGGATCGTGCGGGTGCGGCGACACTCCGCAACGAAGCGACGGGCAAGATCCTCATTCGATGTCGCCGCCTCGGCTTCCCGAGCGATCCATTCGCGCAAATCCCGTGCGCCCCGCCCCGAAAAGGAGCGATAGCCGTAGATTCGGCGAAGGTCCGCCAGATGCTCGTGCCGGGTCTCCTCGCGCGCGGCATAGAGGAGTAGATCGTCGCTGGTCAGGCCGAGCTGGGCCGCGATGAAATCCGATACCTGCGCCGGGATCAACTCGCCAGGAGCGAGCACCCGGCCCGGGTAGCGCAGGACGCACAGTTGCAGCGCGAAGCCAAAACGATTGTGGGCGCGCCGGCGCTGGCGGATATGCCCGAGATCCTCATCGCTGAGGGTATAGTGCCGCAGCAGCTCACCTTGATCGACCGGCAAGTGAAGCAGCGCCTCGCGCTGTCGATCGGTCAGGGTCACGCGACGCGGCATACATGCTCCTTATTCTTTCCGAGCTACGGTTTGAGATAGCTTGATTGAGATGCTGGTTAAGATACACAATAGCCCAATCTTATGTGCTCATGTTCGTCACCGCCTCAAACCTTCGTTTGTGATCCATGCTGATCGGCTACGCCCGCGTGTCCAAAGCCGACGGCTCGCAGTCGCTCGACCTGCAGCACGATGCCCTTCGCGCTGCCGGTGTCGAGCCAGGCAATATCTATGATGATCGTGCATCCGGTAGCCGTGATGATCGCCCCGGTCTTGCCGCCTGCCTGAAATCGTTGCGCGACGGCGATGTCCTCATCGTTTGGAAGCTCGACCGGCTCGGCCGAACGCTCACCCACCTGGTCAGCACGGTGCAGAATCTGTCGGATCGCGGTATCGGTCTGCGGGTGCTCACCGGCAAGGGCGCGCAGATCGACACCACGACGCCATCGGGCCGGATGGTGTTCGGCATTTTTGCCACACTGGCGGAGTTTGAGCGGGATATGATCCGCGAGCGCACCATGGCTGGCCTGGCCGCTGCCCGCGCGCGGGGACGCAAGGGTGGCCGCAAGTTCGCCCTCTCCAAGGCCCAGGTGCGGCTCGCTCAGGCTGCTATGGCCCAACGCGACACGTCCGTTTCCGACCTCTGCAAGGAACTCGGGATCGAGCGCGTCACTCTCTACCGCTATGTCGGTCCCAACGGGGAACTCCGGGATTACGGTCAGCGCGTGCTTGCTGCCAAAACGCGATGATGATGACGGGAGCCCCGATCAAACTTACCCAAGCGGACGCCGCAGACGTTGCAGACCTGTACAACCGTTGCAGCGACTATTTCCTGTTGCAGGACGGGGCCGCGCCCACGCTGGACGATGCTCGCGAGCTTTTCTCCGATGTGCCGCCCGAAAAGAGCGCCCACAATCAAGCTGTCCTGGGATGGAAGGGGCCTGGCGGCCTATATGCAATCGCGGCCATCCTCCGCGATTATCCGCGTGATGGCACATGGTATCTCGGCTTCATGATCGTAGATGCCGCACAGCGTGGTCGTGGCGTCGGACGCTCAATTTACTCGACGGTCGAAAGCTGGGCCGCTGCGAGAGGTGCCACAGAGATTCGGTTGGCCGTGCTGGAAGCGAATGAAGCGGCAGAGCGATTTTGGCGTTCTCTCGGCTTCATTGAGTATCGGCGCGTTGGGCCAGACACCTTCAAAATGCGTAGCCATCGCCGGATAGAACTGAGCCGTCGCCTTTCTGGCGCGACCGTAGAAGGCAGCAACAAGTAAGATCTCGCGCCGGCTATCTGGGCGAGCTTGGCGTAGGATTCCGCCCCCTCCCGCAAACGCCCCCTTTCAGGGAAGGGGGCTTGAGATCGCCTTGATGGCCTTCAATCCCGTTCCAAAACGAGCGATCGCGTCCCTGTTTCTCTCCAGCTCGCCATAGGGCAGATAGGCGAAGTCGAGATCGGCAATACGGCCCAGTCGGCCCGAAGCTGCGATTTTGGCCATGTTGAAGAACAAAGATTGAACATGGCGATCTACCAGGCTCGCTCTTGTCCTCCAATCTCGTAAACATCGGTCTCGATCGAGCACCTGTAGCTCTCTGCGATGTTGAACATCTCTGTCTGGAGAGATGCGATCTCATCATCGAGGCTGACGCCATCGGCACCCTGATCATAGGCGACGGTCAGCGTGTAATCGCAGTTCCCGGTCTTTTGCATCTGGTAATCCCGCTCCAGCATCGCCTCAATGCGCTCGCGAGCGGGCTTTCTGCCACGACCATGCTTGTTGAAGTTCTCGATGGTCAGATGCAGGGCGATGGTGACAGAAGGCGGCTTTTCCGGCAGCCCGATCCTTGAAGGAATGACGTCAAGCGCCCGATAGACGGTCATTCTTGAGATCTTGAGGTCGCGCGCGACGCTGGCCTTGCTCGCGCCGGCGGTGATCCGGCGTCGGATTTCATCGTCATCGATGTTTTTCTTCCGGCCTTTGTAGACGCCTTCGGCGCGCGCCGCCTCGATCCCGGCGCGCTGCCGGTCCTTGATGAACGTCAGTTCCATGTCCGCGACCATGCCCAGAATGGTGATCACCATCCGCCCCATGCTTCCGGCCGTCGTCACCTCCGGCTCAAGCACCCGCAATGAGGCTCCCTTCTGGTCGAGTTCATGAACCAGATTGAGAACATCGCGTGTGGAGCGACCGAGCCGATCGAGACGCAGGACGACGAGTTCGTCATCGGCGCGCAGGAACTGCATGATCGTCTCAAGCTCCGTGCGTCCAGTGCGCGATGCGCCCGAGCCTGTTTCGGAGCGGAGGATTTCACAGCCCGCTGCCTTCAACCGGGCAACCTGGATGTCGAGATCCTGGTCGATGGTGCTGACGCGGGCGTAGCCGACGCGGGTCATGGGCAAATCCGTCACATTAGGGTGGCTTTGCCCTCGTACAGTAACATTGGTGACGGAACCACCCTTTTGTGACATGTCGTATATGTCACTTCCGATCGTCACGTTCGGGTGCACCCAAATGGTGCGAGCGGAAAGGCCCCGGTCAGGCAGCAAGCCGCCCAAAATCGATCCGGCTATTCAGATCGAGGTCGAAGCGGCCATAAGGATTGACGTGGCTGTAAATCAGCGGTGTGAGGCCGCGATAATCATCCGGCGTCATCCGGCCCGTCCATTTCGGTTCCACCAGCACGCTCTGAAGCATTCGGGTGTTCACATAGACAAGCGACGCTTGCAGCAAATGTAGCGCCAGGACCGAGAGCTGCTGCTCATCGATGCGGTTAGTGGCGATCTCGCCGCCCTTGCCGAAGAAAACGAACCCATTGGCACTGTTCCAGTTTTCAACGACATTCAGGCCTTCATGAATTTCGCGGCGGAAGGACTCCTCGCGCAGATACCGGCACAGGAAGATCGTCTTGACCGCGCGGCCCAGCTCACTCAACGCCTTGTAGGTCGGGTGCATCACCTCGGAGCGGCTAAACCGGCGCAGGATCGCCTCCGGGTCGGCGGTTTTTGTCTGCATCGCGGCTGCATATTTGACCATCTGGCTCTGTTGCAAAAATCGTGAAGCTTGAGCATGCTTGGCGGAGATTGGACGGACGGAACGATGACGGATTTCAAGTGGCGCCATTTCCAGGGTGATGTGATCCTGTGGGCGGTGCGCTGGTATTGTCGCTATCCGATCAGCTATCGCGACCTTGAGGAAATGCTGGCGGAACGCGGCATTTCGGTCGACCATACGACGATCTATCGCTGGGTCCAGTGCTACGCCCCGGAGATGGAGAAGCGGCTGCGCTGGTTCTGGCGGCGTGGCTTTGATCCGAGCTGGCGCCTGGATGAAACCTACGTCAAGGTGCGGGGCAAGTGGACCTACCTGTACCGGGCAGTCGACAAGCGGGGCGACACGATCGATTTCTACCTGTCGCCGACCCGCAGCGCCAAGGCAGCGAAGCGGTTCCTGGGCAAGGCCCTGCGAGGCCTGAAGCACTGGGAAAAGCCTGCCACGCTCAATACCGACAAAGCGCCGAGCTATGGTGCAGCGATCACCGAATTGAAGCGCGAAGGAAAGCTGGACCGGGAGACGGCCCACCGGCAGGTGAAGTATCTCAATAACGTGATCGAGGCCGATCACGGAAAGCTCAAGATACTGATCAAGCCGGTGCGCGGTTTCAAATCGATCCCCACGGCCTATGCCACGATCAAGGGATTCGAAGTCATGCGAGCCCTGCGCAAAGGACAGGCTCGCCCCTGGTGCCTGCAGCCCGGCATCAGGGGCGAGGTGCGCCTTGTGGAGAGAGCTTTTGGCATTGGGCCCTCGGCGCTGACGGAGGCCATGGGCATGCTCAACCACCATTTCGCAGCAGCCGCCTGATCGGCGCAGAGCGACAGCCTACCTCTGACTGCCGCCAATCTTTGCAACAGAGCCACCGGGAACGCAACATCGCCATTGCGATCTGGGGGTCGTTGTCGGTCGTCGGCGCTGCGCTCGGACCGATCATCGGCGGTTTTCTGCTCGGCCATTTCTGGTGGGGGTCGGTGTTCCTCATCAATGTGCCGGTAGTGGTCGCTGCCTTCATTTCGGCGCTGATCGTTGCGCCGAAGGTGGCCGGCGATGCGACCAAGCCTTGGGACGTGGTGTCGTCGTTTCAGGCATTGGTGGCGCTGTCGGCTTTTGTGATCGCGATCAAGGAATCTGCCCATGCCGGGCAGTCGTGGGCCGTCCCCGCTATTTCGCTGCTGGTTGCCATCCTCGCCGGAGCGCTGTTCGTCCGCCGGCAACTGCGCCTGCCGTTCCCGCTGCTCGACTTCTCGATCTTCCGCAATGCCGCGTTCACATCGGGCGTTCTAGCGGCCGCGTTCTCCCTGTTCGCCATCGGCGGTGTTCAGCTTGCTACGACGCAACGCTTCCAGCTCGTTGCGGGCTTCACGCCGCTGGAAGCCGGGATGCTGGTTTCGGCGGCGGCGCTCGGATCATTGCCGACTGCGCTGCTCGGTGGTGCATTCCTGCATCGTATTGGCCTACGTATCCTTATAGCTGGCGGGCTTGCGGCGGGATCGCTGGCGGTCCTGCTTGCGACATGGGGCATCACTCATGGCCTTGGCTGGCTGATCGCCGGTCTGGCGCTGACCGGTGCCGGCGTAGGTGCAACAATGTCGGTGGCATCAACGGCTATTGTGGGCAATGTGCCTGTGCATCGCGCCGGCATGGCGTCGTCGGTCGAGGAAGTGTCCTACGAGTTTGGCAGTCTGTTCGCTGTCACAATTCTCGGAAGTCTTTTGGCCTACCTCTATACGGTCAACGTCGTGTTCCCCGCCGGAACCTCGGAAGCGGCCCGCGACAGCATGGCGTCGGCGCTGGTCTTTGCCAACGAGGCGGGGGCCGATGGTGTTGTCGTGCGTCAAGCGGCAGGAATCGCATTCGACCACGCCTATACGGTCGTCATGTACGTGGCGGCGGGTGTTCTGGCCGTGGGTGCCCTGATCACCGGCATCCTGTTGCGGCGCTACGGTCCCGGCTCGCAATCGTCAGCCTATCCCACACAACACTAAGGAAGCCGACATGGCGAGAGCCAGCAAGCGCCTCGAAGTGCTTGAAGCCATTGTGAGCATCATCGAGCGTGACGGCCTCACCGCCGTCACCCTCGACGCCGTAGCGCTCGAAACCGGCATGACACGCGCCGGCCTTCTGTATCATTTCCCGTCGCGCGAAGCCCTGATCCTCGCCACCCATGAGCATCTGACTCGCTCATGGGAACAGGAGCTGGAAGCGAGCGCCGGCAACACCTCGGACAGGGCGACAGACGCCGAACGACACGCCGCCTACATCAACACCTGCGCAAGAGCTGCCCGGCGGGTCGAACTGCTGCTCATGCTGGAAAGCTCCGACAATCGGCAGCTTGGCGATCTGTGGCAACAGGTCATCGACCGCTGGGCACCTCCTGCGCCGATTGGAAACGACGCTGCCGAGTTGGACAGGTTCATTTCGCGCCTTGCCGCCGATGGGCTGTGGATTCACGAGGCGCTGTCGTCGCGCCCGCTCCCCGAGCAACTGCGCAAGCGTATCGCGGCGCGCCTCGTCGCGATGGCCGCCGGACCTGTTGAGGCGGAAGAAAACCTCCCGAAATAACTGGTGTCCCCCCACAACCCGGCCCAGTCGGCCCGAAGCTGCGATTTTGGTCATCTTACCATTTCGCAGCAGCCGCCTGATCGGCGCAGAGCGACAGCCTACCTCTGACTGCCGCCAATCTTTGCAACAGAGCCGTCGGCACGACGTTCGATGCGGCACTGCTTGCGCACCTTTCTCCGATGGGCTGGGCGCACATCAGTCTGACCGGCGATTACCTCTGGGAGCAGGCCAGGCGACTTCCAGCAGGTGAATTCCACCCACTCAACGAGCCAATGGCGCGGTTGAAGCGTGTAGCGTAGCCCATGTTCCGCTTATGTCCGAGAAATCGTTGTCTGGCGAACAAACCTTGAGGTGACGCCAACGCGCGCCCAGCCCGGCGCCGCCAGAATGATGGCGGATAGCTCATCCTGTTCGATTCGTTCCATGAGAGGATGAGAACAAAAAAAGAACAAAAAGGCAAGCCACGCGTTTGGAGCCGGTTTATTCCATGCGCTTGCGGAGACGATAGATTGTCGGCCGACTGACGCCGAATTGGCGAGCCACGTCCGACACGCTCTGCTTTTCCAGCATTTTCGCGATCTTTGGCCAATCCTCATCGGAGAGGGCGTCCTTTCGGCCTCGCCGGACACGACGCTTGCTCTCGGATTCGGCATAGACTTCCGCGTTCTGCGCTTTGGCGGCGGCGGCGATAGCCCCAATAAGGGCACGGCCGTCGTCGGCCCCATCGGGATCGAGATTCAGCCGTTCGGCCAGCGTTCGCACACCGCAGCCCAAGCAGATGATCGACCAAATCGTTGCAACTAGGTCGGGAAGGGAGGATGCCAGTCGATCGAGACTGCCGATGACGAAGATATCGCCTTTCTCAAGATCTTCGATAGCTGCCGCGCGCTGTGCGAAGCGGCGGGCAGGGCGCTGGGGAAGATCATCGCGGAAAACGACTTTGCAGCCTGCCCTGCGCAACGCCTTTTCCTGATCGTCCAGCGACGGGCCGGTAAGCGTAGCACGCGCGTAACCGATCAAACGCCCAGCCATCAGGGCATACCCTGCGTTGCGGGAAGAAAGCCTTGCGATGCTTGTGAAATTGGCATGATCGGTGGTCGTGATCCGGGCAGGTGCTGCACAACCGAAAAAATCGCGCCCTGCCGGCAGCGCGTCCCCGGATCGAGAGGCGTGCCGGCCCAAAGCCGGGTGTTGGAAACACTGGCACAGCGCAGCGCGCATGCGCCTTTACCGTTGCCGGTTGGACATGCGCGCATGCCACCCGGCCGAAATGTCGACCGAGAAGCTGCGCTTGAAAGGTTTCCATGCCTCAGCCCGCGTCTCCGCGAGTTGTCCTGATCTCTAATCGGCGAAAGCACGAAGGCCAAGAGACTTTGCTGAATCTGAGGAACGCCCGCGCCCCGGATGAGGTCAAACAGCGGGCACAAGCTGGGTAATCAGGGGAACAGGATGCGGGCGGGTCCGATTTGCGCGCGGCGTGATAACGACTGTCGTAAGCACCTCGCGTCGGCGCGGCTTGGGCGCACCCGCCTTGGGCGGCACCACGACATCGTAGAGCGCCATCTGATATTCTGGAAGCTCGTCGGCCTCCGCGATGCCTTTGAGAGTGTGTTTGAATCGCGGCGCCGTATCGTTGCTGCCGACGTGGCGGCGAAGCACCTCGATCTCGATCTCCCATGGCTCGTCACCATCACAATGCGAGCGCGCCAGCTCGTAGAGCCGCCGTTCGATCGGCCCCAGCGAGAAATAATCATGGTGATAGGCGAGGATGCGCTGATCCAGCTTGATCGCGCGATAAAGCCAGTCGCAAAGCCGGACGCGAACTGCTTTCAATCGCTTATCACCCCCACGCCCGCGCGTCGAATACGCCAGCTTGGCCTCGGCGAGCCAGGAGAAATAACCTTCCTCACCCTCGCCGCCGGTTTCGATGTTGGTCCGGATCTGAGTGCCCTGAAGCCGCGACAAGGCTTCGGATAGTCGAGTATAGGAGCGGGCCGACAGACTAGTTCCCGTCACCCGGAAGAAGTCATGCGCCGTAAACGTGAAATCCTGCCCAACCGGCTCACCTTCGCGCAATTTCGCGGCCATGAGGCTCGCAATGTAGAGCACGATTTCCTTATCGTAGATGGTTGCGACCCCATTCTGGCTGGGGCGAACCTCGATCGACACATTCTCCGCATGATATTCGATCGGCTTCATCTGGGCGGTTTTGGTGAGGGCGAAAAAGGGGAAAGCCATAATGGACCGCTCGCCCCGAACATCACCATGTAGGGGGCTGTCGAATACAAAAAGGTCGCCCTGGCTGGAGGCCACCTTGGTCCTTCCTCTGTCTGATCGCCGAAAGCACGAATCCGCCGCGCTTTTTCCGGTTCCCAGATTGTCCCCGCGTCCGTGCGAAGTAAACCGGCACACCCGCTTCCATCGCTGAAAGCACGAATCTTTGACGCATTTCAGGGCCTTTGGGGGACGGTTTTGCACGACACTTTGAGGCCGATCTTTGAAAAATGGCCGTTGGATTCGTGCTTTCGCCGATTCTTGGGCAGACCCGATTCGTGCTTTCAGCGATTCCAGCCCGTCCGATTCGCATACACGAATCAGCCCTGCCAGCGCTGCGGCCGCTTTCGTGCTTTCGGCGATGGCTGGATTTGGGTCCGCGGCCGCCAAAATCGGTGCGTTCATGGGATCGACATTGCCGGAAACCCCGGAAAATAGCGGTTTTTCTACGCCGATAGCGTCGCCCCCGGTCGATTTTCGATGATCGGCGAAAGCACGTTCGTTCGTCGGATCGAGCATCACTGGATATCCGCCGCCTCGCGCAGACCATGGAAGGTCCGGCCCAGGTGCAGTTCGCCGATCGTCGCGCGCTGGGTCATGGCGCGCAGATAGCCGCCGGCGTTGGTCACTTGGCCCTCGCGTTCCTTGTGCGCGACCGCGATCATCGCTGCCGCCGCCCCGCGACGGCCCATGATCCGGCAGGCCTCGCGCCAGGTGTGATTGTTGATGAAGAGATAGGTAGCCTGCTGCTCGGCGATCGCGATCAAATCGCGCCATGTTCGGGTGCTGAGGTCCAGTTCCCAGCAAATCTCGCTGCAAGCCTTGCCGATAAAATCGACGTCGATCCCGTATTTGTCGAGGTCCGTTTCGACACGCGATGCCGGTGACGAAGGAGCACCGCCATTGCCACTACGCCCCTCTGCTAAGCCATTACGTATTTCTGCATTAGCAGGTTGGAGTTGGGTTGTAGTTGTATAGTGGGTGCAATTCGTTTCATCGGTGGGTGTAATATCTACTGAATTATCCACCGATTGTCCCTTGCCCTGTCCATCGTCAACGACGGTCGACGCGGTGATGAAGGCGACATGGACGCGACGCTTGCGAAGCTCGATCTGATGAACGAGGCGGGCAAGGGCATCGATATCGGCAAGACCCCGCGCGTGGTCGACGATCATGCGGGCGGTCTCGACTTCCTCCAGCCACTTACAGCCCTCCAAGCCCTCATCAATGGCCGTCTGAGCAAGCTGGGCGATTGTCTTGCGCGCAATGGTGAGCCGTCGGCGCAGTTCCTGCTTCTCGCGACGAACGGCTGTGGCACGCTCGGCGATCTCGGCAAACTCCATCATGCGCGCGCCGATCGGCCGCAGGTCGAAGCCGTAGCCCCAGACGATATGGCCATCAGCGCCACGCGCACCGCCACGGTGGCCATTCGGAGAATCCTGCGCGACGATCAGGCGCAGCGTTATGGCCTTGCGAAGCAGATTTTGCACCTGCCGCACCTCTACCCCCAGCTCCTCCGCCAAGCGCTCGTTGCTGGGCCAGACCAAAGGCTGGCGGCCTTCCTGCCAGTCCTGAGGCTTTGTCCATGCGAACAGAAGGTCGATCAGACGCACGATTCGAGCGCTCGCGCCGATGCTGGTCGCGGCGCGCTTGAAAGCGGCGAGGGCTTGGCCGTGGGTGATGCGGCCTGAAAAGCCACGAAACTGCTGGGCAGTCGCCTCGGCCGCCGCGAAATGAGCATCGTAGCGCCTATATCCGGCGCCTGGTTGCGGGACAGACAACATCGTTCGGTCACTCCAATTCTGGAGCCCGTGCGGACACAAAAAATCCGTGGCGCGGAATCGCGCGTTTTGGACTTGTTGTTTATCGAAGGACCGTATAGCTAGAG
Source organism: Sphingobium sp. CFD-1 (assembly GCF_024611115.1). Taxonomy (NCBI): domain Bacteria; kingdom Pseudomonadati; phylum Pseudomonadota; class Alphaproteobacteria; order Sphingomonadales; family Sphingobiaceae; genus Sphingobium; species Sphingobium sp. CFD-1. The sequence continues at coordinate 8,472 of NZ_CP084400.1, read as the reverse complement.
GTCGTCACACCGGCTTGCTTGCAGGCCTTCGAAAAGCCCGGCCATTGGCCGGGTTTTTTATGCCCTCACCAAAGCTCCTTCCGCGCGTCGTTTATCCGTTGGCAGCTCGCGCCTTATGCTGCCGGATTTCCACATGCGCAGTCGCCCCGCCGGTTCGGCGAACCCTTTCGCGAGAATCAGGAGGGTATGGCTGTGCATGGTCGAGACATCGCCGGAGCGGCCTTGGATGACCACCCGCGAATCCTCGTGCTTTTGGCGATATGCTCCACGAAGATTCGTGCCATCGGCGATAGTGGCAGCGAAACAAGCTAGATCAGGGAACCATGTTAGCCGCAGATCGCCGTTTGGGGGCGATCGTCGTATAGATGCCGCCGCGAGAGACGCGATAACCTCTATTGATATCTTCGGTGCTTTACTCTGACCCAGCACGGAAGAACGATAACAACTTTCCGCATCATTACCGACTTCATGCGGACATTGCAGGCTCATCCTCTCTGTCTCCCCCGACTCCCGACTCTTGATAGCAATTATGCCTGTGTAACGACGCTTGCCCTTGTAAAACAATAGGGCTATTATGTTACAACGACAGATTGCCCATAAGAAGGGGGAGGAGAGATGCGAAAGCTTCTGGCCGTCTCAGCAAGCGTAGCGCTGCTCGCCACGTTTGCGCCTGCACCGGCCCTCGCAAGCGACTTTGGCTGTCAGGTTCTGTTGTGCCTCTCCAATCCGGGCGGGCCGACACAATATCAGCAATGCGTTCCGCCGATCTCGAAGCTGTGGCGTCAACTCGCGTTGGGCAAGGCTTTTCCGTCCTGCACGGCGGGCGGCGTCGTCAAAACGAAGGTGCGCAATAAGGACAGCAGCACGCGGCGCCGGGTCGAAATGACCTATTCCGACGGGCGGATCGTAACCTATTCGCTCGCCGGCATCGAGCAAGCGGCATCAAGCGAAGCGATGGGCGAGGTCGGCTCGCAATGATCGTTTCGCTCGCCATAGCCCTCGATCTTGCGCGGCAATGCGCCCCGTCGGTGGCCCCGGCGACGATCCTCGCGATTGCTCATGCGGAAAGCGAACTCGATACGCTGGCGATCAACGTCAATGGCGGCCCCAAGCTGCGGCCTGCCACCAGCGCGGCCGACGCCGCGGCACTAGCCCGGAGCTATATCGCCGCAGGCTACAGCGTCGATCTGGGTCTTGGTCAGATCAACAGTAACAATCTTGGATGGCTCGGCCTGAGCGTCGAGGACACATTCGATCCTTGCCGAAATCTCGCAGCGGCCGCGCGCGTTATCAGCCTGAATTACAGCACCGCCGCGCGCGGGGGCGCGAGTGGGCCGGAAGCAATGGGGATCGCGCTTTCGCTTTATAATACCGGGAAGCCGCGCCGGGGATTTGCCAACGGCTATGTGGCGCGCGTTTACCGCTCGGCCGCGATTGTCACGCGTGGACTTGGCACGGCGACACCGGCCCCGCCGCCAGCGGCTGCGAGAGGGGAGGGGCGCTCTCCCGCGCTCGCGCCAGCGCTATCCCCGGCGCCTGCCCAGGTCGTTCAAGCCGCACCCGCATGGGACGTGTTCGCGCGGCCCGCCGCGCCAGCGCTCATCTTCGGCCGCCCCAAGGAAGCCGAGGAGCTTCAAGGAGAAATGATGCAATGACCTTCCCGCGCGTCGCCCGTCCGCTGCCGGTCAATCTCCCGGCGATCAAACGATGCTTTGGCTTGCTCGTGCTTGCCGCTGCGGTGAGCATGGTGATGACCGATCCCGCCTATGCGCAGGCGGCTGACGGCATCACGTCAATGGCGCAGAACATCCTTTCCTGGCTGACTGGCACGTTTGCCAAGACCATTTCGGTCATTGCGGTCGTGATCGTCGGCTTCATGTTCTTCACGGGCCGCGCCAGCCTGCCTCTTCTCGTTACCGTCATTGTCGGCATATTCATCGTGTTCAGCGCGGAGTGGATAGTCGATACGATTACGGGGGGCTGATCCCGTGCGCGCGGCTAACCCGTCCAGCGATCAGGAAAGGTTGCGAGAGGAAATCCTGTTCCTCGCCGTCACGCGGCCGACGATGTGGTTGGGCGTGCCGATCGAGGCATCGCTGCCGATCGCGCTCGCCGCCTGCGTGACGCTCATCATCACGGGCAATCCCCTCTATGCGCTCGCGTTCGGCGGTGCCGCCTTCGCAGTCGCGCGGCTTGTCGTGCGCCACGATGCCAATGCCTTCCGGCTGCTCATGCTCTGGACCCGCACCAAGGCGCGTTGCCGTAATCGGATATGGTGGGGCGGAAGCTCCTATTCGCCGCTGCCCGTCGCGGGCCTCAAGCGCCGGGGGTTCCATCATGGCTAGGGGAGGGGTAGCGGAGCGGACGCCGTGGCGCGTCCTGCGAAACGAAACCGAGCCGGGCCGCTATCTGCCCTATGTCCGGCATGTAGATCCGCATGTCGTCGCGCTCGAAAACCGCGACCTGATGACCATGTTCCGGCTAGACGGCCTGTCGTTCGAGACGGCTGATCCCGCCGATCTCAACGACTGGCATGAAAAGCTGAACGGCGTGTTGCGCAACATCGCCGATGATCGCCTTGCGCTCTGGACGCATATCGTCCGCCATGATGTCGCCGATTATCCCGAAGGTCGTTTCCGGTCTGCCTTCGCCGCAGCGCTCGATGCCCGCTATCGCGAGCGGGTCACGGCGCGGCGGATGTTCGTCAATGAAATCTATCTGACCCTTGTGATGCGCCCTGCCGCTGGATCGGCGGATCGAACGGCCGTGCTTCTCAAGCGGATATCGCAAGCCCGGCGTGAAGATGAGGAAATCGACGCGGACGAACTGCTCCGCTTCGAGGAGAAGGCCCGCGATACGGTAAAGTTGCTGGGGCGCTGTGCCCCCCGCCGTCTCGGCACCTATGAACATGGCGGCATCATGTTTTCAGAGCCGATGGAGGTTCTGGAAATGGTGATGATGGGGACGCATCGGCGCGTGCCCCTGGTGCGCGGTCATCTAGGCGGCGCGCTCTATGGCGAACGGCTGATCTTCGGTCGCGAGACGATCGAGGTCCGCGCCCATGATCGCAGCCGCTACATCGGCATGTTCGGCATTCGGGAATATCCGGCAGCAACCCGTCCTGGCCAGTTGAACGCGCTGCTGAGCGCGGATTTCCCGCTCGTCGTGTCCCAATCCTTCGCGTTCATGGGCAAGGCGCGGGCTGCGGAGCGTTTGCGGCGCCGACAAAACCAGATGGCATCGACCGAAGATGCCGCGTCCAGCCAAGCCGAAGATCTGATCGCAGCCGCCGATGATCTGCAAAGCAATCGCTTCGTGCTGGGCGAGCATCATTTTTCGCTGGCGGTGTTCGGCGACAGCATCCGGCGCCTGAACGATAATCTTTCCGGTGCGCGCGCAGCGCTGGCCGATGCGGGCCTCGTCTCAGCCCGCGAAGGACCGGCGCTGGAAGCTGCCTTCTGGTCGCAGCTCCCCGGCAACTTCGCATGGCGCTCGCGGCCTGCTGCGATCACATCGCGCAATTTCGCGGCGCTGTCGCCGTTCCACACCTATCCAAGCGGCAAGGCTAGCGGGAACCATTGGGGGCAGGCGGTGGCGCTGCTCAAGACGGCCGCGCAATCGCCCTATTATTTCAACTTCCACCGCGCCGACATCGGCCACACGCTGATTATCGGCCCGACCGGCACCGGCAAGACGGTGGTGCAGAACTTCCTTATGGCGCAGCTCGAAAAGACAGGCGCGCAACAGATATTCATCGACAAGGATCGCGGCGCGGAAATCTATGTCCGTGCCAGCGGCGGCACCTATCTGACTCTGCGCAACGGTGAACCAACCGGCTTCGCGCCGCTCAAGGGCCTCGACGATAGCCCGCGCAATCTCGTGTTTCTGGAAAAGCTGATCCGCCAGCTCGTCACGCCGCGCAACGGCACGCTCAACGTAACCGAGGAGCGCCGGATCAGCGACGGTCTGGTGTCGCTCTCCCGCCTGCCTGCCGATCAGCGCTCGTTCGGTGCGCTGCGCCAGCTTCTCGGACAGCGTGACGCCGAAGGCATCGGCGCGCGCCTTGAAAAATGGTGCCAGGGCGGGGCGCTGGGATGGGTGTTCGACAATGAGAAGGACGCGCTCAGTCTCGATGCGCGCTTCATCGGCTTCGACATGACGGATTTCCTCGAAAATCCTGAAATCCGGTCGCCGGTGATGCTCTACCTGTTCCACCGGATCGATGCGTTGCTGACTGGTCAACCGCTTGTGCTCGACATTGATGAGGTGTGGCGGCCGCTGGAGGACGTGGGATTTCAGGAGTTTGCGCAGGATGGCCTGAAAACCTACCGCAAGCTCAATGCCTTCTTCGTATTCGGCACACAGAGTCCGGCCGACACGCTCAAATCGCCGATCGCCCACAGCATCATCGAGCAGATGGCGACGAAGATCATCCTGCCCAACCCAAACGGCAATCCCGACGACTATATCAAGGGCCTCGGTCTGACGCGGAAGGAATATGACCTGATCCGCCACGAGTTGATTCCGGAACAGCGGCGGTTCCCCGTCAAGCAGGGGCACGATTCCATCGTTGTCGAACTCGACCTTGGCGGTCTCGACGATGAATTGGCCGTGCTCTCGGGCACGGCGGAGACGGTCGCCCTTCTCGATGCCATCCGTGCCGAAGTCGGCGACGATCCGGCGATCTGGCTTCCCATTTTTCACCAGCGGCGGCGCTCGCCCAAAGTCTCAAAAGGATGACGATCATGCGCAAACCATTGATGGCGGCCGGCGTGCTCGCGGCCATGGCGGCGACCCCTGCGGCCGCACAGGGCATTCCGGTCTATGACCAAAGCGGCTTCGCTCAGGCGCTTGCCACCGTGAAAAACACGCTTTCGATGATCGAACAGGGCAAGCAGCAAATCAGCGAGGGTGCCGATCCTGATGGGCTGGCTGATCCGGGGCCGCATTCCGGCCGAGCAGGCCAATCCGGTCAATCGCTGGCTCACCAATATCTACCGGCCCGCGATCGACTGGACGATGAAGCGGCCCAAGGCAGTGCTGCTGATCGCGGCTCTGGTGTTCGCCACCACGGCCTGGCCGCTCAGCCGGCTCGGCGGCGAGTTCATGCCCAATCTCGACGAGGGCGACCTGCTCTACATGCCCTCGGCGCTGCCGGGCCTCTCGGCCGCCAAGGCGAGTGAGCTGCTCCAGCAGACCGACCGCCTGATCAAGACCGTGCCCGAAGTCGAAAGCGTGTTCGGCAAGGCCGGCCGCGCCGAGACCGCGACCGATCCCGCGCCGCTCGAAATGTTCGAGACGACGATCCAATTCAAGCCCCGCGACCAGTGGCGGTCGGGCATGACGCCCGAACGCCTTGTCGACGAGCTCGATCGCCGGGTGAAGCTTCCGGGTCTCGCCAATATCTGGGTGCCGCCGATCCGCAACCGCATCGACATGCTCGCGACGGGCATCAAGAGCCCGATCGGGGTCAAGGTGTCGGGCAGTGACCTCGCCGAGCTCGACCGCATCGCGCATGATGTCGAGACCGTGGCCAGGAGCGTGCCCGGCGTCAGCTCGGCGCTCGCCGAGCGGCTGACCGGCGGACGCTATGTCGATGTCGACATAGACCGCGCCGCCGCCGCGCGGTTCGGGCTCAACATCGCCGACGTCCAGGCCATCGTCTCCGGCGCGATCGGCGGCGAGACGATCGGCGAGACGGTCGAGGGCCTCGCCCGCTATCCGATCAGCGTGCGCTATCCGCGCGAATTGCGCGACAGCCTCGAAAGGCTGCGGGCGCTACCGATCCTGACGCCCGCGGGCCAGCAGATCACCTTGGGCACCGTGGCAAACGTCTCGATCGCCGAGGGACCGCCGATGCTCAAGACCGAGAATGCCCGGCCTTCGACCTGGGTCTACGTCGATGTGCGCGGGCGCGATCTTGCCTCGGTGGTCGGCGATCTGCAGCGTGCGGTGGCGAAACAGGTCAGGCTCTCGCCTGGGGTCAGCATCGCTTACTCTGGCCAGTTCGAATATCTCGAGCGCGCGGTCGACCGCTTGAAGCTGGTCGTGCCCGCGACGCTGCTGATCATCTTCGTGCTGCTCTACCTCATCTTCGGCCGCTTCGACGAGGCGGCGCTGATCATGGGGACGCTGCCGTTTGCGCTGACCGGCGGCATCTGGACGCTTTATCTGCTGGGGTTCAACCAGTCGATCGCCACCGGGGTCGGGTTCATCGCGCTCGCCGGCGTCTCCGCCGAGTTCGGGGTGGTGATGCTGATCTATCTCAAGAACGCGCTGGCCGAGCGCGGCGCACATCCGGACGCTGCCGAGGTCGAGGCCGCCGTGCGCGAAGGCGCGCTGCTGCGCGTCCGTCCCAAGGCGATGACGGTGGCGGTGATCCTGGCCGGCCTGCTGCCGATCCTGCTGGGATCAGGCGCGGGTTCGGAGGTCATGAGCCGGATTGCCGCGCCGATGATCGGCGGCATGCTGACCGCGCCCTTGCTCTCAATGTTCGTCCTGCCCGCCGCCTACCTGCTGTTGCGCCGGCCCAAGACCGATCCCATCCCTCAACCCGTTTCATCATGAAGGAGAAGACGATGAACCATGCACGACTGACCATTGCCCTCGGCCTCGCCGCCCTGACTGCCGCGTGCGGCAAGAAGGCGGAGGCCCCCGTTGCGACTGAGACCAACGAGGCGGCGCCCGCCGCGACCATGAGCGGCGACATGGGCAACATGTCGATGGCGCCTGACGCGAACGCCGCGATCAAGGCCAAGGGCCATGGCACCGTCACCGCGATCGACAAGGCGGCAGGCACGATCACGCTCGATCATGGTCCGATCCCGGAGGCCAAGTGGCCCGCGATGACGATGGCGTTCAAGGCCGCGCCGTCGATCACCGATGCGGTCAAGGTCGGCGACAAGGTCGATTTCGACCTCTCGCTCAAGGGCAGCGATGGCGAGGTCACCGCGATCGCAAAGCAGTGATCCGCTAAGTTCGACCGGAAAAAGCTGGTTGCGGCGCCGCTCCCGGGCGGCGACGCCCGTGCCGGCCGTCTGCCTGGCTGTGCGCCCGGTCGACGGTTGCGACCGGCAACGCCCAATGCCAGCGGCGTTTCCCTGCGCGATCACCGACAATTTGAGCACGCTTCGCGGATCGCACATTGAACGTGCAAGCCGCCCTTGCTCGCGATAGCCTGAACGGCAAGGAGCCCAGTTTAGATGACCCAGCCAGTATGACCTTGTTACCCGCGACACATCATGATCTCGTGAGCGAGCTTGTCCGTCGTTGGCGAGACGATCCCGGCGCCACCTATCGCTCCTGGTTTCTGTGGGACGAACGGCTGAAAAACTTCCGCTCCATCCGTCGCGGGCTGCAGCAGGTGGTCGCAGAAATCGAAAGTGGGCGGTTCGGCGTCGCCTATCGCGGCTCGTCACTGGAAACGGTTGTCCACTCGATCGCCGAACAGCGGCAGATCTTCAAGGGCGCCGACCATGCCTGGCTGTGGAAGCCCAAGCTGCGCATTCCAGACATCTACGAAAGCCCGGACAACCAGCGGGCGTTCGGTCGCCTGCTCGACAATTGCTCGTGCTGCGATACCGCCGAGGAGATCATCAGCCACATCCGCAGCATAGACGCGCTCAAGATCAAGGGGCTGGGGCCGGCGGCGGCCAACCTGCTCTATTTCCTTCACCCGACGCTGGTGCCGCCCTTCAATACCGCGATCGTCAAGGGCTACAATGCCGTCACCGGCGCCAAGGTGAAGCTCGGGTCATGGGATCATTTTCTCGCCATGCGCGCCGGCATCCTCGACCTCAACGACCGTTACCGCGAGTTGCTCTCCAACGATCTCGGCGCGATCGGCGGACTGTTGTTCGACATTGGCTCGGGCCGCTATCCCGCGCCACCGCTGGAGGATGACGCAACGGCGGCCGACGACTGGCTCGGCAGATTGGAACATGCCAGAGCGGAGGCAAGCCGGCTCGACAAGACAGCCGCCGCGCAGGGCGAAACCGATCGCACGCACGCCGAAATCCAGGCCTGGCTGCGCGACCTCGGCCATGCCCTCGGTTACGATGTGTGGATCGCCGCCAATGACCGCGGTCGACTTCACGCTGGCTGCCCGCTTGGACAGGGATGCCTCGAGCGCCTTCCAGACGCCATTGCGACCTCTCCCGGAGCGGACTCGATCCGCCTCATCGACGTGTTGTGGCTGGCGAAGGGTGGCGACGGCGTCGCCGCCGCGTTCGAGGTTGAACATTCGACCTCGATCTACTCGGGGATCGTGCGCATGCTCGATCTGGCGCTGTCGGGGAGCGATCTGCACGCTGCCGCCGGGCTATTCCTGGTCGCACCGAATGCGCGCGAGCAGGACGTTCGCGCGCAACTCCGTCGCCCGGCTTTCAGCCGTATTGGCCCAGTCGGCCCGAAGCTGCGATTTTGGTCATCTTGGAGAACACGTCGGGAACGGGCTGGTTGTTGTTGACGATC
>NZ_CP084399.1:0-160984 GCF_024611115.1 Sphingobium sp. CFD-1 | reverse complement strand
CTCAGCGCCCGCGCGGCCCCAGGGGCGCGCCCGCCGCACCGCCTTGGGCGGTGGGGAGCGCCGCCGCGAAGGCGGGGGCGCTGGCGCGTCGGCGCCATCGCTGGTCGGGCAAGTGCCGCGAGACGGCTCTGTTGCAAAAATCGTGAAGCTTGAGCATGCTTGGCGGAGATTGGACGGACGGAACGATGACGGATTTCAAGTGGCGCCATTTCCAGGGTGATGTGATCCTGTGGGCGGTGCGCTGGTATTGTCGCTATCCGATCAGCTATCGCGACCTTGAGGAAATGCTGGCGGAACGCGGCATTTCGGTCGACCATACGACGATCTATCGCTGGGTCCAGTGCTACGCCCCGGAGATGGAGAAGCGGCTGCGCTGGTTCTGGCGGCGTGGCTTTGATCCGAGCTGGCGCCTGGATGAAACCTACGTCAAGGTGCGGGGCAAGTGGACCTACCTGTACCGGGCAGTCGACAAGCGGGGCGACACGATCGATTTCTACCTGTCGCCGACCCGCAGCGCCAAGGCAGCGAAGCGGTTCCTGGGCAAGGCCCTGCGAGGCCTGAAGCACTGGGAAAAGCCTGCCACGCTCAATACCGACAAAGCGCCGAGCTATGGTGCAGCGATCACCGAATTGAAGCGCGAAGGAAAGCTGGACCGGGAGACGGCCCACCGGCAGGTGAAGTATCTCAATAACGTGATCGAGGCCGATCACGGAAAGCTCAAGATACTGATCAAGCCGGTGCGCGGTTTCAAATCGATCCCCACGGCCTATGCCACGATCAAGGGATTCGAAGTCATGCGAGCCCTGCGCAAAGGACAGGCTCGCCCCTGGTGCCTGCAGCCCGGCATCAGGGGCGAGGTGCGCCTTGTGGAGAGAGCTTTTGGCATTGGGCCCTCGGCGCTGACGGAGGCCATGGGCATGCTCAACCACCATTTCGCAGCAGCCGCCTGATCGGCGCAGAGCGACAGCCTACCTCTGACTGCCGCCAATCTTTGCAACAGAGCCGACCATCTCGTCATATTGCTGCTCGATCTCATCCCAGTTGATCGGACTGGAGAGGATCGGCTGCAAGTGGGGAAGCCGCGTTCGCATGCCGACATCGGGAAGAGCCAGCTTCTGGCGAGCGATCGCTTTCAGGCGGGGTGCAAGCTCAAATCCGAGAAGCCGGCAAAATGCAAAGCCAACCGCGCTTTGGCCATGACTATCAACATATTGTCGCTGGATTTCCATGTCGGTGCAATGGCGCAGCACGCCCTCGATCATGGAGGCGACCTCGGAGGAAGAGCAGCGCTTGAGCTGGGAATAGACGCATGTCGCGCGTCGTTCGACATGCCAGTAGATCATGACGCCCCGTCCACCATAACGCGCATGCCATTCCGTCATCAGGTTGCGATCCCAGGCTCCGAACTTTGTGGAATCTGACGCACAGGCCGTGCCGGCGTCCCCCCAGACTGCAGCATTGCGGATTGCCAGGGTCGCATTCGCAACCCTGGCACACGCCTCCTTGAGCGCCGCGGCATGAACGAAGCGGCGATGGACATGCAGCAGCTCTTCATAGCTGACATCGGGGGTGGCGCCGGCGATCCGCTTGAGCCCGGCATTCGTTCCCAGGCCGTAGAGGCATAGCAGGAGACGTTGATCCAGCGCGGTTTTCGGCAGTGCAACACGCGAGGCCGATGTTTCGAACGCTTCGAGAAGTCCCGTATCAAGGGCAGCCTCCTTCAGTACGTCGAGCAGCCCGGTCATCGGCCAGCGTTGGCCGATCTCGGTCTTGATCGAGGCGAGACCCCTGGGTTCGGGCAAGGGTTTGAACGGGGTGAGAGATATACGGTTCTCGCCGCGCCACAGCAGCCGAACCTTGTCGTTCCGGGGAATATTGGCATTGAGGAGCAACAGTTCCTGAGCAAGCTCTTCCCGGATGGCGCTTGAAAATGCACGCGCATCCGCCGTCAGGTTCAATCCTGTGTAATATGCTTCTCGCCGCGCATCGAAGTCCTTGGGAAGATCGTCATCGGGATTGCGGTATCGGTCCGCCCCGACAACCCAGATTTCCTTAGAACGGATGCGATCGCGCAGTTGCGCGAGGACACAAAGCTCATAACTGATCCGGTTTACGCGCCCCTCTTCATCAATGACGGAACTGCGCCATCTCGCCGGAATGACCTCGTCGACCGGCACTGCGTGCGGCGGCACGTAGCGGCATCCATCATCCACTTTGCTTCTGATCCAGTCCAGGGCCGCCAGCACCGGACGCCACACGGCGTTGTTCGACCGGAACTCCAGTGCCGAAAGCAGGCTTGGCAGCATACGGCGATAATGATTGGCCCATGACCTCCGCATCACCTTGTAGATCCGCCGATCCAAGGCGCCCTTTGCCTGGCTTTCCTTGATGATCGCCGCCAGTTTGTCCTTGCCGGCGATTGGGAAAATGACATCGCAGATGCGCCCGGATGGATCGTCGATCGAAGCGCTGGCAATCTCGACCAGGAGTCGCTCCTTGCCATAGACCCGCTCGATGTCTTTCGCGATATCGCCCACCACCTTGCGTTTCGAGCGCGATCCGATCTTATGGACCGTCTCGATCAGCAGGTCGACCATCGCATCCGTAAGCTGAGCTTCCCGCGCCATCAGATAAACGGCATAGAGCCCGAGCTGGCGCGCCGGTACATGCCGGCGCATCTCCGAGGCTTTCTCGCCGGCAACCCGGCGAACGATCTGATCGACCCATGCCTTGCCCGTGACCGATAGGAAATCTCGGGGAAGAGCAAGCCGTTGGATAAAGGCGAGTTTGGCGGTCACGCCAAGAATGTTTTCGAGCGTCGCCTGACCTGCATCCCCCTTCATCGTGTTGAAGCCGGTCGGGCCATCGGGATCGGCGAGCGAGGCTTCCAGCAAGGCGACCGCATCCGGCGCAAGCCGATCGCGGACTCGGGCCAACAGGGCCTCCAGATAGAGGTGTCGTTGCGAACGGACGAGGCGTTCCAGCTCCTTGCGCGACGGCCCATAGATACGGCGGTCGCGGCACCACAGGAAAACATGCTCGAGCATGGCATTGATCGGCTGCCCGCCCGCACAAAGATCGTCGGAAATCCACCTCGACAACGCCCTGCGATCCGTCTGCGTCATACGGCGGAACCCGAGATGCCGCAAAATCTCCGCGCAATGCCGGCGGGCGGTGCGCCCGGAAAAATCATAGTGGTTCACGGATTTGGCATCGAGACCAAGTTGCTCCGCCAGATACAAGACACCGTCGGAGGGTATCGACGCATGATCCGGCACAAAGAAGCCATGCCCGGCGAAAAATCTAAGCTGAACCGCCAATCCCAGTCGTGCCGTCTCCGCTTTGCCGGTCACGAACGCGATGTCCGAAAAACTCAGGCTCCAGGAGCCGATCAGATCCCCACTCGAAACGCCAAGGCTCATAACGCCGCTCCCTTATCGGAGCGGAACGTCGTTCCTCGCATGGGCGATCGTCAACAACAACCAGCCCGTTCCCGACGTGTTCTCCAAGATGACCAAAATCGCAGCTTCGGGCCGACTGGGCCGGGTTGTGGGGGGACACCAGTTATTTCGGGAGGTTTTCTTCCGCCTCAACAGGTCCGGCGGCCATCGCGACGAGGCGCGCCGCGATACGCTTGCGCAGTTGCTCGGGGAGCGGGCGCGACGACAGCGCCTCGTGAATCCACAGCCCATCGGCGGCAAGGCGCGAAATGAACCTGTCCAACTCGGCAGCGTCGTTTCCAATCGGCGCAGGAGGTGCCCAGCGGTCGATGACCTGTTGCCACAGATCGCCAAGCTGCCGATTGTCGGAGCTTTCCAGCATGAGCAGCAGTTCGACCCGCCGGGCAGCTCTTGCGCAGGTGTTGATGTAGGCGGCGTGTCGTTCGGCGTCTGTCGCCCTGTCCGAGGTGTTGCCGGCGCTCGCTTCCAGCTCCTGTTCCCATGAGCGAGTCAGATGCTCATGGGTGGCGAGGATCAGGGCTTCGCGCGACGGGAAATGATACAGAAGGCCGGCGCGTGTCATGCCGGTTTCGAGCGCTACGGCGTCGAGGGTGACGGCGGTGAGGCCGTCACGCTCGATGATGCTCACAATGGCTTCAAGCACTTCGAGGCGCTTGCTGGCTCTCGCCATGTCGGCTTCCTTAGTGTTGTGTGGGATAGGCTGACGATTGCGAGCCGGGACCGTAGCGCCGCAACAGGATGCCGGTGATCAGGGCACCCACGGCCAGAACACCCGCCGCCACGTACATGACGACCGTATAGGCGTGGTCGAATGCGATTCCTGCCGCTTGACGCACGACAACACCATCGGCCCCCGCCTCGTTGGCAAAGACCAGCGCCGACGCCATGCTGTCGCGGGCCGCTTCCGAGGTTCCGGCGGGGAACACGACGTTGACCGTATAGAGGTAGGCCAAAAGACTTCCGAGAATTGTGACAGCGAACAGACTGCCAAACTCGTAGGACACTTCCTCGACCGACGACGCCATGCCGGCGCGATGCACAGGCACATTGCCCACAATAGCCGTTGATGCCACCGACATTGTTGCACCTACGCCGGCACCGGTCAGCGCCAGACCGGCGATCAGCCAGCCAAGGCCATGAGTGATGCCCCATGTCGCAAGCAGGACCGCCAGCGATCCCGCCGCAAGCCCGCCAGCTATAAGGATACGTAGGCCAATACGATGCAGGAATGCACCACCGAGCAGCGCAGTCGGCAATGATCCGAGCGCCGCCGCCGAAACCAGCATCCCGGCTTCCAGCGGCGTGAAGCCCGCAACGAGCTGGAAGCGTTGCGTCGTAGCAAGCTGAACACCGCCGATGGCGAACAGGGAGAACGCGGCCGCTAGAACGCCCGATGTGAACGCGGCATTGCGGAAGATCGAGAAGTCGAGCAGCGGGAACGGCAGGCGCAGTTGCCGGCGGACGAACAGCGCTCCGGCGAGGATGGCAACCAGCAGCGAAATAGCGGGGACGGCCCACGACTGCCCGGCATGGGCAGATTCCTTGATCGCGATCACAAAAGCCGACAGCGCCACCAATGCCTGAAACGACGACACCACGTCCCAAGGCTTGGTCGCATCGCCGGCCACCTTCGGCGCAACGATCAGCGCCGAAATGAAGGCAGCGACCACTACCGGCACATTGATGAGGAACACCGACCCCCACCAGAAATGGCCGAGCAGAAAACCGCCGATGATCGGTCCGAGCGCAGCGCCGACGACCGACAACGACCCCCAGATCGCAATGGCGATGTTGCGTTCCCGGTGGCTCTGTTGCAAAGATTGGCGGCAGTCAGAGGTAGGCTGTCGCTCTGCGCCGATCAGGCGGCTGCTGCGAAATGGTGGTTGAGCATGCCCATGGCCTCCGTCAGCGCCGAGGGCCCAATGCCAAAAGCTCTCTCCACAAGGCGCACCTCGCCCCTGATGCCGGGCTGCAGGCACCAGGGGCGAGCCTGTCCTTTGCGCAGGGCTCGCATGACTTCGAATCCCTTGATCGTGGCATAGGCCGTGGGGATCGATTTGAAACCGCGCACCGGCTTGATCAGTATCTTGAGCTTTCCGTGATCGGCCTCGATCACGTTATTGAGATACTTCACCTGCCGGTGGGCCGTCTCCCGGTCCAGCTTTCCTTCGCGCTTCAATTCGGTGATCGCTGCACCATAGCTCGGCGCTTTGTCGGTATTGAGCGTGGCAGGCTTTTCCCAGTGCTTCAGGCCTCGCAGGGCCTTGCCCAGGAACCGCTTCGCTGCCTTGGCGCTGCGGGTCGGCGACAGGTAGAAATCGATCGTGTCGCCCCGCTTGTCGACTGCCCGGTACAGGTAGGTCCACTTGCCCCGCACCTTGACGTAGGTTTCATCCAGGCGCCAGCTCGGATCAAAGCCACGCCGCCAGAACCAGCGCAGCCGCTTCTCCATCTCCGGGGCGTAGCACTGGACCCAGCGATAGATCGTCGTATGGTCGACCGAAATGCCGCGTTCCGCCAGCATTTCCTCAAGGTCGCGATAGCTGATCGGATAGCGACAATACCAGCGCACCGCCCACAGGATCACATCACCCTGGAAATGGCGCCACTTGAAATCCGTCATCGTTCCGTCCGTCCAATCTCCGCCAAGCATGCTCAAGCTTCACGATTTTTGCAACAGAGCCAGATGGTCAAATATGCAGCCGCGATGCAGACAAAAACCGCCGACCCGGAGGCGATCCTGCGCCGGTTTAGCCGCTCCGAGGTGATGCACCCGACCTACAAGGCGTTGAGTGAGCTGGGCCGCGCGGTCAAGACGATCTTCCTGTGCCGGTATCTGCGCGAGGAGTCCTTCCGCCGCGAAATTCATGAAGGCCTGAATGTCGTTGAAAACTGGAACAGTGCCAATGGGTTCGTTTTCTTCGGCAAGGGCGGCGAGATCGCCACTAACCGCATCGATGAGCAGCAGCTCTCGGTCCTGGCGCTACATTTGCTGCAAGCGTCGCTTGTCTATGTGAACACCCGAATGCTTCAGAGCGTGCTGGTGGAACCGAAATGGACGGGCCGGATGACGCCGGATGATTATCGCGGCCTCACACCGCTGATTTACAGCCACGTCAATCCTTATGGCCGCTTCGACCTCGATCTGAATAGCCGGATCGATTTTGGGCGGCTTGCTGCCTGACCGGGGCCTTTCCGCTCGCACCATTTGGGTGCACCCGAACGTGACGATCGGAAGTGACATATACGACATGTCACAAAAGGGTGGTTCCGTCACCAATGTTACTGTACGAGGGCAAAGCCACCCTAATGTGACGGATTTGCCCATGACCCGCGTCGGCTACGCCCGCGTCAGCACCATCGACCAGGATCTCGACATCCAGGTTGCCCGGTTGAAGGCAGCGGGCTGTGAAATCCTCCGCTCCGAAACAGGCTCGGGCGCATCGCGCACTGGACGCACGGAGCTTGAGACGATCATGCAGTTCCTGCGCGCCGATGACGAACTCGTCGTCCTGCGTCTCGATCGGCTCGGTCGCTCCACACGCGATGTTCTCAATCTGGTTCATGAACTCGACCAGAAGGGAGCCTCATTGCGGGTGCTTGAGCCGGAGGTGACGACGGCCGGAAGCATGGGGCGGATGGTGATCACCATTCTGGGCATGGTCGCGGACATGGAACTGACGTTCATCAAGGACCGGCAGCGCGCCGGGATCGAGGCGGCGCGCGCCGAAGGCGTCTACAAAGGCCGGAAGAAAAACATCGATGACGATGAAATCCGACGCCGGATCACCGCCGGCGCGAGCAAGGCCAGCGTCGCGCGCGACCTCAAGATCTCAAGAATGACCGTCTATCGGGCGCTTGACGTCATTCCTTCAAGGATCGGGCTGCCGGAAAAGCCGCCTTCTGTCACCATCGCCCTGCATCTGACCATCGAGAACTTCAACAAGCATGGTCGTGGCAGAAAGCCCGCTCGCGAGCGCATTGAGGCGATGCTGGAGCGGGATTACCAGATGCAAAAGACCGGGAACTGCGATTACACGCTGACCGTCGCCTATGATCAGGGTGCCGATGGCGTCAGCCTCGATGATGAGATCGCATCTCTCCAGACAGAGATGTTCAACATCGCAGAGAGCTACAGGTGCTCGATCGAGACCGATGTTTACGAGATTGGAGGACAAGAGCGAGCCTGGTAGATCGCCATGTTCAATCTTTGTTCTTCAACATGGCCAAAATCGCAGCTTCGGGCCGACTGGGCCGTATTGCCGATCTCGACTTCGCCTATCTGCCCTATGGCGAGCTGGAGAGAAACAGGGACGCGATCGCTCGTTTTGGAACGGGATTGAAGGCCATCAAGGCGATCTCAAGCCCCCTTCCCTGAAAGGGGGCGTTTGCGGGAGGGGGCGGAATCCTACGCCAAGCTCGCCCAGATAGCCGGCGCGAGATCTTACTTGTTGCTGCCTTCTACGGTCGCGCCAGAAAGGCGACGGCTCAGTTCTATCCGGCGATGGCTACGCATTTTGAAGGTGTCTGGCCCAACGCGCCGATACTCAATGAAGCCGAGAGAACGCCAAAATCGCTCTGCCGCTTCATTCGCTTCCAGCACGGCCAACCGAATCTCTGTGGCACCTCTCGCAGCGGCCCAGCTTTCGACCGTCGAGTAAATTGAGCGTCCGACGCCACGACCACGCTGTGCGGCATCTACGATCATGAAGCCGAGATACCATGTGCCATCACGCGGATAATCGCGGAGGATGGCCGCGATTGCATATAGGCCGCCAGGCCCCTTCCATCCCAGGACAGCTTGATTGTGGGCGCTCTTTTCGGGCGGCACATCGGAGAAAAGCTCGCGAGCATCGTCCAGCGTGGGCGCGGCCCCGTCCTGCAACAGGAAATAGTCGCTGCAACGGTTGTACAGGTCTGCAACGTCTGCGGCGTCCGCTTGGGTAAGTTTGATCGGGGCTCCCGTCATCATCATCGCGTTTTGGCAGCAAGCACGCGCTGACCGTAATCCCGGAGTTCCCCGTTGGGACCGACATAGCGGTAGAGAGTGACGCGCTCGATCCCGAGTTCCTTGCAGAGGTCGGAAACGGACGTGTCGCGTTGGGCCATAGCAGCCTGAGCGAGCCGCACCTGGGCCTTGGAGAGGGCGAACTTGCGGCCACCCTTGCGTCCCCGCGCGCGGGCAGCGGCCAGGCCAGCCATGGTGCGCTCGCGGATCATATCCCGCTCAAACTCCGCCAGTGTGGCAAAAATGCCGAACACCATCCGGCCCGATGGCGTCGTGGTGTCGATCTGCGCGCCCTTGCCGGTGAGCACCCGCAGACCGATACCGCGATCCGACAGATTCTGCACCGTGCTGACCAGGTGGGTGAGCGTTCGGCCGAGCCGGTCGAGCTTCCAAACGATGAGGACATCGCCGTCGCGCAACGATTTCAGGCAGGCGGCAAGACCGGGGCGATCATCACGGCTACCGGATGCACGATCATCATAGATATTGCCTGGCTCGACACCGGCAGCGCGAAGGGCATCGTGCTGCAGGTCGAGCGACTGCGAGCCGTCGGCTTTGGACACGCGGGCGTAGCCGATCAGCATGGATCACAAACGAAGGTTTGAGGCGGTGACGAACATGAGCACATAAGATTGGGCTATTGTGTATCTTAACCAGCATCTCAATCAAGCTATCTCAAACCGTAGCTCGGAAAGAATAAGGAGCATGTATGCCGCGTCGCGTGACCCTGACCGATCGACAGCGCGAGGCGCTGCTTCACTTGCCGGTCGATCAAGGTGAGCTGCTGCGGCACTATACCCTCAGCGATGAGGATCTCGGGCATATCCGCCAGCGCCGGCGCGCCCACAATCGTTTTGGCTTCGCGCTGCAACTGTGCGTCCTGCGCTACCCGGGCCGGGTGCTCGCTCCTGGCGAGTTGATCCCGGCGCAGGTATCGGATTTCATCGCGGCCCAGCTCGGCCTGACCAGCGACGATCTACTCCTCTATGCCGCGCGCGAGGAGACCCGGCACGAGCATCTGGCGGACCTTCGCCGAATCTACGGCTATCGCTCCTTTTCGGGGCGGGGCGCACGGGATTTGCGCGAATGGATCGCTCGGGAAGCCGAGGCGGCGACATCGAATGAGGATCTTGCCCGTCGCTTCGTTGCGGAGTGTCGCCGCACCCGCACGATCCTTCCCGGCTCCTCGACGATCGAGCGCCTTTGCGCCGATGCGCTGGTTGAGGCCGAGCGCCGGATCGAGGATCTTATCGCCCATCGCATCACGCCAACCCTGAGCGAGAATTTGGCTCACCTGTTGGAGGATACGGTGGATGGTCGCGTCACGCGCTTCGTATGGCTGCGACAGTTCGAGGTTGGCGCAAATTCAGCAGCCGCTAACCGGCTGATGGATCGACTGGAATATCTTCAAAGGTTCGATCTTCCGGCGGATTTGCTGGACGGCGTGCCGGCGCATCGTGTGACCCGGCTTCGCCGGCAGGGCGAGCGCTATTACGCCGACGGCATGCGTGATCTGCCCGAAGACAGGCGGCTTGCGATCCTCGCTGTCTGCACCCTGGAATGGCGGTCATCGCTGGCCGATGTCATCGTGGAGACCCACGATCGCATCGTAGGCCGTCTCTATCGGGCCTCCGAACGCCTTTGCAACACCAGGATCGCCGACGAAAAGGCGGCCGTTCGGGACACGCTGAAGTCCTTTGCCGAAATCGGTGGTGCTTTGCTTGGAGCGCAGGACGATGGCACGGCCCTGGACGGGATAATCGCCACCGGGCCTGGCTGGGAACGGTTCAGAACCCTTGTCGCCACGGCCTCCGCGCTGACCAACGTGCTCGCGGCCGACCCGCTCAGCCGTGTGCTGGACGGCTATCACCGTTTCCGCCTCTACGCGCCCAGGATGCTGCGCCTGCTCGACATGCAGGCGGCGCCGATCGCCACGCCTCTTCTGGCGGCCGTTGCGATGCTGCGTAACGGGATCAAGGTCGATCCGCCGGTGGATTTTCTACGTCCCAACTCGAAATGGCATCGTCATCTTTGCGCTGAGCCCAGCGGCGACCACCGGCTTTGGGAAATCGCGGTGCTGTTCCACATCCGCGACGCCTTCCGGTCCGGTGACATATGGTTGGCGGGATCGCGCCGCTATGGCGACCTCAAGCAGCTTCTGGTCCCGCCACAGGCGATAGAGCAGACCGCGCGGCTCGCCGTGCCGCTGCGACCCGGCGAATGGCTGGCCGAGCGCAGGGCTCGACTGGATACACGGCTGAAGGAGTTTGGCCGCGCGGCGCGAACCGGCACGATCCCAGGCGGCATCATCGAGAACGGCAAGCTGCACATCGACAAGCTGAGGGCCGACACGCCCGAAGGGGCCGAGGATCTCGTGCTCGATCTCTATCAACAGCTCCCGCCCGCGAGGATCACCGATCTGTTGCTGGAAGTCGATGAGCGAACCGGATTTTCCGAGGCGTTCACGCATCTGCGCACCGGCGCGCCCTGCAGCGACCGGATCGGCCTGATGAACGTGTTGCTGGCGGAAGGCGTCAATCTCGGTTTGCGCAAGATGGCGGCGGCGACCAACACGCACAGCTTCTGGGAATTGCTGCGGATCGCGCGCTGGCATGTCGAAGGCAGCGCCTATGATCGGGCGCTCGCCATGATCGTGGAGGCCCACGCCGCCCTGCCCATGGCCGCCTTCTGGGGACAAGGGCAATCGGCATCCAGCGACGGGCAGTTCTTCCTTGCTACCGAGCAGGGCGAGGCGATGAATCTGATCAACGCGAAATATGGCAACGTCCCGGGCCTCAAGGGATACAGCCATGTGTCCGATCAATATGCGCCGTTCGCAACCCAGGTGATCCCGGCAACGGTCAGCGAGGCTCCCTATATCCTGGACGGGCTGCTCATGAATGACGCGGGCCGCCGCGTTCGCCAGCATTTTGCCGACACGGGCGGCTTCACCGATCATGTGTTCGCCGCCTGCGCCTTGCTCGGCTACCGGTTCGCCCCCCGTATCCGCGATCTCCCTCAGAAAAGACTCTATGCCTTCAC
The DNA here is from genome assembly GCF_024611115.1 of Sphingobium sp. CFD-1. NCBI lineage: Bacteria > Pseudomonadati > Pseudomonadota > Alphaproteobacteria > Sphingomonadales > Sphingobiaceae > Sphingobium > Sphingobium sp. CFD-1. The sequence continues at coordinate 149,473 of NZ_CP084399.1, read as the reverse complement.
GCCCAACGCGACGCCGGCCAATGTGCGAGCGCTGGTCGGAGGTAAGATCAATGAACCGCTCATCGAGCGCAACTGGCCCGACATCCTGCGCATCATGGCGACGATCGCAGCGGGGATCGTCGCCCCCAGCCAGATTCTTCGCAAGCTCGCCTCTTACCCGCGCCAGAATGAGCTGGCCCTCGCATTGCGAGAGGTGGGCCGCATCGAGCGAACCCTGTTCATGATCGACTGGATTCTTGATGCCGGCCTCCAGCGCCAGGCTCAGATCGGCCTCAACAAGGGTGAGGCCCACCACGCCCTAAAGCGCGCCATCAGCTTCCACCGCCGAGGTGAAATCCGGGATCGATCCGGCGAAGGCCAGCACTATCGCATCGCCGGAATGAACCTGCTCGCCGCCATCATCATATTCTGGAACACCATGAAGCTCGGCGAGGTCGTCAATACCCGGGCCGCCAGCGGTACCCATATCGCGCCTGATCTACTCGCCCACGTCTCGCCGTTGGGATGGGAACACATCAATCTAACCGGGGAATATCGCTGGCCCAAATCCTTAGCGTAGGATTCCGCCCCCTCCCGCAAACGCCCCCTACGATTGAGAAGCGCGGCGGAATCTCTTAGATTGATCGCTGGAGGCTTTGTTCGCGGAGACGCGCACATTGCCTTCTTTTCGTTTTAGGAAGCGCTGCCCTAAGCGACAGAAGCCAGAGCTTTGACAATGCGGCATTCCGCGATGGAGCCGACCATGTATCTTGATCCTATCGGTGCAGACACGCGATGATGGCGGTCACGACGGCGGTGGTTTCCGCGACGTCGCGCACCCTCACTGTGTCGAGGCCGATTTCAGCAGCGGGATAGTCATTCCCACCGGGGAATATCGCATCCCCAATGAACAGCATCCCGTCGAGCGGGACACCGCTCTCGGCACTCAGGCGCTTCAGGCCATAGCCCTTGTCGATCCCTGCTCTGGTCACGTCGATCGATGTCGTGCCACCGAGATTGATCGAGAGCTCCGGCAGCTTCGCGCGCAACGTGGCCTGCAACGCGGTCCTCTTCTTTCGGTCAGGATCCCACGCTTCCTTTTCCTTCAGCGGCGCTGCCTGCCCCAGGCCCGAAAAGGTGATCTGGCTGCCCCGGTCCTCGATCCGTTCGCCCCAGATACGTTCGTCGGCGAGACCGGCATCGGTCAGCGCCTGATCGAAGGCCGTGCGGATCTTCGCCTTCTCCGCGTCGTCGAACAGTTCGGCATAGACCGCGCGCCAAGCGCCATTGATGAACCGATAGAGTTTCGTGCCTGTGGTCGGCATCAACCAGAGACGGTCGAGCGCGACGCCGGCAGGAAGGCGCGAGGCGATCTGCTTTTCGAACTGCGGCCAGTCCCCGCCCGAGATCACCGCCACATCCGTGATGGCGAGCAATCGGGCGAGGATTGCGGCCATATCCTCCGATAACGGCCGCTTGCTCTCGGCAAGCGTGCCGTCGAGGTCGAAGGCGATCAGCCACTTCATGCCGCCTTCCCTGCCGGATCGCGGTAGGCGAGCAGCCTGAGCGCATTGATGACGACGAGCAGCGTCGATCCCTCATGAACCGCCACCGCTGGCCCAATGCCGAGGCCGAGGATGGTAGCAGGCACCAGGAAGGCGACGACACCCAGGCTGACGAAGACGTTCTGCCGGATGATTCCACGGGTATGGCGGCTAAGACCGACTGCGAATGGCAGGTGCGCCAGATCGTCGGCCATCAGCGCCACGTCGGCTGTCTCCAGCGCAACGTCCGACCCCGCCGCGCCCATCGCGATGCCGACCGTGGCGCTTGCCATCGCCGGCGCATCGTTCACGCCGTCGCCCACCATCGCGACCTTGTCTTCGCCGGCGAGCTTCTTGATCGCGGCAACCTTGTCTTCGGGCATGAGGTCGCCCCACGCTTCGTCGATCCCGACTTCGTCGGCGATCGCTTCGGCGACTTTCTGGTGATCGCCGGAGATCATTATCATCCGCGACACGCCCATCTCGTGCAGCCGACGCAACGCGGTCTTGGCAGCTTCGCGAGGCGTGTCCATCAGGCCGATCGCGCCCAGGTCGCGGTCCCCCTTGCGGACCACCATTGTCGTGCGGCCGTTCTCGCGCAGCTTCGCGATTGCGTCCTGCGCGCCCTGCCCCAGCGCCGGAATGCCCTCACTTCCGAACATCTCGGCCTTGCCGATCCACACCGTCTCGCCATCCACGCTCGCGGTGACGCCCCGACCGGTCAGGCTCTTGAGGTCGCCGGCAGTCGGCACGGCACGATCGTTCAGACGTTCGCGGCCGTCCTTGACGATCGCTTGGGCCAGGGGATGGTCGCTCAACGCTTCGACGGCGACAGCCAGCGCCAGCAACTCGCCTTCATCGGCGCCATCGACGGGCACGACATCAGTGATGCGCGGACGACCTTCGGTCAGCGTGCCCGTCTTGTCGAAAGCGATCGCTTTGAGCGACCCGAGGTTTTCGAGCGGTGCACCGCCCTTCACGAGCACGCCGCCCCGCGCTGCACGGGCAACGCCCGACAGGACCGCGCTCGGCGTTGCGATCGCGAGCGCGCACGGGCTTGCCGCCACCAGCACCGCCATCGCGCGATAGAAGCTGTCGCGGAACGGCTCGTCGACGACCACCCATGCGAACAGCAGGAGCACTGACAGGACCAGGACGGCGGGCACGAAGATCCGTTCGAACCGGTCGGTGAAGCGCTGCGTCGGCGACTTCTGCGTCTCCGCTTCGCTCACCATCTTCACGACCTTGGCAAGCGCGCTTTCATTGGAACGGCGTGTCACCTCGATCTCGATCGCGCCGCCGCCGTTGATCGTACCAGCAAAAACCCGGCTTTCCGCGTCGACTGCATCGGGCTTGGCGCGTGCCGCTGCGGCATCTGCGACCGGCACCTTGTCGACCGGGATGCTTTCACCCGTGACCGGGGCCTGGTTGATCGCGCTGGTGCCCTTGATGACGAAGCCGTCGGCAGGCAGGCGCTCGTTCGGGCGGACGATGGCAATGTCCCCGACGACCATCTGCTCGACCGGGATTTCGCTGGTCTGCCCGCCGCGTCGCACGGTCGCGGTTTCGGGCGCGAGCTTCGCCAGCGCCTCGATCGCCTTCTTGGCGCGGCCCATTGCATAATGCTCAAGCGCATGGCCGAGGCTGAACAGGAACAGCAGCAGCGCACCTTCGGCCCATGCGCCCAGCGCAGCGGCGCCGGCCGCAGCGACCAACATCAGCGTGTCGATCTCGAACTTCTTCATCCGGAGGTTGTCGATCGCCTCGCGCAGCGTGAAGAATCCGCCGAAGAAATAGGCTGCGATATAGCAGGCGGTCGGCAGCCATTCGGGCGCGCCAGCGACCAGCCTCTCGATCGCGTAGCCGATCCCCAGCAGCGCGCCACAGGCGAGCGCGAAGATCAGCTCGGTATTGGGGCCGAGAAATTCGGCGTGGCTATGGTCGTGGCCATCGCCGGGGCCGTGCTTCTCTTCGCCCGCGCCGTGGCCCCCGGGGCCGTGGTCGTGGCCGGCATGTTCATCGGCAGCGACCCGCTTGCCCACCCTCACCTTCAGCTTGCGAAGCGCAGCGCGCACCTCCTCTTCGGTGGTTTCGCGGCGATCATATTCGACCCGGACAGACCCGCTGGTGCTGGCGCTTGCCTGGACCACGCCGGGCAAGGCGCACAGCGCATCGCTGACCGTGCGCGCCCGACGTTCGTGGTTGATCCCCGTCACCTGCCAGATCGCATGGCCGTAGCGCTCGGTGATTTCGGCACCTGCGGCGCGCACCATTTCGCGCAACCGTGGCAGCGGCAGCTTGGCGGCATCGAAATGGATGCACAGCGCCGCTGGCGTGTTGCCGTCGAGACAGATCACATGCGCCCGCTCGACACCTTCGCGCTTTGACAGGGTTGATACGAGACGGTCCAGGCAGGCATCGGCCGCGTCAGGAAGGTCCGGCAACAACACTGGAATGTCGAGTTCGAGCTTGTCGTTCATGACGACCTCCTTTCGCTTTTCTTGGTTTCGGCGCGCGCGTCGCGCAGGATTTCGACACCGCCCTTGATGGCGATGATGGCGGTGGCGAAGCCGACCAGCAGGTCCGGCCAATTGGTACCCAACCACAGCACCAGCACGCCGGCGATCAGGATGCCGCCGTTGGAAATGAAGTCGTTGAAGCTGAAGGTGGTTGCGGCCCGGAGATTGACGTCCGGATCCTTGAGGCGCTGGAGCAGCCGCAGGCAGAGGTAATTCACGACGCCGGCGATCGCGGACATGACCATCATGGTAGGTCCGATGGGCTCGCTGCCCTGCACGTAGCGCCGTCCGACATCGATCAAGATGCCGCCCGCGAAGATCAGCAGCATGACGCCCGAAGCGACCGCGGCGCGTGTCTTCCATGTCTGGCCCCGGGTGAGCGCCACAAGGCTCAGCGCATACACAGCCGTATCGGACAGGTTGTCGACGCCGTTGGCGATCAGCGCGCTCGAGTCCGCGAAGAAGCCGGAAACGAAGAAGCCCGCAGCGATCGCCGCGTTCAGCAGCAGGACGATCCACAGTGTGCGGCGCTCCTGCCCGCCATTGTTGTCGTTGCCCGGGATCATCCCATCATCTCCTCAAGTGTCAGCAGGGCCAGGAAGCCGACGAAAAACATCGAGCTGATGAGCGGGGTGTCGGGTTTCTCGTGCGCCTCGACCAGCAACTCCTCCGTGACGAGGTAGAGCAGCGCCATCAGCCCGAAGCTGAGGAAGCCGGCGATCATCACCGGCGACAGCGCGGCGACCGGCACGGCAGCGAGCGCGCCGATCGGCAGCAGCAGGGCCAATGCCGAGACGATCACGATGATGCGCAAGCGCGAGCGATAGGTTTCCGCCAGCTCGTCGGTCAGCGTCAGTCCCAGAAATAACACTTCCAGAGTGAGCGCGATCGTCAGCAGGAGACCTGCCTTCTCGCCCGCCACGAAAGCGAGGCCGAGCACCAGGCCGTCGACCAGAATGTCGATGCCGATCGCGGCGAGTAGCGCCATCGGCCCCTTGAAGCGGGCCTCAAGAGCCTTGAGCCCCAGCATGGTCGCGACGCCCGCCGCCCCGCCGATCAACGTCGCGCTGGGCGATGCCTCATGCTTGACCTGCGGCAGGATTTCGGTCGCTGCCGCCGCGAACACGACGCCGGCAGCGAGATGCTGTAGGCCCGCCACGAGGCCAGGTTTCAACTTGGTGCGGCTCGCGACAATCGCGCCGAGCACGACCGCCAGCACAGGCGCAAGCGTATAGAGCAGTGCCTGCATTTCCTAGGACTCCTCCGGGGTTCGGTGGCAGACGCGGATCTTCCCGCGTCGCGTGAACGCGATCGATCCGCCCGCCACGACAGCCCGCGAATGGTCGCCGCGAAACTCGTCACCGGTTCGCTGCGCGCGCAGGATCTCGGTCCTGCCCTTCGGCAGCCAGGTGACGGCCATTTTCAAGCCGTCATCGATGAAGTCGACATCGGCGCGTGTGCCGTCGTCGCAGTACATGATGCGCTGCGCGATTAGTTTCGACGTCAGATGCTTTTCATGCGCCGGCTCGGTAGGCTGGGTCGGCGCTGGATTACACGCCCCTATAACCGCCCCGGAGACGAGAACGACGCCGAGGCGCGCGATCGCCAGACCGGCCCGATTCAGGCCGCACAAGGTTGTCACATTTGAAATCGACGTGTCAGACATCGGTCTCTTCCGACGAAGCGCCCTGTGGCGTTCGAAGGCAGGGCAGTTCATCGCGTGCCTTCCTGCTCGCAGATCCGGGTACGGCCATCGCCTTCCACGATGGTGAGCTGCGACCCCTTGAAGGTCGCGGTGGCTGTTTCGCCGACATATTGCAGGCCCTGCGCTGGCGCGGTCAGCATCATCGGCGGTCCCCCGTTGGAGCGCCGCAAATCGATCTGCAGGCCGTTGTCCTTGTAATCGACGAACAGCGGTTCCCCGTCGGAACAGCGATATCTATGCCGCCCCATTTCCCCGGTCGCCACGGCGCTGTCGGACGAATGGATCTGCTGCTCCGTTGGCGGGGCTGGCGGCTTTCTTTCCGAGCACGCCGCGAGCCCGACAACGAGGATGACGGCGGGCAGCACCCGCTTACAGTGCATCATCATCGCGCCTTCCTCCTGCAGCGGAAGGGGACGCGCTGACGATTGATAGCCCGGGCAGGCTGACCTACCCGCCAGCGGAGATAGGTTGCGAGGCGATCGTCAGATTCGACCATCAGGGATCGCAGGCGGCGCAACATCATCGCCGCGAACGGCAGGGAGAGCGCCCCGCGCAGCGTGCAGCTATGCGTTAGCCTGGTGCCGCCATCGTCCCCCGCCAGCTCGTACCGCTCGTCGAGCGTGAACAGATAGGGGATGCCGCAGGACCAAGCGAAGGCGTGCGGTTTATCGAATCGATCAATCCGTGCTGGCGTCCGAATTGGCCGGGTGATGCCCTGGATCGCAAAGGTGCATTCTGTGTCGCCGAGCCGGGACGGATCATCGAGAAATACGAGCGGACTCCACGCCCGGCGATGATCCGGATCGGTGAGTGCCGACCAGATGCGCAGTGGCCCGCCGTGAAGCATCGAGCTGGTTATGGTGCGAGGCATATCCCCATCTCCCAGAGATGGGCGGGGCGATCGCGGATCGCCCCGCCCATCCATCAGGCCAAGTTGTTCACGAAGGTCTGACCGTGGTCGTCCCCTTCATGCTCCTCATTGTAGTGCTCGGGTTTCTCGATCACTTTCTGCCCGAACCGGGCATAGAGTGTCGGCAGCACGAACAGCGTAAGAAGCGTCGCCGAGATCAGACCGCCGATGACGACCGTCGCCAAAGGCTTTTGAACCTCTGCGCCGGCGCCTTCGCCCAGCGCCATCGGCACGAAGCCGAGGCTGGCGACTAGCGCGGTCATGATGACGGGTCGCAGACGCTGCATCGCGCCAACATGCGCGGCTTCCTCGCGGCTCATCCCTGATCGGATCAGATCTTGGATCGAGCTGACCATGACGAGGCCGTTGAGGACCGCGATGCCCGAGAGGGCGATGAAGCCCACTGCCGCCGAGATCGAGAAGTCCATGCCCCGCAGGAACAGCAACAGGACGCCGCCCACCAGCGCGAAAGGCACGCCGGTGAACACGATCGCGGCGTCGCGGACCGATCCCAACGCCCCGTAGAGGAGCAGCAGGATCAAAATGAAGCAAGCCGGAATGACCAGCTTCAGCCGTTCGCTTGCCGATTGGAGGTTCTCGAACTGGCCGCCCCATTCGAGATAGGTGCCGGCAGGCAGCCGGAGTTGGCTGCCGATCGCCGCCTGCGCATCCGCCACGACGGATCCGACGTCGCGGCCACGCACGTTGGCTTGCACCACCACGCGCCGCTTGCCGTTCTCGCGGCTGATCTGGTTCGGACCATCGACCACCTTGATCTCGGCGACGCTGGACAGCGGTACATAGCCGCCGCCTGCCACCGGCACCTGCACCTGTTGGAGCAGGCCGATGTCGGCACGCTGCGCCTCCGACAGGCGGATCACCACGGGGAAGCGACGGTCGCCCTCGAAGATCTGGCCCGATGTTCGCCCGCCGATCGTCGCAGTCACGGTGTCCTGCACATCCTGAGCCGTAACGCCCAACCGCGCCATCGCGTCGCGGTTGACGCGAATGTCGAGCATGGGAAGACCGGTCGTCTGCTCCACCTTCACGTCCGCTGCGCCTTGCGTTCTGCGCAGCACCGCCGCGATTTGCTCGGCCGTCCGGTTCATCTGGTTGAAGTCGTCCCCGAACACCTTCACCGCGATGTCGCCGCGCACGCCGGCGATCAGCTCGTTGAAGCGCATCTGGATGGGCTGGGTGATCTCGTAGGCATTTCCCGGAATCTTCGCGAGATTACCCTCGATCCGGCTGACCAGCTCCTCCTTGGGAAGCTCAGGATCCGGCCAATCCTTGCGCGGCTTCAGGATGACGAACATGTCGGTCGCGTTCGGCGGCATCGGGTCGGCCGCCAGCTCGGCGGTGCCCGTCTTGGAATAGACGAATTGCACCTCCGGCTGCTTCGACATCATCCGCTCGATCGGCACCTGCATCGCCTGGCTCTGCTGGACCGACGTTGCCGGAATGCGGAGCGACTGGATCAGCAAATCGCCTTCGTCGAGCTGCGGCAGGAACACCGAGCCGAGCGTAGTGAAAGCAAGCGCCGCCACCACAAGGCTTCCCACACCCGCACCGATCGTCAGCGTCGGGCGCTTCATGGCCCGGTCGAGACCGGGTTCGTAGCGCTTCTTCAGCCACGTGATGATGCGGCCGTCCTTCTCCTCGACCTTCTTCGACAGCCAGATCGCAATCATCGCCGGCACGAAGGTGAGAGAGAGGATGAAGGCGAAGGCGAGCGCGATGATGACGGTCAGCGCCATCGGTCCGAACGTTTTACCCTCCACGCCGGTCAGCGTGAGCAGCGGTACGTAGACGAGGATGATGATTGCCTGCCCGTACACAGAGGGACGGATCATCTCACGCGCAGCGGCTGCCACGGTCGCGAGCCGTTCCTTGACGCTGAGCAATCGGCCTTCATGATGCTGTTGCTCGGCAAGCCGGCGCAGCGCGTTTTCGACAATGATGACGGCGCCGTCGACGATCAGACCGAAGTCCAAAGCCCCAAGGCTCATCAGATTGGCCGAGACCCCAGCGCGCAGCATACCAAAGCCTGTCAGCATCATGGTGATCGGGATGACCAACGCCGCGATCAGGGCCGCACGGAAGTTGCCGAGCAGCAGGAAGAGCACGACGATGACCAGCACCGCGCCTTCGGACAGGTTTTTCGCGACCGTCTTGATCGTCGAATTGACCAGCTCGGTGCGGTTCAGCACCGGCTGAATTACGACGTCAGGAGGCAGCGAAGCGTTGATCGTCTTCAGTTTCTCAGCGACCGCGGTCGACACGATGCGGCTGTTCTCGCCGATCCGCATGATCGCCGTGCCGACGACGACTTCGGTACCGTTCTCCGATGCCGAACCCATGCGGATCGCCTGACCCGTCTTCACAGTCGCAACTTGTTCGACCGTGATCGGCACGCCGTTACGTGTCGCGATCACGGTCCTGGCCAACTCGCTGGCATTGCGAACGAGCGCATCCGAGCGAACAGCCAGACCTTCGCCATTGCGATTGACGAAGCCACCGCCGACGCTGGTGTTATTGCGCTCCAGCGCATTTCCCAGGTCCGTCAGCGTGATGCCGAGCGAGGCCAGCTTCTGCACGTCGGGCACGACGAGGAACTGCTTGGCGTAACCGCCAATCGAGTCGACACCGGCGAGGCCCGGTGTGGTCTTCAGAAGCGGCGTCACGATCCAGTCCTGCGCGGTGCGCAGGTAGGTCGCCTTGTCCTCTTCGGTCGTCAGTCGCTCGCCCTCTGGCGTGATGTAGCTGCCATCGGGCTGTTGGCCCGGTTCACCGGGCTTGTGCTTGTCGTCCTCGCGATGATCGAGACGAACGGTGTACATGTACACCTCGCCCAGGCCTGTCGCGATCGGACCCATTTCAGGGTTCACGCCGTCGGGCAGATTCTCTTGCACGCCCCGCAGACGCTCGCCCACCTGCTGGCGGGCGAAATAGATGTCCGTCGCGTCCGAAAAGACCGCCGTGATCTGCGCGAAGCCGTTGCGGCTCAACGAGCGCGTATATTCCAGGCCGGGGGTGCCGGCGAGCGCGGTTTCGATTGGAAACGACACCTGCTTCTCGACCAGCTCGGGCGAGAGGGCAGGCGCGCGGACGTTGATCTGGACCTGATTGTTGGTGATGTCCGGCACCGCGTCGATCGGTAGCCGGTAGAGGGAAAAGGCGCCGATGGCGGCGACGATGACGGTGAGGAGCAGGACTAGCCAGCGCTTCTCGACCGCCCAGGTTACGATACGGGCGATCATGGCTTAATCCTCGTGGCTCGCTTCGCCCTTGCCGATCTCGGCCTTGAGCGTGAAACTTCCGGTGGTGGCGATCTGTTCGTTGCCGGTCAGGCCCGACCGGACGATCACCGTGTCGCCCGACGCATCGCCGAGCTGGACCGGGGTCGCCTTGAAGCCGGTGGGCGTGCGCACGAACACGACCGACTTGCCCTCGAAACTCTGGACCGCCGTCGTCGGCACGCGGACCGCCCCGCTCCCGCCGCTGCCCGTGAGCTGCACGGCTGCCGTCACAGGCTCGCCGACCCGCCATTCGCCACCGCGATTGTCGAGGGTGGCGAGCGCAGGCACGAGCCGCGTCTGCGGATCAAGCGCCGGCGACACGAAGGTCACGCGGGCGGTCGCCTGACGGCCTGCCGCCTTCACCAGCACCGTATTGCCGGGACGCACCCGGCCCGCATCCTCGGGCTTGAGATTAAGCGCGATCGACACCTGGCTCAGGTTGGCGATGCGATAGAGTTCGGCATCCGCCGCGACCGTTTGTCCCAGCGTCACGGGGCGCGCAATGATCTGGCCCGAGATCGGCGCGGCAATGCCGAGCCGGTTGAGCCCGCCGCCGCCGACACCCGCCGCCGAAACCATGCTCTGCGCCTGCGTCAGGGCGATCCGCGCCTCCGTCGCCGCTGTGCGGGCGGCGATCAGATCCTGTTCAGGGGAGACTCTCTGCGCGAACAGCCGCTGTTCGCGCGCGAGGTTCGAATTAGCGAGCTGAAGCCGCGCCCGCGCCGCCTCGACCTCGCCCTTGATCTGCGCCGCCTCGCGGCTTTCGATGACCGCAATGGTCTGGCCGCGTCCGACCGATTGGCCGAGGTTACGGGTGAGCGCGACCACGCGTCCCGCAATTGCGGCCGAGACGACCTGCGTTCCCTGTGGGTCGCCCTCGATGATCGCGGGCAGCTCGATCGTCCCGGCCCCGCCGATGATCGGCCGTCCGACCTGGACGCCCGCTGTGGCGATCTGGTCGGCACCCAATGTGACGACGCCTTCACCGGCATGACCGCCTTCAGCACCGCCCTTTTCCGTGCCCGCTGCCGTCTCATTGGCAGCTGCGCCTTCGGCAGTTGCCTCGTTTCCGCCATCCTTGCCGCCGCAGGCAGCCAAGAGCAGGGCGAGCGACGCCGCGCCCGCGAGATAAAAGCTCTTCATCACTGATTCCCCCCATTGGGCGCACGAGCGGTCAGTCGCTCCACTTGCGCGCGGGCATTCTGGTAATTGGCAAGCGCGTCGATCGCGGCGACCCGCGTTTCGGCGAGCGTGCGTTCAGCATCGAGCAATTCGAGCTGGCCGAACTTGCCCTCGCGATAGCCGATCCGCGCGATGCGGGCGGCCTCCTGTGCAGCCGCCAGCGCCGGCCCCGACGCCGCACGAGCCGTCGTTGCGGCATTGGCCGCCTGCGCCTGCGCGTCCGTGATCGCCTGTTCGATGTCGAGCGCGGTCACGCGGCGCTGCGCATCCGCCTGGGTCCGCTGCGCGGTCGCCTGCGCAATCGCGGCGCGACCATTGTTGAACACCGGGATCGGGATCGACACGCTGAACACCGCCGCCATGTCGTTGGTCGCTTCCAGGCGGCGGATCGACGGCCCGACGTTCAGGTCAGGCACGCGATTGGCGCGCGCGAGCCGCACGCCGGCTTCGGCAATGGAGAAATCCGCGTTGGCTGCCGCCAGCGCGAGTGTGCCGGTCGTGTTGACCGGTGCCAACGGCCCATAGACGTTCACATCGGGAAGGCGATCGAGCAGCGTGTCATCGAGCAGGCCGTCGATCGGCCGTCCGATCCGACGCGCCAGATTGGCGCGGGCCGCCTCGGCCAAGCGAAGCTGCCGCTCCACATTGGCGTCGGCATTGATACGCGCGACATCCGCGCGCTGTTGCTCGAGTGGCGATGCCCGCCCTGCCTGCACGCGAACGCTCGCGGCCCGCAGCGCATCGCTGGCGATCCGGGCCTGATCGCGGGCTGTCATTACCCGGCGATCGGCCGCGACCGCTTCGACATAGAGCTGCGTTACCTGAAGCCGGACATCCGCCGCGATGATCGCGGCCTGGATCTCGGCCCGGGACAATTGCGCATTGGCGACCGCGACGCGGGCGCCGCGCTTGCCGCCTAGCTCGATCGGGATCGCAAAGCCGACCGTGGTTTCCGCGCTGCGGACCCCCCGATACGGCCCGGAGCCGATGACATTCTCGACTTGGCCTTGAACCACCGGATTGGGCCGCAAGCCGGCGACTGTGCGACCTGCACGGGCCGCGTCGATTCCAGCTGTCGCCGCTTCCGCAGCAGGGGCCGAACCGCCCGCTGCACTGACCGCTTGGTCAAGCGTGTAGACCGGCGCATCCTGCGCAACAGGCGCGGACGGTCCGACCTGCGCCTGCGCCATCGTGGCGCAAGACGCTGCGGCCAGCATGGCCGCGAGGATACGATTCATGAAAATAGGACTCCTGACGATGATCGACAGGGGCGCGCCAACGCACGCCCAAATCGGACGTCAGGCTTGGGGGGGCCTCAAATGGACCATGCCGGTGCGGCCGTCGAGCGACGCAGAGGCGGAGATTGTCGGCTTGGGCACTGTGAGGACGGGGGTATATTCCATCGTCGTGCGCGCAGGCGCGCCGACGTCGTGTCCGTGACAATAATTGTGATGATGCGGGACATTCTTGTCCGAGTCCGATGGCACCTGATCGATGTCACCGGCGGTATGGACCGTGAACTCAACGCCCGCGATGCTTCCCCCCGCCAGATCGGCGGCATGGGCCATGCCGGAGAAGCTGGTCAGGACCAGCATCAGGCATGTCAGGAAAGGCAAAAAGGCTCGCACTAGCTTGCCTCTATCACGGAAGGGTTTTCATGTCATTGCACTAATTCGAACCAAGGGTCACTGAGCCGGAACCCGAGCGGGATCGGTCGCGCCCGTTCCAGGCGAACCCGACCGCAATGGCGACCGCCATCAGGAGTTGCGCCAGCACCGATTGCCAAGTGGGAAACACGCCGAGCATCGACAGCCGTGGCACGTCCGCGAGCGGTGCGATGTTGATAAGGCCGGCTTCCTGGAGCGCGGCGACGCCTTTACCCGCCAGCACGACGGTCAGGACCGCCATGAGCCAGGAGCTATAGCGGAAGAACTGCGCGATCGGCAGCTTGCGACTGTAGCGAAGCATGGCCCAAGCGATCAGGCTGAGCAGTCCAATCGCCGACCCGGCCCCCGCGAGAAGCATCCCGTTGTCACCTTGCGCCGAAAGCGCGGCATAGAACAGGATCGTCTCGAAGACCTCGCGATAAACTACGACGAACGCCAGCCCGAACAGGAACCAGCCCGACCCGCCCGAGAGCGCCCGCGACATCTTCTCGCGAATATAGCGCTGCCACTGATCGGCCTGCGCCTTGCCGTGCATCCAAATCCCGACCGAGAGCAGCACGACCGCGGCGAACAGCGAGCCAAACCCTTCCGTCAGCTCCCGGCTCGCACCGCTGATCCCGATCGCATAGGTGGCGACCGCCCAGGTGATCCCGCCCGCGATGATCGCGCTGACCCAGCCGCCATGCACGTACCGCAGCGCCTCGCCGCGCTCGGCTTTACGCAGGAACGCGATCATGGCGACAACGATGAGCAGGGCTTCGAGCCCTTCACGCAGCAGGATCGTGAACGCGCCCAGGAACGTGGACGCTTCGGTGGCGGCATCAGGCGCGAGCGCCGCTTCCGCATCGTCGAAAAGGCCGCCCAGTACTGCGACCTTCTCCGCGAGATCATCGGGCGACGCGCCCCGGTCGATCGAGGCGCGGAACTCCCCCATCGCGCCCTCGATTCGACCCATCAGCGTCGCGTCGCGCGCGGTGAGTGTTGGCTCGATCGGCTCGAACCCATCGAGATAGGCCGACAGCGCCAGCTCTTTCGCCATGCGCGCATCGCCGCGCCGCGCAGCCGCCACGCTTTCGGCGAGTTTGGCGCGGGCGACCGCGAGCGAGCCGGGAGCCTGTTGTATCACCTGTTCGGGATGACGACGCAGGAACGCGAGCACTGGGTCAGCCTTGGCGTCGCCGATCGCCGCGCCGAGCGCGGCCGGGGTGAGCGCGACCAGGGTTTTCAGGTCCGGAATGCGCCGGCGAAGGGTCGGGTCGGATTTCCAAAGCCGCTCGCCTTCGCGCGCCTGCGCATCCGTGAAGGCGAAGCTCCCGGCTCGGAATGCTAACGCCCAGCGCTGATCGTTGGGCAGATCGGCGAAGCTCTGCATCGCGGTCCCGTCGATGCCTTGCGTCACCACCTGATAGAGCGCGAACACGCTGCGCTGGCGCGCGCGCTCGGCATCGGTGAAAGCAATCGGGGGCGTAGCGAGCTTGGCGGCGTCAGGGCCACGGCCGTTGCCCGTCATCCCGTGGCAGGACGCGCAGGATTGTCGGAACAGTGCATCGCTGGAGACGAGGTTCGGAGCCTTATCGGGCGCGAGCGGCACCGGGTAGGCGCGCAACAGATCGGCCGCGAGCCCGTGCGCCAATGTTGCCACCTGTTCAGTCGGTCCCTTTTCCGCGATCACCGCCTGGAGGTTGGCAGCCCGCTGGATGAGGGCTTGACGCTCCGGCTTCGCCGGCAGGCCCTGAAGCCGTGTCGAGACCGACGCGGCGAACTCCGTCATCTCGGCATATTCCGACGTGCTCTTGATCCGACCGTTGGCGACCGCGCCGCCATAATCGACGGCCATATAGTCGAGCAGCCGCCATGCGGTTTGCACGTCGCCGGGTTCGGCGATTGCCGCAGCAGGGATCAGCAGCGCCGCGAGCGCGGAGAGCAGCCGCAACGAGAGCATTGCCCGGATCAACGCGAGCAGACGCACTACCGCTCTCCCAATTCGCGCCGAGCGCCAGTGACGATTTCATAAGCGGAGTGGAGGAACAGGAGGGCGATGAGGCCGGCGACGGCGAGGTCCGACCAGGCGCTTCCTGTCCACGCCACCAGACCGGCCGCGGCGATCACCGCCACGTTGGCGAGCGCGTCGTTGCGGCTGAACAGCCAGATCGCGCGAACATTGGCGTCCCCTTCCCGGAAACGCGCAAGCACCAAGGCGGACACGACATTGATCGCGAGCGCGACAACGCCGATTGTGCCCATCAGTTCGGCATCGGGCGCGGTTGCGTTCAGGGCGCGCCAAATCGCGAAACCGATTACGCCCACGCCAAGCGCACCGAGAAACAACCCCTGCGTCAGCGCGACCTTTGCCCTCGCCCGTGCGGACCAGGCAAGCGCGAGAAGACCGATAAGGCTGATCGACCCGTCCCCGAGAAAATCGAGGGAATCCGCTTTCAGCGCTTGGCTATCGGCGATGAACCCGCCGAACAGCTCGGCGACTCCGAAGCCGAGGTTGAGCACCACGACGGTCAGCAGCGCACGGCGATAGGCCGGATCGGTTTGCGCGCGCGCGGGCTCCCCGTGGCACCCGCAGCTTTCGGTAGAAGCATTCATGCGGCCTTCCTTACCACCTCCAGTCGCTGTAGAAGCAAGCGAAATGTGCGACACGTTCGCATAAGCAAGGATGGCATGATGAAGCCGGTGATGATTGGGCAGCTCGCCAGCGAGACCTCGACGAAGGTGACGACGATCCGCTTTTATGAGTCGATCGGGTTGCTCCGATCCGCCCCTCGCACGGCGTCGGGTCGCAGAACCTACGATGCCAGTGACATTGAGCGTTTGCACTTCATCCGCAACGGTCGCCGGCTTGGCTTCTCCGTCGACGAGATCCGTTCGTTGATGGGGCTGGCGCAGAACCCGGACCAGGATTGTGGTGCCGCCTCAGCTATCGCTGCTCAGCACCTCAAGGATGTGGAGGAGAGACTGGCGCAACTCGCGGTGTTGCGGGATGAGTTGGCAATGCTCAGCCAGAGCTGCACCAAGGCGCGCATGGCCGATTGTCGGATCATGAAGGCGATCGGCAAAGGCCACCCTCAAGCCGATCAATAATAATCGGCCAGCCTGAGCTCGCGCACATCACCCGAGGCCATCGTCAGCTTTACGAGGGTGCCAGCAGGCCGGGAGCGCACTTGCCAGAGCTCCCCACGCGTATAGTTCGCATCGATCGAATGGCCGTTCACCGCCACGATCCGGTCGCCGACCGCCCAGCCAGCCTTTTCCGCGGGACTGTTCGCCGCCACATGAACAACGGTGAGCGCCGTTGGTGAGGCTGCGAGGCCAAGGCCGCTACGGTCCTTCAGCATCGGCAGGCGACGACGAGGACCGAGTGGCCGGAGCCACACGAATCCGGCGGTCACGTCGAACACCACGTCGAATTGAGCGATCAGCGGTAGGCCGACATTGCCAACCGTGCTGGTGGAGAGCCAAGCTCTCATCCCGAGTGTGGGGACGTTCGAGACGCCAAGCCCTTCGATGTTGATGTTCTGGATCGTGAAAGCATCGTTGATACGCACACCATCGACGCCGCCGATCGCCGCGGTCGAGACGAGCTTCCCGTTCAACAGCCCTTGATCGCGGGCATAGGCCGACGAGAGCATCAGCGCGGCCGAGCTGCCAAGATCGATCATCAAGGGCACGGGAGGCAAACCCGAGACGGAAGCTCGAATGAACAGCTCCTGCTTGGCACCGCGCCCGAGCGCGACAGCGCGCCAGTCGGGACCGGCGAGAAACGTGCCTGACTTGACGACCGCCATACGCCTTTTCGCGAAATCGAGCGCGATGCAGCTACCCGTGAACATATCGGCACCGAGGAGGATATCGATCGGTCGTCCGAAGGCCGCCGACACTGAACTCAGATCACCAACGACGGCAAAGGGTAAGCGACGGGTTTCGCGGGCGAGCTGTACGTCGATGTCGCGGACCAGCAGCACCGGGGCCTTGGCGCTCAGCCCGCTAATCATGCGCCGCTCACCATCGTTCAAGCCGAGCTTCGCCGCGAGCGCCGTGCTCATGATCGACGCGCCGCTGCCACTGTCGAGCACCGCCCGCACCGGCACTCCGCGCACTTGTGCCGAAACAAGGAGGGTATCACCCGTGCCGACTTCCAGCGGCTCCCATTCGAGGTGAGCCGCACCGAAGTTCCACGAGCCCGCAGACCGGGAAGTCTGTCGCGCGAGCGTTGGAGAACCGAGCACCAAGCCGGTTCCACAGGCCACCAGCCGCGCCACTAATGAGCGTCGAGACATACCGATTGCTTCAACACGGGCCGTCAAAAAGCCACCTCCAGCCCCCCGTCCGCAGGAGAGCAAATTGCGGTTACATGCTCCAGCCACTGGAGGAGCAAGTGCTTTTGGTGCGCCCGAAAATCCTCAGAAGCGCTTGGAGAACTTTAGATGAAGGATGGTGCAGACCGCTTAGATGCCTTCCCGATAACGAACGGTTCCGGGGGACGCTGGGCCGATCGGGACCGCGAACGGTGTAAACGCTCGCGCTAAGTGGCGGCATTCTGATCGCGCTATTTGTCGGCGAGCGTCGCTACGCGGCTACCGGCTTGGTCTCGGCCGATCGCACATAGGCGTAGAGTTTTGGCTTGGAGATGCCGAGCATCGAGCAAATCTTGGCGATCGGCATCGTGTTCTCGTGGTAGAGCCTGACGGGCAGGTCGCGCTTGTCCTTGCCGAGTGCGGCCGGCCGGCCACCCTTCTTGCCGCGAGCGCGGGCTGCGGTGAGACCGGCCTGGGTCCGCTCGCGGATCAGGTTGCGCTCGAACTCCGCCAATGCCCCGAACAGGTGGAAGGTAAGCTTGCCCGACGTGGTGGTCGTGTCGATCGCCTCGTGCAGGCTCAGCAGCCCGACCTTTTCCTCGTCGAGGTAGGTCATCCATCCGATCAGATCACGGAGCGAGCGGCCGAGCCTGTCGAGGCGCCAGACCACCAGTGTGTCGCCGGCGCGAAGCAGCTCCTTCACCTTTTCCAATCCAGGGCGAGCGGCAGTCGCCCCGGAGGCCTTGTCGGTGATGACCTTCTCGCAGCCGGCAGCCTTCAGCGCATCACGCTGGAGGTCCAGGTTCTGCTCGGCGGTCGATACGCGGGCGTAACCGATTTTCATGCGTAGGGCCGGTGGCGCCCCGATCGGGCGCGGTTTGGGAAGAAAGTCGTCATCGGCAGGTCTATGTTGCCCTAGTTTTCTTTACCGGGTAGATTTACGTCGAACAGGCCGGTTTGGCAACGCGAGCGGACTCGCATGGCGATGGGCAGGCAAATCTCCGTTTTCCTTACCTGCGACACGGACCGTCGGCGGTGACGCATCCGGCGCTTGTCCCGCCGCTGGCGATCGAGCGCTACCGCGTCCTTGAACCGCACCTCGCCGATGGCATCCCGCTCGCGGACCTCGCCCGCACCGGCACGCTGAGCGAGCGGACGTTGCAGCGCTGGCTCGGGCGCTACCGTGCCGAAGGACTTGCCGGTCTCGCGCGTCTGCCGCGCAACGATCGGGGCAGGCTGCACCTGCCGGAACATCTGGTCGAACTGACCCGCACTCTCGCCACCAAGCGCCCGCGACCCCCGGTCGCCGCCATTCACCGAAAGGTGCAGGAACTCGCCATCGCGCATGGACACCGAACCCCCAGCTATGCGGCCGTCGCGCGTGTCGTCAGGGCGATACCGGCAAGCCAGATCGCCGCAGCCTCCGATCCGGCCGTCTACCGCGACCAGCACGAGCTAGTGCATCGGCGCGAAGCCGCGACCTCGAACGAGATGTGGCAGGCCGATCATACCGTTCTCGACATTCTCGTGCTCGATGATGCCGGAACCCCGGTGCGTCCTTGGCTGACCGTCATCGTTGACGATCACAGCCGAGCCATCGCCGGTTACTTCCTCAGCCTCGATGCCCCCAGTGCCCTCAACACGGCGCTCGCCTTGCGGCAGGCGATCTGGCGCAAGCCCAATCCCGAATGGATCGTCAGCGGCATTCCCGAACAGCTTTACGTCGACAACGGCTCGGATTTCATCTCCGAGCATATCGAGCAGGCGTGCATCGCCCTCAAAATCCGCCTCATCCATTCGCTGCCGGGGCGTCCTCGCGGGCGCGGCAAGATCGAGCGGCTGTTCCGCACCATCAACGACATGTTCCTGCCCGACCTGCCCGGCCACCTGATCGCGGGCAAGCCGCTGTCGGCGCCAGTGCTCACGCTCGACGAGCTGCGCGCCCGCTTCGAGGCGTTCGTGTGCGGCGTCTATCATCGTCGCCCGCATGGCAACACCGGCGAACCGCCGATCACGCGCTGGCAGAAGGGCGGGTTCCTGCCCGCAATGCCCGACAGCCTTGAACAGCTCGACATGCTGCTCGTGCACGTGCCCAAGCCCCGTAAAGTGCTGCGCGACGGCATCCGTCTGATGGGCAGGCGCTATGTCGAACCCACGCTCGCGGCCTTCGTCGGCGAGCAGGTCGAGGCGGTCTATGACCCCCGCGACCTGACCGAGATCCACGTCTACCACCAGGGCCGGTTCGTCTGCCGTGCGCTCAGCTCCGAGCACGCTGGGCACCCGTCGTTGCGCGCGATCCAGCGCGCCCGGCGCGGCGCGAAGGAGCGCGACAAGCAGGTGCCTGCCCCCACGGAGACCTTCGATGGCGACCAAGAGGATACGGCTTCCCGGCCCACCACCTACCGAGGGCTCCGGCTCTACGCCGCTGACGATTGAGTTCCTGGTCGAGCAGCCGTTCCTGGCGACCCGCGAACATGCCCGGTTCGTCGAGTTTGCCGAAGCCTGCGCGCACTACCGCTATATCGGCGTGTGTCATGGCCGGCCGGGCGTCGGAAAGACGCGATCGGCGCGCGAGTTTTCCAGCTTCCCCGACCTGGGGGAATATGCCGCGCTCCGTCCCATTGCCGCGCTCCTTGGCGAAAAGGTCGCTCGCTGCCGCGCCGTCTTCTACACCGTGTCGGTCAGCAACACGCCCAAGACGATCGACGCGGTGTTGGGCCTCAACCTCATTAAGCTGGGCTATGCCCGGCTGACGGTCGCGGGCGGCTCGCAGGACGAAATCACCCATGACGCCGCCCGCATCGCCTGCCCCCTCGTCATCGTCGACGAGGCCGACCGCCTGACCATAAAGTCGCTCGAACATCTCCGCGACATGGCCGATCGCCACGGCTTCGGGCTGATCCTGATGGGTATGCCGGGCTTGGAGAAGCGCCTCGCCCGCTATGCCCAGCTCTACTCGCGGATCGGCTTCGTCCACGAGTTCAAACCGCTTACCGAGACCGAAATGCGGCTGCTGCTCGCGACCCACGCCGGCGATTTCGGGATCAGCTTCGACCCGGCCCAACTCGACGCGATCGAAGCGCAGGCAGCCGTGATCCGCATCACGCGCGGCAACTTCCGGCTCATGGAGCGCCTGTTCGCGCAGATGCGGCGGATCATGACCCTCAACCGCGTCGAGGAGGTCACCGCTGACATCGTTCAGGCCGCGCGCGATTGCCTCGTCATCGGACCCGGCAACTGACAAATAGCGCGATCAGAACGCCGCCATTTAGCGCGAGCGTTTACACAGGATAAGATCCATACCGTTTCCGGAACCACTTTCTTGTTTCCTCTTCGAAATTGGACTGTGCTGATGAGTTTGAGCGATGGTGGCTTCGCTCATACACTACGCGCTACCAGGCCCCTGCCCGTTTCTTAGGCTTAACGTTGTAGCTCAAGACCCCGGGGGCTCAGCCTCCCTTCTCCGGTTCTTGCCGCTGCGCAAATCCCTCGATCTACCTGCCGCCGTCGTGTGGTCGCACGGCATCATCCAAAGACCTATTTAGGCCGTCATGACTAGCCAATCTTCGCCATAAGGCGCCCCGCCGCCCCCTGCTCTGCCGCGAGATTGCGATTATAAGCGAGCGGCATCCGCGGCGACTTCCACCGCAGCGCGTCCATGATGCCGGCCAAATCCTCCCCGCTGGCGAACAGGTCCTGATTGAGCCCGATCCGCGTCGAGTGCGCACTGATCCCCTTCAGCAACCGCGCCAGATCGTCCGCCGTCAAATCGGGCAGCGCGCCACGGTCGAACGCGCGGCCGATGATCGACCGAAAGATTGGTCCGATCGAGCCCGGGTGCAGCGCCACGGTGCCGATGTCATATTCGACGCGCGCCTTCACCGCCGGCTTGGACAGCGTCTTGCGCAGATCCCACGTCTCCCGGCCCGAGATGCTGTCGATCGGCCGACCGCGCACGGCTGCCCGCGCCTTGTAGCGCCGCACCTGCACCCGCCGGAACAGCGGCCCTGTCGTGATCCCCGCCGCTTCGGTCCACGCCGCGATCGCCGCGACGGTGCGCGGGCTGAGGTAGGCGGTCGCCCCCTCCCCGTCTTGATCGCCCTTATGACGCAGAATCTGCAGCAGCCGCGCTTCGGGATCGATCGCCTCCTCAATATGCTCAATGGCGACCGCCACCAGTTCGGAGGCGCGCAGCCCGGTGTCATAAGCGGCCGATAGCAGCGCCCGATCACGCAGCCCCGGCAGATCCTCGCCACAACTCTCGAGCAGCGCGCGGATGTTGAGCCCCCGCGCCTTGTCGCGCTCGACGTCGCGCACCGGGCCCTTGAACCGCAGCGGCCGCGCCTGCTTCTGCGCAGCCCCCTTCTCGCGGCGCACCGTCTGGAGCCGCAGCTTCACCAGCGGCGCCGGCGTCGGATCCTTGAGCTCGAGCAGCTGGTGGATCTTGGCGATCGACGCCTTGTAGCGGGATAGCGAGGCCGGCCGGCTCCCCTTCCCGGCCCGCGCGTCGAGATAATCGGCCACGGTCTCGGGCGTGGCCGGCAGCGCGATCCGGTTGTTGCGCCTACACCACGCATCGAACGCCTCGACGTCGGACTTGAGCGCACGGATGCTATGGGGCGATGAAGCGGCCTGATAGGCGGCGATCAGGCCCTCGTTGACGGTGATGCGCTCGCCGGCGCGCATCTGCACGATCGTCCACGCAAGGTCGGCCGGCGCCCTGACGGCCGGCAGGACAGCCTCAGGCGGCGCTACGGGGATTTCTGGCCCTTCCCGGGCGGTTTCGGTGCTCACGACGCGCCTCGCTCCTCAGCCGCGCTTGTAGCCCACCTTATAAAGAACGGTCAAATCTGCTTATGTGATAAGTGCAATTATCACATGTTCGTTCACCAACCACCTGAGTAGTTGTGCAGTGTTTTGGCATTCACTACACATCCGGCATGGAGCGCTTCCATCCCCTCGCCGCCGACACCGACGTCCCACCCGAGGAGCTCGCCCTCGCGCAAGGCGAATGCGCGCTGGCGCTCGGCCGGCTCGACGGGCTCCTCGCCAGCCTCACCGATATCGAAAAACGGCTGTTCTGCGTAGGGCTGCTGCGGGAGGTGTTGCTTTCATCCCTGGCGCAAGCGGGATTTGCGGACGCCGAACACCGGTTCAACGCCTGGTTCGCCGGGCTCGACCGCGGCCCCCAAGAGACACCCCTCACCGGCTGCTCCGCCTATGCCGTGGTCCGCGCCCTGCTCGGCGAACTCAGCCGTCATCCGTGGGAACCGCTCGCCGATGCCGCGCAGACCATCGCTCTGGCCGCTCGCTTCGGGGCCGACCGCCCGATGCAAGCCGAAGACGCGCTGGCGGAGGAAGCGATCGGCAGGGCGATCACGCTAATGAAACAGGCCGGCGCGGATGACGAGACCCCCCTGCCCTTCGCGGGTCTGGCCCGCCTGCACGCGCTGCTGCGCGCCGATCCGCGGTTCGCGCCGCTGGAGCGCGCGGTGCAAATCCGTTCGTTTGGGAACCGCGCGGTGGCGATCGAGCAGGCCGCCACGCGCACCCCGCTCTGGGCGGTCGATGCCGCGCTGGGGCGGCTGCTGACCGCGTCCGGCGCGTGGGCCCGCGCCCTCCCCTGCCCCGGCGCGGTGACGGCGCAAACGCTGCAGCCGCAGCTCTGGCCGGGCGAACGCGCCATGCTGGCGGCCCGCAGCCTCCAGCGCAGCGTGACCCGGCTTGCCGAGCTGGTCGCGCAAGCGCGGCGGCGCGCGGTGCTGATGCGCGAGCAGTTGGGGCACCTGCGCTCGAGCGCGCGGGCACCGCAGGTGTGGATCCTGCTCGCTGGTTTTGCGCCACTCGGGCTCGATCAGATCACCTGGGCGTTCGGGATCAGTCGGCGCGGCACCTATGCGATCGGCGACGCCCTTGTGGCGGCGCGCATGGCACGGCGGGAGACGGTCAAGGGGAAGGCCCTGCTGGTCGTCGAAGAACCGGGAAGGGATGGGCAGCCGGCGTCTTTGGACCAGGCTACCGCCCTCCCCCATGCGGCTCTTGCCGAGTTCGACGCGGCGATGGGTGAGATCGACCGGCTGCTCGCCGGCAGTTCTGGCCATCCCTGACGCGGCATCGCGCGCATTCGGCGTGTATGAAAACTGATCTCTTCTTGACGTTATGTACAGATATCATACATAGACAGAGAAAGAAGGAGATGGCCAATGGCCACAACTGCCCATTCCGGCGTCCCCGCCAAAGCGCCCAGCCGCAAGGATCTGAGCGGTCCGGCGCTGCGCACCTTTTTCCGCATTGCCGACGCCTGGGACCTCAAGGAAGCCGAGCAGATGAAGCTTCTCGGGCTCGACAGCCGCTCGACCTTCCAGACCTGGAAGCGCGGCGCGGTCGCGGCGATTCCCAAGGATGCGCTGGAGCGCATCTCCTATGTCATGGGGATCTACAAGGGGCTGAAGATGCTCCTGCCCCGTACCGCCAACGAATGGGTACGCAAACCCAATGAGGCGCCGCTGTTCGCCGGACGCCCGGCGATCGAGCGGATGGCCTCGGGCAATGTCGCCGATCTCTACGTGGTGCGTCAATATATCGACGCGCAGCGCGGCTGATGGATGCCATTGCGACGACGCAAGTGCGGTGGCAACCGTGCTACCGGATCGTCGCAAGCCGGTTCCCGCCCATATCGCTGTTTGAGGATGTCGCGGATCCGGCCGACCTGGAAGCGGTCTATGCGATCGAGGCGATGACCAACGACCGGCTTCGCGACGAGGTCGGGGACCTCGCCCTCGTCCCACCGGAGGACCGCGTATCGGGACCCGGAACATCGGCGATCATGGCAGCGTTCACCCACCTAAATCCCGATGGCAGCCGGTTCTGTGACGGCAGTTTCGGGCTGTTCTACGCTGCCAGCACCATCGAGACTGCGGTTGCCGAGACGCGCCATCACCGAACCCGCTTCATGGCGTACACCCACGAACCGGCGCAGGAACTCGACATGCGCGTCTACGCGGTCGACCTGGACGCCATGCTCCACGATATTCGCGGCCTGCGCGATGAACGCCCTGCCCTCTACGCCCCGGACAGCTATGCCGCCGGCCAGGCGCTTGGCCGGCACCTGCGTGAGCAAGGTTCGGATGGCATCGTGTACCAAAGCGTGCGCGACGCCGACGGCGAGTGCGCCGCGGTGTTCCGCCCTCGCCTACTCGCCAACAGCCGACAGGAGCGGCACCTGTGCTACGTTTGGGATGGCCGGGCGATTGTCACCGTCTACGAGAAGAAGACATTCGCCTAAAGGTCCTGCGGACAAGCTAACCTTTCGGCCTTGAGTGACGCCTGTCAGGAATAGACCCCGGCAGCCATACGATCGAGATCTTCCATGACGATATCGATATCGCCATTCGCAACCAATTCCGCGGCCGTTTTCCCAACTCCAGAAATGGGTTGATGCTTGAACCAGATAACCGCCTTGCCTTCTTCGCCTGCAAGTTCTGCCGCTCGCGTTATAACTCGGGCTATTTCCTCCAGTTTAATCTGCACGGTCGGGGCGGAGGGATACAGAGTCATGGCCTTAGGATCCAGGCGAGCAACGCGAGCCAAATGCGCCATGGAGAAGCGCAGGCGCTCCGCCAGACGACGGGGCGAGATGATCTCATTCTCGCGAATGTCATCCTGGAAGGCTGCAGTCATAGGGCAGTCCATATTCAACATGTGAAGACAAAACTCTCACGTCTCAGAACCGCTGAAGATTGTCCTAGCTCCAATGCTGATCGAGCAGCGCTTTCAACGCGGCCTCCGCTTCAGCCCGCGTACCACCGGCATGCGGGAGCAAGGTAAGTTTGAGACCCTTACGATCCACCGCCTCCACTTTCAGCAATGGTTTCCCCCCTTCGGACACGATCGTTTCCGGCTTTCCTGACTTCTTGGGGGATCCTGACCTCTTGGGGGGATCGGCGGCCAGAGCGAGCGCGCGTATGATATCGGGGACCGGCATCGGTGCTGCGCGATCGGACTGCACCTGAGCGAGACGTCCCGCCTCGGCGAACACACGCTGCCGCCGATCCTCCGGTTTCAAGAGAGGCTTGATCGCGGTGACATGCTTGATCCTGAGATCCTGCGGAAGGGCGAAGGCCGCCATCAGTTCCGCCGGCAGCCGGGCAAGGTCGAGATAGCGGCTGAGCCAGCTTTCCGTGACATTGATCCGCTCGGCCATCACCTTCTGGCGCCCCTCATAATAGGCGTCGAGCGCGCGCAGATAGTCGCGCGCGCGCTCCAGATCGGTGAGATCGTCGCGCGCCCGATTCTCGAGGTCAGCGAGACGGAAGGCCTCCTCGTCGGTAAGGCTACGGATATCGACGAGAAAGCGGAAATCCGGATAGTTGTGGGCGCGCAGCCAACTGATCGTCCAATGCCGGCGCGCGCCGCAAATCACCTCGAAATCGAAGGCAGGATCGTCCTTCACGCGGCGAACGATGGCGGGCATTTCTTGCTTGCCCTGCGCCTTGATGCTCTCGATGAGGTCGGCGCACCGCTCCTCATTGAGGAGCGCATATTCGCGGTTATGCCCCGCCCACATTCGGCAGCGCGCGGGATCGACAAGCTCATGGGTGCGCGAGACGACGCTGCCCGTCGCCAATTCGGCAAGCCGGCTTTCCCGGCCCGCCAGCACGCTCGCACCGATGCCAGGGCGCCGCGCCGCTGGGGCTTGCGCCCCCGGGTCGATTCCGGCGACCAGATCAGCCGCGAAGTTGGCGTTCTTCTTGCTCATCATCCACCCCTTCTACCCGGAATTGCACCGGTGCAATTTTGCTCGCATCAGGCGAGTCCCTCCTTGCGAAGCCGCGTCAAATGGCTCGGCCACATCGACCGAATGTCGACCTCAATTTCACTGTTCACGCCATCAAGATAGGCAAGGCAGCGGTTGCGCACCGTCGAACTGGTGACCGGGCCGTCCAGCTCGTAGACGGTCATCAGCCGCGCCGTTGCATTGTCGATTTCGGCCGAATCCTTGAGCGGCGTACGGACGATCGCGTGACCGAAAAGGGTCCGCATCAGGTTCAGCAGTTCCTTCTGCATCGACTTATTCTCATCGACCTTGGACGCCACAAAGCGCAGGAACTGCAGCGACGGCGCCAAGCCGCGATCGGCCAGCGTCTCTATGGTCTCATCGAGCATGGCGAGGAAGGCCGCCGTCGACGAGAAGTCCATCACCGTCGGCGGAACCGGCACCACCAGCGCATTGGCCGCGCGCAGCACCGAAAGCGAGATCGCGCCGAGCGCCGGAGGCGGATCGAGAACCACCACATCGAACCGATCGGCAATGCTCGCGATGCCTTGCGCCATGCGGTCGATCAGGTTCCCCTGCCCCCGCGCCATGCGCGCTGCGATTTCATATTCCGACTGGAACAGCCGCAGATTGGCCGGAACAAGCTCGAGGCCGTCGAAGTGGGTCTTGCGCAGGGCATAGTCGAGCGACTCCATGTCGTCGTGCCGCAGGAATGGATAGAGCGTGTCCTCCTCGGTCAGGTCGAGGTCGGGCACATAGCCGAATAGCGTGGTTGCCGACGCTTGGCTGTCGCAATCGATGAGAGCCACCCGGTAGCCCTTGATCGCGAGATATTGGGCCAGGTGCACCGAAAGAGTCGATTTCCCCACCCCGCCCTTGAAGTTCTGCACCGCGATAACGCAGCAGGGATCGGTTGCGGCCCGCCAGGGCCGGGTGCCGAACAGTCCGCGCATGTCGTTGAGCTGCGCCAGGGTATAGCCGACACGCCGATTATTCTCGGTTCGCGGAGGCGGCGGCAAGCGGCCGTCCTTCTCGGCCTCGCGAATGGCCGCCGCGGTTCGGCCGACCAGTTCCGCGGCCTTGCCAATCGGGAACGTCGGCTCGCGCCGCTCGTCCGCCCGGGCACTCCGCGCGGAGTCGCGGAGCCGCTCGAGGACAGAGCTGGTCCGTTGTGCGAGCGTCGAGACGGACAGCAGGTCCTGCGTGCCCTCAATGTCGAGTGATGCAGCCAAGAGAGGCCCCCTTGCGAAACTAGAGGGGGCATAGCTCAATTTGCACTTTTAGGTCAATCGAAGGCTGATTTTCGCAAGTCGGCCCAGCCCGAAGGGCGAAACTTGCCCAATCTGCGCCGCAGACCTTTTGCGCCCCCTCGCAACCTGACCCCTTGGGGGCAGTTCACCCCGAAATTGCACCGGTGCAATTTCGGCTCAGGGGCGCCCGCGTCGTGCCAGGAAACTCTCGCAGAAGCCGGTCCAGGATGCGATCAGCTTGGCGCCCTTGAGCTTCGCCAGCCTTTCGCCCATCTGCGCGCGATAGGCATCGGCAATGAGATCGATGTCCCAACCGCCGCCAGCCGAACGGCCGATGGCCGCGAGCGTGTCCGAGCCAAAGCGGATCGTGCCGTTCGGGAAGGTGACCTCCCCTGCCCCAGCCTTATCCTTTGACACCAAGGCCGCCACCGCCGCCTGTGTGACAGCCTCGACGGCAACGGTCTCC
Source organism: Sphingobium sp. CFD-1 (assembly GCF_024611115.1). Taxonomy (NCBI): domain Bacteria; kingdom Pseudomonadati; phylum Pseudomonadota; class Alphaproteobacteria; order Sphingomonadales; family Sphingobiaceae; genus Sphingobium; species Sphingobium sp. CFD-1. The sequence continues at coordinate 121,872 of NZ_CP084399.1, read as the reverse complement.
ACCTCGTCCTCGCGCCGCGCCTTTCTGCCCGCAGAGTGCCGACCGATCTCATCCACGGTCGCGATTTGGGCCGGAGCATCCTTGGGCTCAAAGCGGAATTCGATTTCGGTGACAGTTCTGCCCTGGCGGATCTCCCGCCACTCCACGCGAAAATGGGCGAGCTGGTCGATTTCGGCCTTCGCCTTTTCGAGAACTTTGCGGCGCAGCTGCGCGAAATCCTTGTAGACGTCCGGCGCGATGCCGAGCAGCGCACGCAGCGCCGTCATGTCGCCCTTCCAGAGCGACTGGCGCCTATGCAGCCTCAGCGCCCCGATCTCGTACAGCTTGAGCGCATAGGTTGATCGGAAGCCGAGCACCGCCTGGCGGTTCAGGACCGCATAGGTCTCCGATTCCTGGATCAGCTTTCGGGCTTCGGGCGTGAACTCCCACTCGATCCACCCAGCGTCCGCGCCCTCTTCGTCTTCCGCTTCTTCGCGCGACGACGAGATAAGCGAAAAGCGCAGCGTCGCCTTCTTGCCGCGCCAGGACTTGTCGTCGACCGCGAAAAGCGTGCGGTGCAATTCCTCAAGCATATCCGAGATGCGCTCATTGCCCTTGTGGCCGCGGCGAATGTCCGCCTTTCGCATCTTGTGCGGGCGGTCCTCCCAGGCATCACCGCCCGCGGTCAAAATCATCAGCGCAAGCAAACGCGAAGCAGTCAGGCTAAGCGACTGGCCTTTGACGAACTTGACCTCGACGATGCTGCCGGGCTTGGCGAACTCGTCACCGCCCTTTGCCTGCAGGGCGGCAGCCACCCGCATCGCCCGTCCCGGAGAAGCGTCATCGCCGGTGGGGGAGGGCGTTACAGCGTGATCTAGGGCTTGCTCGTCATCCATGCCATGAAGTCTGCGCCGATTCGTCCAGCGTGGGAGAAAATCTGCCTGACCTGTCCTTACGCGTCAAGTCAGGGCAGGATAGACACCGGATTCGGCCCCCAAGAGGTCAGGATGGAACTTCGCTCCGAAGCAGCAAACCATGAGGAAGTGCGGCGAGTCGCGTTTCCAAGCGCCCGGACCCGCGCAAACGGCAGCGCGGACGCCGAAGAAAGTCCCTGACGAACGCTATGGCGAGCGAATCACTCCAGCAGGAAGCTGTCCCCCATACGGTCAGGAAGGCCCCAGCAGGTCAGGTTGCATCCCCCGATCGGTCAGGGAAGCGCCCCCGGAAGGGCAGGCAAAATCCCCCGTCCGGTCAGGATAAGCTTGCTCAAACCCGCAGAAATGCTGTGCTTTCGGCCTCCTGAATCTGAATCCTTTTGAATCGGAAAAGCTTCCGCTGCGAGCAGCGGCGTTTTGATTCTTTTTATTTTGAGAAAGAGATCGGCGTCGCGCCTGATGCAATCGTTCAATCCCCCCGCCTGGAGGGATACGCGAAGTTAGCCGCCTACGATAGGCTGCCGGCCAAATGACCTTGCGCATGGAGGGTGCATGATCAACTTCGCCAAGTTCGAGATCATCGGCCGGATCGGGGAAATCGACGCGCGGCCGAAAGTCACCCTGCTGTCGGTCTGCGCGAATTATCGCCGCAAGGGTGACGATAACGAATGGCAGGAAGACAGCCACTGGAACCGCGTGAGCGTCTTCAGCGAAGGCCAGCGAAAACATATCGCCGACCGGGCTCAAGTCGGGGATCTCGTGCGCATAGCCGGACGGCTCAAGGACAACTCCTATGAACGCGACGGCGCGACGCACTACACAACCGATCGCATCGTCGAGGAATTCGGGATCCTGGCACCCAAAGGCATGCCGGGGTGAAATATCGGGGAGGGGAGGGCGCAATCAGCAGCGGCGCTCCACCACTTCCGAGGATTAGTCGATGCCCATAGCTGCTCCCCATCGCGCCAAAGCCATTGTCGAAGCCCTGGGTGGGATCTGGCGCGGTACGCGCGGCGAATGCCGGTGCCCGGCACATAACGATCATGGTCCCAGCCTGTCGGTACGCCTGGGCGAGCGGGCGATCCTGTTCCACTGCTTTGCCGGCTGCGACACGCGCGATGTTCTGGCTGCTTTGCGCCGGCGCAAACTTCACGATGCGGAGCCGCTCACAATGCCGCGCCCGAAGGCGGCCGCGGACCATCGCGCTCTTGCACTTCGCCTATGGAAGGCGAGCCAGCCCATCGCCGGATCTCCAGCGGCCGATTATCTGGCGGCGCGCGGTCTGCCGCCTCCCTATCCGCGTTGCCTGCGCTACAACCCGCGCACCATCGTCGGGGCCGGTGAGCGCCGCCGGTTCTTTCCGGCGATGATCGCCGCGGTCGAGAATGATCTGGGGGTTGTCGCCGTCCAGCGGACCTGCCTCGATCTCGCCGACATCCTGCACAAACCCATGCCAAAGCCGAAGATTGCCCTTGGCCTTCTCGGCGACGCGGCCATTCGTCTGGCGCCGGCCGGCGAGGAGCTTGGCCTTGCCGAAGGCATCGAGGACGCCCTTTCAGCAATGGCCTGGTTCGGAACGCCCACCTGGGCGCTGGGCGGGGTCGAACGCCTTGGGCTTGTCGCCATCCCCGAACGGGTCAAGCGTATCATCGTCTATGGCGATCGCGGTGCCGCCGCTGCCGCCATGCTCAAAAAAGCCCGCCCCCATCTCACAGCCAATGGACGCGAACTGGTGCTCCGGCTGCCGGAACGGCACGCGGACTGGAATGATGCTTGGCGTGTCCGCCGGGCCGCCGAGGCGGCCTGAAAGGGGAGGGAGCCTTCCGGCTGATGACCTGGCGCTGATGCCAGGTGTCAGACCTGGAGATGCCCCATGGCCACACACCCCCTCGCGCTCACGCTGCCGCTCGATGATCCCGCCCGTACCGCTGCTCAAGGCATAGCCGACCGGCTGTCCGAAGGATGTCCGGTTGCACGTAACGACCTCCTTGCCGAAATGACCTCCGCTTTCGGTGGCTCGAGCGCCGATGGCCTGTGGTCATTGCGCGACGCCTACGATGTGCTCGAACTCGCGCAGGTCCTCCATCTGAAGAACGCGACGCTCCCGGCAGATGCGAATGCGCGGCTCGCCCAGCTGATCGCTATGACGGCGGCGCTTCCCACGCAAAGCGTGCGTAGCGAAACGCAGATCGCGTTCCAGCAATTCTCGACACCGGCGCCGATCGGCTTCCTTGCCGCCAAGGCAGCCGCGATCACGGCACACGATATCGTGCTCGAGCCCTCGGCCGGGACCGGCCTCCTGGCCGTACACGCCCATCTCGCCGGCGCGCGCCTCCTTCTCAATGATATCGATGCCTGGCGCACGCGTTTGCTGCGTCACGCCTTTCCCGAAGGCAGGCTGAGCACGCATGATGGCGAACTGATCGACGATATGCTCGATCCGCAACTGGTGCCGAGCGTCGTGCTCCTCAATCCGCCCTTCTCGCGAAGCCAGGGGCGCGCGCGCGATCGCCATGCCGCGCTTCGCCATTTGCGCTCCGCGCTGTTGCGGCTTGCTCCAGGCGGGCGCTGCGCCGTTATTCTCCCCGACCGCATCGAGACGGAGGACGCGGATTGGCTGCACGCCACTGCGGGCGCGCATGCCCGGCTGCATCTCGACCTGCCGCCCGATGCCTATGCCAAGCACGGCACCGGCCAGGCAGTCCAGCTCATACTCCTCGAAAAGGACGGGGCAGGGGGCTCGGTCCCGCGCCAGACCTGCACGACGCTCGGCGCTGCGCTTGCGGCCATCGATGCGATGGCGACCCCATGCGCGCCGCAGCCGCAGCCGATCTCCCGCCCCAGCGGATTGTTCCGGGGCCTCACGCGGCGGACCCGCCCCGTCTGCTCGCGTGCGGCGGTGACCCTGCCCACGACCCGCGCGGTCGCCTATCACCGTCTCGACGCGCCCGCACCCGCGGGCGAACCGCAAGGGATTTACCTGCCCTATCGGCCGAGCCGTCTGCTGATTGCCGATGCTCGTGAGCACCCAAGCGCGCTGGTCGAATCGCAGGCAATGGGATCGATTGCCGCACCCCCGGTCGCTTATGAACCCGTGCTGCCGGCCAGGATCCTGGACGACGGCCTGCTCTCGGACGCGCAGCTCGAAACGCTGATCTACGCTGGCGCGGCGTTCGAGCGCGATCTTCCCGGGCGGTTCATATCCAGCGAGGAGGGTCTTTCGCTGTCGCCGGCAGAGGCCGGTAACGCCTATCGGACCGGCTTTTTCCTTGGCGATGGCACGGGCGCCGGCAAGGGGCGGCAGGTGGCAGGCGTCATCCTCGACCAGTGGTTGCGTGGCAACCGCCGCCACCTCTGGATATCCAAGAGCGAGACGCTGGTCGAAGACGCTCGCCGGGACTGGTCGGCGCTTGGCGGCTTGCCGCTCGACATCCAGCATCTCAACCAGTGGAAGCTCGGCACCCCGATCGCGCTGGGCGATGGGATCCTCTTCCTGACCTATGCCACCCTGCGCTCCAACCGCGGCGACAGGGGCACGCGGCTGCGCCAGCTGATCGAATGGATGGGTGAGGATTTCAGCGGCGTCATCGTTTTCGACGAGGCGCATGAAATGGCCGGGGTGGCCGGCGGCGAGGGCCGGTTCGGCGCCACGAAAGGGTCCGAGCAGGGCATTGCCGGCGTCCGCCTGCAAAATCTCGCTCCGCGCGCCCGGATTCTCTACGCCTCGGCGACGGGCGCCTCGGATGTCAACAATCTTGCCTATGCGACACGCCTCGGATTGTGGGGACCGCAGACGGCCTTCGCCGACCGGCGGGCCTTCGTGGAATCCCTGCGCCGAGGCGGCATCGCGGCGATGGAGTTGATCGCCCGCGACCTCAAAGCGCAGGGCCTCTATGCCGCGCGGGCGCTCAGCTTCGCCGGCGTCGAATATGACATCCTCGAGCATCGGCTCAGCGAAGAACAGATCGCCGTCTACAATGCCTATGCCGATGCCTGGGCGATCTTATGGCGAGCTGCGCATAAGACGGCTTATCGCGAGGAAGCGGTAATGCGGAGGAGCGCGGCGTAACCGGCGAATTCCCATGATAGTGTGCGCAGTTGCTGCGCATTATATTGGTTGCGAACCTCGGCGGTCCCTGGACCAGCTGAGGAGGCAATCATGTTGAAGTTGCATGACGAGTTGATCACCGAACTCTCGAATTCGCTCACCACACAGAATTACAATCCCGTGGTCGTGGCGAACCACCGTCTCTACGCCCGCGCGTTTCTCGATTATCTGGCCGAGTGCGATATACAGGTCGAGACTGTGACGCCGCAGCAGGTCGATCAGTATTTTGGCTATGCGGTTCAGGATTTTGAGATCCAGTACGGTCGGCCTCCCAGTGCGCGTTGGCACATGTTGCCCCGCACCGCGATCGCCAAGCTCCTCCGGCTTGCTCAAGGCAATTGGCCCCCGGACGCAGAAATGATCGGTCCCGATGACGAGCATCGACATGAAATTTGCCGCGAATACGAGGCATGGCTGCGCGAGGAGCGCGGTTTGGCAAGCGCGTCCATTGCGGCGCTGATGTGGGAGGCGCGAAACTTCCTGCGATGGCAGTTCGACCGGGCCGGTGCCGCCAGCCTCGAAACGTTGAGCATCGTGGACATCGATCTCTACATGGACATGCGCGCGCCTGGTTTACGGCGCAAATCATTGGCCGATGTCGCTGAGCGTCTCCGTTCGGTGGTTCGCCATCTGCATCGGACGGGTCGCATCCCGACCGATCTGACGCCACACATCATCGGCCCCATGCTCTATGCCTACGAAGATGTGCCGTCGACGCTGGAAAGGAGCCAAATCGCCGCGGTTCTGGCGACAACGCAGGAGGACAGATCGCCACGCGGACTACGCGATTATGCGATACTTCAGCTGCTTGCCACGTATGGGCTGCGCGAAGGTGAGATATGCCGCCTTCGGCTCGATGACGTGGACTGGCGCGCAGAATCCCTCCGGATCTGCCACACCAAGACCAACGCGTACTCGTACATGCCGCTAATGGTGACTGTTGGTGAAGCGCTGCTGGATTATCTGCGCCTTGGGCGGCCCCAGGTTGAAGTGCGGGAAATCTTCGTCCGATCCTGCGCACCCTATATCGCAATGACGAACCTGTACGGCATGATCCGCGGTCGGTTGGCCGCCGCAGGCGTAGTGCCAGCAGGAAAGCGGGGGCCGCATGTCTTCCGCCACGCACGTGCGGTCGAAATGCTGCGGGCATCGGTCCCGCAAAAGATCATCGGCGACGTGCTCGGGCATCGATCCACCGAATCCACCAATACTTATCTCAAACTGGCAACAGATGATCTCCGAGCCGTGGCACTCGAGGTGCCTGGAATGGAGGTGCTGTCATGAGCGCCTGGCACGATCCCGATCGCACCGTCGTCGACGCCTTCCTGGTAAAATCGCAGTTCCGGCCGGGAAGCGTACCGACATATCGCTGGTTCCTTTGCACCTTCGAAGATGTTGCCCGCCGGCATCCGGCGGTGGACCGGCAGATGCTCGACGCCTGGCTGAAGGAGATGCAAAAACGTTGGCGATTGTCGACGCTGCTCAATCAGGTCTGCATTGTCGACCGCTTCCTCGACCACCTCGTCGAAATCGGGCTGATCGCCGACAACCCTGTTGCTGCACTTCGCCGTCGGTACAACGTCAAGCAAAGCAAGCCGATCTGGCGGGCCTTGGCTTCCCCGAATCCCGACGAATCCTTGGCCGCGTTACGACGGCCTGCGCCCTTCGGCAGCGTGCTGGGTGACTTCATGCAAGACCATGTCATGCTGATGCGCAGCCGGGGATATCAATATGAAGCGCAGGCTCACTGGCTGCTGCGGTTCGATCGGTTCCTTCAGGCCCGTCCCGACCTCGCGGAGCAACCACTTGAGGCAATGATTGCGAGCTGGGCGGCTGCCAAGCCGACCCGCAACCACGCGGCTGAATGCCAGAAGCTGGCGCGCATCCTGACCAAGGCGCGGTTCCGCCTCGATCCGACTATCCCGCCAAAGCGCTTCAATCCCCGGCCAGAGCGGGAAGTAGCGCGGGAGCATCGGCAACCGCATATCTTCAGCCCGGCTGACGTTCGGCGTATGCTCGATACCGCACGGACTTATCCGTCGCCGGACGCTCCGCTGCGGCCGTTGACCCTCTACACCATGATCATGCTGGCCTATTGTGCCGGGCTACGGCGAAGCGAGCTGGCATGGCTCGATCTTGGTGACGTGGACCTGCAATCAAGCACGATCACGATCCGGGAAACGAAGTTCTACAAGACCAGGATCTTGCCTCTATCCGACAGTGTCGCGGTCGAACTGCGCGCGTACATCGATGCGAGGCGGCGCGCTGGCGGCCCACAGAACCCGAAATCAGGGCTGTTCTGGCATGCCCACTTAAATGACCGCTACAGGCCCGAGGCGGTTACGACAATGATTACCAACGTCATGCGCCGTGCTGGGCTCAAGCCCGCTTCGGGCCGGACCGGGCCGCGGGTCCATGACCTTCGTCACTCGATGGTGGTGAACCGCATCCTCCAGTGGTACCGGTCCGGCATTAACCCTCAGGAAAAACTGCACTTCCTCTCGACCTACATGGGGCACCGGGATCTCCACTCCACGCTGGTCTACATCACCGTCACGCAGGATCTGTTGCAGGAAGCCAGTGAACGGTTCCGCGCGCTCGGCGCCCCGTGCCTTGTCACGGAGGCGCGGCCATGAGGAAAGGCAATCCATTGCCCGCGTTGTTGCGGGCGTTCTTCCAGGAGTGGCTGGCCGAGCAGCGCAGCGCGTCAATCCACACGATCCGCTCTTATCGCGACACCTGGCGGCTGCTGCTTCGGTTCGTCGCGGAGCGAAAAGGCTGCGGGGTCGCGCGGCTGACGCTCACCGACGTCTCGGCCGGCGAGGTGCGCGCGTTCCTTCATCATACCGAGCATGGCCGCAAGACCACGATCGGCACGCGGAACTGCCGACTGGCCGCCATCCGCAGCTTCTTCAGCTTCGTGGCGGACAAGAATCCGGAATACATCGCGCAGTGCTCAGAGGTCCTGGCTGTTCCGTTGAAGCGGGAGCCCACCTCCGCGCCGTGCTACCTCGAGCCCGAGGAGGTCGAGGCCATCCTCGCCCAGCCCAACCGATCGACACTCGAAGGGCTGCGCGACCATGTACTGCTCTCGTTCCTCTATAACAGTGGCGCGCGAATCCAAGAGGCGCTTGACCTCTGTCCCGAAGCAATCCGGTTCGATGCACCGAACTTCGTGCGTCTTTACGGCAAGGGGCGCAAGGAACGCATCTGCCCGCTCTGGCCAGAAACCGTGGCATTGCTCAGGAAGCTACTGGAGCGACAGCCGCGTGCGCCCGATGAGCGGATCTTCGTCAATCGATACGGTGAACCGCTAGGGGCGTCAGGGGTGCGGTTCAAGCTCAACGCCTACGTGGAACAAGCCGCGAAATCGACGCTGACCCTCCAGTCAAAACACGTTACGCCTCACAGCTTCCGGCACGCGACCGCCGTCCACCTCGTTGCCGCCGGAGTCGATATCACCGTCATCCGCAGTTGGCTCGGGCACGTCAGTCTCGATACGACCAATCACTATGCTCAGGCCAATCTGGAGACCAAACGAAAGGCGCTGGAACAGGTTGGCGCCCCGGCGGCGAGCAACGTGCCACCTTCGTGGAAGCGAGATGCCAATCTGATGGGATGGCTCGACACCCTATAGAATAATGTGAAGGACGTGGCGAAATGTTCCGCAGCTTTGCAGGACTACGCCGCGTTCCTCCGCATTACCGCTTCCTCGCGATAAGCGATCATTCACAACAATCTGCAGGCCGCGCTCGCCGCCACGCGCGTCACCGACGACTTCAGCGGTGCCACCTATAATAGCGGCGCGAAGGCCGCGGCATTGTCGATCTTCGAATCGACCAAGCAACGCTTCTTCGGCCAGATCCTGCTGTCGATGAAGCTGCCCTCGCTGATCCCGGCGATCGCCGCCGATCTCGCGCGCGGCGACTGCGCCGTCGTCCAGCTCGTGTCGACCTCGGAAGCGATGCTCGATCGTGCCCTTGCCGACCTGTCCCCCGAGGAGCGCGCCTGGCTCGATATCGAGCTGTCCCCGCGCGAATTCCTGGTCGATTATCTGACCGCGGCCTTTCCCGTGCGCCAGATGCGCACCTATACCGACGATAGCGGCACGGTGCGCTCGGAACCGATGATCGACGAGGCCGGGCAGCCCGTGCTGTGCCGGGAAGCGATGGCCATGCGCGACCAGCTCCTCGAGCAACTCTGTGCGCTGCCGGTCGTCGGCTCGGCGCTCGATCACATAATCGGGCATTTCGGGACGGAGGCTGTGGCCGAGGTGACGGGCCGCAGCCGGCGGATCGTCGTCGATGCCGACGGCCGTCAGCGGATCGAACGGCGCAGCGCGCGCACGAACCTCGCGGAGACCGACATCTTCATGCGCGGCGAAAAGCGCATCCTGATCTTCTCCGACGCCGGCGGCACGGGGCGGAGTTACCACGCCAGCCTCGACGCGCCCAATCAGAGCCGCCGCATTCACTATCTCCTCGAGCCCGGTTGGCGCGCGGACGCGGCGATCCAGGGGCTGGGCCGCACGCACCGCACCCACCAAGCCTGCCCGCCCTTGTTTCGGCCCGTTTCCACCGATTGCCGTGGCGAACGGCGGTTCATCTCGACCATCGCCCGGCGCCTCGACAGCCTGGGCGCGCTGACCCGTGGCCAACGCCAGACCGGCGGGCAGGGACTTTTCGACCCCCGCGACAATCTGGAGTCCGACTTCGCGCGGGAATCGCTCGACCAGTGGTTTCGCCTGCTGTTCCAGGCAAAACTCCAATCGGTCCACTTCGATCAGTTCCAGGCGCTCACCGGTTTGAACCTGGCCGGGGAGGGCGGGGGGCTCACCGAGACCTTGCCCACGATCCAGCGGTGGTTGAACCGCATCCTGGCGCTGCGCATCGACCTGCAGAACGCGATCTTCGACGAATATCTCGGCTTGATCGAAGCACGGGTGGAAAAGGCACGCGAGGCCGGCACCCTCGATCTTGGCGTCGAAACGATCGCGGCCGACCGTATTTCGATCCTCGACCGGACGGTGATCCGGCGCGATCCCGTGAGCGGCGCCGAAACCGAGATCCTGCGTATCGAAACCGAGGAGCGATATCGGCCGCTGACCCTGGAGCGAGCGCATTGGCTTCTGGCCGACCCGGAAGCGCGCGGGTTGATCAACCCGCGTTCCGGCAAGGCCGCCATTTGCCGGCCGACCTTCTCGCTGACGGACGAAGAGGGGCGGACCGTGCGCCGCTATGAGCTGGTGCGGCCGACGCGCACCGAACGGCACCGGCAGGACCTCTTCGCCGAAACCCATTGGACCGACGTGGACCGGGCGAGCTTCGACGAAGCCTGGCAGGCCGAATGCGACGCAATGGCGGCGCAGACGCGCACGCAGATCATCTATCTGGTCACTGGCCTGCTGCTTCCGGTGTGGGGCAAGCTGCCCGACGATCATGTCCAGGTCTGGCGGCTGACGAGCGATGACGGCCAGTCGCTTCTCGGGCGTCTTATTCCGGCGCCGCTGGTTGAGCGGATTGCCAGCGCATTCGGCATCGCGGCCCATGTCGAGATCGACCTCGGCGCGCGGGTCGAGCACGTCCGCACCTCGGGCGAGATCATGCCGATCGGAGCGCTGCGGCTGAAGCGCGCCTTGGTCGCCGGCGATCAACGCCTCGAATTGCTGGACTGGAAGCCCGAGGCGCTGCCGCATCTCAAGGCGGCGGGCTGCTTCACCGAGATCATCCAGCACCGCACGCGGCTGTTCGTTCCCCCGAGCCGCGCCCTCGAGATCCTCGCCAGGATCACGGACTGACCCGCGGCCGCGCCAAGCGACCGAAGAGAGGGGAGGGGGCCTTCGGCCGGGTGGGCCTGAGTGGCTCAAGCCGGCCGACGAGGTCGGCGCAACCCTCGAAGGAGACAACCGATGATCCAGTCCGTGAAGGTCAAGAACCTCTCGCTCTCGAAGGACAACCACCCATCTCGACGACCACGCGGCTTATATCGGATCCTGGCTCGCCATTTTGCGCAAGGATAATCGCGCATTGCTGACGGCGGCTGCGCGAGCCGAGGAAGCCGCCGGGTTTCTGCTGCGGGCAACCGATCTCGCTTGCGAGGATGATCTGGACGAGCAGGCGGCTGCTTGATCTCGCCATGTCGCCGATTGCACTATATCCATATATCCGCTATCGTGGATATATGGATAACGAATCTGTCATCGTCGCGTTGGGCGCGCTTGCCCAAGCCACGCGCCTCGACGCCTTCCGCCTTCTGGTGCGTCACGAACCCGAAGGCCTTCCCGCCGGCGAGGTCGCCAAGGCGCTGGATGTCCCGCAGAACACGATGTCGGTGCATTTGGCGACCCTGGCGCGTGCCGGCCTGGTCACATCCGAGCGGCGCAGCCGGATCATCAACTACCGCGCCGATCTCGATGCGCTACGCTCCGTGATGCTGTTCCTCGTCAAGGACTGCTGTGGTGGCCGGGCCGAGCTCTGCCATCCACTTGCGGATGAACTGCTTGCCTGTCGTGCTGCCTGAAAGGACATCAACATGACGGATCGCCTGTTGAACGTACTGTTTCTTTGCACGGGCAATTCCGCCCGTTCCATCATGGCCGAGGCGATCCTCAGCCGTGAGGGGCTAGGCCGTTTCAAATCGTTCAGCGCCGGCAGCCAGCCCAAGGGCGAGGTCCATCCGTTCACCATTCATCTCTTGGAGAAGCTGAACTACGACGCAAGCCGGTTCCGCTCGAAGAGCTGGGAAGAGTTTTCCGGCCCCGATGCGCCGTCCTTGGATTTCGTGTTCACCGTTTGCGACAATGCCGCCAATGAGCTTTGCCCGGTTTGGCCGGGGCAGCCGCTGACCGCCAATTGGGGGGTGCCCGATCCGGCCGCTATCGAGGACAGCGAAACGGTGCAGCACGCGGCCTTCTTCGATACTTACAGGATGCTGTTCAATCGCATCTCGCTGTTCACCAACCTGCCGTTCGAAGGCCTCGACAAGATGAGTCTACAGAACCGGCTGAACCGGATCGGCAAGGAACAGGGCCGCGCCGACCTCCCAAGCGAAAAGGCACCCAGCGCATGAGCAATGCCGCAATCGATATCGTCATCTATCACAATCCCGAGTGTGGGACGTCGCGCAACACGCTGGCGATGATCCGCAACGCCGGGATCGAGCCGCATGTGATCGAATATCTCAAGACGCCGCCCAACCGCCCGCGCCTGGTTTCGCTCATCGCCCGCATGGGCATCAGCGCACGCCAGTTGCTCCGCGAGAAGGGCACGCCCTTCGCCGAGCTGGGTCTTGCCGATCCGACGCTCAGCGATGACCAGCTCATTGATGCGATGATCGAACATCCGATCCTCATCAACCGGCCAATCGTTGTGTCGCCGCTCGGCGTGAAACTCTGCCGTCCATCGGAAGAGGTGCTCGATCTTCTCCCGTCCGCCCAGCGCGGGGCTTTCACCAAGGAAGATGGCGAGCAGGTCATCGACGCCGCCGGCAAGAGGATCGGGGCGTGAACGCGACCGTTGCGGCACGACCCAAGCCGGCGATCAACAGCTTCGAACGCTATTTGAGCGTCTGGGTGGCGCTCTGCATCGCTGTCGGCATCGCGCTCGGCTATTCGCTGCCGAATCTGTTCGCAGCCATCGCATCGGCTGAGATCGCGCGCGTGAACCTGGTCGTGGCTGTGCTGATCTGGCTGATGATCGTCCCCATGCTGCTCAAGATCGACCTCGGCGCGTTGGGGTCGGTTCGCCAACACTGGAAGGGCGTCGGCGTCACCCTCTTCATCAACTGGGCGGTGAAGCCCTTTTCAATGGCGCTGCTCGGCACGCTGTTCCTGGGATGGCTCTTCCGGCCGCTGCTGCCGCAGGGCGAGATCAACGCCTATATCGCCGGGCTCATCCTGCTCGCCGCCGCCCCCTGCACGGCGATGGTGTTCGTCTGGTCGAACCTGTGCGACGGCGAGCCGACCTATACGCTGAGCCAGGTGGCGCTCAACGACGTGATCATGGTCTTCGCCTTCGCACCGCTGGTCGGACTGCTGCTCGGGGTCGCCTCGATCACAGTGCCCTGGGACACGCTGCTCATCTCGGTCCTGCTCTATATCGTCGTGCCCGTCATCGTCGCGCAGATCATTCGTCGGGCGTTGCTATCGTCAGGCGGGCAGCCGGCGCTCGATCGGCTGCTGGCAACGCTTGGGCCGGTGTCGCTGGTTGCGCTGCTGACGACGCTCGTCCTCCTGTTCGGCTTCCAGGGCCCGGCGATCCTGGCTCATCCGCTGGTCATCGCACTGATTGCCATTCCCATCCTCATCCAGGTCTACTTCAATGCGGGCCTGGCCTATTGGCTCAGCCGGCGCTTCGGCGTGGCCTGGTGCGTCGCCGCTCCGGCCGCGCTGATCGGCGCGTCCAATTTCTTCGAGCTCGCGGTTGCAGCCGCGATCAGCCTGTTCGGCCTCAATTCCGGGGCCGCGCTCGCGACCGTGGTGGGCGTGCTGGTCGAGGTGCCGGTAATGCTGTCTGTCGTCAGCATCGTCAAGAAGACGCGGCCCTGGTACGAGCAACGCGTTCCTGCATGATCGCTACACTCCTGGATTCCAGGTCGCTTTCCGACCTGATGGCGGAGCTGAGCGCGGCGGGTCTGCCTGCCAGTGATCTCGCCGAGGCGGGACGCCGCTTCTTTCGGTTCGAGGATGATGTTGGCCTTGTCGGCTATGGCGGGATCGAAGGCGACGGCTCCGACCGCCTGCTGCGCTCGCTGGTCGTGAAGGCCGATCGGCGCGGATGCGGATTGGGCGGTGCCATTCTCACGGCAGTCGAACGCGCTGCAGCTGATGAGGGCGCGACTAGCCTGTACCTGCTCACCACGACCGCCGAGCCTTTCTTTCGCCGTCACGGCTATGAAACAGCCGAACGGACCGACGTTCCTGCCGTCATCGCGCAATCGGCCGAGTTCCGATCGCTATGCCCGGCGAGCGCCGCCCTTTTGTACAAATGGATTGCCTGATGTCGCGTCTTCGTATCCTTCCCGAACCCGATCACATGCCCGCGCTGGACCGTGCAATGATCCGGCCCGATCTCGCCGCCGGGCTCGGCGCGCTTGAGCCGAAACCTCGCATCCTCCTCCTCTACGGCTCGCTGCGCGAGCGGTCGTTCAGTCGCTTCGCGGTCGAGGAAGCGGCCCGGCTGCTCATCCTCTTCGGCGCCGAAGTGCGGATCTTCGATCCGGCCGATCTCCCGCTCCCCGACCAGATCAAGGACGATGATCACCCGGCGGTGCATGAGCTTCGCGAGCATGCGCTTTGGTCCGAGGGCATGGTCTGGTGCAGTCCCGAACGGCACGGCCAGATCACCGGCATCATGAAAGCGCAGATCGACCATTTGCCGCTCGAATTCGGCGGCATGCGTCCGACCCAGGGCCGGACCCTGGCCGTCATGCAGGTTTCGGGCGGATCGCAGTCGTTCAACGCGGTCAACACGTTGCGGCTGCTCGGGCGGTGGATGCGCATGTTCACCATCCCCAACCAGTCGAGCATTGCTATGGCGTTCAAGGAGTTCGACGAGGACGGCCGTCTCAGTGCCTCAAGCTATTATGACCGGATCGTCGACGTCATGGAGGAGCTGGTGCGCTTCACGGTGCTGACACGTCGCCATGCCGATCAACTCGTGGACCGCTATTCGGAACGCAAGGCGGCAGCCGCCAAGCGCGACGCGGCCCAAGATCTGGCCTCACGGTCGAAGGCCTGACGGCCGGGCTCTTCCGATGCGACGCGCTTTCATGCCGTCCTGTGCGTATCGGGAGATCGGGTTGCGGGTGCCCTTCTTAAGGTCCTCTGCGTCATGAATGCCTGACGCGACAGGGCCTTCGCGCCTTTCGCCAGAGGATGCGGCACATGGGCCATCGCGCTGGCGGCGGCAACCCGAACGCTCCGGCCGTGTTGGCGCGCCGAGGCGCGCCTGCCCGCACCACCCGGACCTTATCGGGTTCCCCTTGGGCGTTGCCCGGCGGTGCCGCCGCCGCTTTTTCGATGGCCCGGAGGGTGCGCATCCGGCGGGAAGGCCGCCGGCCCTGCGACACGGAAAGGCAATCCCTCATGACCAGCTCCCTTTCAGCAGTGCTCCAAGCACTCGAACTCGGCCATCTCGACCTGATGGGCGACCAACGCTCGATGGAAGCGCCGCCGCCGGCCGAAGCGCTCGAACAGACCGTCAGCGCCATCTGGAGCGATCTCTTCGCGCTCTTCCCCTTCACCGCGCTCGAACGCGACATCGAGGATCTGGGCTGGGGCTTCGTCAATCTCTTCCACCGCGCGGCCGCCAAGAAGCATCAGCTGATCGACCGCCTGACCGACGAGATCCGGCTCCTGCTCGCCGAGCAGGACGGATCGGAGATCGCGACCGCTGATCTCGAGGACAAGATCGATCTCGCCCGCAAGGTCGAGCAGTCCGCCCAGGCCTATGAGGGGATGCGCGACACCGCGGCGCGCCACTATCTGCATGAGACCGGCCGCTCCTGGGTGCCCGCGACCGGCAACCGCATCTCGCTCGGCACGACCGCTGCGATCGTCGATGGCCGGGCCTATTTGCAGGCGCGGCGCGAGCGGGTGCGCGATGCCAATATGGTCCATGGCACGCCCGTGGTCTTCGCCGGCGGGCGCCTTCGCTTCGCCAGCGACGACGAGGCCAAGCAGTTTGCCGACAATCTGCTGCGGACCCTCAAGGCCGTGCGCGAACGTGTGGGCGACATGTATCTCGTCCATGGCGGCGACATGAAGGGCATCGAGCGTCTTGCAGCATCCTGGGCCGAGCAGAACGGCATCCAGCAGCTGCGGTTCGGCCTTGATCGCAAGCTTGGCGATCGTGCCGGCTTCCGGCGCAACGAGCAGATGCTCTCGGTCAAGCCGCGCTACGTCATTGCCTTCCAGGGCAACGGCGTCACCGAAAGGCTGGTGGTCGAGGCCAAGGCGCGCGGCATCCATGTCGTCGATCGCCGCGGACCGCTCGGAACGCCGCCGGCGGCTTTATCTCGCGGCTGACCGCCGTGCCGGCCGCTTCGGCGGCCGGCTTTTCTCAATCTCGCGGATTCCGGTGCCGGAGGGGAGGGGGCGGGGCGGATGCGTCCCTTGTTCCCTTCGGAGGTTCCGCATCATGTTCATGCCCGATCGCGCCAGTGCGTGCGCGCTCCTTGCCTTCCGCGCCGCGCATGGCCGCCACTGGAAGGCGAAGCTGCTGTCCTTATGGTCGACAGGCCGCGATGTGGACGAAGCCGATGGCGCTTACTTACGGCATCTTCGCAACCAGGCCGGTCCCTCCTGGCTCCGCCAGCTGACGCCGCGCCGCTGGCGCGCGATCGAAAGATTGGCGGCGCCCGGCGATCCGGTGCTTGCAGCCGTGTTTCTCGATCGAGCGCGCGAATTTCATCGCGGCGCGCAGATTGGCGCGCCTATTGCGCTTGCGCCGGCACTGCACTTGCTCGCGATCTCCTGCGAACTGGGTTTGAAGGCGCATCTTTTGGGTCATGGCTGGACGGACGATGCGCTGGCCCGCGATATCCGTCATGACCTTGTCCGCGCCCTCGACGAGGCGCGGCAGCTAGGCCTGCCGGCGCCCGGTCGTCCGCTGGCCGATTTCATCAAGAGCCTCGGCCCGGCCTATGCCGTGCATCGGATCGACGCGCTGGTGGCAGGTGGCTATGCCTGCGACATCGGCGCCGTGCTTTGCGAGACCGGGCAGCTCCTCGATGCCGTGGCGGCCTGCCTGAGGCCAGCCACGCCAGGCGCCGCCACCTTGCGTACCTCCTCTTCCCCCTCCGCGTGATCGTGCAACGGACGTCGTGTCGAGCCCGCGAGTGGCCATGCGAAGGATCTACAATCCCGTCCTGCGGCTCAAGGGACGGGCAGATAAGGCACGGGCGTAAGGTCCGCGAGATGCCGGACCGGCGTGCTCGGCAAAGCCGGCAATATCGGCGGTTTCGCTGGGTGGGCTCCGGTCATGGCCCAAGCGACGCACCGTCCTTCTCCTCATCTGACCCCTAAGCCGGCCGTCCGGCCCATCCAACCCGCAAGCCATCGGGCCGAGTTGCCGTGTGCCACGGCTGCCCGCACCACCCCTTGTCTCGGGGTTCCCCGGCGCTGCGCTGCCGGTGGATGGGCCGTCCTGTCCGCCTTGGCCGGGGATCAGTCGAAGGGACGGTCCCTTGGACCCACATCGAAGGAACTCAGGCCATGCAGAACCTCGTCATCCTCGCCGGCAATGTCGGTGGCACGCCGGAAACCCGCACCACCCAGGGCGGCACCCGCATTACCCATTTCAGCCTCGCCACCTCGCGCCCGAAGCGCGACAGCAACGGCAAGATCCTGCGCGACGACAACAATCGCCGCCTCGAGGACACCGAATGGCACCGGATCACCTGCTTCAACGGCGTCGGCAAGACGGTCGAGCAATATGTCGACAAGGGTATGAAGGTCATGGTCCGGGGCCGTATCCACTACACCCGCTGGACCGACAGCGAGAATATCGAACGCTACGGCGTCGAGATCATCGCCGACGAGGTGACCTTCCTCACCCGCGCCAAGTCCAACGAGAATAGCGGCGGCGGCAACGAGCCCGAAGACGATGAAATCCCCTTCTGAGCTCGGACAGGGCGGCCCGGCGGCATCGCCGCCGGGCCTCTTATCCTGTTCAGGCGCGGCATGGTCCCAAGCGGATCAGCGGGATCGGCATCGCCCCTTGGCATAGCGCTCCCAGCGCAGCACGGTGCCGGTCGCAATCATCGCGCAGCTGAGATCGCCGATGCCGGGCGCGTTGCACCAGGCGCCGGTCCGGTTGCCCTTGGCTTCGCCGGTCGAGACGCAGCGCATGGTGGGGCCAGCCACGCGAATATGCCCGGTGGATGTCTGGCCGCGCGGTCCGCCAAGCAGGCGCACCAACGCATCGCGGGCGGCCGGGCCACTTGCTCTCGGACAGGGCTGGCCGGGGCGGCAGCTGTTGTCGATCTCGCGCGCGGCAATGCCGGCGAGCCGCACATGGGCGCCCTCGCGGCACCAGATCGGGCCATCGCCATCCCAGACGCGCGTCGGTGTGCAGGCGAAGGTCTGATCATTGGGGACCACGGCGGCGGCAAGCAGGAGCGGGAACAGCATCCGGCGGGGCTAACCGACAAGCGGCGGCCTGTCATCCGGACCCGTTGGATGGAGCGGCAGGCAGGGCAAGGGGTGGGGCGCGACATCGGCGGGGACCTGGCCTCCTGGCCGGCGGGTTCGCCCGCTCTCAATCGGCGCGATCCTTGGTCCACCCGGTGACCTTTTGCGATCAACCCGCAAGGGGTCCGGTCGCTTCGCTACGGCTTTTTGGGCCTCCAGCCAAAAAAGTGATCGCGGCCACCGGCCGGACACATCGGGCGCCTGTCGAGCGGGACGAACCCGCCGGCGCGCAAAGGAGCCTCGACATGTTCACCGACATCGCAATCGCTCGCCGCCACGCCTTCAGCCTCTCGCGCAGCCTCATGATGGTCACCTTCGTCATCGCGATCGGGCAGCATTACGGGGTTATCACCGCCGAAGACGCCGACGGCAGCGTCGCCATCGTCACCGAATTCGATCCCTTTGCCTGACGGCTCGACCGGGAGCCGCTCGGCTCCCGGTTATTCCCCGCGCTTCGCTCGCGGCTTGCGCCGAAGACGAGAACCGATTGTTCAGATGCCGCGACTATGCTGCGATAATGACGATTGAGGCTGCGATAGCGAATGCCGGCGATGATGCCCTGTGGGCGCGCGTCACCCAGGAGGTGAACGCCTGGCGCGGTGCCTGTCTGCAATGCTTCGCCGCGGTGGAGGTGGCCGTTACCGAGACTTTGCTGCATCTGAGCGCTCAGCCGGGACGAGGACAGTCGGTGAAGCTACGGCATTTGGTCGGGCAACGGCTCGATGACCTTGCTGCACTCGTCAATGAGGGCGGCCCCTTTTCCGTGGAGGGAAAGGGTGTCGCGAGCCTGCTGGCGGAATTTCGGCACCAGGAAGGGCTGCGCACGATGCTCGCCCATGGCCAGGCGAAGCTGACAGTCGAACGGACCAGTCGATGGGCCGCCATCTTTCGTGTGATCGCGATCCGGGCACGGCAGGCTGATCGTTCGACGCTCGTGATCGAAGAGAACGAGGCGGCGGAGAGGCTTCAGCAGCTCCGTAAGGTATCGCAGAAATTGTGTTCTGCACTTGGCAATCTGCGACGGGCGGTTGCCGTCTGAAAGTCGGATTTCTCTGCATCTATGCGCTGAGAATGGCGGCTCCGGCGCGGCCGGACCGGGCTCTAGGCTTCGCCCTGAGCCTTGTGCCAAGTCTCAGCCCATTCGGGTGACGATCCCTGCCGTGACTGCTCGCACTTCTCAACCCTGCGCGCAAACTATGGCCCGGCCGGTCGCGCCGCGCGCTGGAGGGCAGTTGGCCAGGCCCGCACGCAGGTGCTCATCGTGCAGCAATATGTGCCAGGGACGGTCATGGCCCCGCGCCGCGAGATAATAGGCCGCGCCGTCGCAGCCGACCATGCGGCATCGGGCCTGCCGGTCGATGAGGCTGGCGCCTGCTCCATGGAGCCCGATCAGGGCATCGACATCCTCGCGCATCAACGCACCGCAGCGGCGGCATTGCGATCGGACGAGGATCTGGCGCAGCCGCATCGCCTGGAGTGACGCGGTCCAGGCCGGGGCAAGGCGGAAGAGAGTGGCGCTGCTCGTCATGATGGGCGGAGGATAGCGCCGGGCTCTCCGCGGAGCCAGAGAATCAGGACACCGCGATCATCTCTTCGCGATCCCGCCCGCCAAGACCTTCCTCCTGTCGGCTTGCCTGGCCGGCGCGCGCGCCCGCGCAAGCCCGCTTTGCGGGCTTCTCCACTGCCGTTGCGACCCTGCCGGTGCGCGGCCGCGCTCTGCCGCCGGCCCTTGGCACGCCTGTCGGAAGGCCCCGGCGGGCGGGGCCGGACAGATCAGGAGCGTTCTCATGTCCCAATCCTCCCCGAATGCGATGAGCCAGGCCGAGCGGATCGCCCGCGTCGCCGAACTCAATGACGCGCTTCGCCGGTCCATCCATAGCCCGGGCCGCAACCAGATCGTGATGACTGCGGGCGTTGCGGCGCTGATCGGCGACGTCGCCCTGTTCCGCGGCTTTCGCCGCCGCGCGGAGATCCTCCGGATCGTGCGCGACTATGACAGCTTCACGCCCGACAACGATCCGATCGACGAGCATGATTTCGGCCGCTTCGAGTTCGAGGATGCGATCCTCTACTGGAAGATCGACTATTACGATCTCGAGCTCGCCTATGGCTCGCCGGATGCCGCGAACCCCGAGGTCACGACGCGCGTGCTCACTATCCTGCTGGCCGACGAATATTGATCCGGCGCAGCCATCCCCCCGACCGGGGGGATGGCCCGCATAGTCTGCTTGAGCAGACTATGCGGGCAACGGACGCCGCATCCGCAAATGCGGGAGGGGGGGGCGCGGGTCCGAGATGTCGCGCGATTGCGCGTGGCCGGCGCCAGTGGCGCCGTTCGCTTGCCCGTTCACTGGCTCCAAGGAGACTTATCATGGCCGCATATTTCGCCGCGCATCCCGATCACGCGTTTCTCTTCGCGTTCGGCTGCTTCGCCCTCACCGTCTATCTGTTCCGCTATGTCGGTCCCGGCATTGGGGGTGGCGGCGACTGGTCCTCGCGCGATCATTATGAGCGCAACCTGCGCGATGGTCCTGACGACTATTGCTGAGGTGCCGCGGTCATGAAGACGATCGTCGTCAGCCTGCTCAAGGGCGGGGTCGGCAAGACCTTCCTCGCCAGTCATCTCGCCTGGTATCTTGCTGAACCGCCTGAGCGCCGCGTCGCCTTCGTCGATCTCGACCCGCAGGGCAGCTCGACGCGGCGCCTGGGCGCCGAGCGGCAAGGCGGATTTTCCGCCGACCTGTTCGATCCTGCCGCTGCCCTGTGCGCCGACGGGCAGGCCGGGCTAACCGTGCTCGGTGCCGATCCCCGTCTCCAGATGGTCAAGGCGGCGCAGGATGTGCGCGACTTCATCGGCCGCTTCCCGGCGCTCCGCCCGCATTTCGACTATTGCGTTATCGATACCGGTCCCAAGTGGGACGAGCTCACCTTGAGCGCGATGGCGGTCGCCGATGCCGTGATCGCGCCGGTGCAGGTTGCCGAGGATTCGGTCGAATGCGCCAAGATGCTGCTGACCGCGCTGCGCAAGGCCGAGGCCGCGCGCGCCGGCCGCAAGATCGCTTTCCTCGGGCTCCTCCCCTCGATGGTCAATCCGTTCGACCGGCGCGAGATGGAGAATGCGGTGAAGCTGGCGCATGCGGTCGGCGAGAAGCTCATGTTCCCGGCCTTCATCAAGGCGCGGCCGACCTACAAGCATGCCGCGGAAAATCATCGTCCGGTATGGCAGGAGACCGGCAGCGGCGCCAAGGCGGCGGCCGAGGAGATCCGCGCGGTGCTCGCCGAGATCGAGGGGCGCATGACAAGCCAGGAGGTCGCGGCCGCCTGATGGGCAAGTTCGACGAGCGCATCGAGGAGTTCGGACTTCTTGTCGGCGACCATGAACGGGCGCGCCGGGTCGAGGATATCGAACTTGCGCGCATCCTGCCCGACCCCGGCAATCCCCGGCGCAGCTTCGACGATGACGCGCTCGCCGAGCTGGCCGCCTCGATCGCGTCGCGCGGCGTGCTGCAGCCGATCACGGTTACGCCGCCCGACGCGAACGGCATGCACCGGATACGTCTGGGCGAGCGCCGCTTCCGCGCATCGCAGCTGGCGGGCCTTGCCACGATCCCCGCGATCGTCGTGCCGGTCGGCGAGGGAGTGCAACTGCTGGCCGACCAGATCGTCGAGAACGACCAGCGCGCCAATCTGTCGTCGGTCGAGCTCGCCCATGCGATCGCCCGGATGCTGAAGGGCGGGATGAACCAGGTCGAGATCGCGGCGGCACTCGGCCGATCCAAGCAGTTCGTCTCGCTCTATGCCGCCTATGGCGACATGCCGGCCTATCTCAAGGCGGCCCTGCCGTTTGCGCCTATTCGCCTTCTCTATGATCTGCACCGGACGGCGAGGGACTACCCTGCCGAGGTCGAGGCCTATGTCGCCAGCTGGGGCGACGCCGGCGCAACGCTCGCCGCAGGATCGCGCTTCATCGCCGAACTCAAGCAGACGCACCCGGCGCCGGTCCCTCCGCGGGCGCCTGTGGCACAGCCATTGGCCCCCACCGACCGCGATCCGGTTCGATCGGGCCTCACGGACAAACCCTCCGCGCCGATCCGATCTCCTAGACTACCGGTCTTGGTCGACGGCTTCCCTGCGTGGCTCCCGCTGGCGCCTTTGGTCACGGTGATTTTCGAGGATGGCCGCGAGCGTGAAGTCGCTGCCTCGTCGATCGGTCCGACCGGCGAGAGAAGCGAGGCCTTGCCAACAACTGACCCGCCTCCTCCGCGTTCGTAGTTTATCTTGCACGATGGTTTGGGCCGTACCCTTCGGGGTGCGGCCCTTTTCGTGTCGATGGGCGGGGGCAGCGCCGAAGGCGCCGCCCCTTGCTGCGGACGATCGGTGTTCGAGAGGGGTTCGCTGGCCGAAGAACAATAGTCTGCCCAAGCAGACTATAAGATGAGTTGAGTAAAGGTAAGGGCCGGATAGGCTTGGCGCCGGGGATGTATGACAATAGCGTTGGGGACATGCCCGTCCTCACCTTTCGGCTCGACGATGATGTCGCCCAGCGTTTCGCCGCGCTCGCGGCGGTATCGGGCGGCCGCTCGGCGCTGCTGCGCCGCTTGATCGGTGACGCCTTGGCCATGGAGGCGGGGGAGGGGCATCAGGCGCCGCGCGCCCGCCAGCGCGCAACCTGCCGGGTCGAGGTTCGGCTGATCCCGGAAGAGATCGCCGCGCTCGACCGCGCGGCGGATGTGCTGGGGATGAAGCGTACCGACTGGATCACCACGTTGCTGGCGCGGCGCTTGCGCGCAAACGCGCCCTTGCCGCGCGAGGAGCGGGCGGCCGTCGCGCAGGCGTGGCGCGAGCTCAATCGGATCGGGATCAACCTCAACCAGGCGACCCGCGCGCTCAACGCCTCGGTGATGGTCGAATCCGGCCTCGACGTCGCGCGGGAAGCGGCCAGGGTCGCAAGCTTTAGGTCCGAGATCGTCGATGCGCTCGCCGGTCTCGGGGCCGCGCTCAAGGGCGATCTTCGCTACTGGGACATGGCCGATGCGTGAGGAGGAGGGGGTTCTCCCGCTTCCCAGCCTGATGGAGGCCTGGCGGCCGCCGGCAGGCGGCAAGCGGACCCTGCGCGGCGCCTATGTTCGGATCAAACCGGGCGGAAGCGGGGGCGGGGCCGCCCGGCCGATGTCGATGGGCCAGGCCGAGGCGCGCGCCAAGCTCGAGCGGATCGTGCGCAAGGCGCCCGAGGTGATGGTGAAGGTCTCCGGCAAGCAATATGGCGCTCATCATGTCGCCGAGCATTTCGGCTATGTGGCGCGCCACGGGAAGCTCGCCGTCCGATCGAGCGAGGGCGAGATTATCACCGAGCCGGATCGGCTCAAGGCGATCGCTCAGGACTGGGCGATGCTCGACGAGG
Organism: Sphingobium sp. CFD-1; assembly: GCF_024611115.1. NCBI lineage: Bacteria > Pseudomonadati > Pseudomonadota > Alphaproteobacteria > Sphingomonadales > Sphingobiaceae > Sphingobium > Sphingobium sp. CFD-1. The sequence continues at coordinate 98,257 of NZ_CP084399.1, read as the reverse complement.
CCATGAACGAACATGGCCGGGAACGGCCGACGTCGATGTCGCTGGTGCTGTCGATGCCCGGGGGATCGACCGACGCCGAGACGCTCCATGATGCGGCGCAGGCATTCGCGCGAATCCTGTTCGAGGGGAACCATGCCTATATGCTGGCGCTCCATACCGACACCGATCATCCCCACGTCCATCTGACGGTGGCGACCGAAGGGGCGGACGGAACCCGCTTCAATCCGCGCAAGGCGGATCTCCATCATATGCGTGAGACCTTCGCGCATGAGCTGCGCGCGCGCGGTGTCGCGGCGGAAGCGACACCCCGGCGGGCGCGCGGTCATGTCCAGAAGCGCGTGCGGTCAGCCGCGCTCCATCTCGATGCCCGGCTTGGGGCCGAGGGGCGCAGGCTCAATCTCGCGCAGCTCAACGAACTGCGGGCGCAAAGCTTCGTGCGTGCGGCCGACCAGGAGCGCCGGCCGGAAGATGTCATGGCGCTGGCGCGCCAGAAGCAGATCCGCGGCGCCTATGCCGAGGCCGCCGTCGCGCTCGCCGCCACCGGAAAACCGGAAGATCGGGCCTTGGGGCAGGAAATCGCCGGCTTTCTGGCGGCGATGCCGCCGGCGGTGTCGCGGCGGCTCGCGCGCGCACGGGAGATACTGCAATCCGAACGGCCGCCGCAGGAGCGCCGAAACGAGCCGGAGGGCGTTTCGCCGCCCACAGGTGCGGACGAGGGGCGGCCACCGCCTCACCGGGATCGGGAACGATGATGGCCGGCGCTCCCGCGGGCGGCTTGCCTACCTTGCCTGTGTGGCCTTGGCATCCTATCTGGATGCGATGCCAAAATATCTTGGAAAATAGCGAATTTAGGCGCTGATACGCGCTTCTAGCTTGTTAGAAAAAAGCGTGTTATTATCTAACAGATAGGAGCACAGCCAGTGTCTGCGGTAGCCGATCGGATCATGAAGCGCGTGCGCGGCAAGGGCCGCGGCTGGGTGTTCACGCCCAAGAGCTTCGTCGACTTCGGGACGCGTGGGTCGGTCGACATGGCGCTGTCGCGCCTCGTGACCGCCGGCGACATCCGGCGCATCGGCCGGGGTCTTTATGACTATCCGCGCCAGCATGACAAGCTCGGTGCGCTCAGTCCCGATCCCGCCAATGTCGCCAAGGCCCTCTCGACGCAGAGCGGGGACAAGCTCGCACCGTCGGGCGCGGCGGCGGCGAACAGGCTCGGGCTATCGACCCAGGTTCCCGCCCGGGCCAGCTATGCCACGACCGGCCGCACCCGGGTCAGGCAAGCGGGCGGGCGCAGCCTGACGCTCAAGCACAGCCGCGCACCGGTGCTCGACAATGCGCCGGACTCGGTCAACGCGGTCGTGCAGGCGCTCGCGCATCTGGGGAAGGACAATATCGATAGCGACAAGATCCGGCACTTCGCCGCCCGCCTCGATGATCGCGACATGCGGATGCTCGCCCAGGCCAGGGCCGAGATGCCCGGATGGATGGGCGACGTCGTCTTAAAGATCGGCGCCGCCCGCAATGGATGAGTTCGCACGCAGACCAGCCGAGGATCGGCGCGCCTTTATCGATGAAGCGGCGGCGCGGCGGGATCTGACGCCGATCATCATCGAGAAGGATTTCTGGGTCTGCTGGACGCTACGCCGCCTCGTCATGTGTCCCGACCTCGCCGGTCACATGACCTTCAAGGGCGGGACCTCGCTGTCGAAAGCCTATGGGATCATCGCGCGCTTCTCCGAAGATATCGACCTCACCATCAGCCGCGCGGCGCCGCTGCTCAGCGAAGTCGCCTCGCCGATGGACAGCGACATTACCGGCAAGGAGCGCGAGCGCCGGACCAAGGCGCTCAAGGCGGCGGCACAGGCTTATGTCGCCACGGTCGCCATGCCGATCCTGGCGCGCGAAATCGAAGTCGCTCTCGGCACGGCCGAGGGCTGGAGCCTGGCGCTCGATCCCGACGACAAGGACCAGCAGACGCTGCTCTTCGTCTATCCGCGCACCTCGGGTTACGGGCTCGCCTATGGCGAGAATTACGGCGGCGCGGATGAAAGCGGTTACATCAAGCCGCGCATCAAGCTGGAATTTGGCGCCCGCGGCGACACGGAACCGTTCGCGCTTCGACCGATCTTGCCTATCTGGCCGAAGACTTTCCCGAGGAACTGCCGGATCCGGTGACCGAGGTGCCGACGCTGGCCGTTGCGCGGACCTTCTGGGAAAAGGTCACGATCCTTCATGCGCTCCATCATAACGGCAAGCTGCGCGAGGGCATGTCGCGCCATTATTATGACGTGCTGATGCTCGACCAGGCGGGCATCACGAACGAGGCGATGGGGCGGATCGATCTGCTCGAGCAGGTCGTGCACAACAAGAGCCTGATGTTCGCGGACAGGTCGGCCTCCTATGACACCGCCGTGGTTGGAACGCTGCGCCTGTCGCCCGATGGCGCGACTTGGGAGAAGCTTGAGCGGGACTATGGCGCGATGTCGGAGATGTTCATGGCCGCGCCGCCGAAATTCGAGGCGTTGATGAAGGGTCTGGCGGCGATCGAGGGGACGATCAACGGGCGTTGATGCCGGAGACCGCGAATGAGCAAGTAATCTAAGTATTTGAAATAGAACGATAAAAGACTGATAATATTTCTTATGTTAAATCAGTGCCAGCATCGCACAAGCGAGTGGCGGCTCACGCACCGAAGTCTGGCGTCAAAAGCCGAAGGCGCACCGAAAAGCTGCTCGGGCTGCCGAAACCCGACAGGTTGGCAACCAGCTGGGTTTCGTGCCTGCACAAAGATGGGCTAAATGCGGGACCAATGGAATCGAGCGAGGGAACTTGCATGATCACCGCCAAGCACATCCCTTGGGAGCCGATCGGCACTTTGCCGGAAGACCGGAAAGACGGCCGTCGCTTGCTGCTCTGGGAGGTTGACCTCCCTGTGATCGGGCGATGGGATAGCGACCGTGAGGGCTGGGAAAATCCCGAAAGCATGCATATCCTGGAAGAAGTCATCTACTGGGCCGACATCACCCCACCCGTGTGATGAGTGGATAGGAAGGGGTTACTTATCGGTATCCGCAGTTCGACTGATTCAATAGTGCGCCAGCGTCCGGCCGATGCCGATCCGTCTGAACGGCGGCTTGGTCTTAAAGATATCGATGAGATCGAAAGCGCCGAGCGCGAAAGCCGCGATGTCGTTGCCGGCCTTCAGGACGATGAGCTCGCCGGCATTGTGTCTCTTCGCGATCATGCTGTTGTTGGGATGAGAGGTGCTGTCTCCCGCGGCGGCTCCGCTTCGAGCCAAGAGAAAATCTGGCTAAGATCGTGGTCCGTTTAGGCAGCGATCGTCACCATCGGTGGTGCCTCTCCCTTGGTCATGGCGCGGCCCCGCCCGCGGGATCTGCTGGAAGCGGGATCACATTGGCCTCGCCGAACAAAGCTGTCACCTTCGCCATCGCGAGCTCGCTTAGAATCTGGGTGAACAACAGCGCCAATCGGCGCTTCGGTCTGGAGCACGCGACGTAGAACAGGTTGCGATTGCTCTCGAAGGATTCGACCTTGTCTGCCGGGGGGCCTGGGTCGAGCCGTTCCAGCATCTGCGCGAAATTATACTTGTTCCAGCCACGGCCGACGATGACGAGCACGTTCTCGAACTCCGCACCCTTCACGCCGTGCTTGGTGGCGAAGGGCGTGTGACCATCGATGAACGCATCCACCGCCATCAGCTCGGTGTAGGCGACGTCCCGTAGCCTTCGCAGCTGGGCGATCCTCCGAGACTCGCCTTCGACCGGTTCGGGTCCGGCGTCGGCCAAGCGTTGCTCGCGGTCCAGCACCGCCTCGGGCAGATGCATGTGAGCCTGGCCTTTGATGAGGTCGATGACGGCGCCGATCGTGCCGGTCGCTCGCAATTGGATAGGCTTCTGCCAGGATCGAGCGATCGGCGGCCGTCAGAGAGATGATCGACTGAACCGCCGACCAGGCAAAGCCCACATTGGTGCGATGGCTGGCGCGGTGGATCGGGTCGCTCGCATAGAGGCGTCTCGCCTGGAAGCGCTCCACCCAGTCTTGCGGATAGTCGACGATGTGGACCGAGCGAACCGCAGGCTTCAGGTCGACATGATGGACCAGGGCATAGTGCCGAAAGCCCATGGCCTTCGTGATTTCGGCCATCAGGTCAGACAAGGCCGTAGCGTCCTTGATCGCGCCAGCGACAGCGCAGAAATCCTGAACTTGCCCAAGCCCGATCATCATATGGCCGGCGAGATCAGAGCAGCGCTTCCATGTTGAGATGACCATCGCGAACCGCGCGCAGCACCAGCTGCGTGCGTCGTCGCACGCCATAACGCCTGCGGGCCGATTCAACATATTCGTGCACGGTATCGCGGCTGAGGCCGAGGATCTGGCCGATCTCCCAGTCGCTTTTGCCTTGCGCGACGAGCGCGATGCATTCGACCTGGCGAGGACTGAGAGGGACGCAGGCCAATGGCCCTGCCCTTTCGCCAAGCAGCTCGCGCGCCCGATCATAAGCGACCGAGCCGAGCAGACGGGCGGTCAGAACCTCTTCTGCACTCAGCGGCTCGTCGCGTGATCGGGCCGCAGTGAAGATCGCCTCGGGCTCGCCCGGGGTCCGGATCGGCAAACTGTAGCCCGATGCAAGGTCATGATCCCGGGCGCGGTCAAGGATGCCTCGCTGGCGCGGCGTGAGCTCCAGCACGTCGCCGACACGGTCCCAGGCCAGTCCAGAGGGCGTACGTGCGCAGGCCGCATGGATGGGATCTTCGAGATAATGGCGCTCTTCGAGCACTTCCTCGAGCCAGGCCGACGGATAGGTTGTGAGGAACAGGCTTTGCTCGTCGCCGCGCCGAAGGTCGATATTGTGAAGCAGCGTGAACCAGCGGAAGCCAAGATCGCGCACGGCGGCATCGATCGTGCCATGCAGATCGCCAAGGGTTTCAGCACGCTGACAGTCCGTCGCAAAGCGCGTGAGATCATCAAGGCGGCCGCAGTCTTTTATCCTGTTCGCCATAGGCGACGGAAGCTCGTTCGCGAGGAGACGGCTCGTCCACACCTAAGCGGCGAGCGCCATGATTATCAGGATGAGTTGAGAACGATTCGCAACAATCTACGATTAGAATGGATCGCCTATGACACTTTATCCGCCGGCAAAGTGTCATAGCTGACAACCCGTCTGTGGCCGCCGATTTGGGATTCACATTGATCCTGCTTTGTGCTTGATTCCATCATGTTATGTTTCATGCAGGCAAGCCTCTTGAACCCTCCATTGGCTGTGATGTCGCGGCCGTGCTCGAGACGCTGGCGACCGTATCGAGCCGGCCCCGTTATGCCTTCATGCTGCTCAACCTGATCGCCCAGGTGGCGGGGCCAGATGGAAGCGCCGGTCCCTGGGTCAGGCGGAACGATGGGCTCGTTTCCCTGCGCGATTGGCTATGCGACGCATTGACCCCGATGGCCCAGCGTGGTCCGCGCAGCATTACGCTGGCCGAGCGGGTCGAGAGCGACCTCGCTAGAAACGGACTGCTCCCCGGCGATCCGGAGAAAAGGCGCGGCGTGATCGCGGAGGAAATGCGGGCACGCATTCGCACAGCCGGCAAGAGTAATCTCAGTCGCGCCGTTTCCGAACTGGTGAATGCAGGCCTGCTCCGCCGACATTATCAGGGCTATCGCGTCGACCATCGGAACCGTGGCGGCCAGCGCCACGCCGTCTATACCTTGATCGGCGATGCTCTGCGTCTAGTGCCGGGCATCAGCTCCACACCGAATCTGCCCGTGCAAGGCGAACTTGCCCTCCCAAGATGATTGCGCAGTCGAACCGGGATTGCTGCAGTAGTGTGCTGTGAGGTCGGGTAACGATGTCCGAATAATAAGGCCAGTCAGAACGTCAGCATTGACCTTGCCGGCAATTACATCAGCCATTCCCGTCAAGGATCGCCATGGCCTTCTTCGACGCGAATGGATTGTCAGATTCGGAATGAAGCCGGGCACGCGAGCCATATAATCGCGGTAAACCTCGCCGAAGTTGGCTAGCGCCTCCTTTTCCTCATGCCGAGCCAGCCGAATATACATCACGACGAGCACCGGAAACATAGCAAGGGTCAAAAGGGTCGGCCATTGTAGCAAAAAGCCGAGCATGACGAGAATGAAGCCGACATATTGCGGGTGCCGGATCCGGGCATAAATCCCAGTAAGGGCCAATTGGTGTTTGCGCTGACTCAAGTGAAGGGCCGTCCATGCAACCGAGATCAGCCAGTAACCCACGCCGATCAGCACAAAGCTGGCGATGTGGAATGGACCGTAATGGGGATTAACTCGCCAGCCGAACATCATCTCCAGGAGATGTCCAGCATCGTGGCTCCACCAGTCGACAGCGGGGAAATACGACTGGAGCCACCCCGAAAGCACGAAGATCGTGAGCGGGAAGCCATACATTTCCGCGAAGAGCGCTATGATGAAAGCGCTGAACGCCCCCAAACTGCGCCAGTCTCGTTTAGTTGCCGGCTTGAAGAAGCTGAACGCAAAGAGGATGAAAACGGCGGCGTTAACCAGCGCGAGCCCCCACAGACCATAGCCATAGTCGGCGTGCGTCATCGCGACTCTCCTTCGATGCGGCCGTTGGGATTGGCCGGTAAGCCGGCGGGTGCCTGACCGGGCTCATGGCCATGCTGATGCCCACCATGGCCGCGGTGCATGAACAGGTGCATGAGCGGGCAGGCGAGCAGGATGAGATAGGGCAGCACACCCAGGAAGTGCGCGGTATGCTCGGTGAGGAGGAAGAAGCTAGCGACGAGCAGGAAGCCGATCAGAACGATCTTGCCGCGCTTGCGCATGCGATGGTCATGTTCGCCCATATGCCGTCCTCTTCTGGTCAACGTCCGGGCAGCATAGGCTCGAGTCCAAGGAGCAAGGTATAAGTAGAGACCGAAGTCCCCCGGGCATCGCGCAGGCATGGGTAAGGCGATCGATGGGATCGGCCATCGGCGTTCGGGCGACGCAGCTGTCGGGGAGCAGCAGTCGTGCTGCGGATTTTGCGTATAGGCGTGCGGCGTCCGCGAACCAATGCTGCGCTCACGAACATAATCGTGAGAGGCAGGCCCGCGTCCATGCAAAAGAGAAAGAAACGGCACCATTCCCGCGTGACCATCTTCGAGCGTGAAGCAAGGATCGATCTGGCCAAGCGCCCGGCCGATGGTCTCGGCGTTGCCTTTCTCGGCGCATCGGGAACGGTCACAGGGTCGCGTTATCTGGTGGACGATGGTGAAACTCAGATCGTGGTCGATTCCGGCCTGTTTCAGGGACCCAGGGATCTGCGCCGCCTTAATTGGGCATCGATCCCACCCGAAGTCGCGGATGTCGGCCAGGTGCTGCTGACCCACGCCCATCTCGATCACTCGGGCGCACTACCGCGCATGGCGCGCCTGGGCTGGGACGGGACCGTCCTTGCCACGCGGGCGACCGCGGCCCTGTGCGAGCTCCTTCTTCCCGACAGCGGCCATCTGCAGGAAAAGGATGCGGAGTTCGCCAACCAGCACGGCTTCTCCAGGCACCAGCCGGCGCTGCCCCTCTACACCCAGGCCGACGCGCGTCTGGCATTGCAGCTCTTCCGCCCGATCGAGTTCGGAGCGTGGCATGCAGTCACGGACGGCATCAGGGTGCGCTACCATCGCGCCGGCCACATCCTCGGCGCGGCGTCGATCGAGATCGACTGGAAGGGGCGGACAATCCTCTTCTCAGGCGATATCGGCCGTTACGGCGATGCGGTGATGAAGGATCCCGAGCCGCCCGCGCGCGCCGACTATGTCCTGGTGGAATCGACCTATGGCGATCGGCGCCACGAGCAGGTCGATCCGACAAAGACGCTTGGAGATCATGTCGAGCGATGCGTCGAGAGAGGCGGGACGGTGGTGATCCCGGCCTTCGCCGTGGGACGGGTTCAGTCGCTTCTCTATCATTTCTCGCGTCTGCGCGCGCAGGGACGCCTCCGCGACATCCCGATCTTCCTCGACAGCCCGATGGCGATCAACGCGAGCGGGCTGATGTGCGATTTCATGGACGAGCATCGCCTGGCTCGCGCCGAGTGCGAAGCGGCGTGCAGCGTCGCGCACTATGTGCGCGAAGTGGAGGAATCCAAGGAACTCACCGCCAACCCCACCCCCAAGGTCATCATCTCGGCCAGTGGAATGGCAACGGGCGGCCGCGTGCTCCACCATCTCAAGCGCTTCGCGCCGGATGGGAAGAACCTCATCCTCTTCTCGGGCTTCCAGGCGGCGGGCACCCGCGGCGCCGCCATGATCGGCGGCGCCCGGACGATCAAGATCCACGGCGAGTATATCCCGGTCGAAGCCGAGGTCGCCAACCTGACGATGCTCTCGGCGCATGCCGACAGCGACGAACTCATGCGCTGGCTCGGGTCGCTGCACGAGGCCCCGCGCCACGTCTATGTCACCCATGGCGAGCCGACCGGCGCCCAGGTCCTGGCGAAGCGTGTCTCGGAGGAACTGGGTTGGGCATGCAGCGTACCGGCGCTGGGTAGCTGGGGCATGCTCGCGTGAAGCCCGGGATCATCGAGGACGCCGAAGCAGAGCCTGTCGCGACGACGCTGCGGGCACGCCGCATCGGCCTGTCGGCTGCCGGAAGCGATCTGATCGCGGTCATGCGCCACGACTGTCCCGTCTGCCGCTCGGAAGGTCTTGCGTCCCGCGCGCAGGTCGCGCTGCGCGCCGGCGGGCGGGAAATCGTCGTCTCGCTGCTGCACAGCTCCGCGGAGACTCCAGCGCCCGGCGAGATCGGCCTCTCCGAATCCGCATGGCAGCGGCTCGGCGTCAGCGATGGCGATCCGGTCGAGATCGCGCACGCCCAGCCTCTCGCCTCGCTCGCCGAAGTGCGTCGGCGCATCTATGGCAATCGTCTCAGTGACGGGGCTTTTTCAGCGATCATCACCGACATCGCCGAGCGACGCTATAGCGATGTCCATCTCTCGGCGTTCGTCACGGCCTGCTCAGCGGTCCCGCTCGATACGGACGAAACGATCAGCCTGACCAGGGCGATGGTCGATGTCGGCGAGCGATTGCAGTGGCCCGGAACGGTCATCGTCGACAAGCATAGCGTCGGTGGCTTGCCGGGCAATCGCACCACGCCGATCATCGTCTCGATCATGGCCGCGGAGGGCCTGATCATGCCCAAGACATCGTCGCGGGCGATCACCTCACCGGCCGGCACGGCGGACACGATGGAGGTGCTGGCACCTGTCGACCTCGACGTTTCCGCAATCCGCAAGGTGGTCGAGCGCGAAGGCGGCTGCATCGCCTGGGGCGGCGCCGTCAACCTCAGCCCTGCCGACGATGTGATCATCGGCGTGGAACGGGTGCTCGATATCGATGCCGTCGGGCAGATGGTCGCCTCGGTGCTGTCCAAGAAAATCGCGGCCGGTGCGACCCATCTGGTCATCGACATCCCGGTCGGGCCGACCGCCAAGGTACGCGGCGCCGATGCCGCCGACACGCTCGAGCGGGCGCTGAGCTCTGTCGCCCAAGCCTTCGGGCTTCGCACGCGCGTGATGCGCGGCCCCGGCGCCGAGCCGATCGGACGGGGCATCGGTCCGGCGCTCGAGGCGCAGGATATCCTTGCCGTGCTCCAGGGGCAGCCGGGCGCCGAGGATCTCGCCCACCGGGCCTGCGAGCTGGCGGGAGGACTGCTTGAGCTCGCGGACGCAGCCCCGGCCCGCGAAGGTTATGCGCGTGCGCGGGCGTGCCTCGAAAGCGGCCGGGCCTGGGCCAAGTTCCAACGTATCTGCGAAGCGCAGGGCGGCATGCGGGCTCCACCGGTCGCCCGGTTCCAACAGGATATGATCGCTCCCTATAGCGGCCGCCTGGTGAGTATCGACAATCGCAAGCTCGCGACGGTCGCGAAGCTTGCCGGCGCGCCGATGGCCAAGGCCGCCGGCGTCGCGCTGCAGTGTCGGCTGAACCAGATGGTGGATGCCGGGGCTCCCTTGTGTAGCATTCATGCCGAGAGCCCGGGCGAGCTCGACTATGCGGCGGCCTATGCGGTGAGCGACGGGCCGATCTTCGGGATTGAAGCGCTATGAACCGTCCCGTGCTGTTCGCGCTGTCTGGCAGCGAGGCCCTGGCACAGCCGCTATCCGCCGCGCTCGATGCAGAGGTCGGCACGATCGAGCATCGTCAGTTTCCTGACGGGGAAACCTATCTCAGGGTCGGAAACGACGTCAGCGACCGCGAGGTCATCCTGCTGTCCAGTCTCGATCATCCGGACGCCAAGCTGTTGCCGCTGCTGTTCGCAGCCGACACCGCGCGCGATCTTGGCGCTCGCAGGATCGGGCTCGTCGCCCCTTACCTCGCTTACATGCGCCAGGACATACGCTTCCATGCCGGCGAGGCGGTGACGTCGCGAACCTTTGCTGCGATCCTGTCTCGCCATCTCGACTGGCTGGTGACGGTCGATCCGCATCTCCATCGCTACCATGAATTGTCGGAAATCTACCGCATCCCAACCCAGGTTGTTCATGCCGCGCCGTTTTTGGCCTCGTGGATCAAGCGCAATGTCGCTCGCCCGCTGATCATCGGTCCGGACCTGGAAAGCGAACAGTGGGTCTCGCAGGTGGCGGCCGATGCCGATGCTCCGTTTCTCGTGTGCGAGAAAATCCGATCCGGCGACCGTCACGTCACCATCTCGATTCCGAATGCCCCAGCGTTTCTCGATCGCCAGCCGGTGCTGGTCGACGATATCGCCTCATCCGGTCGGACCCTCACCGAGGCGGCGCGCCAACTGGTCGGCATGGGGTTCGCGCGACCGGATTGCGTGGTCGTGCATCCGCTTTTTGCCGGCGATGCAGCGCAGGTTCTGGGTGGGCTTGTCGAAAGGATCGTCAGCACGAACGCGGTTGCACATGCGTCGAATGATATAGACGTCATGCCAGCGATCGCGGAGGCCGTTCGCCACCGGATTGAATGGCGTGCTGCGCGTCAGTTCTAAGACGGAAATGAACGCCCGGCAAACGCTGTGCGCGTCCTCATCCATTGACCCTAAACGAGTCCGAACCAATCTCCTGAGATCTCCCTTTCGGAGAAAATCGCGGCAGGGAAGGAGGATATGTCGTGTCGCACACACGCTCGTTCATCGATCCCCTCGACGTTGCTGGGCACCTGAAGCTTGAGCCCGAAGTAAAGCGCGCCACCCTGCTATCCTGGGCGTCCGATCGCGCAGCCGTCAAGGGCCAACCCGCCCCCCTCGCCCGCCGGGCGCCAGTAACCCGCTGCCGGTCGACGATGTGATGGAAGCGTAGCGATGGCTCGATCGCGCCGAGGGCGGCGCGGGCAACTCGCATGCATCGTCCGGAGCAGAGACCCGGCAATGAGCCGCAGCGACCGCGGCATTGGTGTGAGCGGAGTAGCCGAACCCTCACAGTTTCGCTGTCCTTCGCCGTTTTGCCTCGCCAAATTTTTACTCTTGACCTGGGACCATAGTCCAACGTGCAGAGAAGTATCCCTTGAAGCGCTGCCCTCGCGGCACTGCGTATTGATCGATCTCGGGGGCTATGGGGAACAAGCGCGTCGTGCATATCGTCGATGACGAAGAGACAATACGAAAAGCACTAAGTTTCACGTTGCGGACCGCAGGGTTTGCCGTAGAAGCCTACGCTTCGGGGCCGGAGTTTCTGTTGAGCGCAGAGGACGCCGAGAAAGGCTGCGTGGTTCTCGACATGCACATGCCCGACATGGACGGCCTGCAGGTTCAGGCGGAGCTGACGCGACGCGGTATCGACATGCCCGTCGTGGTGCTGACGGGCAATGGCGATCCTACGCTCGCCGTACAGGCGATGAAGGCGGGCGCTGCCGACTTTCTCGCCAAACCGGTCGAGAAGGCCGCATTGCTCGGCGCGATCGACCGCGGCTTCAGCTGGCTTGAGAGTATAGCCCGTCGTGCCTCCGAACAGGCCGACGCTCTTTCGAAAGCCGCGAGACTGACGCAGCGCGAACGGGCCGTTCTGAGAGGAATTTCGCGAGGCTATCCAAATAGCCTTATCGCAGATGAACTCGGCGTCACGTCGCGCACGGTCGAGCTGCATCGGGCCAGTCTGATGATCAAACTCAACGCGCAAAGCCTGCCCGACCTGTTGCGGATCGCTTTCGCCGTCGACCTGCACGAATCGACCGAAAACGGGCACCCCTAAAATTCTCGGCCGTGCGATGCCGGATGCTATGCGGATCGGGCCGCGGCCAGTTCGGCGATGATCGGACAATCCGGCCGCTCGTCGCCTTGGCAGCGCTCGGCCAGGTCGATTAGCGTGTCGCGCAGCGCCGTCAACGCCTCGGCTTTGCGCTGAAACTCATCGGCGCGGGCAAGGGCAAGCCGCTTCACCTCCGCGCTGGCACGGCCGGTATTGGCCCAAAGGCTGAGCAACGTGCGGATCTCCTCGATCGGGAAGCCGAGATCGCGGGCATTGGCGATAAACCGGAGGCGATGGAGGTCGCGCTCGCCATAGTCACGATAGCCAGCACCCCGACGCGCCGGCGCCGGGATGAGGCCGATCTTTTCATAATGGCGGATCATCCGCTCAGAGACGCCGCTCTGCCGTGACGTCTCGCCGATGTTCACAGTGCTTTCCGGTTGAGGCGCAGCGCGTTGGTGACCACGCTCACCGAAGAGAGCGCCATCGCCGCCGCCGCGATAATGGGCGAGAGCAGAATACCGAACAGCGGATAGAGCGCACCCGCCGCTACGGGCACGCCCGCGACATTGTAGATGAAGGCGAAGACGAGATTCTGGCGGATGTTCGACATGGTCGCTTGGCTGAGCCGCCGCGCCCGGACGATGCCAGTCAGGTCGCCCTTGAGCAGCGTGACGCCAGCGCTCTCGATCGCGACGTCGGTGCCGGAACCCATGGCGATGCCGACGTCGGCGGCGGCCAACGCGGGGGCGTCGTTGACACCGTCGCCGGCCATGGCGACGACCCGCCCCTCGCGCTTGAACCTGGCGACCACGGCGCTCTTCTGATCGGGCAGCACCTCGGCTTCGACCTCGTCGATGCCCAGGCGTCGGGCGACCGCTTCCGCGGTCGTGCGGTTGTCGCCGGTCAGCATGACCACGCGAATGCCCTCCGCCTTGAGCGCGGCGAGCGCTTCTGGTGTCGTGGCCTTCACCGGATCGGCGATCGCGAAGGCGCCGCCGACTGTGCCGTCGACCCCGATGAAGATCGCGGTGGCGCCATCCCGGCGCAGCGCGTCGGCCTGGCTGGCGAGCGCATCGGTCGCAACCCCTTCGTCGGCAAGGAACTGCGCATTGCCGAGGACGATGCGCCGCCCTTCGACCGTGCCGAGCGCGCCGCGCCCGGTCGGCGAGTCGAAGTCGATGACGTCGCTCGTGACGATGCCGCGATCCTTCGCGGCCTCGACGATTGCCAACGCGAGCGGATGCTCGGACGCCCGCTCGACCGAGGCGGCAAGACGCAGCAGCTCGGCTTCGTCGAAGCCGGGCGCCGGCACGACCTGGGTGACGGCAGGCCGGCCTTCGGTCAGCGTGCCTGTCTTGTCGACGACGAGAGTGTCGACCTTCTCCATATGCTCGAGTGCTTCGGCATTTTTGATGAGGACACCGAGCCCGGCGCCGCGGCCGACCCCGACCATGATCGACATCGGCGTTGCCAGCCCCAGTGCGCAGGGACAGGCGATGATCAGCACGGCGACCGCCGCCACCAGCCCATAGGCGAAGCGCGGCTCGGGACCCCAGATGCCCCAGGCGATGAACGCGACGGCCGCGACCGCGATGACCACGGGCACAAACCAGCCCGACACCTGATCGGCCATGCGCTGGATCGGCGCGCGCGAGCGCTGCGCCTCAGCGACCATCTGGACGATGCGTGCGAGCATGGTATCGCGGCCGACCTTGTCGGCGACGATCACCAGCGCACCGGTCTGGTTGAGCGTGCCGCCGATCACTGTGTCGGCCTTTGCCTTGGTGACGGGCATGGATTCGCCGGTGACCATCGACTCGTCGAGCGAGGAGCGGCCGTCCTCGACTACGCCGTCGACCGGCACCTTCTCGCCCGGCCGCACCCGCAGGCGGTCGCCCACCGCAACCAGATCAAGGCTGATTTCCTCTTCGTTCCCATCAGAACCGATCCGGCGCGCGGTCTTTGGTGCAAGGTTGAGCAGCGCCTTGATCGCGCCCGAGGTGCGTTCCCGCGCGCGCAGTTCGAGCATCTGGCCGAGCAGCACGAGGACGGTGATCACCGCGGCCGCCTCGAAATAGACGGCAACCATGCCGTCCTCGCCGCGGAAGGCCGGCGGGAACAGCTGAGGCGCGAGCGTCGCGATGACGCTGTAGATCCAGGCGACCCCGGTCCCCATCGCGATCAGGGTGAACATGTTGAAGTTGCGGGTCTTGAGCGAGGCCCAGCCACGCTCGAAGAACGGCCAGCCCGCCCACAGCACGACGGGTGTCGCCAGCACGAACTGGATCCATACCGAGATAGACATCGGCACGAGGCGATGGATCGCGGGAAAGACATGCGCGCCCATCTCGAGGATCAGCACCGGGAGAGCCAGCACGAGGCCGACCCAGAAGCGCCGCGTGAAATCGACTAGCTCGTGGCTGGGGCCGCTGTCGGCGGTCACGGTCGCGGGTTCGAGCGCCATGCCGCAGATCGGACAGGACCCGGGATGGTCCTGGCGGATCTCGGGATGCATCGGGCAGGTCCAGATCGTGCCTTCGGGCGCCGCGACCGGCGGCGTCGGCGGGCCGAGATAGCGCTCGGGATCGGCGATGAATTTGGTCCGGCAGCCCGCGCTGCAGAAATGATAGCTTTCACCGCTATGCTCGGCGTGATGCGCCGTGGTCGCCGGGTCGACGGTCATGCCGCAGACCGGGTCCTTGACGCCGGTCGCCGCTTTAGCGGTGCCGTGGCCGCCGCAGCAACCGCCGCCATGCGCCGCTCCATGTGTCTCGTTCATCGCCTCGCTCCTTTCGACGCCTGACGATCTAGGGTCTGACACCGTGTCAGGGTCAATACGTAATCGCCTAAGTGGCCAAATCGGCGGGCCCGTTCGCTTGGCCGCCATCAGGCCGGGGAGCACGCCGTCGGCATTGGGCTGGGTATCGTCGATGCCATCGAGCCGCTGCACGGTCAGGCGGAAGGCGAGCCGCATGAGACCCGTGCTGGCGGCCATAATCGGCGATTACCAGGCGCCAATCCGGGCGCAGCATGGCAAGCATGGCGGCACGCCACCGCTTCTCCCGCGCCCACAGGCGGATCGCGCGATCATAGTCTTTCGTCGATCCAGTCCCGCGCGGCGGGGTGTACGATTGCATTGGCTTCTCCCAACGCGAGGCGTTCGAAACGATAAACTACATCGACATGGGTGGCGACAGTGTCCCCAGCCAGGCGACCAGCCCGAGAATGACGATCGCAAGACCGCCTTCGACGACGAGGCTCGCGCGCAGCAGCGCCTGCGCCCGTGGCGCGTCCTCTTCCTCGATCGCCTGCGCAAGTGCCGGGGTCAGGCGATAACGGTTGAGCGCGGCCAGGCCCAGCATGCCGGCGAAGAGCAGCAGCTTGGCGATGAGCAGCAGGCCGTAGGTCGACTGCCCGAGAGACGCGATGTTGCCCGGGCCGACCAGGAACCAGCCGTTCACCGTCCCGGTCAGGATCAGCAGGGCGACGATGATCGTGCCGACGAAGGAGAAGCCCCGCAGCGCTTCCTCGGCGAGCATGACCCGGTCCATGTCTTCAGTGGCGAGATCATCGGTTGCGAGCCTGGTAAGAACCAGCGCAAGGAATGCGGCAAGCGCGCCGACCCAGGCGCCCGCGGCGAGCAGATGGATGAGATCGGCCCCCAGTTGCAGCCAGCCCGCCTCGCCTTCGCCGGCCGCGCCATGCCCGCTCCAGGCGAGGGTCGCGAGTGCGACCGCGCCTGCCAGAGTGGAGGCGATGAAGGCAGGACGGGATTGCCGGCGATAGAAGGGGATGGAGAGCAGAAGAACGAGGAGCGCGACGAGGCGCGCCTTCAGCGCCGTTCCCATGGACGTGCCGTTGAACAGCTCTGCGACCATGGAAAGATCAGGCTGGGTGAGCGGCAGCCCGGTCATGGCCGCTGCCTGCAACGCGAACCCCAGCGCCGACAGCAGGAGGGCGAGACAGGCGAGACCGGCCACCATTGCTACCATCGGCAGATGCCGCTGTACCATCCGGCCGCCGCCGGGCGCATAGAGCGCGAACAGCGGCAGGCCGAACAACAGGCCGAGATCGACGTAGAGCGCCCAGCGGACGGCGACGAGTGCCACGTCGTTCATGGCGTCACTTGACGGTAAAGGCGAGATTGCCCTGGATGCGGTGCGTGTCGGTCGAGACGACGTGCCAGGCGACCTGATAGCTGCCCGCCATGAGCGGCTTGGCGAGCGTCAGCACGAGCGTCTTGTCGCCTTCGACGGACGTCTTGAAGCCGGTTACCGCCATGCGGTGGTTGGGCATGCCGGGCATGCCGGTCATCACGATCTCGGCGCCCGACAGCTTCGGCATCAGACCTTCACTGAAGGTGAGCGTTATACGCGACGGCGCCGAGACGCTGGCGTTCGCGGCGGGCGTCGAGGACACAAGCTTGGGATGCGCGTAGGCCGGAGCAGAAACACTCAGGCCGACGGCGGCGATAACTGCGAGAGGCGAAAAGAAACGCATTGGAACATTCTCCTGTAGATCCCATGAGACAATACGCAGCCCGAGCCCCCACCCCTCGCAATTATTCTTTTCAATCTACAGCAAGGGTTCCTGGACCATCGTGCGTATTGATGGATGAAGACGGAGAAGCACCATGGATGAACTTGACCACCTGCTCTCGCGGTTGCGCGATGCGCCTCTCGATCCCAGGCTCGGCGGCCTGGAAAGCCGGGTCATGGCGGAAATAGCGCGCATCCGGGCCATACCAAGCCTTGGCGCTATGACGTTCGGCATCGCGGCCGCAACCGCGCTGTTCATCGGAATTGCCGGCTCGGCAGTTTCGACACGGTCTGCTGATGCCAAACCGCTATCGCCCTTCGATGCTCGGCTCGCGCTTGCGCCCTCGACGCTGCTGAGCTCGCAGTGATGCGCGACCGCCGCCGGCTCCTGCTCCTCGTCCTGGTGACCTTCGCCGCGGCGATCGCTGGCGTTGTCATTGGCCGCGTCTATGTGGTTCCAGTGCGCCCGGTCGAAAATGAGCTGCACGAGCTGCTCCATCGCGATCTGAAGCTGAATTCAGCGCAACACAGCCGACTCGAGACAATCGAGAAGAACTACGCGATCCGGCGTCAAGCGCTGGAGGCCGAATTGCGCGCCGACAATGCGCGTCTCGCGGAAGCGATCGAAGCGGAGCATGGCTATGGCCCGCAAGTCGCAACTGCGGTGGATCGCTCGCACCAGGCCATGGGCGCGCTGCAGAAAGAAACACTTGAGCATATCTTCGCGATGCGGGCCGTGCTGCGCCCGGATCAGACGGACAAATTCGACGACGCCGTGGTGAAAGCGCTGACGGCCAAATCCGAATGACCGCGTGCCTCCCCGACTGCTCGGACGGGGAGCTCGCGGCTCTGGCGCTTGGAGGCCGGCAAGCGGCCTATGGCGAGCTGGTCCGCCGGCATCAAGGTTGGGTTCACCGGCTCGTGCGCAGCCATGTCGGATCTATGGATGAGGCATTGGATGTCACCCAGGCGAGCTTCGTCGCGGCCTTTGCCGCACTCAACCGCTATGACGTAACCCGACCCTTCCAGGTCTGGATGTCCCGGATTGTCATCAACAAATGCCATGACTGGCGGCGTCGGCGAGCGGTTCGAAATTTCTTTGCCCTAGCCCTACCGCTCGGCGAGGCGGACGGCGTCGCCGACGACGCACCGCTGCCCGATCAGGCGATCGGGGCCGAACAGCAGCTCGCGCAAGCAATGAAAGCGATTGCTGCCCTGCCGTCTTCCCTCAAGGACACGCTTATTTTGCGTACGATCGACGAGAAATCGGAAGCTGAAACCGCCGAAATTCTCGGGATCAGCCAGAAGGCGGTCGAAACGCGCCTCTATCGAGCTAGGGCACGCCTTTCGGAAATATTAAAGAAAGTTTGAGGGGGATGAGGCCATGCTGCGTATTCCCAATAGGTACGCCCTCTTTCTTAAAGCTGAGACAACCGAATGATTTCTGCTCTCGACCGCCGCCAGTTCCTCCGCGGCGCGGCCCTCGCCGGCGGCGGCGCAGCATTGTCAGCCTGGCTGCCGGCCTGGGCGCAGACGATCTCGCCGGGGATGCGACCGACGCTGCCGACCGTGTCGGGCGAAGACATTACGCTCACCATCGCCCGGCAGTCGATGACCATCGACGGGCGCAAGTTCCGGGCAATCGGCCTCAACGGCACGGTCCCCGCCCCGCTGATCCGGCTGCGCGAGGGCCAGCGCGTGCGGCTCAACGTCATCAATCAGCTGGAGGAGGACAGCTCGATCCACTGGCACGGGCTGATCCTGCCGGCCAATATGGACGGTGTGCCGGGCGTGTCTTTTCCGGGCATCAAGCCGGGCTCGAACTACCTCTACCAGTTCTCCGTCGTGCAAAGCGGCACCTACTGGTACCACAGCCATTCAGGCCTGCAGGAACAGGAAGGCCATTACGGCCCGATCATCATCGATCCCGCCGGTGCCGATCCGGTCGCCTATGACCGCGAGCATGTCATCGTGCTCGCCGATCACAGCGCGCTCTCGCCGCAGGCGATCTTCCGGCGCCTCAAGGTCAACCCCGGCCATTTCAATTTCCAGCGCCAGACCCTGGCCGGGCTCCTGTCGGGCAAGGATCAGCCGCTCAAGGACCGGCTCGACTGGGGCCAGATGCGGATGGACCCGGCCGACATCTCCGATGTGACCGGATCCACCTACACCTATCTCGTCAACGGCCATGGTCCGATGGACAACTGGACCGCGCTCTTCACCCCGGGCGAACGGGTGCGGCTGCGGGTCATCAATGCGTCGGCGATGACCACCTTCAACGTCCGCATCCCCGGCCTGCCGCTGACCATCGTCCAGGCCGACGGGCAGAATGTGGTGCCGGTCACCGTCGACGAGTTCCAGGTTGGTGTTGCCGAGACCTACGACGTCGTTGTCAGCCCAGGCGATGACAAGGCCTACACCCTTGTCGGCGAGGCGATCGACCGCTCGGGCATGGCGCGTGCCACGCTCGCGCCGCGCGCCGGCATGGCCGGCGAGGTTCCCCCCTTACGCAAACGGCCGCTCGCCGACATGAAGGACATGGGCATGGACATGTCCTCGATGCCGGGCATGGAAGGCATGGACATGTCGGGCGGCGCTATGCGGGGCGTCGATCCGACGGCCGAGAAGAACGCGTCCGCGCGCCTCGCGACCGGCGCGGCGGCAGCGATGGCGACCATGGACAATAGCGCCATGGCAGGCATGGATCATTCGGGGATGGATCATTCCGCGATGAGCGGGATGGACCACGGCGCGATGGGCGCCGATGGCCAGATGGCGGGCATGGACCATGGCGGGCACGCGATGGGGTCGATGAAGATGCGAGACTTCTCGAACGCGCCGCAGGTGAAGCGCGACCCGAGCGTCCAGACCATCTCGCCGATGCCCGTCGACCGCACCGGCGAGCCCGGCCAGGGCCTCGCCGACGTCGGCCACAAGGTGCTTGTCTACAGGGACCTGATGGCGCTCGATCGCAATCCGGACGTGCGCGCGCCGAGCCGCAGCATCGACATTCACCTCACCGGCAACATGGAGCGGTTCATGTGGTCGTTCGACGGCGAAAAAATGTCGGACCATCACGAGCCGATCCCCTTCATCGAAGGCGAGCGGGTGCGCGTCAATCTCATCAACGACACGATGATGGGGCATCCGATCCATATTCACGGGCATTTTTTCGAGCTGGTGACGGGGCATGGCGATCATGCGCCACGCAAGCATACGGTAATCGTCCAGCCCGGCGGCAAGGTGACCTGGGACTTCACCGCCGACGCGGTCGGCGACTGGGCCTTCCACTGTCATCTCCTCTACCACATGCATGCCGGGATGATGCGGGTCGTGAGCGTCCGTCCGAAGGGAGACGCGTAATGACCCGCATCCTCACGCCGCTGGTGAGCGCGATCGCCCTTTTCGCTGCCGCGCCCGCCTTTGCCCAGGATCATTCAATGCACGGCATGCCCGGCATGGCGCCGCCGGGCGAGGTGCCGCCGGCGCAGGAGAAGAAGAAGGACAAGGCCGCCGCCAGGCCGCGCGCTCAGACACCAGCGCCAGACGCCACCTCGGCGATGGACCATTCGCAGCACCAGGCCAGTCCTGCGCCGCAGGGAGATGCGGCCGGTCAGCCGCAACCCGCGTCTCCCGCGATGCCGGACATGCCGGGCATGGACCACTCCCAGCATCAGGACGGCGCGATGCCGGACATGCCCGGGATGGACCATTCGCAGCATGGCCAGACCGCCATGCCCGGCATGCAAATGACCGGCACGGCGCTTCCGGCCGGCAATGCGCCCCCGCCGCCTCCCCCCAGCGACCACTTCGCCGATCGTGATTTTCCCGGCGCCGAGATGGCGCGCTCACGCGACATCATGATGAAGGACAGCGGCGGCAACAATTTCGGGCAGGTGCTGCTCAACCTGTTCGAGTATCAAGCGCATAGCGGTCGCGATGGCTATCGCTGGGATGGCGAAGGCTTTTACGGCGGCGATATCAACCGGCTCTGGCTCAAGAGCGAGGGCGAAGGCGAGTTCGGCCGCGGCATCGACAGCGCGGAGGTGCAGGTGCTCTATAGCCGGGCCATCGACCCCTATTTCAATCTTCAGGGCGGTATCCGCCAGGACTTCGGCCGCGGGCCCGACCGCACTTACGCGACGGTCGGCGTCGAGGGCCTGGCTCCCGGCATGTTCGAAGTCGAAGGCGCGCTGTTCCTCTCGACCAAGGGCGATGTTCTGGGCCGGGTCGAGGGCTATTACGACCAGCGCATTACCCAGCGCCTGATCTTGCAGCCGCGCGCCGAGGTCAATTTCGCCGCGCAGGATATTCCGGAGAACGACATCGGTTCGGGGCTGGTCAACATAGAGCTTGGCGCGCGCCTGCGCTATGAGTTCAGCCGCCAGTTCGCACCCTATATCGGCGTCTCTTATCTGCGCAAAGCCGGCGACACGGCGCGGCTGTCGAGGCTTGCCGGCGAGGACGTCCATGCCACCAGCTTCGTCGCCGGCATCCGCTTCTGGTTCTAGCATCGGGACGGCTGATGGCGGGGGCGAACAGGAGAGCGGGGCGTTACACTGAGACCCAGGTCGGCCTGCGCCGAACGAAGGAGATACGCCATGGATCATTCGTCCCACATGAGCACACGGAAGATGGGCGCCTATTGGAGCCTGGCCTTCCAGACCGTCATCAGCGGCGTCATCATGTATCTGGTGATGTTCGTCATGATCGACGGGCTCGACAGCTTCTACAACAACCTCAACATGCTCTACATGACGCTGATGATGGTCTCACCGATGGTGGTGCTCATGATCCTCGCCATGCGGCACATGTTCCCGTCGAAGGCCGCCAACATCGCGCTGATCGCCGCGTCGCTGGTCGCCTTCTTGGGCAGCTTCGCGTTCATCCGCACGCAGACCACGATCGGCGACACGGCCTTTCTGCGCTCGATGATCCCACACCACTCCGGCGCGATCCTGATGTGCCAGGAAGCAAAGCTGAGCGATCCCGAAGTCATCCGGCTTTGCGAATCGATCAAGCGCTCGCAGCGGCAGGAAATCGACGAGATGAAGGCCATACTCGCGCGGCGCTGAGTGGCACGGTCCGGCTACGCCCGGATACGTGCGCCCGGCCGGGCGTGTGAGCCGGCCGATGGTCTACACGAGGCGCGGGCCCGACGAGATTGCCAGGGAGGTGGCGCGGCTTGCGCCGCTGTTCCTGCGACAGGCTGGCGGCCACGTCCTGACGCTGCTCGATCCTTCCGGGATGGTGCTGAGCTATAATGAAGAAGGCGAGCGTGCCGAATGCTGGCCGCTCGATCGCGTCCTGGGACAGCCCCACGACCTGTTCTACCCGCCCGACGAGATTGCGGCGGGGCGTCCAGGCGCAGACCTGGCGGCCGCCCTTCACGAGGGCACGCTGGAGCGCGAAGCGTGGCGGGTCTGCGAGAACGGCGCGGAATATCTGGCGCGCCTGACGATCACCGCACTGTTCGAAGGCGACACACATCGCGGCTTCGCCTGCATCAGCCGCGATGTCACCGACGAGGCGGCGGTCCGCGCATCGATCGAGACCCGCGAGCAGCATCTGCAATCGATTCTGGCGACGGTGCCGGATGCGATGATCATCATCGACGAGACCGGCGCCATCACGTCGTTCAGCGCAGCGGCACAACGCCTGTTCGGCTACAGCGAAGCCGAGCTCGTCGGCCGCAACGTCTCCTGCCTTATGCCCCAGCCCGATCGCGACCGTCACGACGAATATCTCGCGCATTATCTGCAGACCGGCGAGCGCCGGATCATCGGCCTCGGTCGCGTCGTGGTCGGCCAGCGCCGCGACGGCTCAACCTTCCCGATGCAGCTGTCGGTCGGCGAGGCCGGTGAAGACGGGCAGCGGTTGTTCACCGGCTTTATCCGGGATCTCACCGCCAAGGAGCAGGATGAGCTCAGGCTCAAGGAACTGCAGGCAGAGCTGGTCCATGTCTCTCGGCTGAGCGCGATGGGCACGATGGCCTCGACGCTCGCGCATGAGCTCAACCAGCCGCTTGCCGCGGTCGCGCTCTATCTCGAGACGATCCGCGACATGCTCGACGAGCGGGACGACGAACCCTTCGTGTCGCTACGGTCGGTGATGGATGATGCGGCACAGGAAACGCTGCGGGCCGGCCATATCGTCCGGCGCCTGCGCGATTTCGTCGCCCGCGGCGAGGTCGACAAGAGCCTCCACGAGCTGCCGCAGGTCATCGCCGAGGCGAGCCAGCTCGCGCTGGTCGGTGCACGCGAGCGCGGCATCCGCAGCTTCTTTGCGGTCGATCCCGCCGCGACGCTGGTCCTCGTCGACAGGGTGCAGATCCAGCAGGTGCTGGTCAACCTGATGCGCAATGCCATCGAGGCGATGGCGGAGTGTCCGGTTCGCGACCTCAAGGTGGCGACCAGGTTGCGCCCTGACGGGCTGATCGAGGTGACCGTGGAGGATACCGGTCCCGGCATCGCGGACGGAATCCGCGAGCAGCTCTTCACGGCGTTCAACTCGACAAAGGCCGACGGCATGGGCCTCGGCCTCTCGATCTGCCGGACCATCATCGAAGCGCATGGCGGCCGTATCTGGATGGAGCGCCCCGACCGCGGCGGCACCCGCTTTCATTTTACCTTGATCCATGCGCGGGCGGAGGAGGAACATGGGGGATAGACGCGTCATCCATCTGGTCGACGACGAGGAGAGCATCCGCAAGGCGGCGAGCTTTGCGCTCAAGACCGCGGGCTACGACGTCGTGACCTATGCCTCGGGCGTGGAGTTTCTCAAGGAGGCGAAGTCGGCGGCCGTCGGCTGCGTCATCCTTGACGTGCGCATGCCCGAGATGGACGGTCTCGAGGTTCAGGCCGCCATGGCAGCACGCGGGGTCAACATGCCGGTCATCGTCCTGACCGGCCATGGCGACGTGTCGGTTGCGGTGCAGGCCATGAAAGGCGGCGCGGTCGACTTTCTCGAGAAGCCCTTCGAGAAAGCGGCCCTGCTCGGCGCCGTCAGCCGCGCGTTCGCGCGTCTCGACGATGTCGACTTTCGCACTCTGGAAACCTCTGAAGCCGGCGTGCGGGTCGCTGCACTGACGCCCCGGGAGCGTGAAGTGCTGGAAGGGCTGGCGAACGGCCTGCCCAATAAGACGATCGCCTATGACCTGGGCTGTTCATCGCGAACGGTCGAGGTCCATCGCGCGAGCCTGATGGCCAAGCTCGAGGTCCGCAATTTGTCCGAAGCCCTGCGGATCGCCTTTGCCGCGGGCATGGGCCGCAAGCCGAAGTGACTGCGACCTCTACGTAGCGACGGGACGAGGCGCGATATGCGATCGATGGTGCAATCGTCACACGGGTGTCCGCTTCTCGCAATGCCATCGGTCCGTTCCACTCAGCATGATGGCAGATACACCATCCTCGTCTCCGACGACGATCCCGGCGTGCGGCGTGGCCTCCAGCTGCTGCTGAGATCGCGCGGCTATGCCGTGTGGGGATATACGACCGGCCACGCGCTGTTGGCCGACCCCCGCGCGAAGGAGGCAGACTGCGTCATCCTCGACTATCGCATGCCCGACATCGACGGATTCGCGATGCTGCGTCACCTTCGCGAGATCGGATGGTCGGGACGCGCCATCATGATCTCAGGCTTTCACGACACGCTGCTGGCCTGGCGGGCCGCCGAGGCGGGCTTCGATCACGTTCTCGCAAAGCCTTTGATCGGCAGGGCTTTGCTCGATGCGTTGGACCGGCACCGCGCCGAGGTTCTGCGAAAGCATTGAGTTATGGCGGCCGGCCCCCGGCAGCCTCAGCCCGGCGCGATGTGGAAAGCCGATCTGCGCCGTCAAAGCCAGTGGCTACGTTTGAACCGGATGTAGAGCCCAATGCAGACCGCAGCGATGACGCCGAGGATGACGAAATATCCCCATTGCGTCTTCAGTTCGGGCATATTCTCGAAATTCATGCCGTAGATTCCGGCAATCGCGGTAGGCACCGCGAGGATCGCGGCCCAGGCGGCAAGCTGACGCGTGATCGCACCCTGGCGCTGCTGTTCGAGCAGGTGACTCGCCTCGAACACCGAGATCAGGATGTCGCGGATGCCGGTGATGGCGCTCTCAACCCTGAGCATGTGATCGAGCAAATCACGGAAATAGGGTTTCCTTCTCACGATCTGGCTTTTGAGCCATTCGAGCATGGAATCTTTTGCCATCATGGGCGTCGTCGTCGCTCTCGGCAGCATCGTCTACCGGGCCAGCATCCGCCGGTCATCAACGTAGGGGTCACGACGGTGGAGCGAGCGGTCGGCTCTTCAAGCCCAACGCGATCGGCTCATTTCTCGCTCACCAGTCGTGAACTAACGGCAAATTTGTCAGAATTTGAGGGTGAAAGTGATTTATGGCCCTCATTTTTGTTTCAAGCAGCGCCTGCCGAATGCATCTCTGCGATTGATGTCTTCTGCAAAAGCTTGTTGGCATCGGATGCTCGCTGATCACACCTAACCCGTAATCGTGCCTCTGGCTGACATACCCGACAAACGTATAAGCTCGCCATGCGCGGGCGTCACCAACCCAATTCCGCGTGCGATCCCAAGCGCACAAGCTGCAAGGTGTCGTCATCGGGCTTGCGGTAAATCAGCACGAGGTCGGGCTTTATGTGGCAATCGCGATGGTCGCGCCAGTCGCCGGTCAGCGCATGGTCGCGGTGGCGCGGTTCAAGCGGCTCGTCGGATGCCAGCGCCTCGATGATCGGGATCAGGTCAGCGTCCAGCGTCTTGGCGTGCTGCCCCTTCTTCTCCCGCTTGTAGTCGCGCTTGAACCGCCCGAAGCGTTCAATCGTCCGCATTGAGGTCGGCCATCAGGTCGACCACCGTGGCGAACCGCTTGCCCTTTCCCTCGCGCGCTTCCTTCATGGCCTCGATCGTCTCGGCATTGGGCACCAGCGGTTCAAACGGCAAGGCCTTGTCGCGGGCAACGCGGGTCAGCATCAGGCGCACGGCATCGGAGACGGTCAGCCCCATAGCAGCCAGCACGGTCGCGGCTTCCTCCTTCACCGCTCCGTCGATCCGGGTCTGCACAAGAGCGTTTGCGGCCATGTCGATTTCCTTTCTGCATGACGATGTAATGCAAGCGAACGCAAAGTGCAATCAGGCAAAGCCCCGGCTATCGACATGGCGACCGGGCTTCGCGTTTTTCACCTTCAATGCTGTGAGTGCCATCGGTTCGGGGCCCTGATCGGGAATGTTGGGGCCGTTCTCACACTTTCGGTGGGCAAACGGTCCCACAATCGTTCCCACATTTTGGGCCAAATTCAGGCAAATCAGGGAGACGACCGCGAACAACTTACAAGACAAATCGTTGCTTTTTCAGTGTAGGTAGGGGTAGGGACGCCATCAGCTCGCTTGACACAAGGTTCTACACTCGACAGCGGGGTCCTCTACCACCGGGCAATTCTGCAGGATGCTGCAAACCGCGCGATATCAATGGCGGGCGAAAATTCGCTGACCGGCGCTGCCGAAGGCCACCACCGTATAGGGTTGGCGGGCAGCGCCTGCCACTTCCATGCCCTCCGAACCGATCGGCATCCCCGCAACCGCAATGCCTTTGACGCCCGCAGGACGGGTCGCCAGCAAGCGCTTGACGTCGGATATCGGGACATGGCCCTCGATCATATAGCCATCGACGATCGCGCTGTGGCAAGATGCCAGCGTCCGGGGCATGCCGGCCTTGCGCTGAAGCTCGCTGCGCGACGCATCGTCACGCATGACGACCTTGCGTCCCAGCTTCGCGCGCACGGCCTGCGCCCACTTCTCGCAACATCCACATCCCGGATCCCGGTGGACGACGATATCACTGGCCGCAAGCGCTACGCCGGGCATGGCGAGGAACAGCAAGGCGACGAATAGGCGGGTCTTCATGAAATGACTCCCGGAAGAACGATAAGCATGGGGCAGAGGCCCCTTCTTTTCTATACGCATCAATGGGCTCTGTTGCAAAAATCGTGAAGCTTGAGCATGCTTGGCGGAGATTGGACGGACGGAACGATGACGGATTTCAAGTGGCGCCATTTCCAGGGTGATGTGATCCTGTGGGCGGTGCGCTGGTATTGTCGCTATCCGATCAGCTATCGCGACCTTGAGGAAATGCTGGCGGAACGCGGCATTTCGGTCGACCATACGACGATCTATCGCTGGGTCCAGTGCTACGCCCCGGAGATGGAGAAGCGGCTGCGCTGGTTCTGGCGGCGTGGCTTTGATCCGAGCTGGCGCCTGGATGAAACCTACGTCAAGGTGCGGGGCAAGTGGACCTACCTGTACCGGGCAGTCGACAAGCGGGGCGACACGATCGATTTCTACCTGTCGCCGACCCGCAGCGCCAAGGCAGCGAAGCGGTTCCTGGGCAAGGCCCTGCGAGGCCTGAAGCACTGGGAAAAGCCTGCCACGCTCAATACCGACAAAGCGCCGAGCTATGGTGCAGCGATCACCGAATTGAAGCGCGAAGGAAAGCTGGACCGGGAGACGGCCCACCGGCAGGTGAAGTATCTCAATAACGTGATCGAGGCCGATCACGGAAAGCTCAAGATACTGATCAAGCCGGTGCGCGGTTTCAAATCGATCCCCACGGCCTATGCCACGATCAAGGGATTCGAAGTCATGCGAGCCCTGCGCAAAGGACAGGCTCGCCCCTGGTGCCTGCAGCCCGGCATCAGGGGCGAGGTGCGCCTTGTGGAGAGAGCTTTTGGCATTGGGCCCTCGGCGCTGACGGAGGCCATGGGCATGCTCAACCACCATTTCGCAGCAGCCGCCTGATCGGCGCAGAGCGACAGCCTACCTCTGACTGCCGCCAATCTTTGCAACAGAGCCGACCATCTCGTCATATTGCTGCTCGATCTCATCCCAGTTGATCGGACTGGAGAGGATCGGCTGCAAGTGGGGAAGCCGCGTTCGCATGCCGACATCGGGAAGAGCCAGCTTCTGGCGAGCGATCGCTTTCAGGCGGGGTGCAAGCTCAAATCCGAGAAGCCGGCAAAATGCAAAGCCAACCGCGCTTTGGCCATGACTATCAACATATTGTCGCTGGATTTCCATGTCGGTGCAATGGCGCAGCACGCCCTCGATCATGGAGGCGACCTCGGAGGAAGAGCAGCGCTTGAGCTGGGAATAGACGCATGTCGCGCGTCGTTCGACATGCCAGTAGATCATGACGCCCCGTCCACCATAACGCGCATGCCATTCCGTCATCAGGTTGCGATCCCAGGCTCCGAACTTTGTGGAATCTGACGCACAGGCCGTGCCGGCGTCCCCCCAGACTGCAGCATTGCGGATTGCCAGGGTCGCATTCGCAACCCTGGCACACGCCTCCTTGAGCGCCGCGGCATGAACGAAGCGGCGATGGACATGCAGCAGCTCTTCATAGCTGACATCGGGGGTGGCGCCGGCGATCCGCTTGAGCCCGGCATTCGTTCCCAGGCCGTAGAGGCATAGCAGGAGACGTTGATCCAGCGCGGTTTTCGGCAGTGCAACACGCGAGGCCGATGTTTCGAACGCTTCGAGAAGTCCCGTATCAAGGGCAGCCTCCTTCAGTACGTCGAGCAGCCCGGTCATCGGCCAGCGTTGGCCGATCTCGGTCTTGATCGAGGCGAGACCCCTGGGTTCGGGCAAGGGTTTGAACGGGGTGAGAGATATACGGTTCTCGCCGCGCCACAGCAGCCGAACCTTGTCGTTCCGGGGAATATTGGCATTGAGGAGCAACAGTTCCTGAGCAAGCTCTTCCCGGATGGCGCTTGAAAATGCACGCGCATCCGCCGTCAGGTTCAATCCTGTGTAATATGCTTCTCGCCGCGCATCGAAGTCCTTGGGAAGATCGTCATCGGGATTGCGGTATCGGTCCGCCCCGACAACCCAGATTTCCTTAGAACGGATGCGATCGCGCAGTTGCGCGAGGACACAAAGCTCATAACTGATCCGGTTTACGCGCCCCTCTTCATCAATGACGGAACTGCGCCATCTCGCCGGAATGACCTCGTCGACCGGCACTGCGTGCGGCGGCACGTAGCGGCATCCATCATCCACTTTGCTTCTGATCCAGTCCAGGGCCGCCAGCACCGGACGCCACACGGCGTTGTTCGACCGGAACTCCAGTGCCGAAAGCAGGCTTGGCAGCATACGGCGATAATGATTGGCCCATGACCTCCGCATCACCTTGTAGATCCGCCGATCCAAGGCGCCCTTTGCCTGGCTTTCCTTGATGATCGCCGCCAGTTTGTCCTTGCCGGCGATTGGGAAAATGACATCGCAGATGCGCCCGGATGGATCGTCGATCGAAGCGCTGGCAATCTCGACCAGGAGTCGCTCCTTGCCATAGACCCGCTCGATGTCTTTCGCGATATCGCCCACCACCTTGCGTTTCGAGCGCGATCCGATCTTATGGACCGTCTCGATCAGCAGGTCGACCATCGCATCCGTAAGCTGAGCTTCCCGCGCCATCAGATAAACGGCATAGAGCCCGAGCTGGCGCGCCGGTACATGCCGGCGCATCTCCGAGGCTTTCTCGCCGGCAACCCGGCGAACGATCTGATCGACCCATGCCTTGCCCGTGACCGATAGGAAATCTCGGGGAAGAGCAAGCCGTTGGATAAAGGCGAGTTTGGCGGTCACGCCAAGAATGTTTTCGAGCGTCGCCTGACCTGCATCCCCCTTCATCGTGTTGAAGCCGGTCGGGCCATCGGGATCGGCGAGCGAGGCTTCCAGCAAGGCGACCGCATCCGGCGCAAGCCGATCGCGGACTCGGGCCAACAGGGCCTCCAGATAGAGGTGTCGTTGCGAACGGACGAGGCGTTCCAGCTCCTTGCGCGACGGCCCATAGATACGGCGGTCGCGGCACCACAGGAAAACATGCTCGAGCATGGCATTGATCGGCTGCCCGCCCGCACAAAGATCGTCGGAAATCCACCTCGACAACGCCCTGCGATCCGTCTGCGTCATACGGCGGAACCCGAGATGCCGCAAAATCTCCGCGCAATGCCGGCGGGCGGTGCGCCCGGAAAAATCATAGTGGTTCACGGATTTGGCATCGAGACCAAGTTGCTCCGCCAGATACAAGACACCGTCGGAGGGTATCGACGCATGATCCGGCACAAAGAAGCCATGCCCGGCGAAAAATCTAAGCTGAACCGCCAATCCCAGTCGTGCCGTCTCCGCTTTGCCGGTCACGAACGCGATGTCCGAAAAACTCAGGCTCCAGGAGCCGATCAGATCCCCACTCGAAACGCCAAGGCTCATAACGCCGCTCCCTTATCGGAGCGGAACGTCGTTCCTCGCATGGGCGATCGTCAACAACAACCAGCCCGTTCCCGACGTGTTCTCCAAGATGACCAAAATCGCAGCTTCGGGCCGACTGGGCCGGGTTGTGGGGGGACACCAGTTATTTCGGGAGGTTTTCTTCCGCCTCAACAGGTCCGGCGGCCATCGCGACGAGGCGCGCCGCGATACGCTTGCGCAGTTGCTCGGGGAGCGGGCGCGACGACAGCGCCTCGTGAATCCACAGCCCATCGGCGGCAAGGCGCGAAATGAACCTGTCCAACTCGGCAGCGTCGTTTCCAATCGGCGCAGGAGGTGCCCAGCGGTCGATGACCTGTTGCCACAGATCGCCAAGCTGCCGATTGTCGGAGCTTTCCAGCATGAGCAGCAGTTCGACCCGCCGGGCAGCTCTTGCGCAGGTGTTGATGTAGGCGGCGTGTCGTTCGGCGTCTGTCGCCCTGTCCGAGGTGTTGCCGGCGCTCGCTTCCAGCTCCTGTTCCCATGAGCGAGTCAGATGCTCATGGGTGGCGAGGATCAGGGCTTCGCGCGACGGGAAATGATACAGAAGGCCGGCGCGTGTCATGCCGGTTTCGAGCGCTACGGCGTCGAGGGTGACGGCGGTGAGGCCGTCACGCTCGATGATGCTCACAATGGCTTCAAGCACTTCGAGGCGCTTGCTGGCTCTCGCCATGTCGGCTTCCTTAGTGTTGTGTGGGATAGGCTGACGATTGCGAGCCGGGACCGTAGCGCCGCAACAGGATGCCGGTGATCAGGGCACCCACGGCCAGAACACCCGCCGCCACGTACATGACGACCGTATAGGCGTGGTCGAATGCGATTCCTGCCGCTTGACGCACGACAACACCATCGGCCCCCGCCTCGTTGGCAAAGACCAGCGCCGACGCCATGCTGTCGCGGGCCGCTTCCGAGGTTCCGGCGGGGAACACGACGTTGACCGTATAGAGGTAGGCCAAAAGACTTCCGAGAATTGTGACAGCGAACAGACTGCCAAACTCGTAGGACACTTCCTCGACCGACGACGCCATGCCGGCGCGATGCACAGGCACATTGCCCACAATAGCCGTTGATGCCACCGACATTGTTGCACCTACGCCGGCACCGGTCAGCGCCAGACCGGCGATCAGCCAGCCAAGGCCATGAGTGATGCCCCATGTCGCAAGCAGGACCGCCAGCGATCCCGCCGCAAGCCCGCCAGCTATAAGGATACGTAGGCCAATACGATGCAGGAATGCACCACCGAGCAGCGCAGTCGGCAATGATCCGAGCGCCGCCGCCGAAACCAGCATCCCGGCTTCCAGCGGCGTGAAGCCCGCAACGAGCTGGAAGCGTTGCGTCGTAGCAAGCTGAACACCGCCGATGGCGAACAGGGAGAACGCGGCCGCTAGAACGCCCGATGTGAACGCGGCATTGCGGAAGATCGAGAAGTCGAGCAGCGGGAACGGCAGGCGCAGTTGCCGGCGGACGAACAGCGCTCCGGCGAGGATGGCAACCAGCAGCGAAATAGCGGGGACGGCCCACGACTGCCCGGCATGGGCAGATTCCTTGATCGCGATCACAAAAGCCGACAGCGCCACCAATGCCTGAAACGACGACACCACGTCCCAAGGCTTGGTCGCATCGCCGGCCACCTTCGGCGCAACGATCAGCGCCGAAATGAAGGCAGCGACCACTACCGGCACATTGATGAGGAACACCGACCCCCACCAGAAATGGCCGAGCAGAAAACCGCCGATGATCGGTCCGAGCGCAGCGCCGACGACCGACAACGACCCCCAGATCGCAATGGCGATGTTGCGTTCCCGGTGGCTCTGTTGCAAAGATTGGCGGCAGTCAGAGGTAGGCTGTCGCTCTGCGCCGATCAGGCGGCTGCTGCGAAATGGTGGTTGAGCATGCCCATGGCCTCCGTCAGCGCCGAGGGCCCAATGCCAAAAGCTCTCTCCACAAGGCGCACCTCGCCCCTGATGCCGGGCTGCAGGCACCAGGGGCGAGCCTGTCCTTTGCGCAGGGCTCGCATGACTTCGAATCCCTTGATCGTGGCATAGGCCGTGGGGATCGATTTGAAACCGCGCACCGGCTTGATCAGTATCTTGAGCTTTCCGTGATCGGCCTCGATCACGTTATTGAGATACTTCACCTGCCGGTGGGCCGTCTCCCGGTCCAGCTTTCCTTCGCGCTTCAATTCGGTGATCGCTGCACCATAGCTCGGCGCTTTGTCGGTATTGAGCGTGGCAGGCTTTTCCCAGTGCTTCAGGCCTCGCAGGGCCTTGCCCAGGAACCGCTTCGCTGCCTTGGCGCTGCGGGTCGGCGACAGGTAGAAATCGATCGTGTCGCCCCGCTTGTCGACTGCCCGGTACAGGTAGGTCCACTTGCCCCGCACCTTGACGTAGGTTTCATCCAGGCGCCAGCTCGGATCAAAGCCACGCCGCCAGAACCAGCGCAGCCGCTTCTCCATCTCCGGGGCGTAGCACTG
The DNA here is from genome assembly GCF_024611115.1 of Sphingobium sp. CFD-1. NCBI lineage: Bacteria > Pseudomonadati > Pseudomonadota > Alphaproteobacteria > Sphingomonadales > Sphingobiaceae > Sphingobium > Sphingobium sp. CFD-1. The sequence continues at coordinate 65,745 of NZ_CP084399.1, read as the reverse complement.
GACCCAGCGATAGATCGTCGTATGGTCGACCGAAATGCCGCGTTCCGCCAGCATTTCCTCAAGGTCGCGATAGCTGATCGGATAGCGACAATACCAGCGCACCGCCCACAGGATCACATCACCCTGGAAATGGCGCCACTTGAAATCCGTCATCGTTCCGTCCGTCCAATCTCCGCCAAGCATGCTCAAGCTTCACGATTTTTGCAACAGAGCCAGATGGTCAAATATGCAGCCGCGATGCAGACAAAAACCGCCGACCCGGAGGCGATCCTGCGCCGGTTTAGCCGCTCCGAGGTGATGCACCCGACCTACAAGGCGTTGAGTGAGCTGGGCCGCGCGGTCAAGACGATCTTCCTGTGCCGGTATCTGCGCGAGGAGTCCTTCCGCCGCGAAATTCATGAAGGCCTGAATGTCGTTGAAAACTGGAACAGTGCCAATGGGTTCGTTTTCTTCGGCAAGGGCGGCGAGATCGCCACTAACCGCATCGATGAGCAGCAGCTCTCGGTCCTGGCGCTACATTTGCTGCAAGCGTCGCTTGTCTATGTGAACACCCGAATGCTTCAGAGCGTGCTGGTGGAACCGAAATGGACGGGCCGGATGACGCCGGATGATTATCGCGGCCTCACACCGCTGATTTACAGCCACGTCAATCCTTATGGCCGCTTCGACCTCGATCTGAATAGCCGGATCGATTTTGGGCGGCTTGCTGCCTGACCGGGGCCTTTCCGCTCGCACCATTTGGGTGCACCCGAACGTGACGATCGGAAGTGACATATACGACATGTCACAAAAGGGTGGTTCCGTCACCAATGTTACTGTACGAGGGCAAAGCCACCCTAATGTGACGGATTTGCCCATGACCCGCGTCGGCTACGCCCGCGTCAGCACCATCGACCAGGATCTCGACATCCAGGTTGCCCGGTTGAAGGCAGCGGGCTGTGAAATCCTCCGCTCCGAAACAGGCTCGGGCGCATCGCGCACTGGACGCACGGAGCTTGAGACGATCATGCAGTTCCTGCGCGCCGATGACGAACTCGTCGTCCTGCGTCTCGATCGGCTCGGTCGCTCCACACGCGATGTTCTCAATCTGGTTCATGAACTCGACCAGAAGGGAGCCTCATTGCGGGTGCTTGAGCCGGAGGTGACGACGGCCGGAAGCATGGGGCGGATGGTGATCACCATTCTGGGCATGGTCGCGGACATGGAACTGACGTTCATCAAGGACCGGCAGCGCGCCGGGATCGAGGCGGCGCGCGCCGAAGGCGTCTACAAAGGCCGGAAGAAAAACATCGATGACGATGAAATCCGACGCCGGATCACCGCCGGCGCGAGCAAGGCCAGCGTCGCGCGCGACCTCAAGATCTCAAGAATGACCGTCTATCGGGCGCTTGACGTCATTCCTTCAAGGATCGGGCTGCCGGAAAAGCCGCCTTCTGTCACCATCGCCCTGCATCTGACCATCGAGAACTTCAACAAGCATGGTCGTGGCAGAAAGCCCGCTCGCGAGCGCATTGAGGCGATGCTGGAGCGGGATTACCAGATGCAAAAGACCGGGAACTGCGATTACACGCTGACCGTCGCCTATGATCAGGGTGCCGATGGCGTCAGCCTCGATGATGAGATCGCATCTCTCCAGACAGAGATGTTCAACATCGCAGAGAGCTACAGGTGCTCGATCGAGACCGATGTTTACGAGATTGGAGGACAAGAGCGAGCCTGGTAGATCGCCATGTTCAATCTTTGTTCTTCAACATGGCCAAAATCGCAGCTTCGGGCCGACTGGGCCTATATAGATCGGGACGATCAGGTCGCAGTTATCGACGAATTGCAGAAGATTGCCCTGATGCTGTTCCCCAGCCCGGAAAGAGGCGATCCGTTCTGGGCGGAATCGGCCCGCACCGGCTTCATTGGCACAGGGGCCTACATTGCCGCCATGCCGCATCGGCCATTCACGATCGGCGAAATCTACCGCCTGATGACACAGGGCGATCCGAAAACGACGCTGCCGAAGCTGGTGGAGGAAGCGGCCACGGCCGGGGTCCGGCTCTCCACGCCCTGCATCAATGCCATCGCTGATTTCACGGCGGGGTCGGACAACACATTCTCCAGCGTCCGGCAGACCATAACCTCGAAGCTCAGCCTATGGCTTAACCCCTATGTCGACGCTGCGACCTCAATGAGCGATTTCGATATGCGCGATCTGCGTCGTCGCCGAATGTCGCTTTATCTCGGCGTGTCGCCCGACAATATGGAGCGTGTGGCGCCGGTTTATAATCTGCTGCTGCAACAGCTTGTCGACCTCAACACCCGCACGCTGCCCGAAGATGACAGCACGCTCAAAGTGCAGGTTCTCGCTTTGCTGGATGAGTTTGTGCAGCTCGGGCGCGCGATGACGATCGCCAACAGTTTCTCCTTCATAGCGGGCTATGGGTTCCGTCTGCTGCCGGTGATCCAGGGCCAGTCCCAATTGCGCGCGCTCTATGGCGATCAGGTCGCCCGGTCGATCGTAACGAATTGCGGGGTGGAAGTCGCCTTCACCCCCAAGGAGCTGGACGTGGCAAAGGAGCTATCGGAACGATTGGGCTTCTACAGCTTCAAGGCGAAATCAAAGAGCCTGACGATACACGGCCTGCTCGCCAATCGCAGCACCACGGAAAGCGATCAGCGCCGCGCCCTACTGATGCCGCAGGAATTGATGCAGATGTCGCGCAAGGACATGCTGGTGCTGCGCGCTGGCATCCCGCCAATCCGGGCAAAAAAGCTGTTCTACTATCGGATGCCCGTTCTTAAGCGCCGACTAATGCGCCCGCCCGAAATCGAGGCGCACCCGTTGCCCGCTCACGCTCGCCCGGCTGCTCCTCGCCCCGCTCCGTCGGGTCCGCCGCTGGCGAACGCGGCGGATGAGAAAGAAAAGGTCGTTGCGCCAATTCCGAACGATGTGCCGGGCGAGGCGGATACCGGCCAAATACCAGATAGAGAGATGACCGACGCGGAGATTAGCGGGAACGTCGTCATTCCCGCTAACGCGCTGGTGCTTGACGATATCGAAGTGCCGAAGAGAGGTGCCAGCGAGGGCGAGGCCAGGGCCTTTGTTGAACAGATGATAGCACGCGCAACCGATCAGCGCGAGCCGGCCTGAAGGAGACGGCAAGATGAGCGAACAGCAACACGGCGGCCGAAATAGCATCTGGGCCGACTTGACCCGCGTATTTCGCCGCGATCCAGATAGTCAGCGACCCCAGCAGGAGGAAAAAGGGGATCGCGCGGCCACGAATCTCGAACTGCGCAGCGGGGCCGAACGAACGCGCGATCCTTCCTTCAATGCCGGTGATATGCCGGAAGCGGTGCAGCGCCGCTACTATACCCAGCCTTCGCGCTGGACGGGCGATCCCGCCTATTTCAGCACGCCGACAGCCGACAAGCCCGCCTTTCAGGACCGGGGCAACCGGCTCGTCACCGATAATGACAGCCGTGAGGTCGCCAAGGATCTCGTCACCGTCGCCGAACATCGAGGCTGGGACCGGGTTCAGGTTGCGGGCAGCGAGACTTTTCGCCGCGCGGTGTGGTTCGAAGCGGCAGAGCGCGGGATAGCTGTGCGGGGGTATAAACCGACAGACCGGGATTTACAGGAGCTGGACCGCATAAGGAATGACAAGGCGCGTAATAGCATCGCGCCGGTTTCTGAGCGGCAACAAGCGCGGGAAGCACCCGTTGAACCGACGCAGGACACAGATACCGCACCAAGCCGGGAAGCACAGCCCCGCGACAGGGCGCGGCCCCAGGACATACCCCCTTCCTCGCCGACACGATCCCTCCCGACGCCGGTTGACGGCTATAGGCGGCCAACGGCCGAAGCGCTCGATCGGGCGATTAGCGTGACCATGCTTCGGGCAGGATTAGACCCTACCGAAGCACGGGCCGCGAACAGAGCCTACGCCTCGGCCGATTGGGCATGGACGTATGCGGATGACAGCAACAGCCGGACGCGCGGCGCCCAAAGCGTCGATCGAGCGATGACCGCGATGGACAGCTTTGCGGGTAAATCCCGTGCTCATGCGGAAATTGCCTCGGCGATCGCCGACAATCATTATTATGACATGGCGCTTGTCGGTCGCTGGTATGTCGAGCGCGGCGATCGCGATCCGGGTCTGGTGCGTGATCTGAGCGATCAGAAACGCCTCCATGCGCCAGATTCGGATCGCAAGCCGGGAACGCCGCCCTGGAACAGCGAGGAGCGGGAGAGGGCCAACGGGGTTGCCGACCGGACCCGCCGCAATGAGCGCGCCGCCCAGAGCCAGCTTCGCGCAATGGACATTGTAGTCCGACGCGCTCTCGAAACTTCACCGGAAACCGCTGATCGGGTCATGCGGATCGCGCGCGAACAGATTGCCGATCAGCTCGGACAGGGGCGGGATATCAAACCCGCCCGTGTCCGGGGCGGCCCGGAACGCGAAGCCGAACAACCGGCTGCGCGGCGCACGGCGGCGTCTCGTCAACGATCTCCGACGCCGGCGCCGCAACGCGAACATCGACCGCCAGAACGGCAACGCAATCGCTAGGTGGTGACGCTGGCAGGAGAAGTAGCCATGGCGCGGAAAAAGCAGCCGGAACCGGGTGGCGAAGCCAACAAACGAGCCGCCGACAGCAATTTCCGCTTCATGGAGGCCGTGTTGAACAACGCGCTCCACGACAAACCCGAACTGAGGGATCAGATAATCCGTAATGCCCGCGAGCGCATCGCCGGAGCGCTGGCCGAAGGGAAGTCCTTTGAACCTGTTCGGCTGCGGACTGGATCGGAGGCCGCGATGCAGCGGGGCGCCGGCAAGGAAAGTGCTCCCGGTAGCGACGCCTATTTCGTCCAGAAGGTGCTAAGCAAGGTTGTCGATGACAAACGGCCGTCGCCACCCGCGGAATATCGCCGCATCGACCAAAGCCGGTAGCCCAACCTAGCAGTTATGCCGACATTGAAGCTCTTGGTATCCACGATTGGCATTACAAGAATTTCTCACCGGCATGGTCGCGGAACATCTCGAAGTCGCGCACATAGTCGGAAAGAACCTGCACGGACTTATGACGGCTGACGTCGCGCATCTTGAAGATGCTCGCGCCCTGCCGCGCCGCCTCGGTGAGAAAGCCTGAACGCAGCGAATGCCCGGCATAGTCGACAGGATCGAATCCGGCGTCCGCCGCGCAGCGCTGGACCAGACGGGCGACCGCCCGATCTGACATAGGATCGGCGGTCAAAGCACCCCCGCGCGTCAACCGGCGAAACAGCGGCCCCTCGTCGAAGGTGATGAGCGGATTGTTCAATTCGCGCGCCGCCTCGATGGCGGCGTTGATCCACGCCAGCAGCAGCGCCTTGGGGCGGATGCGCCGACCTTCGGGAATGGCAATTACCGCGCCTTCGCCCGTTTGATCCGTTTTGGACCGTCCGATCAGCACGCGCAGGCCCTCGGCCGGTAATGCAACATCGTCGATCCAGAGCGCCACCAGCTCGGAGCGGCGCAGCGCCGCCGCCATGCCGATCGCCAGCACTGCGCGATCGCGCAGCGCGCGCAGGTCGTCGCCTTCGATCGTCGCCAGCATCATGCTCAGCGCGTCAGCATCGGCAGGTGCCTTGCGCTCCTTGCGGGTGCCCAGACTATTACGGATGCCGGCGAGCACTTCGAACATGGCGCCGGCACCCGATCGCTCCTGCGGTGGATCGATACCGGCCTGCCGATGATGGTAGCCGATTGCAGCGAGCCGACGGCCGATCGTGTTGGCCTTGATACCGCGATCGGCTTCGGAGGCGAGAAAGGTCGCGACTGCGGCGGGCGTCGCGGGCAGGCTTTCTAATCCACGAACGTCGCACCAGGCGGTGAAGATCTTCCAATCCGCAGCATAGGCGCGCTGCGTTGCCGCCGACCGCGACGCCTTCGCATAGGTGGCCGCGCGCTCGACCTCGGCGCGCAGGATGTCGGGGAGCGCCGGTTGCGCGATCGTCGCGGGCAGCGTGCTGTCGGGGTCGGGCGCTTCAGAGGCCATTTAGGGAGGGTAAAACGCCCTTCCTCGACCGTCAAGCTTGTGTCCGAGAATCATAATTATCGGACACAATGGCCATCGACAAAGTGGTATCAAGCGGACTTTCGGGCGGCACGAAACGCACGAAGAAATTCCTGTCGGTCCAAGGCTCCCTCAATCAGCGATGGGCCGATCAGGAATGCAGGCGTTCCCGCAATGCCAAGCGCAAATGCCTCCTTCGCAGTTTGTGCCATCATCGCATCTATCTCGCGAGCATGGTCCTTCAAATCCTGCTCGATCCGATCCCATTGGCCACCCGCGCGTTCGACCACTTCGCGCAGGACCGCCGGCTCCAGCACCCGGCGTTCGCTCATCAAGGCATGATGAACCTGCGGATAGATCGACTGCCGATCAGCAGCGAGCGCAATTCGTGCCGCGCGCTGCGACACAGGTCCGAAAATCGGCCAGTCTTTATAGATAACCGCCACATTGCGATCTTCTTCAAACGCCATTCGAAATTGAGGTTCGGCCATCTTGCACGCAGGACACTGATAGTCCGTAAAGACCGCGACGGTGACGTCCGCCTCGGGTGGCCCTTCACGCGGCGCGCCCTGATCGCGGAGAAGCGATTGCGCTACATCGCTGCCCGATACGTCGCGACCGAGAGGCGCCATCTTTCTGAGGATGAAGCTCACTCCGAAGCCCAACGTTACGACACCGGATAGCTGGATCAATTCTCGGCGGGTCAATTTTACTCGATGCTTCACTAGCCCGCCTGCGCTGTCTCTTGGCTCGCCCGTGCAACGATGCCCCTCAACCTATAATCTTACGTCAATCTTAAGCCTTGCCGCGTCGTCCTATACAGCATCCTGGCGTTAGGAGACACGCGCCTAAGGCGGCCTTAAGCTTGCCGGTTGCAAATTCGTCCATGGGCGGACGCTTGCAATCCGAGACTTCGGCAGAAACGGCGCCAGCATCCGCTCAATCGACCAGGACCGCTTTTATTCGGAGCATCATAGGACGGGTTGATGCATTAATTTCCCGGCGCGTCGGCCTCATATCTCTCGGTGCGGTCGCAGCGACGGGCTTTGCGCCATTTGGTTTCTGGCCCGCCACGGTCGCGTCCCTTGTGCTGCTTCTACGGACGACCAGCGCCTTCTGCACGATGCGCCTTGCACTCGCGGCGAGCTGGTGGTTCGGCGTCGGCGTCGGCATCGCGAGCCTGTTTTGGCTGGCGCACGCCTTTTCCTTTCAGGATGCGATGCCGCCCTGGCTAGGATGGATCGCGGTCGCTCTCCTTTCCGCCTATACCGCACTTTATTGGGCGCTTGCGCTTGGCCTTGCCCATGCGGTGACGCGCAAAGCATCGGGGATCAGCTTCGCGGTGCATGCGTCGGCGGGCTTCATGATTGCAGAATGGCTGCGCGGAATCGTGCTGACCGGATTCCCCTGGAACCCGCTAGCGTCGATCTGGCTTGATGCACCTCACGTAGCGCAAGGCGCGGCCGTGATCGGTGGCCTGGGTCTCTCAGGCGTCACGATTCTGCTGTGCGGTCTGATTGCCGCCGTCACGCGCGGCGACAGCCTGCGTCCGCTCATCGCCACGATCGGCATCATTACGGCATGGTTAGCTTTTCCCCAGAAAGGCACGGTCGCGGACACTTCCATCCCGATCAGTGTCGTGCAGGGAAATATCAGCCAGTCCGATAAATGGCGGCCCGGCGAAGCCGACGCTCAGCTTATGAAATACATGGCCTTGACCAAGGCTCCGCTTTCCAACGCACCTCGACTGATCTTCTGGCCCGAAGCGGCCATCACAGAGCCGTTGGACATTGACCTCGCCCTAAGGCGGCAAGCAACATCGGCTTTGAGTGCCCAAGATCTGCTTTTCACAGGCGCAATAGGAACGACCGAAAACAAGGGGCTGACGAACAGTGTCTTCGTGCTCGATGCGGACGGCGCCATCCTTGTTCGCTATGACAAGGCCCATCTCGTGCCGTTCGGCGAATATCTGCCATTTTCAAACATTCTCGGACGTCTCGGCATGTCGCGGCTGGTGCCGGGCAACACCGACTTCATTGCCGGGCCTGGCCCGCGGACCTTGAACATCCGGAAACTCAGGGCCGGCGTGTCGATCTGCTATGAGATCATATTCCCGGCTGCGGTGATCGATCCAGAAAATCGCCCGGCCTTTCTGTTCAATCCGTCCAATGATGCCTGGTTCGGATTTGGCGGACCACAGCAACATCTCGCGCAAGCGCGCCTCCGGGCGATCGAAGAAGGTCTGCCGATCATCCGAGCGACGCCGACGGGCGAGACGGCTGTAATCCGATCAGACGGGAGCATCGCCGCGCGTTTGCCTGCTCACCAAGCAGGCCGCCTAGATGCATTCTTGCCATCGCCCGCCGATCCGACACAATATTCGCTGTGGGGAAACGCTATTCCCTTGGGCGCAGGGATCATCGTGATCGCGATAGCAGGGCTACGGCGGTTGCGCAGGAACCATCGGGCGTAAAGGTAACGACAACGGCGAGGACTTTGAGCGGGTAGCTTCAGCGGCCGACAACGCGTGCGAAATGGGCCACGCCGGGCACAAGGTCGGATCGCTCATCGGTGGCCAAGCCCGGCAAACCGGATAGATCGCCCGCACCGAATACGGCCTCGATCCCGCGCACGCAAAGCTCCGTCCCGCTGTCGGCAAGGCTGTAGTAAACCTGCCGCGCGTGCTTGCGCGTGCTCACAAGGCCCGATCGGCGCAGTTCGGCAAGTTGTTGGCTGAGGGCGGGCTGGCCGATGCCGGTGGCTTCATCGATCGCCGAAACGGACTGCTCGCCACGCTCCAGCAGAAGCGAGAGGATCATAAGGCGCTGGGGTTGCGCGTAAGCCTTCAGCTTTTCCGCAGCGGCGTCCGCCAGCTCGCGCGCGGCATGGAGAGCGGTCACGGCGCACTCCGGCAGAACCAATCACCGCTATCGGTTTCCTCCGAAGGCGGCAGCAACAGCGGTTCACCGGCGCGCCACCCTTCGGGCGCGAGCCGGTCGCCGGCGTGCGCGGCCTGGAGCGCGGCGAGCATCCGCAGCATTTCATCGACCGAACGCCCGACATTCATGGGATAGTGGGTGATCGCGCGGATCACGCCATCGGGATCGATGAAATAGGTCGCCCGGACGCCGGAACTGTCCTGCGCCGCCTCCCCGATCATCCCATAAGCACGCCCGATCGCCATCGACGGATCTTCGATCACCGGAAAGCGGATTTCGACCTCGAATAGATCGCGGATCGCCTTGAGCCAGGCCAGATGAGCATAAAGGCTGTCCACGGACAGGCCAAGCAGCATACCGCCCATTTCCTCGAAACGATCCTGCGCTTTGGCGAGGCCGACAAATTCGGTGGTGCAGACCGGCGTGAAATCGGCGGGGTGCGAGAAGAACACGACCCATTTCCCGCGCAGCGAGGACAGGCGCAGCGGCCCCTTGGTCGTCCTCGCCTCGAAATCGGGCGCAGAATCGCCAAGCCGCAGGGAGGAAAGAGGTTCGTCGGGCGTCGTCGTCATGGTGTCATCCTTGGCATCTCATGCGCCTTGACGCAATGCGATTACATACTTACATAGTTCTGTAATTATGAAAACCAAGGAACGAGCCATGGACGAAGCGATTCGACGCGCGGCCCATCAGATCGGCGAAGCCTGTAAGGGCGTCCCGCAAATCCGGGCCTTCTTCGACGAAGCCACCAACACCGCCAGCTATGTCGTCCACGATCCGGAAACCCGGCACGCGGCGATCATCGATAGCGTGCTGGACTACGATGCTGCTGCTGGCCGCACCGCTTTTGCATCGGCGGACGCGATCATCGCCTATGTCCGCGAACAGAATTTGAAGGTTGAATGGCTGCTGGAAACGCACGCCCACGCCGATCATTTGTCGGCGGCTCCCTATCTGCAAGAGAAGCTGGGCGGGAAACTTGCCATCGGCAAGGCGATCCTGACGGTGCAAGCGACTTTCGGGAAGCTGTTCAACGAAGGCACCGAGTTCGCGCGAGACGGGTCGCAGTTCGACCATCTGTTCGAGGACGGGGACCAGTTCTCGATCGGCAACCTCAGCGCGACCGTGCTGCATGTGCCGGGTCATACGCCCGCCGATCTTGCCTATGTGATCGAGGATGCGGCTTTCGTCGGCGATACGCTGTTCATGCCGGACTATGGCACGGCGCGCGCCGATTTTCCCGGAGGCGACGCGCGGATGCTCTATCGCTCGATCCGCCGTCTCCTGACTCTTCCCGCCGAAACCCGACTGTTCCTGTGCCACGACTACAAGGCGCCGGGCCGTGACAACTATCGCTGGGAAACCACCGTGGCAGAGGAACGGGCCGAAAACGTGCACGTCCATGATGGCGTCGACGAAGATAGCTTCGTGGCGATGCGCGAAGCGCGCGATGCGACGCTCGACATGCCCAAGCTGATCCTCCCGTCGATTCAGGTGAACATGCGCGGCGGCCATATGCCGGAGCCGGAGGATAACGGGACACGCTATCTCAAGATCCCGCTCGACGCCCTATGAGCGCGCTGTTCGCAAATGCGGCGCCCGGCATGGGCTTCCTCGGCGGGCTGCTGATCGGACTCGCCGGGGTCGTGATGCTGCTGGGCATCGGCCGGATTGCTGGCGTCAGCGGCCTCGCGGCGCAAGCGATCGGCATCACCGGCTCGGATTCGCGGGCCGTTGCATTGGCCTTCATCATCGGCCTGCCGGTCGGGGCGGCCTTGATCGCGGCGGCGCGGCCGATCGCCGTCACCTTCCCCTCTTCGCTCCCGGTCCTCATAATCGGCGGATTGCTTGTCGGGTTCGGCACGCGGCTCGGTAGCGGCTGCACCAGCGGACATGGCGTCTGCGGCCTGTCACGCCTGTCGCCGCGCTCCATGGTCGCGACCGGCCTGTTCATGGCGGCCGGTTTCGCCACCGTGGCGGCGATGCGCGCTTTCGGGTGGGTTTGACATGCGCGCGTTCATAGCCCTGTTGGCCGGAACGATCTTCGGCGCGGGCCTCGCCCTGTCGGGGATGGTCGATCCCGCGCGCGTGCGCGGCTTCCTCGACCTGTTCGGGACGTGGGATGCGACGCTGGCGTTCGTGATGGCAGGAGCCTTGCTGCCGATGGCGATTGCATGGCGCCTGCAACCTCGCCTTCCCCGCGCCGCCTCCGGCGACCATTTTGCCCTGCCTTCGACGCGGCGCATCGATGTGCCCCTGGCCGTCGGTGCGCTGCTGTTCGGCGTCGGGTGGGGAATTGCGGGCCTTTGCCCCGGCCCGGCGATCGCCAACCTCGCGCTCGCCCCCCTCGCGGTTCTGCCCTTCCTGGCCGCGATGTTCGCCGGAATGCTGCTTCATCGTCTTTGGGCCGCGCAGCGCTGACACAAGCGGAGGAATCCTCATGGAAACGATCACCCCCATCGCCCCCGATTTCTCGGTATCGCCGCAAGTCAGACCGGAGGACATGCCCGCAATCGTAGCGGCCGGGTTCCGCTCGGTGCTGTGCAATCGCCCGGACGGCGAGGAGCCGGGACAACCCGATGCCGCCGCGCTCGGACATGCGGCGCTGGAGCAAGGCTTGGCCTTCATGCATGTGCCGGTCGCCAGTCCCGACATCGCCCCTGCCGATGCCCAGGCGATGCGGGCCGCGCTGGACCGCCTCCCCAAGCCCGTGCTGGCCTTCTGCCGATCGGGCGCGCGCTCGACCGCGTTGCACAACGCGGCCATGGCATTGAACGACAATAGCGCGGCGACCTATGACGTGGTGATCGTCGGTGGCGGAAGCGCGGGCATCGCTTGCGCCGCCAGCCTGCTCAAGCGTCGGGGTGATCTTTCGATCGCGATCATCGAGCCGTCCGACGTGCATTATTATCAGCCGGGATGGACGCTGGTGGGCGCGGGCGTGTTCGATCCCCAGACCACGCGCCGGACCATGGGGGAGGTCATGCCCCGTAAGGCGCACTGGATCAGGCAGGCGGTGAGCGCTTTCCACCCGGACAATAGCAGCGTGGCGCTCGACGACGGAACGATGGTCGCCTACCGCGCGCTGGTCGTCGCGCCCGGCCTGAAACTCGATTGGGACGCCATTCCCGGCCTCCCCGAAACGCTCGGCCGCAACGGCGTCACCTCCAACTATCGCTACGATCTCGCGCCCTACACGCACGAGCTGGTGCGCAGCGCAGCGCCGGGCCGCGCGCTGTTTACGCAGCCGCCCATGCCGATCAAATGCGCGGGGGCGCCGCAGAAGGCCATGTATCTCTCCTGCCACGAATGGGAGAAGCGCGGCCTGCTCGAAGGGATCGATGTCGAGTTCCACAGCGCCGGTCCAGCCCTGTTCGGGGTGGCCGATTATGTGCCTGCGCTGATGACCTATATCGAGCGCTACGGCATCGACTTCCGGCCCGGCTCGAAACTGGTCGGGGTCGATGGCGCCGCGCGGGTCGCCCGTTTCGAGCAAGGCGGCGACGGCGAAAAAACGGTTGTCGAACGGCCCTTCGACATGCTGCACGTCGTCCCGCCGCAGGTCGCGCCGGATTTCATCCGGTCCAGCCCGCTTGCCGATGAAAGCGGGTTCGTAGCAGCCGATCCTGCCACCCTGCGCCATCCGATATGGTCCAACCTGTTCGCGCTGGGGGATGTCGTCGCCACCACCAATGCCAAGACCGCCGCGGCCGCACGCAAGCAGGCGCCGGTGGTCGCGGTGAACGTCCTCGCCGCCCTGGACGGCAAACAGCCGCAGGCGGGCTATGACGGCTATGGCTCCTGCCCGCTTACCGTTGAGCGCGGGCGGATCGTGCTGGCGGAGTTCGGTTACGGGGGCAAGCTCCTGCCCAGCTTCCCGACATGGCTGATTGATGGCCGTCGGCCCTCGCGGCTCGCCTGGTTCCTCAAGGATCGGATGCTGCCGCCGATCTACTGGCACGGGATGCTCAAAGGCCGCGAATGGCTGGCCGATCCGCGCCCGATCGGACAGGTGCGGTGACACTCGAACCGCTGCAATATCTGCTCGGTATTGCCTCCGGGGCGCTGGTCGGATTCAGCCTGGGACTGGTCGGCGGCGGCGGATCGATCCTCGCCGTTCCGTTGATGGTCTATCTGGTCGGCGTGCCCAGCGCCCATGTCGCGATCGGCACCAGCGCGCTCGCGGTCGCGGCCAATGCTGCGACGGGCCTCGCCAATCATGCCTATGCGCATAATGTCAAATGGCGCTGCGGGGGCATGTTCGCGGCTGCGGGCATTGTCGGCGCGCTGGGTGGCTCGACCTTTGGCAAGATGGTCGACGGCGACCGGCTGCTGTTCCTGTTCGCGCTGGTCATGCTGCTGGTCGGCGCGTTGATGCTCAAGGGGCGCGGCAATCCCGGCAATCCCGGCGCGGAATGCAACAGGGAAAAGGCGCCCAAGGTTCTCGGCTACGGCCTCGGTTCCGGTCTGTTCTCCGGCTTTTTCGGCATAGGCGGCGGCTTCCTGATCGTGCCCGGCCTCGTCGCCTCCACGGGCATGCCGATCCTGCTCGCGGTCGGCACATCACTGGTCGCCGTGACCGCCTTCGGCCTGACTACCGCTGCGAATTATGCCTTTTCAGGTCTTATCGATTGGCCGCTGGCGATCCTGTTCATCATCGGCGGCGCGTTTGGCAGTCTGGCGGGCACCCGGCTCGCGCGGCGTCTCGGCGCGGAAACCGGGCGGCTGACGCTGGTTTTCGCAATACTGATCTTCGCCGTCGCCGCCTACATGCTCTGGCGCAGCGCCGGTGCCTTCATGGGGGCGTGAGGCAGTATGTCCACTATCAAAGCCGTTCGCCTCTCCTAGAGCGGGCACCGAAAGGACATAGAAATGTTCGAATCGTTCGACGCGCTATTCCTCGCCCGCGCGCAATTTGCCTTTACGGTGAGCTTTCATTTCATCTTTCCGGCCTTCTCGATCGGGCTGGCGAGCTTCCTTATGGTGCTCGAAGCCCTGTGGCTCAAGACCGGCAAGGGCGTCTATGCCAACCTCTACCGCTATTGGCTGAAGATCTTCGCGATCGCCTTCGCCATGGGCGTCGTTTCCGGCATCGTCATGTCCTACCAGTTCGGCACCAACTGGTCGGTTTTCTCGGATAAGGCCGGTCCCGTCATCGGGCCGCTGATGGCCTATGAAGTGCTGACCGCTTTCTTCCTCGAAGCGGGCTTTCTCGGCGTCATGCTGTTCGGGATCAACAAGGTGGGGCCTCGGCTCCACTTCGCCGCGACCTGCATGGTGGCGCTGGGCACCTTCATTTCCGCCTTCTGGATTTTGTCGGTCAATAGCTGGATGCAGACGCCTACCGGCTATGAGATAGGCGCGAACGGGCAATTCCTGCCGGGGCCAAGCTGGGCGGCCATCATCTTCAACCCCAGCTTCCCCTACCGCCTCGTCCATACCGTCATCGCCGCCTACCTCACGACCGCCTTCGTGGTCGGCGCGGTCGGCGCCTGGCATCTGCTGCGCGATCGGGCCAATCCCGGCGCGCGCAAGATGTTCTCCATGGCGATGTGGATGGCTGCGCTGGTCGCGCCGGTGCAGATCTTCGCCGGCGACATGCACGGCCTCAACACGCTCGAACATCAACCCGCCAAGGTCATGGCCATGGAGGGGCATTATCAAAGCCACCCCGACGGCGCGCCACTGATCCTGTTCGGGATTCCCAACAGCGCGGAAAAGCGCGTCGATTATGCCGTCGAGATTCCGAAGGCATCTTCGCTCATCCTCAAGCATGATGCGGACGCGCCACTGGCGGGGCTCGATACCATAGCGGAGGATCGGCATCCTCCCGTTGGCACCGTATTCTGGGCTTTCCGGATCATGGTCGGCATAGGCTTCGGCATGCTGGGTCTGGGCCTGTGGAGTCTGGCCGCCCGCGCGCGCCGCAAACTCTATGATTGGTCCTGGCTGCATCGGGCCGCTATCGTGATGGGGCCTTCGGGTTTCATCGCCGTGATCGCCGGGTGGGTGACAACGGAAGTGGGGCGCCAGCCCTGGACGATCTATGGCTTGCTTCGGACCGCGGATTCAGCGGCCCCGCTTGACGCCCCCGCCGTGGCGGCCTCGCTTCTAGCCTTCATCGTTGTTTATTTCGCCGTATTCGGGGCTGGCACCTTCTACATCCTCAAGCTGATGGACAAGCCGCCCGAACCTCATGAAGAGGCCGTTCCAACGCACGGCCCGGTGCGGACCGCCGGGATCACGCCCGCCCCCGCGATCGAGGGAGGCCAGCCATGATCGACCTTACGATCATCTGGGCGGGCATCATCGCGTTCGCCGTCGCCGCCTATGTCGTGATGGACGGCTTCGATCTTGGTATCGGCATCCTCTTTCCTCGCTTTCCAGTCGGCCGCGATCGCGACATGGCGATGAACAGCATCGCGCCGGTGTGGGACGGCAACGAAACATGGCTGGTGCTCGGCGGCGGCGGTCTGATGGCAGCTTTCCCGCTCGCCTATGCGATCGTGCTGCCCGCGCTCTACGCGCCGCTGATGGCGATGCTGCTCGGTCTGGTCTTTCGCGGCGTTGCGTTCGAGTTTCGCTGGCGCGATCCCGGCCATCGCCGTTTCTGGGATTTCGCCTTCTGCGGCGGCTCGATCGTCGCCACGCTGGCGCAGGGCATCACGCTCGGCGCGCTGCTGCAAGGCATCACGATCGAGGGACGCGCCTATGCCGGTGGCTGGTGGGAATGGTTGACACCTTTCTCGCTGCTGACCGGCCTCAGCCTGCTCATCGGCTATGCCCTGCTTGGCGCGGGCTGGCTGATCTGGAAGGCGGAAGGTGCGCTACAGGCACAGGCCCGCCGCATGGCGCGATGGCTCCTGCCCGCGATGCTTGTCGCCATCGGCCTCGTCAGCGTATCGACGCCGTTCCTCGAAGCGCAATATTATCAGCGCTGGTTCGAATGGCCGGGCGTGCTGGCGAGCGCCCAGATGCCGCTCCTGGTGGCGATCGTAGGCTTTCTGGCGTGGCGTGCGATCCGCAATATTGGGCAGAAAGGGGGACGGGACTGGATGCCCTTCTTCCTGATCCTGCTATTGTTCGGGCTGTCGATGATCGGACTGGCCATCTCGATCTGGCCTGATGTCATTCCGGGCCGTGTCTCGATCTGGGAAGCCGCCGCGCCCGAACGCAGCCAGATATTCATGCTGATCGGGGCGGGCGTGCTGGTGCCGGTGATCCTCGGCTACACGATCTGGGCCTATTGGGTATTCCGGGGGAAAGTCGATGAAGCTGGATATCATTGACTTGGCCGCGCCCGGCGCTCTCTGGAAACGCCTCGCATGGTTCGCCGCGATCTGGGTAATGAGCGTGGCGGCGCTCGGCGCCGTGGCCTATGGCATCCGTCTGGTCATATCGTGACAGAGCCGAAAGATGCACCCGTCATTCCAATGATTACGAGAGGAGACATATATGCAGTCGAGCACGGCCCGCGCGCGGGCATTTCCTTGGAAACGAGCCGGGATGGGACTGGCATTCGCGCTGGCGGTGCCCGGTAGCGCGATGGCACAGGATGCAAGCCACCCCGTCATCCCCGGCTATGGCGCAATCATGCCAGCGCACGACGTCGCCAGCATGCCAGACCCGTCGCTCCGCTATCACGTCGCCTTTGAAGTCACGCGCACCGGAACCGACGACGCGCAGATCAACCCCGCTCTCGATCGGGTTGCGCGCTTCGTGAATCTGCTCGGCGCTTCCGGTGTCCGTCCCGCGCCGGGTGACATCGTGGTCGTCATTCACGGCCCCGCGACCCCGGCCATCCTGAACGATGCCGGGTATCAGGCGCGGTTCCACCGGGCCAACCCGAACACGCGGCTGATCGAGGAGCTGCAACGCGCGGGCGTCGCCATTCATGTATGCAGCTACGCCCTCGCCAATCAGAAGATCGAGCGGAATGCTGTGGCCAAGGACGTAATCATCGACCTTGCGGCCATGGTCACGCTGGCCAACCTGCAATTGAAGGGTTGGGCGGTCATCCCCGGATAGCAGCGGCCGTCCCCGGACGGGCATCGCCAGGCGGGATCATATCTGGCGTGGAGAGATCGCTGCAGACGGTCTTAAGCTTGCCCTATGTTCCCCCAGCGATGTGAGAAGGCTCATGTTAAATAGAACTTCTCCGTTCGCTGTTGACGATACAATATATCGTATCCTAATCGATCAGGCCGGCAAGGGGATCAAATTTCATGAATCACACATCTGCAAATCAGTTCAAATCGAAAATCAGCCTTCTCTCCATGGCCTCCGTGATGGTTTTCCCTGCCGCCGCGATGGCACAGGTGGCTCCGGGCGAAAGTGAAGAAACGGAACGCAACCGGAGGGGAGAGATCGTCGTTACCGCGCGTTCGCTCAGTTCGCCGGACATGCCGACCGCAACACCCGTGCAGGTTCTATCGGGTGACGAACTCGCACATCGTAGACAAGGTGGCCTGGGCGAAACGCTGGCGGGGCTTCCCGGCGTCCATCTCGACAATTTCGGGGGTGGCGCCTCGCGTCCGGTCATCCGTGGCCAAACCGTGCCGCGCATCGAAATCCTGTCGGACGGCGCGAACCTGTTCGACGTTTCATCTGTTTCGCCAGACCATGCCATCACCACCGATCCGCTGCTGCTCGATGGCATCGAAGTCCTGCGCGGCCCGGCTGCCGCACGTTATGGCGGCAATGCCATGAACGGCGCGATCAACCTCATTGACAGCAAAGTGCCAAAGACACTGCCGGAAGGCGGCTTTTCCGGCGCAACCGAAGTGCGCTTCGGCACGGGCGACGAAGAAAAAACGCTGGTTGGCCGGGTGACGGCAGGCGTTGGTCCTTTCGCTGTTCACGCCGAAGGTTCGCGCCGTCGCAGCGAGAACTATAATGTCTCCAAAGCATTCGGCAGCGGTGAACTCAGGGACAGCTTCGCCGATAGTTCGAGCTACAGCTTCGGCGCGTCCTGGATCACGTCCAAGGGCTATATCGGCGCGGCCTATACAAGGCAGGACAGCGAATATGGTCTGCCCGGCCATTCGCACATAAACGGCGTTTGCCATACTCATGGCACCGATCTTCATTGTGCCGCCCATGACGAGTTTGACGATCCGTTCGGTTCATCGGACAACCATACGGCCTACATCAAGCTGCGCAGCGAACGCGTTGACGTCCGCGGCGACTATGACGACCTGCTGCCGGGACTGGCCCATGCCCGGGTGCGTCTCTCCTACACCGATTACAAGCATGACGAGATCGACGGTCCGGCACTGTTCTCGCAATATTCTAACAAGGTTTATGATGCGCGCGTTGAACTGACGCATGCGCCATTGCTCGGCTTCACCGGCACGCTGGGCGCGCAATATACGCACGGCACCTTCAACGGCATCAACAAGAACGATGTCCACAAGGGGCTTCCGACCTCGACCGCGGGTTTCCTCCAGATCCCGCCGGACTATGTTACCGAGAGTATCGGCGTGTTCCTGAGCGAGAGACGTTCGTTCGGGGCCATCGATGTGGAGATCGCCGCGCGCAAGGACTGGCGCGACACGGACATTCCCTTCACGCCCTGGGTTATCTCCTCGCCACTGCTCCAAAGCGTTATCGACGCCTTCGAGGCGAGAAATGGCGCGGGTTCTTTCAGGAGAAGGGCGGAAGAGGGATATCGCACCGTCAATCCGCTCTCGAAGCATAATCCGTTTTCTGCGTCACTGGCGATGACCTGGCGGATCGGCGATGGCTATTCGGCGGCGCTCTCGCTTGCTCGCACCCAGCGGGCGCCGAATGTTCGTGAGCTTTACGCTTATGGGAATAATCTCGCTACGAACAGCTATGAGGTAGGCCTTTCGCAAACGCGTCGCGCGTCCTCACAATTCCCTCTTTCGACGACGGACGTTATGGAGACGGCGAAAGCGGTCAACCTCACTTTGCGGAAGACGGGTGGGCCACTCGAATTCGAGGTTGGGCTGTTTTATCAGGATATCGAGGACTATATCTTTGCGCGCCATATCGAAACCGAGATCGAGACGGGCGTTCCACACCATTATCTGATCTACACGGCGGCAGATGCCAAGTTTACTGGGATCGACGGGCAGATCAGCTATCGCTTCACGCCGGAATCGCGCGTGATTGTCTTCGGCGATTATGTGCGCGCCAGCAGGATCAAAAGCCTCGACGACAATGTGCCCCGCATGTCACCTGCACGACTTGGTGCGCGCTATGAAGGCAATTGGGGGCCGCTCTCTGCGGACGTCGAATATTCCCGCACCTTTGGTCAAAGCCGGATAGCGTCCTATGAAACCAAGACCGACGGTTACAACATGGTCAGTGCGACGCTCGCCTATCGGTTCGATGTGGGCTTGGGTAAGTCGGTCGAGTTCTATGCACGGGGAACCAATCTCACAAACGAATTGGCCTTTTCGCACACATCATTCGTGAAAAATCAATCGCCGCTACGTGGTCGAAATCTCGTATTCGGGATGCGGCACCAATTTTGACGTCCAGGGGATCGTGACGGCTACCAGTCACGGTCCCTGAACTTTTCGCTTGCTTTCACCCGCTTCTGTTCTTTGCCATTTGGCGTCACTGCCGATATTGGCATGGTCGTGGAACCAGCCCTTTACCTAAGCCTGTCTTAAGCTTGGCGGCCGACAGTCAGGCCATGATGCGGAATTTTCGGTTCACACCTACGGTAGCGCTTTTCCAGCCTCTTTTTTGGATCACGCTGCGCGCCATCGTGCTCCTATGGCCCGGACTCGCGGCCACCGCAGCGCTGGCGCAAATGCCGCAGCATGTCCAGGCATCGATCGTCGCCAAAAGCGAAGCCCCCCGTCCCGGCACCAACACACGCATCGCGATCCGCATGACACCGGAAACGGGATGGCATGGCTATTGGATCAATCCGGGGGACAGCGGCGTTCCGGTCGAAGCCGAATGGCATCTGCCGGACGGCGTTCGCGCCGGGGCGCTCGAACAGCCCTCCCCCACTCTGCTCGAACTGGGCGGCCTCGCCAGCTACGTCCATGAAGGTGCGTTCACGCTGCTCGCGGATCTCGCCATCGACCGCTCTGTGGCGCCCGGAACAGCCCTCCCCGTCAAGGTCGATCTGACATGGCTGGCCTGCTCCGACAGTCTTTGCGTGCCGGAACGAACCACGCTTCAGCTTACCCTCCGGGCTGGCGATGGCGCCGTCGATCGGAGCCGCCAGTCGCTATTCTCGGCGGCCGAAGCTGCCTTGCCATCGTCGGGGCGCGCGCAAGGGCGTCTGGAGGCGGCCGACGGGCGCTGGTCGTTCGTCGTTTCCGGGGCGCAGGGCTTGAATGTTGGCCGAACCTATCTCTTCCCGATGGAAGATGGCTGGTTCGAGGCCAGCGCGAAACAGCAGGCAACCCGTGCAGCGGACGGAACAATCCGGATCGAGGTCGCCGCGCCCGGTCCTGCCCCTTCCCCGCGCTTCGCCGGCGTCATATCGGACGGACGGCAAAGTTTCATGCTCACTGGTTTGAAGCCCGACAAGGCGGTCGCTCCGGTTTCTGAACCCGCGACCGCCGAAGAAGCGACCGCCTCCGAAATTCCCGATCCGGCGACGGGCCGCGAGGCAAATGGCAGCGCGCCGAAGGCCACCCCGCCTTCGACGGGCGATGTCCCCGCGCTGAAAATCGCGCTCATAGGCGCGCTGCTGGGCGGTCTGCTGCTCAATCTCATGCCCTGCGTCTTTCCGATCCTCTCGCTGAAGGCGTTGAGTCTGACGCGGGCCGGTGTCGATCGGCGTGCCGCAAGACTCGAAGGCGTTGCCTATTTCGCGGGGAGCGTCGCGACGACACTGTTGCTCGGCGCAATACTGATCGGCGCGCGTGCGCTGGGCCATGATATTGGCTGGTCCTTTCAGCTTCAGAATCCGCACATCATTCTTTTGCTGATGCTGCTGTCGCTGGCGATCGCGCTCAATCTGGCCGGACTGTTTGAAATGACGGGCGTTTCGGTGGCCAATCGCGTCATGGGCAAGCCGGGATGGTCGGGGGCCTTCGGGACGGGCGCTCTCGCCGCGCTCGTCGCAACTCCGTGCAGCGGCCCCTTCATGGGCGTAGCGCTGGGTGCTGCCCTCGTCCTGCCGCCGCCCGCGGCCCTGGCCGTCTTTGCCGGGCTGGGCATCGGCATGGCCCTGCCCTTCTTGCTGCTGGCCTTCGTGCCAGCGCTGCAACGGCTTTTGCCCAAGCCGGGGGCGTGGATGGAAACATTCCGGCGCCTGCTGGCGATCCCAATGCTGTTGACCGCGATCGGCCTGGCATGGGTGCTCGGACGGCAAAGCGGCGTCGACGGCCTGTCTCTCGGCCTGCTCATCGCCACGCTCGGCGCGCTCGGCCTCTGGTGGATCGGTCATCGTCAAAGTCGAGGAAGGAGGGCAGGCACGGCGGCGCTGCCCATCATGGCGGCGCTGCTATTGGCGATAGCGATCGATCTGCCGCGTCCCGTCGAGGCAACGCCGATCGCCAGCACCGGCAAGACGGAGCCTTTCAGCGAAACGCGGCTCGCTGAGCTACAGGCGGCCGGGCAGCCGGTGTTCGTCGACATGACCGCCGACTGGTGCCTCGTCTGCCAGGTCAACAAGCGGGTCGCCATCGATCGCCCCGATACGCACGCGGCGTTCGACAAGGAGGGCGTCGTCACGCTGGTCGGCGACTGGACGAACGGCGATCCTGCGATCACGCGGTTCCTCGCTTCGCGCGGCCGCAATTCGATCCCCTATTATCTCTTTGTAACCCCTTCGGGCGAGACGCGGGAATTGCCGCAAATCCTCACAAGCGAGCTGCTGATCGAGCAAGCCGCATCGGGTAAGCCATCATAGGGAAAGCAGGAATCCATGGCTCAACAGATGTTCGATTTCGAGGGCGCTTCGGGACGTCGGCTCTCCGGTCGCCTCGAAAGCCCCCAAGCCACGCCGCGCGGATGGGCTATTTTCGCCCATTGCTTCACTTGCGGGAAGGACAGCCTGGCGGCGGTGCGGATATCACGCGCCCTCGCACGGGCCGGGATCGGCGTGCTGCGGTTTGATTTTGCGGGCCTCGGCGGCAGCGGCGGCGAAACCTTTGCGGCCGACATAGATGATTTGATCGCCGCAGCCGATGCAATGACGGCGGCGGGCAAATCGCCCTCGCTGCTGATCGGTCATAGTCTGGGCGGTGCGGCCGCGCTGGCGGCCGCGAGCGAACTTGCCTCTATCGAAGCCGTCGCCACCATCGGAGCGCCCGCCGACATCGGGCATGTCCTCAGCCATTTCGACCCCGGCGAGTTGGCCCGGATCGATGCGGAAGGTGTTGGGGAGATTGAATTGGCCGGACGGCACTTCCTGCTTCGCCGCAGCTTCATCGACGACATACGGCAGCAAGATCTTCTGAGCTATGTGCGCGATCTCAAACGACCCCTGCTGGTCCTGCACGCGCCCAGCGATCCGATCGTGGGTATCGACAACGCCTCCGAGATATTCCAGCACGCGAAGCACCCCAAGAGTTTCGTGTCGCTCGATACGGCGGATCATCTCCTGACCAACCGCACCGACGCCGAATATGCGGCGGCCGTCATCGCCGCCTGGGCCTCGCGCTATCTGCCGCCGCTGGAGGAGGATCTACCCGATCTCTCGCGCGGGGACGGCGTAACGGCGCTCGAAACCGGCAATGGGAAATTCCAGCTCGCGATGCAGGCAGGCCCGCATCACTTCCTCGCTGATGAGCCGGTATCGGTCGGAGGGTTGGCCAGCGGCTTGTCGCCCTATGAGCTGGTGTCTGCCGGACTGGCGGCCTGCACGGTCATGACGATGCGCATGTATGCCGAACGCAAAGGGCTTCCGCTCGATCGGGCGGGTATCACCGTGCGCTATTCGAAGCGGCCGGAAGATTCACCGGCAGACTTTTTCGAGCGGATTATCACGCTCGAAGGTCCGCTGGACGCGGCCCAACGGGACAAGCTCATGTCGATCGCCGATCGCTGCCCGGTCGATCTTACGCTTGTTCGGGGATCGGAGATATCGACCCGGCTTGCGGAATGAAGCCGGTATTCACGGACGATGCCGGAGACGTCCGGTTTTCGACGTGAAGGGGCCGGACGCGCTCGCACCGTCCCCCGGCTCCTCAAGATCGGCCAGTATCGGGCAATCGGGGCGGTCATCGCCCGCGCAGCAATCCGCCAGCGTTCCAAGCGTCGCCGCCATCTGCTCAAGGCTGTCGATCCGCTCGCGAAGCTGGGCGATATGCGCCTGCGCGATGCGCTTCACGTCCGCGCTCTGCCGGGACTTGTCGCGCCACAGGCTCAACAGTTCGTTTATCTCTGCAACGGCAAAGCCAAGATCGCGCGCGCGCCGGATGAAGCGGAGCATATGCACATCCGCCGGCGAATAGTCGCGATAGCCGGAATCCCGGCGATCCGCCTTCGGGATCAGGCCGGTTTGCTCATAATAGCGGATCATCTTGGCCGAAACGCCCGATGTCTTCGCTGCCTCTCCGATATTCATGCTGCTTTTCCTGCCGTAAGCTGAGGGGGATTAAAACCGCGCAAGCGCAGCGCATTGCCCAGGACGAACACGCTCGACATCGCCATCGCGCCCGCGGCGAAGATCGGCGACAAGAGGATACCCCAGGCGGGATAGAGCGCCCCGGCTGCGACCGGAATGAGCGCCGCATTATAGGCGAAGGCCCAGAACAGGTTCTGGCGGATATTGCCGATCGTTGCGCGAGAGAGCGCGATCGCCGTGGCGACGCCGCCCAGATGGCCCGACATCAACACCACGTCCGCCGCCTCGATCGCGATATCCGTGCCGGTGCCCACGGCTACGCCTATATCTGCGGCGGCCAGCGCGGGCGCATCGTTGATCCCATCGCCCACGAACGCGATCCGGCCATATTCCTCCTTCAGCCTGTGGATCGCCTTCACCTTGCCATCGGGCAGGACTTCGGCAACCACTTCATCGATGCCGAGCTGGCGCGCAATCGCATCGGCCGTGAGAGCATTGTCGCCGGTAAGCATCGCAACCTTCAGGCCGAGTCCGTGAAGCGCGGCAATTGCGGCCGGCGTCGTTTCCTTGATCGGATCTGCGACCGCGACGATCGCTGCGAGCCGCCCGCCAATAGCGGCATAAAGCGGGGATTTTCCCTCTCGTCCCAGCTTCTCCGCCGTGGCGGCAAAAGCCCCGACGTCCAGCCCCAATTCGCGCATGTAGCGATCGGCGCCGACGTGGATCGGCTCGCCTTCCACATAGGCCCGCACGCCAAAGCCGGTCACGGATTCGAAGTCAGCGACAGCCGGGAGCGCGATCCCCTCCCCCAGCGCCGCTTCCACGATAGCGCGGGCAATGGGATGTTCGGACCTGTCCTCGACCGCCGCGATCCGGCCCAGCACCGCCGCGCGATCGAAGTCGGCCGTCACCTCCAGATCGGTGAGAACGGGACGCCCCTCGGTGAGCGTGCCTGTCTTGTCGAGGGCGACGACTTTCGCGTCCCTCAAAAGCTGTAGCGCCTCACCTTTGCGGAACAGGATGCCAAGCTCCGCGCCGCGCCCGGTGCCGACCATGATCGCAGTCGGCGTTGCCAGCCCCATCGCGCAGGGGCAGGCAATGATGAGCACCGCGACCGCATTCACCAGCGCGAAGGTCAGCGCCGGTGATGGCCCGAACCACAACCAGGCCCCGAAGGTCAGCGCCGCGATCGACATGACGATGGGCACGAACCACATGGTCACTTTGTCGACCAGCGCCTGTATCGGCAGCTTCGAACCTTGCGCCTGCTCGACCATGCGGATGATCTGCGCCAGCATCGTCGCATCGCCCACGGCCGTTGCCTGGAAGGTAAGCGCGCCCTTCTGGTTGACCGTGCCTCCGACCAGCATCGTGCCCGCCGTCTTGGCGACCGGGATCGGCTCGCCGGTAATCATCGACTCGTCAACGTAGCTGTGCCCCTCGGTCACTTCGCCATCGACCGGGATACGCTCCCCTGGCCGCACATCGATCTCATCGCCGGTGATGACGTCGTTGATGGGAATCTCGATCAGCGTTCCATTGCGGCGGACGCGAGCAATCCTCGCTTGCAGCCCTGCCAGTCGCTTGATGGCTTCCGACGTGCGCCCCTTGGCGCGGGCTTCCAGATACCGGCCCAGCAGGATCAAGGCGACGATGACGGCCGCCGCCTCATAATAGACATGCACGGTCCCGGCAGGCAGCAAGCCGGGTGCGAAGGTCGCCACCAGCGAATAGCCATAGGCGGCGAACGTGCCGATCGCGACCAGCGAGTTCATGTCGGGCGCGAGCCGCAGCAGCGCGGGCAGGCCCTTGCGATAGAAGCGGTTGCCGGGAATGGCGAGCACCAGCGTCGTAAGGACAAACTGGAGATACCAGCTCGCTTGCATTCCGACAGTGTGGGCGATCAGCTTGTGGACGCCGGGAATAAAATGCGATCCCATTTCGAGCGCGAACACCGGGAACGCCAGCACGATCGCAACGATGAGGTCACGCTTCAGTTCGCGGCGTTCGGCATCCTTGCGCTCGGTCGCCTCGTCATCACTGGCGGCGGTAGCTTCAACCGGGCGTGCGACATAGCCTGCGCCGGCGACCGCGGCGACAAGCGCCTGCCCGCTGGCCGTTCCGCGCACGCTGGCACGTTCGGTCGCCAGGTTGACGGTTGCATCGGTGACGCCGGGCACCGCTTTCAGCGCCCGCTCCACGCGGCCGACGCAGGATGCGCAGGTCATGCCGTCCACAGCCAGGTCGATGCTGTTCGAGGGCACGCGATAGCCCGCACCTTCGATCGCCTGCACCAATGTCCGTTGATCGACGCCGTCATTCGCGCGGATATCGGCGCGTTCGGTCGCCAGATTGACGCTGACGGTGTGAACGCCCTCGATCTTCCCCAGCGCGCGTTCGACCCGACCGACGCAGGATGCACAGGTCATTCCCTCGATCGGCAGGCTGATCGCCGTTTCGGGGGAATCCACCGGATTTTTCGCAATGCTCGCGGCCGCCATTATCCGAAAACCTCATCGTTCGATTGGAATTTTCCTGAAGATGGGGGTTCCAATCGTGGGAAGGTCAAGGCCGTTATTCACGCGATTTGCTTCTTGACCTTCCAACGATGGTAAGGGGCATCTGACTGTGAACCTACAGATATCAAGGAGATATTCGATGCGGTTCCATGTCCAGACGATGACTTGCGGCAATTGCGTGAAGCATGTCACCGAAGCCATCATGGCGATCGATCCGGGCGCGAAGATCGACGCGGATATTCCCGCGCGCACGATCGATGTTGCCACCTCGGCAAGCCCGGAAGCCGTCACGCAAGCGCTCGCGGCCGATGGCTATGAGGCATCCGCGATCTGATGGCGATCACGCGGATTCCGGCTGATCGCTGATCGGTCTGGACCGGAAGCGCGAGGGACGCACCACCCTCGCGTATCGCTCCAGCCCAGCGCGGCCGGTGCTGTCGGAGCAGGTCAAGCAATGAGCGCCCACACATTATCGAAAACGGCATCGGTTCCGCGACTGGCGCACCTGCCCCTCCCGCTCTTTGCCGCGCCGATGGGCTTCGGCGGCATTGGCCTTGCATGGCGAGAGGCCGCCCGCGTGCTCGGCGCGCCGAAGTTGATAGGCGAAGCCCTGTTTGCGATGACCGTGGCGCTTTGGCTGATCGTCACCGCCCTGCACATCATCCGCGCGCTGCATAGCCCGGCTTCGCTGTTGGGCGATCTGAAGCATCCCGTCCGTTCCGGGTTCACCGGCGCGATTGCCATTGGCATGATGCTGATCGCCGGTGGCGTCCTGCCCTATTCCCCGTCGATCGCCGCCGTGATCTGGTTTGGCGCGATCGGCTTGCAGGTCGCTCTCGGCATCTGGTTCCTGCGCGCGTTATTCCACACGCCCCGCGAAGCCGCGACCTTCACTCCACTGCTTCTGATGCCGCTCATCGGCAACGTCGTCGCGCCGATCGTCGGTGCAAAGCTCGGCTTCGTGGTCATATCATGGATGCTGTTCGGGATGGGGATCGCGCTGTGGGTGAGCGTGCAACCGTTGCTGTTCGGGCGCATTTTCACCGGCCCTCCCCTGCCGGAGCTGCTTCGCCCCACGGTCGTCATCTTCCTCTCGCCACCGGCAGTCAGCACCGTCGCGGTGGCCAATCTGACGGGCGGCGTCGGCCCCCTCGCCCTGGCCTTGTTCGGCTATGCGGCCATGCTCGCGATCATGTTCGCGACGATGATCCCCGAATTTCGGCGCACGCCGTTCGCGATGTCGTGGTGGGGCTGGACCTTCCCGACAGCGGCCTTCACCGTGGCCGCTCTCACGGTCGCCCGATCCTACTCTTTCCCCGGCTACCAACTGGTGCTGTGGGGCATCCTGCTTGGCGCCTCGCTGATCCTCGCCATCGTCTCTATGGCGACGCTACGCGCGGCGCTGAACGGCAATTTGCTACGGCCCGAATGAATAACGTCGTTCGGCCCAAACCGACAGCCGCTGCATAATCGGGAAAAACGCCGCGCGGCCGAAACCGCGCGGCAGTTGGAGATTCGCTCCATTGGAGCGAAGGAGTGCCCGCCACCTTGAAGTGAGAACCAAAAGGAAAGGGCAGGCCAATAGCAGATAGCAGCAGCCTCCACGATATTCTTTCGATTAGGCGCCAATTTATATAGATGAAAAGACATATCCATATAGCAGACCGAAAAGGAATTTCGGCTAGATCTGAATTTCTTCGCGCATGTAGGATCGCGGACTTGCCCCCATTTCGGTGCGAAATGCAAAGATGAAAGCGGATGGCGAACCATATCCCAGATCCATTGCGGTTCTGGTCACGTCTTCGCCCCCGCCCAAAAGCTCGATGGCCTTGAACAGCCGCATACGCCGCCGCCACGATCGCAGGCTCATGCCGATTTCCGCCTCGAAGCGGCGGCTCAATGTCCGCGAAGACATGCCCAGATCACGCCCCCAATCTTCGGCCGAACGGGGATCGGCCGGATCAGCGTAGAGCGCTTCGCACAGGCGGGCGAGCGGTTCGCTCCGCGGCCACGGCAGCTCGGCCGAAATAGGGGTCGCGCGCCGGAGCTGATCGAGGATCATGGTCGTCACCCGGTCGGCATATCCGTGGTCATCTTCCTCGCGGTGCAAGTTCGCGGCCTCTGCGATCAGGGCTTTCAGGAGCGCGCCAACAGGATAGACCGCGGGTTCCTCTGGAAGCGCGGACACGACTTCGTTGGCGATCCAAAGACTACGAAACTGAGCGCCCAGCAAGGAGCCGACGCGGTGCGTGATCCCCGCGGGAAGCCACACAGCCTGTTCGGGGGAAATGACGAACGATTGTCCGGTAATGCCGACGGCAAGCACCCCGGAGATGGCATAGACAAGCTGTCCCCAATCATGGCTGTGCTCAGGAAAATAGCTCCGCGCCGTAACGGCCTGCGCGCGCACGGTCATCGGCTCTGGCGAAGGCGCGTCGGCGGGCGCTTCGATCGACTGCCAGCCCAACATGGGCGAATATTGGCCGATATTATACATAGCATGTCGGATAATCGAAAGACCGACATATGAAAAGCAGATATGATAATCGGGACGCCAGGCGGCGTGCGTCATCGATAGCTCAAGAATCTGGAAAGAGCCGCCATGGCGCATTTCGACAATCACGGACTCTCCCTTTCAACCGCGTCGGATGTGGCGGCCGCCCATTATCGTGACGGCGTGGCGCTCATGCTCGCGGCCTGGCCGGGGGCAGGCGAGGATCTCGACGCCGCGATAGCGGCCGATCCCGATTCCGCCCTCGCTCATGCGGCCCGCGCCCGGCTTCACGCAATGCACGCCCAGCTTGTCGAAGCGCGCGCGCGGATCGCGGTCGCACAAGAAAAGGTCACAGCCGCTCATTCGGAACGAGAGGCAAGCCATGTCGACGTGCTGGCCCTCGCCGTCAACGGCAAGTCGCAAGAGGCGCTGAAAGCCGCGCTCGCTCACGCCGACCGCTGGCCTCGCGATACACTCATCCTCTCTCTGCCGATCGGCGCTTTCGGCCTGTTCGCCTTCTCCGGCATGGTCGAACACAATCAGGCCAAGGTCGATCTGTGCGAGCGCCACGCCGCGCACTTTGCCGACGACGACTGGTGGTTCCTCACCTATCGGGGCTGGTCGCTGGCGGAAAATGGTGAGGTCGCGCGCGGTCGCGCGATGCTGGAACGCGCGATCGAGCTGCGCCGCCAAAACGCCAATTGCGCGCACGCGCTGGCCCACGCCATGTTCGAGGCGGGCGCCAACCACGAAGCGGAAGCACTGATCGCGGGATGGCTTCCCGAATATGACCGCAGCGGCATCCTCCACGGGCATATCGCCTGGCACGCCGCGCTCGCCGCGCTGGAGCGGGGCGATGCCGATACGGCGCTCGCGATCTATGACGGCACGGTGCGGCATTCGGTGTCGCTGGGAACGCCGATCAACATCGTCAGCGACGCCGCCTCTCTGCTCTGGCGACTGCAAGCCTATGGCCACGCCGTTCCCGAAGGATTGTGGGAGGATGCGGCCGACTATGCGCGGCGGGTCTTTCCCAAGCCCGGCCATGCTTTCGTCGATCCGCACATGGCGCTGCTCGAAGCGGCGACCGGCGACCGCGCGGCGCTCGGTCGCCGTCTCACCGCGCTGGACGAACTGGTCGCCAAAGGGGCGATCGGCGCGGGCGCGATCGTCCCCGCCATCGGCCGCGCCGCGTTGGCCTTTGCCGAAGGCGACTATGCGGGATGCGTGCACATCCTCGAACCGATGACGGTGGATTTCGCGCGGATCGGGGGCAGCAACGCCCAGCGCGAAGTGATCGAGGACACGCTTCTCGTTGCCCTGATGCGCGCGGGCGAAGTGCAAAAGGCCCGCGCTCTGCTAGATCGCCGCCTTCACCGGCGCCCCTCGCCGCGCGACACGCGCTGGCTCACCGGACTGGCGGCCTGACCATGACGAACGCGAGCATATCGTCGGAACAGCACGCGCCCGATATCGGAAGCAGGCGCGAGCAACGCGGCAACATCATCCGTCTTTCGCTTGCGCAAGCGCTCGCCGGCGCCAATTCGACAGTCATCTACGCGACCGGCGCGATCATCGGCGCCACGCTCGCCCCCGACAAGGCGCTGGCTACGCTCCCGATCTCGATCTTCGTGGTGGGAATGGCCGCCTGCATCCTGCCGACTGGCATGATCGCCCGCCATCACGGTCGGCGGGCAGCATTCCTCGCGGGAACCGTGACCGGAGTGCTGAGCGGTCTGATCGCGGCGCTCGCTGTGATTATGGGATCATTCTGGTTGTTCTGTCTCGCCACGTTCTTCGGCGGTTCCTATGCCGCCGTGGTTCTCTCCTTCCGGTTTGCCGCGGCCGATTGCGTCGAGCCGGAATGGCGGCCCCGCGCCCTGTCCATCGTCATGGCCGGTGGCGTCGCCGCCGGTGTCGTCGGGCCGCAGCTCGTCACCTATACGATGAACCTGTGGCCTCCGCATATGTTCGCGGCGACCTTCATCGCACAGGCGGGGGTCGCCATTCTCTCGGCGATCGTGCTCGCCGGCGTGCGGCTCCCGATGCCGACGATCGCTGAAAGATCGGGTGGACGCCCCCTTTCGGTGATTGCCCGACAACCGCGCTTCATCATCGCAGCGCTCTGCGGCGCGGTGTCCTACATGCTGATGAATTTCCTGATGACCGCCGCGCCGCTGGCGATGCGGATGTGCGGGCACAGCCAGGAAAGCTCCAACCTCGGCCTGCAATGGCATGTCATCGCCATGTATGCCCCAAGCTTCTTTACCGGACGGCTCATTACCCGCTTCGGGGCTGGCCGGGTTGTTGCGGTCGGACTGGCGCTGATTGGCGTGTCATCGGCTGTCGGCCTTGCGGGGATCGATGTCGCGCATTTCTGGGCGACGCTGATCCTTTTGGGCGTGGGCTGGAATTTCGGCTTTATCGGCGCCTCGGCGCTGGTGCTCGAATGCCATCGGCCGGAAGAAAAGACGAAGGTGCAGGCGCTCAATGATTTCCTCGTATTCGGCACGATGGCGGTCGGCTCCTTCTCGTCGGGCGGGCTGCTCGCCTCGCATGGCTGGAGTTCGGTCTTGTGGGTGTCGTTCGCGCCGCTCGCCCTTGCTGTGGCAGCGCTGGGGCTAGCCGCTATGGCGCGGCCCGTTCCATCGACCGAAAGGGAAGGCGCATGACGACAATGGAGATCATCGTAAGGGCCGCGCTGGTCGGGATCGGCGGCACCATCATCCTCGATATCTATGCAGCGCTTGTGCAGCGGTTCATCGGCACACCGGCGACAAACTGGAGGATGGTCGGACGCTGGATCGGTCATATGCCGCAAGGACAGTTCATTCAGTTCAATCTTGGTCGGGCCAAGCCCGTCCCCGGCGAACATGCGCTGGGCTGGATCTTTCACTATGTCATCGGCGTCGGCTACGGGCTTCTGCTGGTGACGATCTGGGGAACCGGATGGCTAGAAGCCCCCACGATTGTCCCGCCGTTGATCCTTGCGCTGACGCTGCTGGTTCTGCCTTATTTCGTGATGATGCCGGGCATGGGCATGGGGATGGCCGGATCGCGCACGCCCAAGCCCAATGTGACCCGGCTGAAAAGCGTGATCGGACATTCGGTGTTCGGCAGCGGCATGTATTTCACCGCGCAACTGCTCGAAACGGCAGCATGATTCCCTCAGAGGAGAATGAAAACGTGTCCAGCGTGAGAGTGACCCCATGGCAGGATGGCGATCCGGCTCCTAACGAGCTGGTCGAAGGCATCAAGGCCCGTCGCCCGAATGGCGAGCTGATTGGCATCGATCGCGTCCTTCTTAGAAGCTTCCCGCTTGCGACGGGCTGGAATGGGCTGCTCGGACGGGTGCGCGCAGAGTTCGACCTGAAGCTTGAATATCGCGAGCTTATCATGTGTCGCGTCGCGGTCCTCAATCGCGCAGAGTTCGAGTGGGGGGTGCATAAGCCCGCTTATCTCGCTGCTGGCGGCACGGAAGAAAAATGCGAAGCCCTGCGCGCCGATGGCATCGATCCGCTGTTCGATGAACCGGAACGAGCGCTTCTGGATCTGACCGATCAATCGACGCGCACCGTCGAAGTCGATGAACGCACTATCGATAGGCTCAAGTCGCTGTTCGGCGAACAACAGACCGTCGAAGCGGTGGCGACGGTCGCGGCCTACAACATGGTGTCCCGCTTTCTGGTCGCACTCGCGATCTGAGAGCGTCGCCGATCGATTATCTGCGCGGTCAGCCAGCGTGCCTCCGATCAAATGCTTTCGGTTTGGGGCAGCGCCTTTCCAGCAAGCCAGTCGTGGAAGGCGCTCACCTCGTAGCGCCGGAGCGCCTTGGGCGCAGCGACAACATAATAGGCCCATTTCACCGGCCAGCGTTGCTTCGGCAGCAGATGGATGAGACGGCCGCTTTCCAACTCCTGCGCGACAAGCGCCTTGCGCACGAGCGCGACTCCTCGCGCGGCGATCGCTGCCTGAATGACCGCGGCGGTCGAATTGATCTGAAGGCCGCGATCGGTCGGGGTCTGATTCAGCCCTGATCTGGCAAGCCATTCGGCCCATGTCGGAAAGTCGCCCCCAGGATGGGGAGTGCCGTCATGGATCAGCGTCTGATCGGCAATCCAACCCGCTGTTATCTGTCCCTCATTCGGCAGCAGGCTCTTATGGCAGACGGCGATGATTTCCTCGCCCATGAGGTATGTGGATTTCACACCCCTCCACGATCCCAGGCCACAGCGGATACCGATATCGGCCTCGCCCTGCGCAAGATCGATCACGCGATCCGACACATCGAGCCGCACATCGATGCTCGGATGCTCGGCCGCGAAATCATTGAGCCGGGTGAGGAGCCAATTCGCCACCAGAGCTTGCGAAGCCGTGACAACCACTACCGAACGCGCCTTGCGGCCGCGCAGCTTGCGCAATCCAGCTTCGAGCTTGTCGAGGCCCTGCGCGATGTCCTCCAGCGCCTCGCGCGCCTCGTCCACCGGGGTCAGGCGTTCGGCGCCCGATCGGGTCCGCCGGAACAACGGATATCCAACCCAATCTTCCAGCGAGCGCACAAGTTGCCCGACGGCGGGCGGCGTCACGTCGAGTTCGGCCGCTGCCCCGACAAAACTGCCATGTCGTGCGGCCGCCTCAAGGGCCTGCAATGATTTCAGTCGGGTCAGGAAGCGCATATCCTGATGATAGCCCATAACGGCGTCACGACAAAGATTTTGTTTCTTTCCGATGCTGCTCGTTTGCCTCGCGAAGTCGCTTGGCGGGGTCCATGTTCGAGAAAAGCGAAAAGAGGTCTGGATTATGCTGAATGGAAAGACGGCCCTGGTAACGGGTGGATCGAGCGGTATCGGGCTAGCCGCGGCGCGTCTGCTTCGGGACAAGGGCGCGCGGGTGGCGATCATGGGCAGCTCGCAGGAAAAGCTCGATCGTGCCGTTGCCGATCTCGGCAATGATGTCGTGGCGCTGCGCGGCGACGTCACCTCACTCGATGATCTTGCGAAGGTGCGTGATGCGCTCGAAACCGCTTTTGGCGGCCTCGACATTCTGTTCGCCAATGCCGGTGTCGCCTTCGGCACGCCGATCGCGACGACCGACGAAGCCGGCTACCATCGGATGATGGACGTGAATGTGAAGGGCGTTTTCTTCACCGTCCAGGCAGTGTTGCCACTCATGCGCGAGGGCGGCTCGATCGTCCTCAACACGTCCTGGCTCAATCAGGTCGGCACGCCTGGCCGCGCGCTCCTGTCGGCGTCGAAAGCGGCGGTCCGTTCGTTCGCCCGCACGCTGGCCGCCGAACTGATCGACCGGAAGATCCGGGTCAACGCGGTAAGCCCCGGCTCGATCGAAACGCCGATCCATCGCAGCAACGGACAGAGCGAGGAAGAATTTCGTGCCTATGCGGAGAAGGTGGGCGCGCAAGTGCCGATGGGGCGCATGGGCCGTCCGGAAGAAATCGCAGCGGCCGTCCTGTTCCTCGCCAGCGACGCATCGAGCTACATGCTGGGCGCTGAAATCGTCGTCGATGGCGGCCGCGCGGAGTTGTGAGCCGTGCTGCTGAACGATGATCTCTCCGTCCGCACGCTGGTCCATGCCGGCGAGTTGGATTGGGTGCCAAGCCCGGCCAAGGGCGTCGAGCGCCGGATGCTGTTTCGGATCGGCGATGAGAAAGCTCGCGCGACATCGATCGTCCGTTACGCGCCGGGAAGCCATTTCGCGTGCCACGGCCATCCGGGCGGCGAGGAGTTTCTTGTGCTGGAAGGCACCTTTCAGGATGAAACCGGGGACTTCCCGGTCGGCACCTATGTCCGCAATCCGCCCGGCACCGCTCACGCGCCGGGCAGCGACGATGGCTGCACCATCCTCGTCAAGCTGTGGCAATTCGGTGAGGCCGATCGGGAACGCATCGTGTGTCGTCCCGGTGAAGGCGCCTCGGCCGCGCTCCGCCCAGGCGTCGCATCCTCGCATGTCCTGTTCGAGAGCGCGTCGGAGCATGTGATGCTCGAAACGTGGCAACCCAATACCGAAATCAATCTGGTCAATCCCGAAGGACTGGAAATGCTGGTCCTAGGTGGGAGCTTCGAGAGCGAAAACGATCGGCTGACGCGCTGGAGCTGGCTGCGACTGCCGCCCGGCGAGCCGCTGACCGCGCACATCGGACCGGAGGGAGCAAGCGCATGGCTCAAGTCCGCGCCGCTGCTCCACGATGACGTGTGCGCTTTCGACGCAAACTGACTCCCGCCCGTTGGGGCAATCACCACAAAAGAAGGACATGGACGATGATGCAGGACTGGAACGCCTATCTGGAGAACATGATGGGCCG
The DNA here is from genome assembly GCF_024611115.1 of Sphingobium sp. CFD-1. NCBI lineage: Bacteria > Pseudomonadati > Pseudomonadota > Alphaproteobacteria > Sphingomonadales > Sphingobiaceae > Sphingobium > Sphingobium sp. CFD-1. The sequence goes on along the minus strand of NZ_CP084399.1, from coordinate 30,920 downwards.
CGTTGGCGAATTGACGGCGCTCAGCCCGGAGCTGGGCCAGGGCCTTCAGACGTTCCGCGGAGCCGTGGAGGCCCCCGGCCATCTGCCCGCCAAGATGCATTCTTTGATCGCGCTGGCCGTCGCGGTCACGACCCGTTGCGACGGCTGTATCGCCACGCACGCAAGGGCGGCCGCCGAAAACGGGGCGACGAAGGAGGAGCTTGCCGAAACCCTCACGGTCGCAGTCGCGCTCAATGCTGGCGCCGCCGTCGCCTATTCGGCGCGTGTCATGGATGCCTTCAGCGCATTTTCGGACGGGAAGTAAGAACGCCGGTGCGCGCTATACTGATCGCGGATTACGGCGTTCGGCGGCGGACAGAGGCTATCGGCTGATCGATGCGAACCGATGTCGCCATAATCGGAGGGGGCCTTTCCGGCCTCCTCGTTGCTCACCGGCTTTGTGAGGTTGGAATAGACTGCCTGCTGCTCGAAGCGCGCGACAGGCTAGGCGGTCGCATCCTCTCGGCCGACGCTAGCGGTGCATGGTCCAGCGACGGGTTCGATCTTGGCCCGTCGTGGATCTGGCCCGACATGCAACCGCAGCTAGAGGCGCTGGTCCGCGAACTGCAATTGCCCGTTTTTCCCCAATTCAGCGACGGCGACATGCTGTTCGAAGGCGCCGCCCGCCAATCACCGCAACGCCATCGGGCCATGCCGTCGGCCCCGGCTTCGATCCGGCTCGCGGGCGGCACCGGGGCCATCATTGCTGTCCTTGCCCAATCCGTGCCCGCGAGCCGAATCCGGCTCGATACGCGCGTCACCCATATCGCGCAGACGGTGGACGGCGTGGCGCTTACGACCGGCAAGGGCGATACGATCGATGCCAGACTGGCGGTTCTTGCGATCCCGCCCCGGCTCGCTCAGAACGCGATGGGCTTCACGCCAGCGCTGGATGATGCAACGATCGGACGCTGGCGCCGAACCCCGACCTGGATGGCGCCTCATGCCAAGTTCTTCGCGCTCTACGACCGCCCGTTCTGGCGAGACTCCGGCCTTTCCGGCTATGCGCGCAGCATGGTCGGCCCAATGGTCGAGATTCATGATGCAACGAGCGCTTCCGGCCAAGCAGCGCTTTTTGGCTTCCTCGGCCTGCCCGCATCGCAACGCCGGCACGCCGGCGTTGAGACGATCAAGGCGGCGTGCGTGCTCCAGTTGGCGCGGCTATTTGGGTCTGACGCCGCCCATCCGCGCGCCACGTTGTTCAAGGATTGGGCCGCCGATCCGCTGACCGCAACAGAGCTTGACCATGACAGCGCCGAACACCCCTCTCCTGCGTCCGCTTCATGGGTGGGCGCTGAGTGGCGGGATAGGCTCATTCTTGCAGCGAGTGAAACGAGCCTGACTGAACCCGGCTATCTCGCGGGAGCGGTGGAAGCCGGAGAGCGAAGCGCAATCGAGGTTATCCGCCGCCTACAAGAAAATTCATCGGAGAACCTGTCCTGAAAGCGAAAGCACCGCCCCGGAACATGGCGTCGAAACTTGGCTTGGATCATGACCGCTCCATCAGCAGCCATGATCCAAGCAACCGTTTGATACTCGTGACCGGGTTACTGTCGACCCGCGGTAACGCCGCCGTCGACGGGCAGGATGGTCCCCGTAATCCACGATGCCTCCTTCGAGGCGAAGAACAGGATCGCCTCAGCCACATCGCCCGGCTGACCGTTACGCCCCAATGGGTGGAATGCATCGAAGGTCGGCAAAGTCTCCTTCACTTGCTCATCGGTCATGAAGGTATTGTAAACAGGCGTTTCGACGACGGCCGGAGCCACGGCGTTAATGCGAATCTTGTAGGGCGCCAGTTCAATGGCTAGATTCCGGACCATGGCGTGGACACCCGCATTGGCGGCGGAGTAGGCTGCGGAGGGCGTGGCACCGATGGCCTGGATCGCCCACATGGAGCCAGTCTGGACAATGGCGCCACCCTTTTCTTTCATCGCTTTCGCAGCCGCTTGCGCGGTAAAGAACTTGCCCTTCAGAATCGTGTCCAGATACCAATCATAGTCCTGCTCGGTAAGGTCGAGGAAAGGCTTGGGGTTGAAAACGCCCGCGTTGTTGACCAGCACATCGAGCTTACCGAAGCGCGAGACGGCGGCTTCCACCAGCGCAGCGCCAGTCGCCGGATCGGCAATATCTCCAGCAGAGACGATCACTTTTTGCCCGCTTGGATCGATCTCGCGCGCCGCGGCTTCGAGTTTTCCTATGTCGCGGCCGTTGATCGCAACATAGGCTCCTTTTGCAACGAAGCGCGTCGCGGTTTCCTTTCCGATCCCCGAACCACCTCCGGTGATCGCAACGACCTGTCCATCAAAACGCATATTCACCTCCTCTATCTATCAATAGGTAGATTGGCCATCTAGTATTTGCCATGCCTAGCTGCAACCCCTATCTATCAGAAGATAGATCGAGGACGGGGAATGTTGAGCGAAACAGCCGATGCCATCATGGATGCCGCCGAGCGGCGGATACGCAAAGCGGGATATAGCGGATTCAGCTTTCGCGAGATCGCGGCCGATGTCGGCGTCAAAAGCGCCAGCGTTCATTACCATTTCCCCACGAAGGAGCGTTTGGCCGCGTCGGTCGCCCGCCGCTATACAGAGCGGTTTTTGTCAGCATTGGATCAAGAGGCGGTGCCGGGCCGCACCGAGATCGAAGCTTGGATCACGGCTTTTCGCCGCGCGCTTCATGGCGATGGTAAAATGTGCCTGTGCGGGGTGCTCGGCGCCACCTCTCACGACCTTCCGGAAGAAGTCATGATAGAAGCCCGGCGCTTTTTCCAGCTATGCTTGGAAAAGCTCGAAAAACGTGGACTTTCGCACGCGAAAGCCGTGCAGACGTTGGCCGCGCTGGAAGGCGCGATGCTGCTAGCGAATGTTCTTGGTGATCCATCGACATTCGACGAAGCCACTGCGTCGCTCGCTGCTTAACGTCCCTTCGGTGCGCTTCATCACTATTTGCAATAACCCGCCGCGCGCTTTCCACGCGATAAGACAGCCTTAAGCTAGAGCCTGTCTTCCCCCGCGCAACGCGGGAGGAATCTGCAATGCTCATAGTTTACAGTCGCCGGTGGAGCGGCCGCCCATGATCGCATTGGTGCGGATCGCGCTCACGCGCCCCCTGACCTTCATTGTCATGGCCATCCTGATCTTCGGGCTTGGCCTGCTGTCGGTCCTTCGGATGCCCGTCGACATCTTCCCGCGCATCGGCGTGCCGGTGATCGCCACCGCCTGGAGCTATAACGGTCTTTCGCCCGAAGATATGGCTGGCCGTATCGTCAATCCATTCGAGCGGGTGCTGACCACGACCGTCAACGATATCGACCGGATCGAAAGCCAGTCATTGAACGGCATCGCGGTCGTGCGGATCTACTTCCAACCCGGTGCTGATATTCGCACCGCGACCGCGCAGGTCACGTCCATTTCGCAAACCATCCTACGGCAAATGCCGCCCGGCATCGTGCCGCCGATGATTACCAACTACGACGCCTCGACCGTGCCGATCGTGCAGCTTGCCCTGTCCGGCGAGGGTATGGGCGAACAGCAGCTCTACGATCTGGGCGTGAATCAGATCCGTCCCCAGCTTGTCACGGTGCCCGGCGTTGCCATGCCGTTCCCCTACGGCGGCAAGCAGCGTCAAATCCAGATCGACATCGACCCGGAAGCCCTGCGCTCCAAGGGCCTTTCGGCAAGCGACGTCGGCGCCGCGATCGCCTCGCAGACGCAAATCACGCCGGCGGGTTTCGCCAAGATCGGCGGCCTTCAATATAATGTTCGCCTCAACAGCGCGCCGGAATCGGTCGAACAGCTCAACAACCTGCCGATCAAGGTTGTCGACGGCGCCACCATCTTCATGCGCGATATCGCCCAGGTGCGCGACGGCGCCCCGCCACAGACCAATATCGTTCAGGTCGAAGGGCAGCGATCGGCGTTGATGACCGTCCTCAAGAGCGGGGCGGCCTCTACACTCACCATCGTCGATACGATCCGCGACCGCCTGCCTGCCATCATGGAAGGTGTGCCGGGGAACCTGAACGTCCAGCTTATCGGCGATCAATCGGTGCTGGTGAAGGCAGCGGTGTCCGGCGTCGCTTATGAAGGCGTCCTGGCCGCGCTGCTGACATCGCTGATGATCCTGCTCTTTCTCGGCTCGTGGCGGTCGACGGTCATCATCGTCGCCACCATTCCCTTGGCGCTGCTGGGGGCGCTCTTTGCGCTTGGCGCGACCGGGAACACACTCAACATCATGACGCTGGGCGGACTGGCGCTGGCGATCGGCATCCTCGTCGACGATGCCACGGTCACGATCGAGAACATCAACTGGCACCTCGAAAAAGGAAAGCCGGTGCTCAAGTCGATCATGGATGGCGCTGCGCAGATCGTGACGCCCGCCTTCGTCGCCGTCACCTGTATCTGCATCGTTTTTGTGCCGATGTTCTTCCTGCCGGGCGTGGCGGGCTATCTGTTCGTGCCGATGGCGCTGGCGGTGGTCTTCGCCATGATCGCCTCCTTCATCCTCTCGCGCACCCTGATCCCGACGATGGCGATGTATCTGCTGCGGCCTCATCACCATGGCGATGAGGAAAAGCGGGCGACGTCGCGCAATCCGCTGGTGCGGTTCCAGCATCGCTTCTCGACCTGGTTCGATCATCGCAAGGATCGGTTCGGCAGTCTGCTTTCCCGCATTCTCGTCGTCCGCGGGATCTTCATGCCTGCCTTCCTTGCCGTGATGGTCGCGTCGCTGGCTCTCATTCCGACGCTGGGCCGCGACTTCTTCCCCAGCGTCGATTCAGGGCAAATCACCCTCCATGTCCGCGCGCCGGTCGGAACCCGCCTCGAAGATAGCGCGGCCATGTTCTCCCAGGTGCAAAAGCGGGTGCGCGAATTGATCCCGCCGAAGGAAATCAAGTCGATGGTTGCCAATATCGGCCTCTCGACCGCGCCGCTCAACGTCATCTACAATAATTCCGGCACGGTCGGCCCGCATGAAGGCGATATATTGATTACCCTTCAGCGCGATCATGCGCCGACGGACGATCACGTCGCGACGCTGCGCCGCGAGCTGCCCAAGAGCTATCCCGGCATCGACTTCGCCTTCCTGCCCGCCGATATCACCAGCCAGATCCTCAACTTCGGCTCCCCTGCCCCGATCGACATTCAGATCAAGGGGCGCAACCTCGCCGCCAATGAGGCTTATGCCAAAAAGCTGTTGCAGCGCATTCGCACCGTTCCCGGCCTCGCTGACGCGCGCATCCAGCAATCGTCGCGTTCTCCGCAAATCAATGTGGATATCGATCGGGCGCGGATCGCTCAGGTCGGGCTAACCCAGCGCGACGTTACCAACAATGTCGCCACAGCCCTTGCCGGAACCGCGCAAACGGCCCCGGTTTACTGGCTAAATCCGGAAAACGGCGTCTCCTATCCCGTGGTCGCGCAGGTTCCGGAAATGCGGGTGGATTCGATCGACTCTCTGGAATCGCTCCCGATCTCGTCGTCGGCGACTTCGGAATCGCAAACTCTGGGCGGTCTGGGCCGTGTCTCGCGCGACACGACGTTCTCCGTGGTCAGCCGCTCCGATATTCAGCCCATGGTCAATCTCTATGCGACCGCCCAGGGACGCGACCTTGGCGCGGTCGTGAATGACATCCAGCGAGCCATCGAGGGTCTGGAGAAAGAACGCCCCAAGGGCGTCAATGTAACCGTCGGCGGTCAGTATCAGACGATGAACCAGGCATTCTCCGGCCTCGCCTTCGGGCTGATCGGCGCTATTGCGCTCATCTACCTCATCATCGTCGTGAATTTCCAAAGCTGGGTCGATCCGCTCGTCATCATCGGCGCGCTCCCCGCCGCCTTTGCGGGTATCGTCTGGATGCTGTTCCTCACCGGCACGACGATCTCCGTGCCAGCCTTGACCGGCGCGATCATGTGCATGGGGGTCGCAACAGCCAACTCCATCCTTGTCGTCAGCTTCGCGCGGGAACGCCTCGCTGAAACGGGCGATGCGATCCAGGCCGCGCTTGATGCCGCGACCGTGCGCTTCCGGCCCGTCATCATGACCGCGCTCGCAATCATCATCGGCATGGCGCCGATGGCGATCGGGATCGGCGAAGGCGCCGAACAGAATGCGCCGCTGGGCCGCGCCGTTATCGGCGGCCTCATTTTCGCGACGGTCGCGACGCTCGTGTTCGTGCCCGCACTCTTCAGCTTCGCGCATCGCAAGGGTGCGCCTGCATCACATGGACGAGAATTGGAACTCAATCATGTCTGACCAACCTTCCCGAAAGAAAGTCTGGCGTTACGCTGGTGCTGGCGGCTTTCTCGTTCTCGCGTTGGTCGGCGGCGGCCTTGTCGCACGCAGCGCGGCCGAACGCGAACAAGCGACCATCGCGGCCGAAAACGCGGTGACGAACGTAAGCGTGATCCAACCTAAACCTGCCGAAGCGGGACAGGTCGTTCTACCGGGAACGCTCGAAGCCTGGAACCGCGCCGAAATCAATGCGCGGGTCAGTGGCTATGTCAGTGCATGGCGTGCCGATATCGGTGATACGGTTCGCGCCGGGCAAACCCTCGCGGTGCTCGAAGCACCCGAACTTGACCAGCAGCTTGCACAGGCGCGGGCCGATTACCAGACGGCGGTTGCCGATCGCGAACTGGCCCAGATCAGCGCCCAGCGATGGGAAAGCCTGTTGGCCAAGGATGCGGTGTCGCGGCAGGAGCGCGACGAAAAGCACGGCCAATTCGCCTCGATCGATGCGCGCGCGCGGGCTGCACAGGCCAATGTCGGCCGTCTGAGCGCCATGCGCGGCTTCACGCAGCTCAAGGCGCCCTTCAACGGCGTGGTGACGAACCGATCTGCCCAGCTCGGCGCGCTGGTCAATGCGGGCAGCGCCGGAGGCGAACCGCTGTTCACGATCGCGGACGTGCGCCGCCTTCGGCTCTATGTCCGCGTGCCCCAGACTCTCGCGCACAGCCTCGCTGAAGGGGTGCGGGCGCAATTCTCGCTGCCGGAGCAGCCCGGCCAGCAAATCGATGCCGTGCTGGTCCGCACCGCCGAAGCCGTCGAGCGCCGTTCCGGCACGATGCTCGTTGAATTTTTGGTGGACAATCGTGACCGCCAGCTTCGTCCCGGCGCCTATGTCGACGTCCGGATTCCGGTTTCCGGCGCGGCCGGGACTTTCCAGCTTCCCGCAAGCACGTTGATCTTGGGATCGGACGGCGCGCGGGTCGCGGTCATCGATCGCAATGGCCGCGTTTCAATGCGCCCCGTGACGGTTGGCCGGGATCAGGGCACGACGATCGAAATCCTGTCCGGCGTAAGCGCGCAGGACCGGATCGTTCTGACGCCGCCCGACTCCCTCGTTCAAGGCGATCAGGTCCGCGTGGTGCGCGCCAACACGCCGAAGGCCAGCAATGCGAAAAGCTAGTCTCCTGCCCCTCGCCGCCCTCGGCCTCGCCGGTTGCGCGACCGTCAGCACACAAGAACCGCCAACGATGGCTGTGCCGGCCTCCTACAAGCACGAGAACGGATGGACGGTGGCAGGGCCCGCCGACACGCTTGATCGTGGCGACTGGTGGCGCGCATTCGATGATCCTGTCCTCGACGGCCTGATGGCGAGGGTCGATACCGCCACCCCTACCCTCGCCGCAGCGCTTGCCCGCTACGATCAGGCGGTGGCGAACGCGCGGGCCGCCGGCGCCGCGCAATATCCAACGCTCGACGCGCAAGGGTCCGCCTCGCGAGAGAGGCTGTCGGCCGGACGCCCCATTGGTCCCGGCTATCCGGTGACGGCCAATCAATTCATGCTGGGCGGCGCGCTATCCTATGAACTCGATCTGTGGGGCCGTGTGCACAACACCGTGCGGGCCGCGCAAGCCGATGCCGATGCGGAAGCCGCCAACCTGCGCTCGGCGCGCCTCAGCCTCCAGGCGGCGGTCGCGGACGCCTATATCCGCCTTCGCGGCATCGAGGCGGAACAAGTGCTGCTGGAACGGACGGTATCGGCTTATGACCGTGCGCACCAGCTTATCGTCACGCGCCATGATGGGGGTATTGCGTCGGGCGTCGACGTCAGCCGTTCACAGACGCAACTCTCCATCGCCGCAGCCCGCGCCGAAGCGCTGAAGGCCGAACATGCCGAACTCGAACACCAGATTGCGGTGCTCGTCGGTGAAATGCCCTCGACCTTCACCTTGGCCGCGCAGGTGCGTCCCGCCACCCTCCCCGCCTATCCCAGCGGGTTGCCTTCGGAGCTGCTTCAGAGACGCCCGGACATCGCGGCCGCGCAGCGGCGCCTTGCGGCCGCGAATGCCCGGATCGGTGTAGCCAGGGCCGCTTTCTATCCAGATATCTCGTTGGGCCTCACTGGCGGCTTTCAGGCCACAGATGCGCCGATTATCAGCGCGCCTACCAGCTTCTGGGGATTGGGACCGTTAAGCGCTGTCCTCAACCTGTTTGACGGGGGGCGGCGCAAGGCCCGTCTCGCGCTCAGCAAGGCCCAATATGAGGAACTGGCGGCGAACTATCGCAATATTGTGCTGGACGCCTTCCGCGAGACTGAGGACGCGCTTGCCCGGATAGGCTCACTTGAACGGCAGAATGTCCGGCAACGTGAGGGTGCGGCAGCGGCGAGGCGGACGGAGGAACTGGCTTTCGACCGATATCGCGAGGGCGCGGCCGATTATCTCGAAGTCACGACGGCACAGGCGGCTTCGCTCGCGGCGCAGCAGGACAACATACGGGTGTCGGTCGATCAGCAAAGGGCCGCGATCGCGCTGGTCCGGGCTATCGGCGGTGGGGCGGAGACATCCGGGCAGGCCGCGCTTCCATAAAGCGGAAGCGCAGCGCTGCCGGGTCATCCAGCGGCGGGACGCGGCTCTTGCATCTGTTGACCCTGCGAGCGAGCGAGAGTCACCGCTTCGCGCAGATTGGCCAGATCGATCGAGCCGGGGATCAGATAATTGCCGATCAGCAAGCCCGGCGTTCCTGAAAGCCCCATCATCGCGGCATAGCGGCTCGTGCGGCCAAGCGCCTGGTCGATCTCGGTGCGATGCTGGGTCAAATCCCTCTGCAATCTCGCCCAATCGACGCCAGCGCGATCGGCGGCCGCCCTAATCGATTCCGAACTAAGCTTCCCCTGTGACTGCATGAGGGCATCGTTGAATGCAGCATGCTTGCCCTGATATTGGGACGCGATGGCGGCCCGGGCGGCTTCGGTGGAGGGCGCCCCGAAGATCGGCCAGTCCCGATAGACCAGCTTCACCTTCTTGTCCTCACGCAACAGGGCTTCCAGCGCCGGGTGGACCTTGCGGCAATAGGGGCACTGGTAATCGGAGAACACAACGATCGTCACATCATAGCCCTGCGGCGCAACGGTCGGCGCAACAGGATCGTTTTGGATCTCGTGCCGGATGCGCTCGCCCTCGGCCGACGCCTGCGCATCAACGCTGCCGGTGGCTGATTGGGCGTGGGCGCCGTCGTCACCGGCCCGGAGGACTGCAACGCCGGCGACAAGCGCGATGGCGCTCATTGCGCCGATCAGGGGTAATTTCTTCATATCGGATTCCTTTCAAGATCACGGATTGCCGCAGTCAGGGCGGCGCGTGAGATTTCACCGGCATGGATCGAGCGTATCCGTCCGGTAGCATCAACGAAGAGAGTCGTAGGAAACGCCTGCGCCTGGGTGGCCTCGCTCAATGAGCCGGTGGGATCGACGGCGATAGACGCCGCAGAGAGCTTTTCGCGTTTCAGATAGGCGGTGATCGCGGCTTGCCCCTCGCGCTGGTTGACCAGCAGGATCGGCACCTTCGAGCCGCTGGCCACGTCGATCAGCATCGGCATTTCGCGGCGACAGGGTGGGCACCAGGTCGCCCAGAGATTGAGCGCGAACGGTCGCCCGCGCAAACTGTCGAGCGGGAGCGACTGACCGTCCATTTGGGCCAGGACAATGCCTTGGGGCAGCGGACGGGCGGGCGGTGCAAGCCAGTGCATCATGCCCATATGCGTCAGCGCCAGCGCGGCGAGCGACGCAAGCAACCCGCCCGTCGCGCGTTGCCGTCCAAGCAACAAGGCCACCATGACGGCCGCGGCGGCCACGCCCGCCCAGATGGTGAAACCGCCCTGCCAGAATGCGAGGATGGTCCAGGGTTCGACCGCAAAAGCCGTGAAATTCTCCGCGACATAGGCAAGGCGTGCGACAAGGACACCCGCAAGCGCGGCGACCCATGCCGCGCGCGCCGCCCGACTCTCAGTGCGCGCGCCAATCCATGTGCCGGCGCTGAGAAACAGCCACAGCGCCGCGACCGCGAACAACCGATCGCTCGCGAGCATCAAGGGGCCAAGCTGAATGACGCCGTCCATCATTCCCATGATTGGATGGCAAACTTAAGACAGGCTTAGCGCACGCCTTAAGTGTGCGGTAAGCTGGCGACCTGAACGGAAGGAACGATGCGAATACTGGTGGTCGAAGATGATGATGTGCTGCGCGATGGCTTGGTCGCCGGGCTTGGCCTCGATGGATTCGAGGTCGATGCGGTCGCAAGCTGCGCCGACGCGCGCGCCGGCATCGCCAGCGGCGATCATGCGGCGATCGTGCTCGATATCGGCCTGCCCGACGGTTCGGGTCTGGATCTGCTCACCGAATGGCGGGCGGAGGGCATCACGACACCCATTCTCCTGCTGACGGCGCGCAACCTCGTTTCGGATCGCATCGACGGACTGGATGGCGGCGCGGATGATTATCTCGGCAAGCCATTCGATCTTGCGGAGTTGTCGGCGCGCCTGCGGGTGTTGCTGCGCAGGTCCAACGGGCGCGCGCATAGCGAGATTGTCGTGGGCGCGCTGACGATCGATGAAGCGCGCCGCGAAGTCCGGCTGGACGGGCAGGAAATCCCCCTCTCCCGCCGCGAATATGCCATTCTCCACGCCCTCGTCGCGCATCCGGGCCATATCCTCTCACGCGCCCAGCTCGAAGATCGCATCTATGGTTGGCAAGAGGAGGTCGAGAGCAACGCGGTCGAGGTCCATATCCACAAGCTCCGCTCCAAACTCGGTCGCAATTGGATCGAGACGGTTCGCGGCGAGGGCTATCGGATCGCTCGTCCATGAACTCGCTGCGTGTTCGCCTGTTCGCGCTGGTCGCGGCCGTCACCATGCTCGTGTGGTCCGGCGCAGCCGCTTGGACATCGCTTTCCACCCGCGCCAAAGTCGAAAAGGTGCTCGATAGCCGTCTGGTGGAAGCGGCCCGGATGGTCGCGGCGCTCAATGTCCCCGCCTCGGCGATCGCGCAACGTGTGCCTCGCACGCCCTACGACCGGCAACTGTCTTGCCAAATCTGGTCCTTGCGCGGCGAACTCCTCAGTCATTCCGGCAGCACGCCCACGTCGCCGCTCGCCAGCGGCAAGCCCGGATTCTCCGAACGCGCGATCGGGGACGGACATTGGCGGGTCTATACCCATGTCGATCCCGAACGCGGCATCCGAGTCATGGTCGGCGACAACCTGATCGTTCGCGACAAACTGATCTCCAGCATGATTACGGGATTGTTGCTGCCTGCGATCGTCGGGTTGATCGCCCTCGCCATCCTCTTCTGGCTTAGCATCTCGCGCGGCCTGCGCCCGTTGGACAAGCTGGCTCGGACTATCGAGGCGCGCTCGCCGGACATGCTTTCCCCGCTCGGAATTACCAATGCGCCAAACGAGCTGGCTCCGGTCGTGAACGCGATGGATGGTCTGCTGTCTCGCCTCGATGCCGCTCGCCGCGCGGAACGGGATTTCGTGGCGAACGCAGCCCATGAACTGCTGACTCCGCTCGCGGGCCTCAAGACCCAGGCCGAAGTGGCACGCCGGGCGAGCGATGGCGCGATGCGCGATCACGCCCTCGAACGCATCGCCTTCTCGGTCGATCGCACGAGCCGTCTCGTCCGCCAACTTCTCGACCTCGCGCGAGAGGAAGGGCGCGTGCGCAGCGATCCCCCGCCCCGCGCTGAACTTGGTAGGGTGCTTGATGAGATTGCCCAGACCTATGAGCCGCTTGCACGCGCGAATGGCGTGAGGCTCGACATCGATGCGACTTGCCGCAATCTTCTTATCGCGATCGAGCCCGAAGTGCTGGTGCTCGCGATCGGCAATCTGGTCGAGAATGCCATCCTTCACGGGGTGTCCGGGGGACTCGTGCGGATCACATGCGCGAAGGATAGCGGTCTGGAACTGCGCGTCACCGATGCTGGTCCCGGCATTCCGCTGCAAGAAAGGGATCGCCTCCGCCGTCGCTTCGAGCGCGGTAATGGCACCGATGTTCCCGGTAGCGGTCTTGGCCTTTCGATCGTCGAAGCGGCGATCGGCTCGGTGGGAGGCCGCTTGGATCTCCGCTGTGCGGAACCGTCCGGCCTGATTGCCGCAATCCATATTCCAGACAGCGCACTGAGCACAAAGCGGGCCGGTTAATCTCTCTACGATGCGGCGCCGAAATTTCGCTCCGGCGGAATAGGTCCAATCTGGATCAAACGACTGTCGCGCATGATACTGGCCATAAGATTCCCTTAAGGTTCGGAAAAGACCACTGTTCCATGCAGGGGTTTTGCCCATTTTTCAGGGCCGCCACGAACGACAAGATGTCACGCCGCGCCTCGCGGAATGATGACAATCATGGAGAGTGAGCGGTGCAGCGGAGGCGTTCAAAGAATAACGACCTTCCGCCACCAGCCCATTCGCTCATCCCGCGTTCTGCTGACATGCTCGGTCACTCCGCTCAATGGGTTCTCAGGCTGATCCGAAATTTGGCCGGCGACAGCCGCACGATAGAGATGGGGGCGGCGGCGCTCGCTGCTGTCGGTGGCGATCGTCACGCTCTCGTTCAGCTCGGCCGCCTGTGCGGCCTCTTGATGATTGTCGGCCTCGACATCGCCATTCGGGAAGCCGGCTCGGTCTCGCGTGATGAATGGAATTTTCTGACCTGCCTCGCTCTCGCACAGCGCCGCAAGATCCCCGCCAACTGTCCGATGGTCGGGCCTATGATCGACGCGGAGTTGCGATCCGCCTTACGGAAAGAAATGATCGGCGCAGCGCAACAGCTAAAGCGCCTCGGTATGCGGCTTCCCGTCTTGCAAGCGTAACCGCCTGACCATGCTACCCTTAGCCTGACAGCTTGCTCGCTGGCCCGGCCGCGCATATCTATTGCGAAAGACTCGCAATATGGAATCTGTAATATGAACAGCTTTTTTGTCCCGCTCGGTCCAGGCATTTATCGCTCCGGCACACGCGTCATGGAAACGGAAGATGATGGGAACGCATGGACCCAAGCCTACGATGCCCTGATCGAAAAGCATGACGCGGTTGTCGTGATTCTGGACGCCGCGCAACGGCCAGGGCCGGAAGCGGGTAAGCCGCTCGCACTCTGGCTAAAAGCGCGCCGCGAAACCCTCGCTGCCAAGGTCAAACTTGCCATCTACGTCGTCGAAGATGCGGCAGAACGCAAGTTCATGGAGGAACGCAGCAATCGCGCATCAATAGCCTTTCCCTACCCGACAGCCTTTGTCGGCTCCTTTGCTGACGCGGAACAACTCGCCGCGCGAACGCTCGGGGTCGAAGGGTCGTCGAGCCGCTAAACCGTTCACACACTAACAGTTGCCCAAATACGCAGGCTTCATCTTGCCAACGCTTTCCGACTAGCGCCGGCGGCCGCCCCGGTCATCTGGCGCTGGCTCACGGCGATCAGCCCCGCGCTCGGTTCCCTTCTTGTCGCCCCCGCGCTCAAGGTCACTCCCCTGCCCCGCCACTACGCGCCGATCACGTTGGCCGATCTGGACCGCCAGTGCCAGACGTCGCGAGAGCGGCAACGGCATATCCGCGACAAAATTGCGGACCTCCGCTGCTAGCGCCCGGTCCTGCGACCTACCACTCCCGTCAAGCGCCCGCGCCGCTTCCTCATAGGCTCCCCTGATCGCCTGCTGGCGTCGTAATGCCTGATCGTCCTGAGGCCGATACTCCGGCTCCGGCGCGCGTGCGATCCGAACCGCCTCGTCCAACGTTCGGCGTCGAAGGCGAACCGACTCCCCTCCCCTATCCTTTGGCCTGCGGTGGCCACGCAGCTCGATATGTCGCACTGCCGATGGATCAGCCTTCCGGACGATGCCACGGGCACGTCTCGGCGTTGCTTCTGCCTCTACGCCGCGCGCCCGCAATTCATGGGCGAAGCTCTCACGAAATGCGTGCAAGTCCGCCTTGCGCGGATTGAACCGCACCCCCTGATAGCCTTCGGCCGCAACCGTGATGTGGACGTGCGGGTGGCCGGTATCAGTATGGAGCGCCATGGCGTAGCTGAATCGCTCCCCCAGCTCGACACGCGCAAAGGCTCGTGCGGCGTCGTGAACGATATCAGCCGGGATTCCTGCTGGCATGGACAGCACCATGGATATGGACGTCGGACGCGACCGGCCCCGATTGGTAGCGTCGTCCAGCGCTTCCCATTCGGCCGCCAGTTCCCATAACCCTGCGACACTGGCGATCCGCTCTCCATCGCCCGTCTCGACGTCCAGTTTGCCGTGACGTCCTATATATTCGAGATGGGCACTCAGATGGCCCCCGCCGCGCTGTCGCCCCGAAACCTTGACCACCACCTCGGGCGCCTTACGCACGATGCGCGCCAGCTTCGCGCGCACATTGTCCGCTGTGTGTCCCCTTCCCCGCCCGCTCGATATACGCAGGGTGGCCCCTCTCACGGATCGCTTGCCGCCTACAGGCGGCCGCCATGCCTCCATGAGCGAAGGCAGCGCGAGCACATCATCCTCGTTCATTATCGCCTCTCCAGTAGGACAGGTCGCCCTTGAGCGCCTGACCGATCGCGCGCGTCTGCTCAGCCACATCTTCGCGCATGGCCGCGACCCGCGCCGCCTCGCGCGCAAGATCAAGCCGGGAGTCTGTCATCGTCGCGGAATGAAGGGCATGGACCGCCTGATTGATATTGAGGCCGACCCGCCTGATTTGCCGCCAAGCATCGGCAAGGGCCTGCCGCTCCGGGAGCGCCGGTGGCGTGTCGTCACGGAGCCGATGTTGCACCAACGTAGCGACCCAGACATTGCGCGTAAGCCCGCGTTCTGCGGCGGCCTGGTCAAGCAACGTAAGCTCCTCATCGGACAACCGGATTTCGACGCGACGGGACCGACGCACGGGGCCGGCAGCGGGCGCTTCTGCCTCCCCTGCGTCTGCTGTGGCTCGCTCGATCACCTTTCGGAGCAAGACCGAACGACCGCCCTGCCCCGCTGCCACGCGGTCGAAACGCCGAGCCAAGTCGGCAGGAAGGCGGACCCCGAAAAATGTCACATAATAGCTCTAATGTTTTACAAGCCCGGCTGCAAGCCTATCCCGCCATCAAGCATTTAGAGTCTTTCCCTTTCCCTTTCACTATGCACATGCATAGCCTCACGCCGGCGACCCTCCCCGCCAGGCGCGTTGTGCGTTTCAGGTTGACGTGCGGACCGCGCCTCTATGCACATGCATAGTCGTGCGCGAGAAAAGCTCGTTCGGTGCGAAAATCAGGAAGCTGCGCCGATAAGCCGGACTTCGCTGGCGGCCACCGTCACCGGCCCGTCTGCGCCTTCGAACAGCACGGAAACCGTATCGGGCAAGATCAGCCGTCCATTCCTGCCGCCCACGATAACGGTTACGATCGGGGCAACCGGGGCGGCAGGGGCGACTGCCTTACGCCTCCCCTTCCCCCTAACCGATGCAGGCACTGAATCGGATTCAGCCGGATCGGGACCGCCGTGCTCCTCGCTCGCCGTTTCGAAAGATGGCGGGGCAGGAGTTTCGACCGGGGCAACCGCTTTGGGGGGCTGCGGGTCTTTAAGCCCTCGCACGAAACCGGCGACCGCCGCGGTGGTCACGCCCTGCTCACGCCGTGATGCCACAAACCGCTTGATCGCGTCGGAATGCTTGCGGGAGGCGATGTGAAGATCGTAGAGCGCTCGCCGGGGCCAAACGTCGATCAGTTCGCGCAGATAATCCGCCATTTCGGGGACCGCCGCGAATTGCGTGATCTCGGCAGGCTTGCAGCTCAGCTCCTCCGCGATGGCCGTCTTGCTCCAACCCTTCTGCAATAGCCGCTGCACCGCCTCGACCATTTCGCTGGTGCGCAGGTCCGCCCGCTGCTCGTTCTCGATAACCTGCTCAACAAGATTGTCGGTTTCGCTGGCGGTTTCGGAAACAATCGCACGAATCGTCGGCTTGCCCGCGATTTTCGAGGCCCGCCAACGCCTTTCCCCGAAACGAATGACAAACTTTCCGTCCTTATCTGCGGGCCGGACGGTAATCGGTTGTAGAACCCCGCGTCGTTCGATCGATTTCGCCAGCTTGGCCAGTTCCTCCTCATCAAAGTCACGGCGCGGATTCTCCGGATCGGGGATCACATCGTCCAACGCCAGTTCCTGCACCGCAGCCTCGGCCGTCCGCGCGTGAAGAACGCCGCTGATCTGCGCCGCTCGCTCCCTGAAACTGCTCACTACACGATCTCCTTGGCCGGAAGGCCATCCATACGGTCGCGGATCTGGGACAGCACGAAGCGCATTTCCTGCCCTGCAACCATTGCCGCCCGCTTTTTGAGGGTCCAGACTGGCACACCCTGCGACACGGCCTCTTCATAGCCGTCGCGCTGCGCCAACAGGCCGTTGAACACCATGCTCGTTCCGATCGTCCGCACGATCTCCGCGACATTCTCCTTTTCGCGCGGACTATGGCTGTTGAACCGAGACGGCAGGAGGCCAAGAAAGTTGATCTTACGCCCTCCCCGGCCACTTTGCTCCGCCGCCTGAATGGTTTTCAGAAGCTGTTCGACACCATCAAGCGCGTAGTCTTTCATCTCGATCGGGGCGACCAAATGATCCGCAACAGTCAACGCAGCGAAATTCAGCGCACCCCACGTCGGCGGAGTATCGATGACACAATAATCGAATAACGGAGGAAAAGCATTGAATGCCTTCACCATCTGCTGAACGTCTTGGAGTTGGACGATATCAAGCGTTTCATCTGATTCGAGCACGGTGAGGCCAGGAGCGCCCGTCAATTCGATTTTGGCATCAGGATCGAACAGGTCCGACGATCGCCCTCCCCTGCCCGCGGCCGCAAGCGTGCGCGACCCGTTGCCCTGAGCGTCAAGGTCGATGAACAGCACCCTCGCGTCATCTTCGGCCAAGAACCATGCAAGGTGCGTCGCCAGCATGGTCTTGCCAACGCCGCCCTTGCGGTTGTTGATTACGATCGTCTGCATCGGTCGGATACCAGCTTTTCCGTCTCTCTTAGCCATCGTCTCGCCAACCGCCCCGCAACATCCGCTGATAATATTCCTCGGCGGCACGATCTCCGCGCCGACGCCGCCTCGATCTGCCGAAAAAATACGACAAGGCGAAGAAGCCGATGATGCCGACAAGGATGGCATGGTCGGGATTCGCCGCAAAATAATCAGACATCACCCATCTCCTTGCCCTGCGCCCTCTCCAGGTTGCCGCCCGCGCCGGTCGCGTAGATCGGAATCGGCAACTTCCAGCCCGTAAGTGGTCTTGAGCGCCGACAAAATGAGCGCGCGAAAGGTCATCCCGCCCCGATCCAACGCGATCCGGGCGATCTCGTTGCGCAGCGCCTTCGTGACGCGGATCTGGACGATTGCATCCTCGTCCATCGCATCGACGCCGCTCGCGGCCGACTTTCGCTCGTTCAAACCGTCCGTCCTTTTTCTGCGTCTCGAAGAGGAACGCGGGGCAGGACCATAGGCCAACAGCTTAATGAACTCAATACTTCATGCTCTTTGTCGAAGGTCGCCTATGGTGGCAGGCGCGGCGCGGCTATGCATGTGCATAGTCGCGCCGCGCCGAAATGGCGACACGCCATTTCTCGACGGGCCGGGGCCGCCGTGGCAAGATGGCAAGCATGAAGGACGGCGAAGGATTCGGACGACGCGACGAACGCGGAGGGGAGGCGATGGCGATCGGCGACCTTCTGCGCACCGTCGCCGCGCCTGTCATGCGCCATATGGGGTTCGGCCGTTCGGAATTGGTTGCACGCTGGCCGGAAATTGTCGGTCCAGCGCTCGCGCAACATACGACACCGATGACGCTGCGCCACCCTCCCGGCAGTCGCGCGCGGGGGGTTCTCGATGTAGCGACCGATCGGGCGCAGGCGACCGCCTTGCGCAAAGAAATCCCCGAACTGATCGCCCGAATCAATGAACTGTTTGGCTATCCGGCTGTGGAACACATCAAAATCTGCGTTCGCCGTTGATTCGAACGGTATGAAGGCCGCGCGACTATGCATGTGCATAGTCGCGCGGTCGATGGGAAGGGGGTTGTCGTCCGGACCTCCGAAGCCCGAAGGCTCTCTACGGCGCTATTGGGGAGCGCGTTCGCCTTCGGGCCTCAAGACAGCTTAGGAAGATCACGGCTGCGCGGACCTCTGGGATGCGCAGCCTTCAATCGTCGGACGGCTTTTCCCAATCGCCTATGATCCTCTTTGCCATCGTCACAAATTCCGGCTCATCGTCGTAGAGGTTCCATTCTCCGCGCTCTCCGGTGGTGTCGAACTTGTGCTGCTGCCACCAATCCTTGATGCAATTAGCAAGGTCGATAGCCTGCTGGTTGCTGTTGCTACTCGTCGTCATCGCACGATCTCCTTTCGCGGGATCAGTGGGGAAAGGGGCTGGTGGAACCACAGGGTTCCATCGGCCAGCGATATAGGCAGCTTTCGGACATATCGCCTTCATCTTCCGGCTGCTGGGGAAAGGAAAGGGGAAGGGGAAGGGGAAGCTGTAGCTGACCTGCGCAATCGCAGGGCAAGCCATAGCATTTCGACAATATCAATCCGGCTTCCTGATCGCCAGAATGACGGTGTTGATGTTGGTCCCCGCATGGGCGAACGATCCGGCAGGCAGATCGTGCCATTTCCGCCAGCCATAGGCGGGACGGCAACGCTCCACGATCTCGTGGAACGCGCGGTGCCGCTTGTCGTCGCGAAATTCGGCGCGCGCGCTCATCACCGCAACCAAGATACCGCCCGGTTTCAGGAAGCCGAAGGCGTGGCGGACATGATCGCAATCGCGGCCCCGATCAAACGGAGGGTTCATGATGATGCGATCATAGGAAGGCGAGGGGGAAAGGGTTAGGAAATCCGCCTGCCGCACGTCCTCGAAGCCGTGCAGCACCCGCAATTCGTGCGCCAATCCGGGCTGAATCTCGATGCAGTCCACCAGCGCCCCGGCCTCGCGCGCTGCCTTGGCCAGCACGCCGGTTCCGGCGCTCGGTTCCAGAACAATCATGCCCTTGCCGATCTGGGCATCTTCGATCACGCGATGGGCGACCGCCTCGGACGACATGAACGCCCCGAAATCCTTTGCGGGCGTCATATGATATTCCGGCGCTTCGGCTGCTTCGGTGGTGCCGTAGCCGTCGCCAATCACCTCGCCATAATATTCGGCCAGCAGCTTGTTCACCTCCTTGAGCAAATCCTTGCGCTCGAACCACAGGTGCAGATTGCCATTGCCGAAAACACGGACGCGGAAATAATCGCCGTTAATGACGAACGGCGTATAATCGCGCCCGGAAGTCACCTGCTCGATGATGCTCATGCTTTCGGGGCAGGGGCCTAGCCCGTCCAGTTCGCGGAAAACCCGCTCCACGTCCCGCAAGGTATCGCGCCGGTTATAGTCGCTCCACCACCGCCCGCTATCGCTTAGCGCGCGCTCGATGATGAGACGGCTCCCTATCTTGAAACCATCATGCGAGCGGAAACGCCGGTCCAGCGCCGCAAAGGTGTTGGCAATCCCGCGCAGATAAATATCGCGCCGGTTCTCCCAGATATGGCCGAACGTCGCCGCGCAATTCTCGGTCGTGAAGGCAGGTGGCACCCCTTCAAGGCCGGAATAAAATTCCTCGCGCGCCTGCCGGTCGAGAAGCTGGTCAAAGCCAAGTGTTTCCAGCAGATGCCGCCAGCACCGCCGATCAACTGCCGCCGTCATCTTCGCGGCGAAATGGTCGCGCGCACTGGTCTTGATCGTGCTGCGAGTTTCCCGGTCGTATGTTTCATGGTCGGCTTTTGCGAGGAATGCGCGCGTCAAGCCGGTATCGTTGTAGCGGTCGCCTGACGGCGCGGTTAGCGAGAGCGCCCCGCCAATGCTCAATCCGGCGGCCTCGTCGCTCAGGCGATGGAAGCTGTCGAAGGCGTCCAGCCAACGCACGATGGCCAAATCCCGGCCTGCGGTGATCTCATCGATCTGGACACGGTTCATCAATTCAAAAGACATGGGCGATTCCTCGCAATTAGGGGGGAAGGGGGGCGGTCGGTTCCGCCCCCGGCGCGTGGCCGATCAGTATTCGTCTGCGCGCAGGATGGTCAGGATGCGACAGGTAACGGCGGGGTCTGCCGGGTCGGGCGATCCGTAATCCGTCTGCCGGTCGTAATAGTCGATTTTCCAATAGCAGCGGGTGCCCCGCCACTCGAAGTCACCGAAATCGCGCTCGCCGTGCGGGTTGTTGTCCTCGCTGAAGGCCGAATAGGTGGAGACGATGAACATAAGTTCCAACTGGCGCGCGATGGCGATCGCCGGGTTGCTATCGACCAGCGCAAGAATGCCTTGCGTCATCACCACGATATTGGGTGCGGGACTGTCCAGCTTCGCGCGCATCTGATCGTTGAGCACCGCAACACACTCACGATAGGCCGCAAGCCGTTCGGGAGTCATTTCCGCAAAGTTTTTCATCTGCTTATTCCCTTCTTAAAATGGAGCCGAAGGCGATGGGCGCCATCGACTTCTGCCTGAGCGGCGAGCCGGGCCGGGGAATGGCGCAATGAGGGCTGATCGCGGGGGAGGGGGATCACCCGCCCTGCACAAGCGCAGCGCGGAAGGGTGGGGATACCCCCGCGATCACCAAGCGAGGCCGTTTGCGGCCGAGACGGCTTGGCCCTTGCGCCAGGGGGCAGGAACAGGCCCCGGAATCCCTGCAAACAGCGCGGCGGCTTGCCGCCTCACTATCGAGGCAAGGGAAAAGCGAACGTGCCCGTCTGCGGGCGCCACAGGACAGGGCAAGCCCTGTCTCTCCGCGCCACGACATGACGGGCGCGGCCTTCACACAGGCGTCCGGCAAGGCCGGGCATCATTGTCGGCGCTGGAGGTCTGCGCCGCGCTGCCGCAACGAAGATGGACGGCAGGGCGGAAGATTTGATAGTCGGATCGGCATGACCCAGATGGACCGCCTTTTCCCGCGCTGGACGTCCTCATGGGGCGCACTTGCCCGCGCCAATGCCCATGTGCGGTCGCAATGCCGTCTCTGCGGCATCCAGCAGCGCGTGGATGCCTCGGTGCAGGCGCTTCGCTTCGGGGCGAGCGCTTCCCCCCTTGACCAGCTCGACAGGTGCAGCGTGGTCGGCTGTCATGGCAGCGTCTATTTCTTGGCCGCGCGTTCCTATGGACGGCAATGGCTGACGCTGCTTTCTGGCGAAGATCGGCTATCCGGCGCCGCTCCCGCTGCTAATGCGCTGACGCTGGACCTTGTGCGAACCGGCCCGGCCGCCTGATCGCAGCCACATCCCAGCCAGCGCCGGTAGCCGAAAAACGCCGCATCAAGCGTCGAACAGGTTCAATCGGGGGGCGTTGCGGGGGGACGTGTCCCCCCGCAGAGGGGGTAGGGCGAGACGCGGCACGCGGCTCGAACTCAGGGGGAGACTTCCCCCGTTTATTGCCCTTCTTCCAACCTAGAAAGCCGCTGTCCGGCCTAGAGCATGGGGAAGCTGCCCGTGCAGCTTATGGAGACATGGGCTGGCAAGTGTGTTACAACGTGCACGAAACACGGAAAGGAGGCCCCAATGGGTGCGAGCATAACGATGACGATCCGCGTCACGCCCGATCTCAAGGAGAAGCTGGGCCGATTGGCGCACAATACGCGCCGCACGCGGTCCTATCTCGCGGCCGAAGCGGTCGAATCCTATGTGAACCGCGAACTGCGTATCATCGAAGGTATTCAGCGCGGGCTTGCGGACATGGAGGCAGGACGGGTCACTCCGCATAAGGAAGCGATGGATCGGATTGATGCCGCGATAGAAGCTGCCAGTAACAACGGCGCATGAGGCATGTGCAATGGTCGAACGACGCGCTGGATGATCTGGAACGACAAGCCGTCACCATCGCGAAGGACAACCCCGACGCAGCTCGGCGGGTTGCGAAGCGGATTCGCGCGACCGGCGACAGTCTAGCCGATTTCGCGACTGGCCACCCCGGACGGGTCAGCGGCACCTATGAGAAGTCAGTCGCCCGGCTCCCCTACATTATTGCCTATGCGCTAAGCGCAGATGAAAGCGTGGTGACGATCCTCCACGTCATCCACACGTCGCGGAATTGGCCAGAGGAAGAATGGCCGCAATAGCGCGGTGCGCCAGCTTACGAGCGATGAACCATCCCAAATAGCGCCCGCGCGGCCCGATGGCCGCGCCCGCCGCGCCGCCTTGGCGGTGGGGAGCGCCGCCGCCAGGGCGGGGGCGCGTCGGCGCTACGCCTCGGCCGTCTCCACATCGGCCCGTCGCCATAGCCGGATCAGCTCCACCATTTCGCCCTTGCGACCGAAGGCATCGGCATAGGTCGCAACGCCATGTTGGCCAAGATAAGCGAAGATGCTCGCCATGTCCGCCGCGATCGCCCGATCGACGCCGAACAGGTCGGCAATATCGAAACCGCCCCAATCGTGCGCGTTCCACCATGCCAGCAGGAAATTCGCGGTGATACGTGACTGCCCCGTGTCCGACAAAGCCACGGTTAACAGGCGATCAAGCGCCGCCTGCGCTTCGGAATGGGGGATATTGTCGGTTTCGTTCATCTCGCACCTCTTGGCCTGCATCATGGCGCATCGGGATCAGAAGGCAAAGGCTCCCTGAAAGGCATCGGGTGCCTAGAAGGCAAAAGCAGCCTGTCCGCTGCTTTCGGTGAAGCTCGCGCTATCACCCGCCGCATAGCGGTCGCGGCCTAGCTGGGACCATTGGAGATAGCCGGAACGGTCGCGACTGAACCATCCGTCCTCGACGCCGATGATGAAGCCCCATGCCAAATCCTCGGCACAGTCGGGGCCGGAATTGATCGGCCAATGCTCGCTGCCATTGTCCTGTCGGCAAATCGTGGGCTGGCTGAATGCACGAATGATCGCGCTCCGGTCGTCGGGTTCGGTCGCGCCCATTTCGCGCATGATCGCGCGCGCCTCCGCCGTGTTGATATGACCGGCGGCCTTCTTGTCCTCATGGTCGGAATAGCGGCACCCGTAGGCGACGGCCCGCATGATGCAGCCGGATTCGGTGAAATCCTGCGTTTCGAGCAATTCGCGCCATTTGCCTGCGCTGATAAGGTCGACGGCATGCCACCAACGCGCCGTGGGAGCGGTGGTATAGCCGAAGCGGTTGGGAGCACCGTTGCGGTCGATCTCGAAGCCCAGCGCGGCTTCTACGCGCCGCACATAGGGATGTTCGGCCAGCAGGGGATGGCGAAGCCCGATCCTGCGAGGCTGGTCGCCATCGGGCGGGCAAACCTCGATAGGAAAGCGGAACATGCGCGAGGGCAGATTCCAAGGCGCGGCAAGCGCGAAGTCACGGGGCACGTCGAACGAACGGTTTATGTCCAGAACGGCGAGGTTCGGCGCGAAGCCCGCCGCGACGATCCGTTCGCCCAGCTCGTCTTTGATTGCTTCGGTCATTTCCCCGCCTCCTTGCTGGTCACGCGGTCCAGAAGGCGCACCATCTGCGCGGACAGCGACTTGGCGGTGCCAAGGGCATCGGCCCTGTCGTTCGTATAGTAAGCCGCCCGCTCGGCGTGATCCCGGTGCCAGTCGGCACTATGCTGACGCTGATCGGCAAGGGCGATAGACGCGAGGCGGTATGTGATCCGATATTCTCCGTCCGCCTTGGTGATCGCCATATGCGGCAAGGCTCGGATCGCTGCGAAAAGCTCCTGATCGTTGGTCATCGTGCGTCCCCCGATCCATCGGCCGTCTCGAAGGTGCGCCGCTCGGCCATGTAATCGCCGCTCCGCTCGCAATCCTCGCAAGTTTCGTGATCGTGAACCGACACAAGGGTCCACTCCTGCGCTTCGGCGTCCCATGCAGCCGCTGCGTCCTTAAGAATGCTGGCGCTCCCGCAATGAGGGCAGCGCATTTCGATGCTTTCCATGATGCTCGTTCCTATCGGGAAGTCAGAAAATGCCGTGGTCGCCGCGCCAAATGGATGCCATCTCGCAACCAAGCTCGTGCGCGCACATGGCAAGGTCGAGGTCGAAATCTTCAACCTGCTCGCGGTCGGCGCTGGTCATGGCTTGCCAGTCGATCCGGGCCAGAAAATCGTCCCGCCGCGCGCAAAAACGCTCCAGTTCGGTAAGTGCCCGTGTGATCCGTTCCCGGTGCTGCTCGCGGGTTTCTACGAGGGTGGGCATGGTCACACCCCCTCTGCGGGAAGGCTGTCACCGGCCTGATGGCGACGGGCCATGGCGTCCAGCTTGCCGGACATCTCCTTGAGCGTCCGCGCGGTCACATAGCTGAAACACCCGCCCGCTGCCTTGGCCAGCGGCTCATGGTAATATGTTTCCCAGCCTCGTCCGCCCCGCCTGATCCGCATGAGATAGGAGGTTTTCCCGGCCATCGTGTAACCAACATATTCACCGGCCTTGAAACCGCTGGGTTCGATATTGGCGTGGTTCAACATTCCAATTCCCTTCTTAAAATGGAGCCGAAGGCGATGGGCGCCATCGACTTCTGCCTGAGCGGCGAGCCGGGTCGGGGAATGGCGCAATGAGGGCTGATCGCGGGGGAGGGGGATCACCCGCCCTGCACAAGCGCAGCGCGGAAGGGTGGGGATACCCCCGCGATCACCAAGCGAGGCCGTTTGCGGCCGAGACGGCTTGGCCCTTGCGCCAGGGGGCAGGAACAGGCCCCGGAATCCCTGCAAACAGCGCGGCCGATTTATCGGCGGCCATCACGATCATTGGCGGCGGCGCCGGCGAATGATCCCGGTCAAAAACCCCGCCGGATCGGCCCGCCGATCCGGCGACTGCTACAGGTCCAGCTCGCCTTGCCGGAACTCGGCGGGTTCCTCGCCTTCCCGGCCCTGCCATGCGATCTTGTCGCCTTGCCAGATGGTGACGAAACCACGGCCCCGCTCCGGTTCGGGATCGGGTTTGCGCTCGAAATTGTAGCAGAAGCTGCGGCCCATCGTGCCGCCACTG
Source organism: Sphingobium sp. CFD-1 (assembly GCF_024611115.1). Lineage (NCBI taxonomy): Bacteria > Pseudomonadati > Pseudomonadota > Alphaproteobacteria > Sphingomonadales > Sphingobiaceae > Sphingobium > Sphingobium sp. CFD-1. Next base: position 5,663 of record NZ_CP084399.1, on the reverse strand, counting down.
GCGACAGGGCCACCCGGCCGATGACGGATATGATTGCAATAGCCGCTCGGCTCCTTGACCCTGCGGCCATAGCCTCCCTGCCATGCCCGATAGTCGGATTCCTCGCGCGCGGTGGGCGGCTTCCAATGAAGGCAGCGGCCACAGGCCGCATCATAGGGCCGGGGCGCATAGGCTGGGGGCGGTGTCTGCGGTGCCGGATCGTCTAGCGGCGGTCCCCCGTTGTCGCCTATGCCGGGGCGGGGGGCCTTCATTGCCCGTCCTCGATCGGTTCGACGTCGCGTAGCTCGACAAAAACGATCTTCTCGGATCGCTCGGCACCTACCGGATCAAGATAGATATGGACATAATCGGTGATGGTTCGGGAGACGCGCCAGACCACGCCGACGCGGCCGACCCTGCGCTCGAATTGGCCGTCGATGGAGGCTGACGATCCTATCAGGCGAACGCGCTGGCCAAGCCGCAGCCAATTCGCCGCTGAACGGAGCATCGCCGCCTTCTCTTCGTCGCTTAGCTGGGGGCGGCCGATGCCGAATGCTGCATGGGGATCGCGCGCGATCCGGGCCAGCTTCTCGTCAACAGGCTCCGGTTGCCAGTCGATGACCGGCCCCGGCCTCGTCCGGTGCATGTGTGTCACCACCTTCGCGCCGAATAGATCGGGCTGCACGCCTATGGTGCGTCTGGCGATCATGGCGGCGTGATAATCGTGCCGCCATTGCCCATCGGGGGTGAGTGGCGGCCGCTCACGCGCCAGCGCCATAAGCTCGGCAAACTCCTCCTCCGAATTGGTGGCGATTTTCGGATCATAGCCCATCACGGCGCGGGCGCGCTCTCCGGCCCCGCTACTCATGTTGCGGCCCGTTCCAGCGTCTCGCCGATATCGTCCGCATCGAACGATTCCAGCGCCGCGATAGCTCCCTCCAAGGCGTCGATGCTTTCCTGCATCTGCTGGGCGCGCTCGCCCTCCTGCAAGCTCATGGGCAGGCTGTCGCGGGCGATTTCCTCGTCGTCGCGGATTTCCTGCAATGCCTCGATAACGGCCTGAATATCGGCCACGATGCCGTCGACCTTCTTGCGGACGGTGGCGATCCGCTTGCGGCGTTCGCGGTTCATGCTTCGCCTCCCTCGGCTTGGGGGCGCACATCGCCATGAATGATCCGGAAGCCTGCTGCGGCCAGTTCATCGCATAGCGCGCACTTGCGCTCCGCTGTGTCGCCCGTTTTCGCGATGTAGGCGCACCGGCCCCAATGAAACTCAAAACCGGCGCGTTTCAGGCATCCGCGAAAACGCTGGTGGGTGCGCTCGCTCCAATCGAAGGTGCCAGCATAATTGCGGAAGGCAGCGACGGCATAGACGGAGCCATAGTTTTCATCGCGCCAGCGCAATTCGATCTGCGGGGGATTCTTAGGCATGGGTCGATCCTTGGGAGAACAGGGACGGAATGGGGCGGCGGCGCGCCGCCCCTGATCGATCAAGCGGCCTGCCTTGCGGGTTCGTCGGCCATGTGGGAGAGGATCAATTCGCTCGCGGCCTGTGCGGCGCTGGCGGCGCGGAAGATGGCGCGCTTGTCGCCCCGAAGCGCTTTGAGCCAATCGGCAATATAAGCGGCGTGATCCTCGCGCTCGGTCGGTTCCATGCCTAGCTGCGCGCAAAGCATCGCCGCGCCAATCTCGGCAATCAGTTCCTCGAAAGCCCGGATTTCCTTGCTTTCACCGTAGTTGCGAAGGCTGTCGCGGTCCAAGCGGTCGGGATGCCCGGTGCTGTGGATTCCTTCATGGGCAAGGGTTGCATAGAAGGCGTTGCCGCTCACGAAATCGCCAAAGACGGGCATCTGTATGCGATCTTCGGACTGCCGGTAGAACGCGCTCGATCCGCCTTCGCTATAGGGGACAGGGTAATGGGCAAAGGCGGCGTCAAGGTCCGGGTCGCGCTCATCGCGGTTCTTGATCTCGACAACCGGGGCCGGATATTTCGCCATATCCAAGCCGTCGATCTGCTCGACATTGAACACGACATAGCGTTTCAGATAGCGCCGCGTCCGATCCTCGCCGTCATCGTCGCTCTGGTGCTGCTCGGCCTCGCCGTCCTTCGGGGTGAAGGTTCCGGCATGAACGACAAGATTGCCCTTCTCGCCCTTGCGGACCTGACCGCCCAGCTCGTGCGCTTGCCGGTAAGTCATCCAATAGGGATTGGCGTAACCGCGCGCCATCGCTGCGGACCAAAGCAGGAGGATATTGATTCCCCGGTAGGGAGTCCCTTCGTGACGCAAGGGAAGGGTTGCCGCGCCCGATGCCCATGACGGCGACCACGGGCGGGTGCCTGCCTCCAGCAAGGCGATAATGCCCGCTGTGACTTCTTCGTAAACGTCGATCCGGTTGGCTTGCGCGCTGCGGGCTGTGTTCCGTGCCATGTGCTTGTTTCCCTTCCTAAAAGATGAAGCCGAAGGCGCTGGCGACATCGGCTTCTGCCTGCTGGCGAAGCGGGTCGGGGAATGGCGCAACGGAGGGCTGATCGCGGGGGAGGGGGATCACCCGCCCTGCACAAGCGCAGCGCGGAAGGGTGGGGATACCCCCGCGATCACCAAGCGAGGGAGCTTGCGACCGAGACGGCCTGGCCCTTGCGCCAGGGGGCCGGAACAGGCCCCGGAATCCCTGCAAATAGCGCGGCCGATTTATCGGCGGCCATCACGATCATGGGTCAGCGCGACGACGAATGATCGGTGCTTCAGAAAACGGCTCGGCCCATGGCCCGCCCAAGAACGCGCAGGGAGAGGGGGCAGGCGGATTCGATCGGGGTGGTGCGGGCGCAACGAAGCGAGCCTCGGCCCGGTCTAATTCGCTTGCTGGGGAGAGGGGGCCGCGCGCTCCTTTCCCCGACAAGGCGAAAGGATCTCGCCGCCCCTGGGCGGCGTCACTGATCGACCGCGGCGTCGACCAGGCGGCAAGCATTGCGCCGGCGAGCTGGGTGACGTGGAAGCGCGGGCAGGGGGGCGTTGCGGGGGGACGTGTCCCCCTGCAGAGGGGGTAGGGCGAGACGCGGCACGCGGCTCGAACTCAGGGGGAGACTTCCCCCCTCGATCGCGTAACTCGGACCTCCGAAGCCCGAAAGCTCTCTACGGCGCTATTGGAGAGCGCGTTCGCCTTCGGGCATCAAGACAGCTTACGAGGATCACGGCCGTTCGGACGCGAAATTGACGGTCGCGGCGGTGCATTTTAGGGCGTCCAACCGGGAGATTCGCAGCCATTACGAACACGGAAGGAGGGGCGGGCCTTGCGGCCCGCCCCGGCGCCGTCACTCGGCGCGTTCGGCCGCGTGAGCGAGGATGCCGAACTGGTCGACGATGCGGTCGACGGTGTAAACCGTCTCGTCGCCCTTCTCGTAGCTGCTGTCCCGCAGGCGGCCTTCGACCCGCACCAGGTCGCCGACCTTGGCCTTGTCCGCGATATAATTGCGGGTGCCTTCGCGGAAGATCGCGACGCGGTTCCAATAGGTGTCATCGGCCCATTCGCCGGTGTTCTCATCCTTGTAGGGATAGTTGGCGGCGATCTTCAGGTGGACCACACCGTTACCGGCCTTGATCTCACCGATGCGGCCGATGATCTCGAACTTGGCAAGGTTACGCATCTTCATTTCCTTTCTTCGGGTTGATGATGGAAATGGGCGTCGCGGCAGCTTCGGCGCGTGCAAGGAAAGAAACGGAGGGTCCGTGGCACACGGAAACCGTAGCCCCGACCTCGACGGGGTGGTTGTTTCCTTGCACGTCTGAGCCGGGGCGGAGCGATCTTCCATCAGCAAAAAGCCCGTTGAAGGACATGGATGCAGTTCCTTGCCTGTTCGGGATTGCCGCATGGTGTGAGCCAGTCCGGCAGCGGCCCGCGTTCCGCCTTATCGCTGCCGACGTGCTCAAGGATCAAGCAAACCGGCAACCACGAGGACAATTGGAAGTGTAAAACATAATGCCTATTGTTTTACAACCGCGCAGGTCTTTCCGCGAAGCTATCCGCAATAGGCGACAAGGCTGGCGGTGTGGTGCGGTCGAACGCTGCGGGTCGATTGCAAAAGGGCGAGGGGAGATAGGGCACACCGATCCGCTTCTTCGCCGTTCCGCGTCGACGCAATGTCGCGGCGACGTGCCGCTCGGCGCTGGGGCGATCCGGAAAGGACAGCCGCTTGCTCCGGCCATGCGCGCCGATGCGCCCCCAGCTCGTCTCAACGATATAGGAGCCGAACAGGTCGCGGGTCACGACGATCTCATAGCGGCGACGGATATTGCGGGCATGATCGAGCGCGATCAGCTCGATCGGGACGAACAGGGCCGGGAAGCTGCAATGCATCCCCGGATTCTACCGGCCCCGGCGCGCGAAGTCTGACGACTATTTCGAATCAAACTCGCGCGACTGATTCACGCAATGAATCAGTCGCGCGCCGCGCCTAGCGTTCGCGCGGGTTCTTGCCACGCCCTTGATCGGTGCGCCCGCGATCAGGCTTCGCCTTCGCCTGCGGAACGATCCCATAGCGTTGCAGCGCGGGCGCGAGGCGATCGATTTCCCTGCGCCTATAGGCTACTTCCTCAGCCGTAAGGGGGCGCCCGCGCTCGCGCTCGACAATCGCACGCGCGCGCGGCTCGTCCGGGGAGGGGGGACGGGAAAAATCGAAGCGATGCAGGATCTCACCGCCGCGCCGATAAATGGTGAGGCGGTCGGCAAGGCGCTCATCCTGCATCCGGTCCAGCGTATCGAGCATTCCGCCCAGCGCGGCCCGATGCGCTTCCATGCTCGTCATGCGCCCGTAGCCGCGGCTGTCCTTCTGCGCGATGAAGCGCTGAAGGATGCCAAGCGCGCTCAACTCCGGGTTGACCGCCAGCGCTCGCGCATCGGTCACAAAGCCGCTGTCGCGAAAGCGGGTGAGGGTTTCCGCCACCTTGTCGGGCAGGCGCATGGTGCCTTCGACCGCGACATTGCAGCGCCGCCCAGCAGCGTCGGCAATCGCCATTTCGATCCAGCGGCCCGAATCGCGATCGGTGAAGAAAGCAGCGGTGCGGTCGTCCTGACGCTGCAATTCGCTATAGCGCGGATGGAAGGCGCGCAGGTCATCGCCGATGATTTCGATCAGGCCCCCGCGCCGATCGAACTCGGCGTGGGCGGCCGCCAGCAAGGCGCTCTTGCCAGCGCCAGGCTGGCCGCCAAGCACCAGAGCGGTAGGGCGCTCGACCGGCGCGGCCTGCGCGAACAGCAGCGGCGCGATGCGGCTTTTGTAGATCGCGCGATGCTTGTCCGGGGAAAGACGATAACGATCCGGGTCACGATCCATGCAGATCAGGCGGCGACGGCCAACTCGCTCTTGCCGTCGCGCGCGCGGACAATCGCGCTATATTCGCGGAGGACTTGCGCGACCGTAGCGTCATCGGCGACGCGCAGCGACTTCATCACGTCGAAACAATGGCGCGTCTGCATTTCGAGAAAGGCAAGGCGATCGCCGTCGGGCTGCGGCTTGGTCTGCTCGGCATCGATCTCGGCGCTGTAGCCCGCGATTACGTCAACCACCGCCTCGCGCGCCGCCTCGAAGGCGACGGCCTGGTCCTGAGTCCAGAGGGGAGCGGCAATCTCGGTCATGGCGATGATCCTATCAGAAAAGGCGTGGCGGAACAATTGGGGACCGCGAACAGG
>NZ_CP084398.1:3582500-3846935 GCF_024611115.1 Sphingobium sp. CFD-1 | reverse complement strand
CTAAAGGGATACGGATATTCATGACCAGCAAGCTCAACAAAGTGTCGGCCGAGTGATCTCGGTTCAAGGCTGCCTAGAACCGCTGTCGTCCAATTCTCAATCTGCCCGACGTACCGGTGCTTCAGCGAATGCGTGCCGGCAGACTGCACGCCGAATAAAAGATCTGGCAGTCCGTCGTCTCCTTGCTGCAAAGTGCCATGGCCCGCTGCCGGTTTTCAAGCTCGTCCGGGCCGCGGTAAGAAATGGCGCCCTTGTCGCCCCAGGCCAGAGCCACACATTGGTCGTGATAGCTTCCCTTTATCTTGCAACGCGCATTCGCTGTCGATTGCAGACAGCGGGCCATGGCGATCCGTTCGGCCTCCTTCTTGCTGCGGGCATTTTCAACCGCGCCGAAAGCACCACTTCCGGTGGCGATCGCGCCCCAGCGCGTCTCCCATTCCGGCGCGGAGGTGTCCGTACCTTCGCCCGGTTCACCGCCCATCGGAGCGCAGCCTTCCCAGCCAGCCCCACCTCCGCCGACGGGGAAGTATCCGGGAGGACATCTGCCCTCGGCCATTGATGGTGCCGGTGTGAAGAGGGCAATACCAAGGCAGAAAGATGCAATGATCGCACCAAAGAGATAGCGTTGCTTCATTACAGGTAGCCTCGAATGCGTTCAGAGAATCGACGAGATGGCGTCAATTGAAGATCCGTACCTCACTGTAAGCAAGGGAACCGGCGTACCGGTACGTGCAATCGTTGCCCTACCGCTGCCATCTGTTATCCGCCACCAGTTGCCAGCAGTCGTTCGTCGGCCAGAACAGCAATTGCCCGTCTGAATCCGGATGGGTTCCAGGCGGGAGCGGATTGCCGTCCGTGCCGATGATATTGCCCAGATCGTCACCGCCATCCGACTGGCCATCATAGTGGACGCGCGCCCAATCGACCGAGAATTGATCGCTCTGGCTCTGGTTGAACTCAATATCGATATATTCGTCCTCATCCCCCGCCTTCAGGGGTTTTGTGGGTTTGTAATAGAAGTCGACCTGAGTGATCGGAAAGTCTTCATAGGCGCTTGACGACACCTGACGCGTGGCCAGCGCCTTGTCTGGGCTCTCGCGCACGCTGACCTCGATCATGCGCGCACTGTATTTGCGCCGGACCACGGGCGAAATGGCGATCGCTGTGAACAGCGTTTTGAAATCGCGATTTTCACAGGCTCGCTTCGCCATGTCGAGCGCGTTCCGATCATGTTCGCTGAGTGGCGCTGGTGCAGGCGTGGAAAGCGATGGCTGGGTCGGAGTCGCCGATGGTCGCGGCCTCTTGGGGGCGTCGGCACCATTCGCCCCGTCGCAGGCAGTCAGCGCGACCAAAACCATAGTGCAAAGTGCAACCGCATTCGTAACAGACCTGGACCGCAAGATCGTGACTCCCATGAACTGGGGGATTTTACCCCGCGGATGCGCCAGGTGTGAGCGCCCCGGACGTACCGGTACGCCGGCGCATCTGCCTTGGAGGGAACGCTTGAGTAGATTGCGGCTTCCGCAACTCTGGAATGGGGACCATGACCGCAGACGACCACCTGAGCCGCTTGGAAAGATTAGCGCGATTGCGTGATACCGGTGCGCTCAGCGCGGAGGAGTTCGAACGCGAAAAGGCGGTGCTGTTCCAGCAGAGCGATGCCGGGGTGACACACGCCGAAGAGGCCGAAGAATCCCCCCCGGCTAACCCGAGCACTGAGACCGGAACCCGCGCCAGGCGGCGCTGGCCGCTCCTGGTGCTGGTCGGGCTGGCCCTTGCGGGTGGTGGTGGATGGGCCTTGGCCAATTGGACCGGGATCACAGCCTCTCCCCGCGCCACCGGAGCGAACCTCACCCACGACGAGAAACCGAACCCGTCGGCGTCAGCGCCGGCCGGGAAACCGTCTCCTTCCACCCTGCGTGCGCTGCCTGCCGAGAAACAGGTCGATCTTGCATTTGAAGCCGTGTTCGGGAGCGGCGCCCGCGAGATCAGCGTGCCCGAACAGGCCGTATATACCTACGGCAAAGGCAAGGTCGTCTGGGGAGATTTCGGACCGATCCTGATCGCCGAGGGAACCGGCGATGAACCCTATCCCGTCGCTCTGGGCACCCTGGGGATATTCTACTTGCGCGAAATAGCAGGGGCGAAGTTCGAGGAAGTTCGCCGCTGGCCTGACGCTGTGGTCGGGAGCATCATGGCCAGCCCGCCGCAATGGAAAGTCAGGCAGGATATCACCGACGGGACGGTGATCGAGTCTACCGCTGGCGGCGTCTGGCAGGGTTATGCCTGCGATTCCAAGACGCTGACGGAACTGACTCCCAGCGGCCCACGATCTCTCGTCACTTTCGCTTCCCACTACGACAGCTCCGGCGCCGTCGAGGAGGGCTATCAAACCTTCGACGGCACTATCGTCAATGTCGTGCGCAATCGCTCCTTCGATGTCCGTTTTTCCGGCACTCGAACCATCACCGAGCACTTTGTCCGCAAGGGTGCGGGCTATGTCCGCGTTCCGGGGGCCAACGAAGAAATGAATGAGGGCACAATCCCGACATGCTGATTGTGATGCTCATGGTCCAGGCGCTGGCTATTCCTGACGACACCTCCGGCCACCGGGCCATGCAAGCCGCGATATGCTCTGGCGACAGCCCTCGGGTGCAGGCACTGGCGCTTGATCTGGCCAAAGCCGGCGATCCCGAAGGGTTCAGCGGGCTCGGCTGGCTTGAAGAGACGGCAACGCCTTCGGCGCCAACGCGCGCCTATGCCTACTACCTGACTGCCGCCCAACATGGTTCCCTACGGGCGCAATGGAAGGTTGGCGTAATGCTGGACACAGGCCTCGGCGTGCCTGTGGACTCCAAAGCCGCCGCCCGCTGGCTGCGCAAGGCCGCCCGGCGAAAGTTGGGCGCCGCATGGGCAAGCCTGGCCTGCTGCGTCAATTCGGTCGTGGTGTGCCCAAAGACAAGGTCGGTGCGCGGCATGCCTATTTCAACGCGATCCGCCATGGCGAACCGCATGGCTTTGCCGGGATCGGATCGCTCTATTCCAGTCGATCCGATCGCCGGAAGGACTATCTGCGCGCGATCGCTTGGTATCGCGTTGCGGCGAGCCATGGAGATGGGATCGCGCAGGAAAAACTGGCCGCCCTTCCAGCGCTTCCTTTTGATGAGGAACGCACAGTCGCTGCACGCGCTGCGAAAATCCGGCGCAATCATCCGATGACTGCTGTTTGGGATTATGGCCCTTGCTAACCGAAACCGTTGTAGCCCCGTTCGATACCGCTCGGATCAAAGACCACTTGGGGCAATAGCCGGATGTTCGAAGCGAAGCTGCTCGGCGTGAACGTCAGCGTGGTGCACCTGATACCTGCCGTCGTGATCCTGTCGGTCATCACCACATATCTCGTCATCCGCACGACGCACCTGAAGGCCGTCGCAGTTTCCGGCATTTCAATCCTGAGCACGCAACTTCTGGCCGGAGCGCTGCTGCTAATGATCCGTTCCGAAACCGCTCAGCCGGTTCATGACGCACAAAGCTGGATCGCGCACCAGCTGGCCTGGTTCAACATCACCATGTTCTGGCTGCTGTGTCCGGTCTTTTCCGCGCCAGTATGCGTTCTTCAGGCATTGTGGCTGAAAAGGCAGCGATAGGCGTACCGGTACATCTGAGTTGTTGCTGTTCGATTGGCCGAACCGTACGGAAAAAATGGCCTTTTTTTGTGCAGGGTATTCGCATGACGCCCAGTTTGACACTTCCTTTTCCAGCATCGCGAGCATCAACGGATCGTACCGTCTCAGCGTCATACAGACTGTCAATCGGAATTTTTCTGGTTGCGCTCGCTTTTTTCTTTTGGCCGCAGGATGCACGGGCAGAGCACTTGTGTGCGGGACGATATAACGAATACACGGTCAGTGAAGTCTATGATCAAACGGGCAATATCGTAGAATATTGGTGCGAATGGGACAATGGCGGCAGCGATGGATCGCCTCAGATGCAGTATTTTTCCCCCGAGCAGTGGAAAGCGCTCGGCGATCATCTTGCCGAAGACGAGGCCAAGAGTTCGCAAGAACGGGTGTTGATGGGCCAGCGGATGCAGCAGCTCGAGGCAGGCATGTGGTTCCTGCCGGGTGAGGAGCCGTTTGCCGGGTGGGCGACCGGCCCGACCGGCTCTACCGGAGGCCAGACGAATATCGGGGGCGCAGGCTGTTCGGCAAGTTATTGGACTACGAATGGTGCAGTGATCATGACGACATTGAACGGGCGCGACGGTCCGGCGATTATCGTCTATCAGGGATATGGAATTCCCGCTCCCAGAAAACCGACGAGGATGAGAATTGTCCTCACCCAATCGGCTGAAACACAGACCGTCACAGCCCTGGTTTCCCTGGTGGGCAATCCGAAGCGGAAGATGGGTAGTATCACCTTTGCCGTTCCAAGCGGAAATGCGCTGGTCAATTCGATCGAGGATGCCCAGGATTACACTCTGGCCGATGATAAGGGAAAAGTGTATTTCTCAGGAAAATGGCATGACGGATTGAGGGCACGTGATGCTCTTGCCCGCTGCCTCGCGAAACGATAGCGAAGCGGGCTATTTCATCTATTCCTGAGAAAAACCGGAAATCCAGATCGTTGGCTTCATCCTGGGTCCTGTCCGTCATCCCCACATATCTCGTCGTCCGCATAACGCACCGGAAGGCCATCGCAGCTTCAATCCTGATCACACACTCCTTGCCGCGCTACTGCTACTCCTGATCCGTTCCGAAACCGCCCAGCCGGTTCATGACGCACAAGGCTGGATCGCGCCCCAATTAGCCTGGTTCTACATCAGCGTTTTCTGGTTGCTGTGTCCGGCTTTTTCGGCACCAGCGTCAGTTCTTCGGACTTTGTGGCTGAAACGAACGAAGTAGGAGTACTGGTACACTTCAACCGTATCGCGATGCGCCAACACGTGGCACCCAGCGTTGTGGCTTATCTTGCACGGAACTCTTCCATGATGTCCAATCGCGCTGTTGCCCCTGGATCGATGCCACAAAATTGGCGGCAAGGCGGCGGGCTGGCCATCCTTCTGGCGGCTGTAGCGAGCGCGGGTGCCGCCAGTCCGGCATGGGCCTGCTCCGACCTGCCCAACATATGCGCGCAGAATCAGGCGGTTTTTGATCAGAACGTGGACATGGCCCGCGACGCGGCGGCAAATTACGCCGAAGGGCGCGATGCGGAACGCAATGGAGGGCGCCCCTCGGGGCCACCGCCGCGCGATCCCATGGATATCAGGATGGACCTCGCAGCGGGTAACATATTTGCGCTGCACGCTATGGCCACTGACGAAATCGAGAAAATGAAGCGGGATCCTGAAATGGGTCCGATCATTCGCGGAAAGTGGGATTTCTTTCAGGATACCAACGACGCTGCTCCGGGCGAGTATTGCGCCGCCCTGTATATGAATATGGCGGGCCTGGTTCGTCTTTCCGGGCCGGGCGGCAATTATCGCGGCGCGTTGCTGACCTTCTGGGGGCCGAATATCCCGCAACCAAAGAAGGTGCGCTGGGTCAGTGTGACACTCAAGCAGGTCGTCAACAACGATCCAAACAATTCAAGCACGCAGACCGTGCGCGCCTACAATTATACCGAAACGCGCGTGAAAGGCGTAGGAGCCATCGCCCTTGCTGTTCAGTCTGCGGATGTGCTGCTCGACAACATGAGCGAGCTTCTGGACTTCAAGCTCGAAATCGATGGCAAGGAAGTGCAGGCCATAGGCGTTCACGGCGGTCTGTCCGCACGGGATAGCCTGAGGCAATGCATCGCCCGGCGGAAATCCTGACATTCCGGGCAGCTCGGCCAACCAACTGGCAAGCGTCGCAATGGCCGCACTTCCGAAGTGCTCATCGCAGGCGGCATACGAAAGCGAGAGAGCTGAAGCCTTACTCCATCGCTGCCTGTAACCGCCGCGCAAACGGGGCCGGCGAACCGAATAACAGCCTCGGTCCTGAGACGAATTGTGTGAGCGATGGCGGAGTAATGCCATGAAAACAGGCCAGCTTCTTCTAATTTATGGTGTGACGCTGGTCACAATCACCGTCCTCGCGCTTTTTCCGCTGTTGTCGGCGATAACCGCCGCGGTGCTTGCAGGTATAAATGGCTGCGCGCTCGATGAAGGCAGTCCGCATCCATGTCTCATTCTCGGTTCGGACTGGGGCAACACATTGTACAATATGTCGGTCGCATTCTGGATGATGTTGTTCACCTTGCCCGCAGGTGTACTGCTGTTCATTGTTTGGCTTGTGGTCCTCATTACCCATTTGTGGCGGCGCCGTAAGTAGGACCAGCAGAGCGCAATTGTTGGCGCCGCGCTTCAAACCATATGCGTGAGCGTTATCCTCCGTTGGCAGATGGCGAGAAGTCCCGGCCACAGCGTGGATCATCCTTGCTCACGAATTCGAGCCTCTGAAGGAAACGATATCCGACTATCGACGGCGGGAAGGCAATTTCCATACGACTGTTTTCTTCCAGGCCGAGTTCCACGCTCCAACTGTCATCCTCGCGGACACCCGCGGGCGCATAGGATGGGCCAACGCCGCGGCTCTTGTAATAGATGATCCGCGATTCATGCAGCAGACTCATCGGATGCTCATCAGGATTCTGCGGATCCCTCCGGCTCAACGGCTTCCTTGGGCCAGATATCTTGATCGTGATCCCGTCATGCGTGAGATAGGAGGTTCCAACTCCCTGCGGTCTCCATGGCCGGAGCAGGGTTTCGCCCGGTTCGACACGAAATCCGATGCCACCCTGGCAGTGATAGCCAGGACCCACGAACGGCTGGGGCGGATACGAGGCAATCGACTGCCCGTACCCGTAGCGTTCGAAGCCCGCGCGCCGGGCTGCGTCCACGTCCACATGCCCAGATTGATCGGAGGTGAATGACAAAGGCCGGACACAGCCTGCCGCACCGGCGCCAGCCAGCCTTAGGCGGGACAGAACCGCCCGATCGGAGTCGGTCCCGTTGAACGCGGATGAACCGACAATCACGCCGCCGCTCCTCGTGCCCCTCCGGTAAACCACATAGCGGACGCGTTCCGTGGCGAGCGCGGTCTCGCCCAAGCCGGAAGGCAAAACGCCGGCATAGGGATAGGCGACCAGCCCCCCTTCGAGAGGTAGGGGAATCCCTTGCCGCCCTCGCAGGACAGGATCCCGCGCCGGGATGGCGGTGATGGCAACGAGATAGTCGTCGTTCATGACGCGCAGAACAGGCCCGACCACATGAACCCCCTCGCCATCGCGTGCGATGATAGCCAAGCCCGCCACGCACAGACGCATTGGCCCACGCGCACCATACTCCGTAACTGGATCAGCGAGAATCCGGGGCGCCGCCTGGGGCGGGGGAGTCACGGCGGTGAGGTAGAGCAGGCTGAATGTCGCTGCGATCACAGTGCCGTCATCCTGTCGACATGTTCGGAGCGGATCATCCTGCGTCGTCCGTTCGCCTTCCGCCATGACGATGGCGCACCGGTACACCAGCAAGGATCAAATCCGTCCGGCAAACCGGCTAACCGTCGCCACCTATGGAAGGCTATCGCATCGCCGGCCTGTCGGCTCTCGCACTGTTCGCTGCGATATCTCCTGCGCTTGCTTCATCAAATCGCGTTGTAACGGACGAGATAAACGGCCTCACCATCGACACCTTGAGCGGCCTCGTGGTGGCCGGTTCCTGGGGTGAGCGGCGCGCCTATCTCCCGCTCGACCGGGACCAAATCATGCCTCGCTTCATCGGCACCTGGTCATCCACGCCGGAAGGATGCGCGGCGGACACAGAGACGCCGGATGCGATCTCGAGAACGCAGAACGGGGTCGTCGTCATCCGGAGTGATGGCATCGTCTCCAAGTCCGGCATCCTTCACATCAAGCGCGCCTATGTTCATTCCCCCGCGAGCATCACGTCCGAAAGGATCGCGAAGGGAAAGGCCATCGTCCTGAAAGCCAGGGCCAATCGGCAGGCAAGGGAGATGCTGATCCTCTTCGACGTGCCGGAGGGGCAAGGCAAGAGCATGGCCATGCAGATGCTGCTGTCGGATGACGGAACAACGCTGCGGATCGGCAAGGGCTTGCCGCGCAGGCCTTGGCTACGCTGCGACGTCGATTGATCGGTAGCCACCTCGCATCAATGCGGTCGTCGCCAGAACAAATGGAACCGGTACATCGCGGCGCTTCGCCCCTGGCGGCACCACTGCCACATTGCCGCTGAAGGAAAATCGCTGGCCGAGGGGTAATCTATGAAACGCCGCTCTCCCGGCACACAAGGATCGGCCAAAAGCCGCACCGCCGAAACGCTGTCCGCCGGGTCCTTAGCGCGATTGCCGGCACCCTATCGGCTACTCGGGATCGGTCTGTCCGCGCTCCTGCTGTGCGGCGGCGCTCCGCAATCGTCCGGCGCGCGGTTGAACGCCCAGGACGGCGTCGGCCAAATCGTGCAGCCCGCGACGGGCACGGACCGGGCGGTCTATGCCCCCCTCGACCGCCCGGTCATCCTGCCGCGCTTCCTGGGCAACTGGGCTACCCGCCCCGGCAAATGCATCGGCCAGTCCTACAGGAACCGCATGGGACTAAGATCGGATCTCGCCATAATCGCAGGGCAGGCGCTTGTCGTCCGCGAGGCCTATGTCGACGCCGGTCCACCGCGGGATCGGGCGGGCGACGACCCGCTCCGGGCTGCGGACTACGCCAATGCCCAAGACATGCTCATCCGCGTAATCCGCTCAGGCGAGGAGGACACGCGCGCGATCCATCTCCTGTTTTCAGGCCGAAGCGGCCGTCTGATCGTCGAGGAAGTCGGCAAGCCGCGGAGCGCCTATGTCCGCTGTTCGATGTGAGCCTTGCGCGCTTTTGCCGATGCGAAATCCGTTCGGCAGACGCGATGGCCCAGATCCGCGATGACCCGATACCGCCTCGGGCCTGTGTGGCTATCGCTCCTGCCGGGGCTGATCTTCCTGACCATGGCCCAGACCTCCTTCGGGAAGTCGGGCAAGAGGGACACGTCCGCCAACCCGGTCGGCGCCGCCCGAGAGGCCTGCCGAACCGGCGGATTCGCCCGGTTCTTCCGCCTCTATGTCCAGTCTCCGGTAGTCCGGCAACAATTCACGGCCGACCAGGTCTGGAGCATCCCGGCTGCCGGCAAGACAGATTTCGTTTCAAGATCCGAGTTCCTGGACCGTTTCCCCCTGGCGCTCCATGGATGGAACTATGCGATTACCGGGGCCGAGCCGGCGGGTGAGGCCAGACGCTATACCCTCATCCGCACAGGCCATCCCTCCCGCACAGTCTGGCACGTGGAATGGAGCGAGGCCAGATTCGACGCGACGTCCGACGACGGCAAATGGATCGGCGTACCCGTCGAACTGACGGGGGTGCCAGGGCGCTTCACTTTTGTCGCTACCGATGATGGCTGCTGGCACCTGACGGACGAGGTACGCGCGCCCAAGGACACACCTTTCCAGCCAGGCGTCCAGAACCTGCATTGCAACGTCCGCGCCGACGATTACCGGCGGGAGTTGCGGCGTATCGAAAGCAGACTGGACGATCATCCAGACGATATGGACATTGGCCGGGATCTGGCGGCCTGCGCCAAGCTGCAAGATATGATCGAAACGACTATCAGGGCGGATGCCGAGTTGACCGGTCTGCACCGAGCCATCAAGCGACGGCTGACGGCCCTCGGCACCCGGCAATCACCCGCTGCGCGTCAGGCTCTGGCGCTTGACGAGCAGAGGTTCCGCCGTAGCCTGATGCGCGATCAATATGTCCTGATGGACGGCTCGGCAGATAGCCGTGATCTGCGTGATGGCCTCGCTACCTGGCTTGGCTCGCGCGTGGAAATTCTCGCTCGCACCGAGCCACGCCGAAACAATTTTGCGGGTGTGTGGCGCAAAGTCGGCGGGCAGATCGATATCCGCCGCCTGGAAGACGGAAGCTTCGAAGTCGATGCCAATGTGGTCGATCCCGACTTTCTGGCATGGAGCTGCGAATTCAATGAGACGATGCCGAGACGTGGGAACATATTGTCCCTCACCTATCCGCGCGGCGATGCCCTTCGCTTGACCCTGCGGGACGGGATCCTGATCGTGGAACAGGATGATGCGGGCAGCGACTATTGCGGTGCTGGAGGCAGCCTCAAGGGCACCTATTTCCCTACACGCCCCGGACCGGAATTGCCGCCACAAAACCCGGTCTTCTGAAAGTTCCGAGGGCAGCGGTGCCCTATCAATGCGCAGGCCTGTTCGACAGCTAACCTCGGATGGCCGTCTGCAATTGCGCGAGGAAAGCTTCGAATTGCTCCCGGTCGTCAAAGAATCGCTGCGTGGCCTTTGTCGTTCCGGCGCCATGCCGGATATGCAGAATGCGCGAACGCTTGTCGGTCTGCAGCGACAGGCCAGTAATGTCGGCAAACGGAATGTGCGACGCTTCGCGGGAGAAGAGCGAGGCTGGGATCGCAATATGGTCCGACGCAAGGACAATGTATCGATCCGGCATGAGCGAGGCCCGTATCGCCATGATCGCCTGGCCGACCAGCCAGAACGAGCCAAGCCCCAGCAGAATGAAGAACAACTTCGAGCCGCCCGGGCCAAGGTTGATGAGGCTGCTGATAACCACTTCCCGGTCTTCATGGATGGTGGCGTAAATCCCCACCGCCGCGCAGGCGAGGAAGGCGCAGAGCGCGAGCAAGGCCAGATGGAACTTGGGCTTGTACGAATAGGAATGGATAACGGTCATGGCGCCAGGCCCTGCGCTCGAGGAAGATGAGATCATGACCTGTCCCTCATCAGGCCTGCGACCGGCAAGGGGCTGCGTTGTACCGGTACGGCGCGGCTGTTGACCCGGGCGACAGCCGCCATGAACTCTTGGACGTATGATGCGCGCCAGGTCTTATCCACCGCCCGTCTTCCAGCGGTTGAGAACCACACTGTTATCCGTCGGCCCGGCAATCGTGCTGATCGGCTGCCTGTCAGCCTGCCATCTGGACCCATCAAAGTCGCTGCGCCCAATCGATGTGAAAGCCAATCCGGCGGCGCATGGCGGCAAGACCATTGAACTGCGCTTTTCCGACCTGCCCGGCGCGATCCGACTGTCCGGCGCCGAGCTCCATTTCGAGATCGGAAACCGCGAATGCGTTCCCATGGACTATGGGCGTGCGCTGGGCGGCGTGCGCCTGCCACCGCGATACGCTTTTCCAGCGCCTGTCTGGCTCTCGCCCGATGGCGCGCTGATCGTGGCCGTGCCCGAGGATGTTCTGATCGACGAGGACTATTTCGGCCTCGGCAAATGCCACTGGGCACTTCAAAGCGTGTCGCTGGAATTCGGCTCCGAGCATGCCCGCTTCGTGGCCTCTGTCCCGGCTGCAAAGATGCGCGTCGGCAAAGACCTCGCCTTTCGCTATCTGGTCAGCGATTACGCGGCCGGCGCCGCCCACCTTCCGGCCATTTTCGGGGAGCGTCCGGGCTTCTATCCCGATGACAAGCCGCAGTTCTCCCTTACGGTCTCGGTCAGGAATGGCCCGGCTGAAAGGCGCTGACCGGCAGGGTGACGATGCGATCAGTGCGCCGTGACGATAGCCGCCACTGCTGCTGATACTTCATCGCCCGGGAGAATCCGGATGCCGGGATATGCGCGCAGCCATGCGCCTGAGGCCAGACAATATCGGTTGCGCGACCGGAACCGCGAATGCCTCGTCGCCTCCTCGAGCCATGCCCGCACCAAAGTAGGTTGACTGGCGACGAATGCAGCAAATCCGGCCTCTTCATGGTCCATGAGTTCCTGCGAGAAAAAGCGGTCGTCGAGGACATCCAGCGCACTGGCTCTGTTGGCTGAACCATCCTGCCTGTCCCGCTCATCCAGATTGGCATCGCACCAGTCCCGGCAGTCCTCCATCAGTTGCGCCAGGTCTGGCATGCCGATCAGCGCAGCGCCGCGGATCGCATGATCCAAGTCGGCTTGCAGCCGTGCCCCGGCATTCCCGACAAACTGGCTATGCCCGCCGTTACAGACTTGCCAGTAATAGAAATCCAGCGCGTAAAGGTCGAGGAAAGCTCCCGGCAGATCCTTAGTCTGCACACCGCCCCGGATCAGGTCGTTGACATAGCCGACGAACGCGCCCGTGATACCATAGACCTCGCCATGAACCTCGCCTTCGCGGAGGATGATCGGAAAGTCAGTCATGGCAGATGGCGTTCCTACGCGACCAGCTCAATCCGCATACGCCCTCCGCTAATTGAACGAGGAAGGGACGCTGCACGCCGCATAGTGGACCTGACAGTTTTTCACCAATTGCGAGCAGCTGCGCAGGGCCAGCGTGCTCGCCTTGCTGATACTGGCGGCGTATGCCACGCCGACTTGCCGGTCGTCGCCCGCAGCATAGGCGGCGCACTGGTTGCGATAGGTCAGGCGTACACGGCATTCACCGGCACCGCCGCTTTCTTCGCACTGGCGCAGTGCGCCCGAGGTGGCCGCGTCCTCGCTCATCCGTCCACGCGTCGCGCCAAAACCGTTTCCGCCGAGCGCGATTGCCCCCCAGCGTATTTCATCGACTTGGGAAGCGGCTGCACCCGACGTGACCTGGAGCGCCAGCAAGAACAAGGGAAGCCATTTCATGCTCGCATGCTGCTCGGAATTTCGGCCGGCGCCAACTGGCCCGGATGTACCGGTGCGCCTTGTTGATTGGCGCTTCAGTGCCGGACGCGACGCGCGCGCAAGATTGCCCGGATTGCAGGCAGTGCCAGCACGGCCGCCAGGTAGATCAGCATGATCCTGATGGCGCTCGACCTGCTTCGGCAGGTGAGAACGCTCATGCTCGCCGCGCCCGCTCCATCCTCGATGGTGGGAAGTTCGTGAGGGTCTATCGTCCCTGGCAGACAGTCCCCCACGAGAAAAGGCGCGCCACCCGCTCTCGTCGGTGTAACTCTGGCCGCCGGATCGGCCCAGTTGGCGGGCGTCCAGCCTCTAAGGTCGGGACGCGACCACAGAAATCCGGCGACAAGCACAAGTCCGCAGACCATCGTGGCGGCCCACTTCCTCATATGTCTATCTTGCCTGCTCTCACGCCGATGTACCGGTTCCGCATGTGCTGGTGACAAGGGCCTGCACAGGCGCGATCAGAAGTCATGTTGCCCATGCCGCTCCCTTCCGGGCTGACCGCGATCCGAAGACGCTCCATAGGTCCGCGCCGTCATTCTCGCGATAATTTCCTGACGGGTCGAGACGCCCATAAGGCGCATGATCTGCGATATATGGTTGCGGACGGTAAAGTGGGACAGGTTGAGCTTGCGGCCGATTTCCTTGTTCGAGAGGCCCGTCGCCAACAGCTCGAGAATGTCGTGCTGCCGGGCGGTCAATGCAGGAAGTTCGGCGAGCGGCTCCTGCCCGTTCCCCGGCCCTGCACCGGGGAACGGCGCCGCCTGTGGTCCTGGAATGATCCGCACGTTCAGGTGGCAGCCTTGCGGAAGATCCGCGCGCACTTGCCCAAGAGCCGAGCGAATGGCGTCGAGAAAAGTCGGGTCGCCCCCCTCGATGACAAGATTTATGACCGATCCCGGCGACTCCCCCACCAGCGGCCAGGAATGGGCTTTGAGCCTGCAATTTTGCGGATTGCTCCTCCAGCGTCGAAAGCGCTGACCATGGACATTTCGCAGCGCCCCACCGGCAGTCGACTTCTTCATACTCATAGGAAGGAGCTTAAATCTATCGCGGCTCTTCTCGTATTCATGAACTGGCAGATGGCGAACGAACGACTTCGAATGGCCAACCAATTCTGCCAATGGCTATTTTGGACGGGCGAATGGCGAGATGGCCAGACTCCGATCAAGGTGGAGCACGGTATGCCAGTCGAAAATGACGGACCAAGATATTACAGTTTGCGGATCGTCGCCGAACGAATGCAATCCCGTTCCACTGACGATCGCCAGTTCTTCTTCGGCCCTGTTACGCTCAACAATTCTCACACCTACTTTGGCCTATACTGGAAATTCGTATGACCGGGATGTCCGTACTCTTGGTCGATGACGAGCCGCTTGCGCGCCGTCGATTGACCCGGCTGCTCGCCAAGATGGATTGGATCGATCACGTTGCGGAGGCGGGCGATGTCGCGCAGGCATGCGAACGCGCCAACCAACATCGCCCGGACATTCTTCTACTCGATATCCAGATGCCGGGTGGAACTGGTTTCGAAGTGCTGGAACGCCTCACCGATGCGCCGCTTGCCGTCGTGTTCGTGACGGCGTTCGGACACCACGCTTTGCGCGCTTTTGAGGCGAACGCGGTCGATTATGTCACCAAGCCGATCGAACCTGGGCGGTTTGAGGTCGCAATGTTACGCGCGCGAGATGCCGCCAGTTCAAGTAGACGGAGCGACCGGATCGCCGAGCTTCAGGAAACGGTCGCGTCGCTCAAGAAGGCTTTGAATGTCGGCGATCAACGATCGAGCGACTTCTGGGTCAGGTCGCAGGGCGAGTATCTTCGAATCGCCGCGGATAGCATTTTGCGCTTTCAGGCCGAGCGGGACTATGTGCGCATTTACGTCGAAGGCGCGGATTATCTCTATCAGGAAACTCTCGCCTCGCTCGAAAACCGACTCGATGCCGCCGATTTCATTCGGATTCATCGCAGCTCAATTGTGCGGCGGGGTGCGATAACCCGAATTAAGCCGGCGCCCTTTGCCGCTCTGATAGCTGTCTTGTCCGACGGTACTGAAGTCCGGATTGGGCGAACCTATACGTCCGCGATTAGGGCACGACTGATTACCTGACCGGTTGAGAACCCCTTGTCGCACTATTGCCGGACCGGATCGGGCGTCCTTGTACCGGTGCGTCGTAATGCGTTGCTGCTTGTTGGAGGGCGCCGCAAGGTCTCGCGCTACAGGGTGCGTGAGGAGCCGGGATTCTGTCACCGCAGTTCGAGATCAGACACCTGCGCTATGTCGTGGCGGCAGCTGACCACGGTAGCTTTCGTCAGGCTGCTGGTGCGCTAGGGATCCAGGAGTCGGCTGTCAGCCGCCGGATTCGCGATCTTGAAGATCGGCTGGGCACGCCGTTGTTCATCCGGTCTCCCGGCGGCGTAAAACTCACCATCGCTGGTGAGAAATTCGTCCAGCGCGGCCGCAAGGCTCTTTCGGAAATCCGGATGGCGAGAACTGAAGCGTTCGCAATCGGACGTGGCTCAACCGGGCACTTGCAGATCGGGATCTTCTCGTCGCTAGCCTCGGGCTTCCTTTCGAACCTGATAGCGACTTTTGGCGGCGCGCACCCCGACATCAAACTCACTTTCGCCGACGGCAATCCAGCAGAGCACCTGGCTGCGATCCGCCAACATCAGCTCGATGTCGCCTTCCTTACCGGGACGTGCGCACAACCCGGCTGTGTCTGCCAGCAGCTCTGGTCGGAGCGCGTCTTCGCAGTTCTACCGTCGGATCATCCGCAAGCGGCCAAGCCGGTCGTTCGGTTCAGTGATCTACGTCACGAGACCTACATTGTCAGCGAGGTCGCGCCTGGGGAGGAAATACACGATTATCTGGTCCAGCGGCTCGCGGCCCTGGGCGGACATCCCGAGATTCACCAGCATGGTGTCGGACGCGACAACCTCATGCGGCTCGTCGCACTGGGCCGTGGTCTGACCGTCACGAGCGAAGCGACCACCGCCGCACAGTTTCCGGGCGTCGTCTTCTGTCCGATCGAAGGGGAAATCCTTCCCTTCAGCGCAGTCTGGTCCCCGAAAAATGGGAATCCCGCCCTGGCCGCTTTACTGGATCTTGCACAGTCCATGGCAGACTTGGCGGAGCAACCGGCCTTCAGTTTCCAGTTTCTCTCTCAAGGGAGCAGCGATGCGTGCGATTCTCTCGTTCAGAAGGCATAGGACCGGAAGCACCAAGCCGGAAAGTTCGCGCAAACTCTTGCGCAAAGGAGCGGTGGTTTGTCAGTCGCTGATTTCGCGTTGAACCTCACGCCTCGCCCTTGCAAAGCCTCGATCCGTCGCCATGAACCGAGTTAGCATAGGCACGATCAGACGTACCGGGTCGGTCGCGGATTGGCCGGTTTCATGTCCCAGGATGGTTGCATAGGCGACAAGGTCGCGGTGCAGGCTGGCGGGCAGTTCGAGTGCGATCTTGACCGGTTTGTCATCTCCAAGCGGTCCGAGTTTCAGCTTCGCCATATCAGCCTCCATAGGGTTCGAGGACGAGGTCGCGCGTCACCATCACCCGCACCGGAAATCCGGGCCTGATGGTCAAAGTGGGCGCGATGCCGAGCTGGCGGCTGACGATCTGCTGGCCGGTCTGGCTTATGCTGTTCGAGGCCCCTGAGCGCAGCGCCTGCACAAGGCTACTTTCGTTCTGGCTGGTTCCTGCCTCGGCACCGATCGAAAGCAGCGTCGACAGCGCCGCAGCCTTGAGCATCTCGCCCCAGTGGAAATCGACGCCATCTTCGAGGCCCGCATAGCCTTCGACACTAGCGCCGGGTTGCCGTTCAAGGACGATGGAGCGGCCATCAGGCATGATGAGGCGGTTCCAGACCAGCAAGACCCGGCGCTGACCGAAGCCGACGCCGCTGTCGTACTGGCCAATGATCCTGGTTCCCTGGGGCACCAGCAGAATGCGGCCTGTGGGGCTGTCGTAGACGTTTTGCGTGACCTGCGCCGTGATCTGGCCGGGTACGTCGGAGCGGATGCCCGTTATCAGCGCAGCGGGAATGACTGCGCCCGCCTGAAGGACGTTAGCGGAAGCCGGTGCCACAACCCGGTCAGGCGCGACCGTGCGCTTGTCGGGAGTTTGCCCCAGGAAAGCCAGTTGCCGGTCCTGTACCGTTGGCGTGGCCGGTTGCGGTCCGAGGCCAAGCCCTGCCAAGTCTGTCGCGGCCGCTGCTGGAACCGAAGACGACACATTGCCAGACACGGCCTGGGACGCAGAGAACAGGCGAGCCGTGCGCGCCGCCTCCAGTTCCTGATGGCGGCGCTGGACTTCCGGATCGGGACCAGCAGGCGCGGCAGCCTGCGGCGCCATACCCGGTACGGGAACGGACTGGCCGCCATTCTGGGCATTGAGTATCGGGCGCCCGAGATCACCGGGCAACGGCGGCCCAAGCCGCGGGACGGCGCCGTAGTCCTTGGGCAGTCCCGCGAGACCATCGGGAGCGCTGCGACCATCCGTCGTGTACAGTTCTTCGGTCGCCTTGCCGCCATGCTGAACCTGGAGTGCGTAGATCAGCGCGCCACCGATGCCGAGGCCCGTCACGATGCCAACCCCAGCCAGCACTTTGCGCGACAGGCGGGTCACGCGGGGCGGTTCGGGCCGCAGGCGCATGCGGGCAACCGGCTCGCCGACGAGCGGCAGCGCGCCATCGCCCTCGTCCGCATCCCGCCGGACATCGCTCGGCGGCGTCCCACCTTCTTCCCTTCCCGGGCCTTGCTCGTCGCTCACGATGCCGGCCTCCCGTCGGTCCGGGAGATCCGGACCCGCTGCTGGCGCTTGCCGGACCCGAAACGCAGTTCCGCGGCGGCGAACAACCGGTCGACGATCATGTAGTTGGCTCGGACCCGATAGTTCACCAGCTCGGACGTGCTGCCTTCAGGGCCGACCACGAAGATTGGCGGCATCTCGCCCTGGGCAACGCCGCGCGGGAACTCGATGAAGACTTGGCGACCGTCATCAAATGCCCGCAGTGGCTTCCACGGCGCACGATCGCCCGCAATCTCGTAGCGGAAATTGACGCGGGTGAGATCGATGCCCGTAGCCACGGGCTCGGCGGCCCTTGCCTCGGCATTCTGGCGACGCAGCGCGATTAGCTGGTCCTGCGGATATTGCCACGAGACCGACGCCATGTAGGTCTTCTCGGTGGATCGCAGCTCGATGTGGTAGGTACGCAAGTTGGTGTTGATGACGAGGTTCGTCATCAGCGCTGCCCGCGTCGGCTTGACGAGGATGTGGACCTGCCGCGATGCGCCGACACCGCTTTCGGTGTCGCCGATGATCCAGCGGACCGTATCGCCAGCCGCAACGGGGCCGGCGCCGACGAGCTGTTCGCCCGGTTGCAGGCTGATGTCGGCGATCTGTCCCGGCGCGGTATAGACCTGATAGAGCGCTCCATCGACGAACGGGTAAACCTGAATGGCATTGATGAAGCCGTTCCTCACCGGCTGCATGCGCGCGGCGGCATTGGCGGCGTTCACACGGGATGCTGGATCAGTCAGGTCGGGCGTTGACGGTCCGTCCTTGCCGACCGGTTTCAGCTGGCCCGGTAGCGGTAGTACCTGCGGCACTTCAACGACGCGGACGGGTGCCGGTTGTTCAACCGCTTGCACGGCCGCGGGCGCATCGTCGAAATTGATGACTGGCGGCTTCTGCACCGTGGCGCAGCCGCCCAGCATGGACGTGGCCAACAGGAACGGCAGCGCAGACCTGCGCACGGCGGGGACGGCTGCGAACAGGAAAGCCGGGAACCCCACGCTCGGGCTCATGGCTTCGCGCAAGGGGTATGTCATTGTCCAAGCTCCTTCGACCAGTTGATGGCGTTGATGTAGATGCCGAGCGGATTGGCTCGGAGTTTCTCGGGATCGCGGGGCGGTTGCACGGCAATGGTGAGAATGGCGGTCCAGCGTTCGGTCGCCGCGAGCGCGCCGTCCTGATAGGTGCGCTGAACCCAGGCGACGCGGAACGAGCTGGGCGAAGCCCGGATCACGCTGGAAACGTCGATCGCGACCTGCGTCTTGCCGACTTTGGCGAAGGGATCGTTGGCACGGGCATAGTCCCCCAGCGCCAGAGCCCCGGCCTGCGTCGTGAAGTCATAGGCGCGCAGCCAGTTCTGGCGCACGATGATGGGATCTGCCGGGATGCTGCGGACCTGCTCGATGAAGCGCGCGAGGTAGAAGGCAATCTGCGGATCGGTCGGCTGATAATCGGGGGTCGCGGGTGCGACGGCCTGGGCCTGTCCCAGATGGTCTACCTGCACCACCCAGGGCACGATCGAGCCGCTGGCGGTCTGCCAGACCAGCGCTGCGGACAGGCCTGCCGACAAGGTAAGTGAGCCAAAGGCCATGAGCCGCCAGTTGCGGGCCTGAACCCGGGCCGAACCGATGCGGTCGTCCCAGATCTGCGCTGCGCGCTGGTAGGGCGTCTCGGGCGCGGGCGATTTGCCGTAATGGGTCGATGGTCTCTTGAAGATGCTCATGGCTCAGTCGCTCTCTGAAAGGTTGATGGAAGCGCCGCCGCCGTGGCTGTCGCCCGATTTAACGGCGTGCGCGGCAACCTGAACGCCTTGGGAAAGCTGCTGATTGCGCTTCATCCGCTTGGCCCAATCAGGTTGGTTCACGGCAGCTCCGCTCGGTGCAGCGGCGGCGGCCGGTTCAGCATCGGATGTGGCGCCTGCGATTTCGGCAGCGGCATTGGCGCCGGACTGGTAGCTCGATTTCAGGCTGTCGGCGGCCTTCGATGCTGCGCGCTTGAAGGGAGAAGCCGCAGCCTTCGCGCCGGTACTGGCGACATTGCCGAGGCCGGAAGCCACACCTGCAACGCCAGATTGCGCGGCGGCGCCGAGGCTGTACGCGGTCGATGCACCGCCTGCGAGGGTAGCGCCTCCACGGGCGGCGGCAGCAGCACCGCCGGCAAGTGCGGCTCCGCCCGATGCGACAGCGCCGGCGGCGGCGGCCCCGGCGACGGCGATGCCGCCGGCGGCAAGGCCAGTTCCGATGGCGGCGCCTCAGCCTGATCGCCCGCCATGATCCCGGCCGCCACATAGTCAGCGAGCGTAAAGACCGCGACGGCGGGTTTGCGGATGGCGAAGGCGGGCGCTGCGACGACAGGTGGGAGCAGCCCCTCGAACCGCTCCCCCGTTTCGGGAAGCTCGGCGGATACGCGCGGCGCGTTGGCATGAACTTCGACGCCGACATGGTGCGCGACCAGGCGAACGATGCGTTCGCCGTCGGCGGGAGACAGATGCTCGCCGGTATCGGAGAGTCCTTCGGACAGGCGGTCGACCCAGAGCCGTCCGTCGGGATTGAGCATGACTTCGACGACTGAGGGGTCTTCGAGCAGGCGGGCGATGGCGGGACCGAGTGCTGTGCGCAGCATGCGCGCGCCGCGTGCCGATCTTAGCGAATTGTGATGTGAAGCCGCCATTGGGTCCCCGTTTCAGCGGGGAGAACAGGCGCTCCCCGGCTTGGGGATGATTAAGAGAGCCAGAAATTTGCCCGGTTCAACAGCTTTCGGTCGTAGTAGAAGCATGGCGTACAAATACAGGGAAACGGCGGAGTTCTAGGAATCCGGGAAGGTAGCCAAAGACCCGCATGGCTTCCCGACCGCCCAAATGGGGCAGTGACATGCGCTTTGCAGGCTCAATTCCGAGAGACCTGTCGATAATGCTAAAATGACCGCTATAACCAGCACAAATGGGCTTTCTGACTGCCCTCGCGGTCATTTCGTTGATTTTTCACATTCTGAATGATATTGACCGTTATCGCGGTCGAGAAATAGCCTTATGACCGCCATAACCGGCATTGAGGTTCATATGACCCAGCATCCCCGCACCTATTCGCGCGTGACGCGCGAAGCCCTGACCATGATGGGTGGGCTCATTCGTCTCGCGCGCAAACAACGCAAGATGTCGGAGGCTGACTTGTCGGCCCGGGTCGGTATCGCGCGCAGCACGCTGCAACTCATCGAGAAGGGAAATCCCAAGGTAGAAATTGGGCTGGTTTTCGAGGCTGCAACGCTGGTTGGTGTACCGCTCTTCGTTGACGAGCCTTCGCGGCTCGCTCCCGAGATTTCAAGGGTCAACGACAAGCTGGCGCTCCTGCCACAGTCAGTGCGGCGTCCGCGTTCGGAGGTGAAAGATGACTTCTGATCGCCCTCAACCCGCAGCCTCCGCTCGGGGTCCTGTCCCGCCAGCCACGGAAGCTTTCGTCTGGATATGGCTGCCAGGTGTGCTTGAGCCCGTGATTGCCGGGCGGATCGAGTTGGACGGTGGCGTTTATGCCTTCAACTATGGTCGCTCCTATCTCGAACGTACCGACGCCATTCCGATCTATGCACCGGAGCTGCCACTGCAGCGCGGCAGGATCGCGCCCAACGCGCCGCTCGACATGGCGGGGTGTCTGCGGGATGGCGCGCCGGATGCATGGGGCCGCCGGGTCATCATCAATCGTCTGACGGGCCTTCGCGGCGAGGCGGCAAACAGTATCGATTTCGACGAACTGACCTTCATGCTCAATTCGGGCTCCGACCGTATCGGTGCGCTCGATTTCCAGACGTCTGCCGACCGGTATCAGCCGCGTGAGCAGGACAATGCGACGCTCGAGGAACTGCTGGAAGCGGCCGAACGGGTCGAGCGGGGCGAACCTATTCCCCCGGCTCTCGACAAGGCGCTGTTCCACGGGAGTTCGATCGGCGGCGCACGTCCCAAAGCCTTGATCCAGGATGGCGAGGACAAGTTCATCGCCAAATTTTCGGCGACCAATGACACCATGGCCGTGGTGAAGGCCGAGTTTGTTGCCATGCGCCTGGCGGCAGAAGTAGGCCTCTACGTCGCGCCCGTTCAACTGACCAAGGCGAGCGGCAAGGATGTGCTCCTGGTGCGCCGCTTCGACCGCGAATGGAATGGCACCGGCTGGACTCGCCGGGCGATGGTCTCGGCCCTGACGATGTTTGGCCTCTCAGAAATGCAGGCCCGTTATGCGAGCTATGTCGATCTCGCCGAGATGGTGCGCGCTCGCTTCACCGATCCGCAGGCGACCTTGCGCGAACTGTTCGGACGGATGGTCTTCAACGTGCTGACCGGCAATACCGACGACCATGCTCGCAACCATGCCGCCTTCTGGGATGGCGCCAATCTCACGCTCACGCCAGCCTACGACATATGCCCGCAGCCGCGTAACGGCCGGGAAGCCAATCAGGCGTTGCTGGTGAATGGCGAAGACAAGCGCAGCCTGTTGGAAAGCTGCCGCACTTCGGCGTCGAATTTCCTGCTGAGCGACCGCGATGCCCGCGATCTGATCAACGGCCAGATCGAGACAATCAGCCGGCGGTGGGACGATATCTGCGACGAAGCCGGGCTGAGCGAGATCGACCGTAGCTACCTGTGGCGCCGTCAATTCCTCAACGACTATGCCTTCGAAGGCTACGCCGATGGAGCACCGCAGCTTTGATGCGAGCAGGTGACAGCGATAATCAGATGACCGGGGTTCGAAAAGCCGAGATCGACGGTTCTGCAACCCTATTGCTGGGTTTTCTCGAGAGAAACAGGCTCGAGCGGATCTTCGAATATCCCTTCGGGTATTCTTACCCGCAGAATTGCTGCGAGAGCGTGTCCCTCATCCTGACATATCTGCTCGAAGAGAAATATGGACTCGGCAATGTCAGCATCATCAAAGGTTCCAAGGCTTGCGGCTACGAGCATCATTTCTGGGTCATGGTAGGCGACTGGACCTATGATCTGACGGCTCACCAATTTGCCGGCCACACGCCCAAGATCGGCGTTCTCGCTGATCCGTTGTTCCACGCCTTTCCCGACTGGAACATCGAAAACGGGCGGGATTTCGTGGATCGGTCGGAGGTCGTTGCCGCATTCCGCAATGGGTTCATTCCGTTCTGAGCGGCTGAACACTGCCGGCTTCACCCATGCTGTCCTCCGGGATTTCCTGCCGCAGCCGGGGTCCTTTCGCGAGCCGTCGCCCGAGTGCCGTGACGAAGGCGTCGTAGCGCTCGCCTGCCTGGGCGCGTGCAGCTTGCGCCGCCGGTTCTGGCAAGGCAGGCGTGGTCGCCAGCCAGAAGCGGATGAAAACCGCCAAGGTCTCGATCCCGATACCCACATCGCGTTCCGTCCGCGCCAAGCGTCGATCGAGCTGATCGAGCCGTTTGGCAAAGGCGGCCTCGCGGCGATCGGCTGCATCCGGCGAAAGGAACGAAGCGATGGCCGCTTCAGCCACCAACGACTGTGACTGATTGCGGCGAGCGGCATAGTCGGACAGCATCGTCATGACGTCGGGATCGAGATAGACGGAAATCTGGGTCTTCTTCTTGCGGAGGGCCATGGTGATCAGATCTCCATCCCGTCGTCGAAGTCGAGCGATGCCTGCCGTGCCACGCCCTGCATGATCCCTGTCAGTCGTTGATTTCGTGCGGCCAGATCGTCCTCCTCATCAGTGCGATCGCCATCGAGATCAAACTCGTTCTGGACGGGCTGCCGGTTCTCGATAAGTTGGGTCAGGCTCAGCTCGGGCTGCTGCCGACGCTCGGAATCGGTCGTATCGTCATCGTCACCACTCGCGGCCGGCGCTGCCGGAGCGGACGCAGTCCGTGACGGCAGGGCCAAGCCCGTCCAGTCGTCTGCCTGCACCCTCTCCGGAGCGGCCAAAGCGGGCGGCGGCAAGATCCGTTCCTTGAAGCGCGCATCCTCGTAATAGCGGGCCTTTTTGGCTCTGATCGGCGGAATGCCGGCGACCATCACGATCTCATCGGCGGGTGGCAGTTGCATGATCTCGCCCGGCGTCAGCAACGGTCGCGCCGTCTCTGAGCGTGAGACCATCAGGTGAGGCCGCGCCGTGCGATGGATTCGGCCAGTTCCTCGAGCGACACGCCGGCCTTCACGCGCCGGACATTCGACTGGCTGAGGACCAGCTTGTTGAAGGGGATGTCGCGCGAGGACGACAGGGTGATCTTCTGGGCAGCAGTTGCCATGGTGTTTACTCCGCGACGGGCTGCCGAGAGCCTCTCTCTCGACGCCTCAACCCGTCACTAAGCGAAGCGCCGCCCTCTTCCTCTGAAGGGGCAGCGCAACGCAAGGAGACCGGCACTTGTCCGCGGAAATCAGTGGACCCGGTCGAGCAGTTTCTTGGCCTTGCCCTCCATGTCGAGGCGGGCATCCTGGTGGGACTTGTCGCGAGCCAGCGCGGTGATGCCCTGTACAAAATCGAAGATCGATTCGGGCGGGCGGCCTTCCTCGGCGAGGACGGTTTCGATGATCTTGCCCGTCTCGGCCTTGGAAAATCCGCGCTTACGCAGGAAGTCACTGCGATCCTCGTCGCTGCGGGCAACGATGCGCTCGCGGGCGGCCTTGATGCCGTTCACGAAGGGCAAGGGTGAGGAGTTGGCAAAGCCTTCGAGGGCCGGAGCTGCCTCATGGGCGAACCGGTTGGCGGCATATTTGCTGTGGCGGATGGTGATTTCCTCGAAATCCTCGACGCCCCAGAGGTTCCGGTTTTGGCAGACCGCGCGCAGGTAGAAACTCGCCATGCCCAGCGTCTTGGCGCCGACCTCGGAGTTCCAGCAGTAGAAGCCCCGGAAGTAGAGGTCCGGCGATCCATCGGGCAGCCGCCCGGCCTCGATCGGGTTGAGGTCGTCGACCAGGAACAGGAACACGTCACGGTCCGAGGCATAGAGGGTGGTCGTGTCGCGGGTAATGTCGACACGCGGATTGTAGATGCCGGTGGACCAGTCGAGCACGCCGGGGACCTTCCATCGGGTATCGCCCGTACCGTTGCCGGCGATCTTCTGGACAGCCTCGACGAGTTCATGGTCGTAGATTCGGCCATAATCAGGCCCCGTCACCGCGCGCAGTTCCACTCGGCCGTTGTCGGTCTCCAGCGTCTTGATCTGCTCGGCCCGATGCGACGTCAGCCCGTATTGCAGGTTGATTGCCGCGAGTGGTGCCGGAAGTTGGCGCAGGTAGGCAGCTGGTGCACCAACCTGACTCGCCAGTTGGCCGAAGCTCCAATGCGTCGGGGCGACGGGCGCGTCGGCGCCGGGGAGGACCAGCGACAGACGTTCGGGATCGTTGCGGTTCGCCTCGACATGGATGAGGGCCGTTTCCACAACACGGGTCCGGCTGCGCTCGGACCGGCCGCGCACCGAGCGGGCCAGATCACCCAGCGAGAGATAGCGTTCATCGTCAGGGCGCGAGAACCACTCCGACGATACGCGCCCCACGCGCTCTCCGCGCGAGACATCAACCTTGTAGCCGCCGTTTGCGTCGCGGCGGGCGTCGAGAACCTGCATGTTCATGGGAAAACCTCCATGACGGGCGCCGAGAGCCTCTCTCTCAGCCCTGCTCCGTCACGGAATTTCTGGCTCCTCTCTCACTCTGAACGGGGTGTTGCGGGGTGTCCCCGCAGAAGGGGTCGGCAGAGACCTTGGCTCGGCCGCAGGGGAAGACATTCCCCATCTCGAACCTTGCGGCAACGCCAGCGCCCAGCGTAGTGTCAGAGAATGAATGCAGTAGAGATCGAACAAGCCATTTCCGAATTAGCCGCGCAGCCATTTGACAGCGCGGAATTTCCGTTCGCCTTCCTTGAAGCCTTCGGAAACAAGGCCACCACGATCAAGAAGCTGCGTCAGGGTGCCTCCAATGCGTCCGACGTGCCTGGCGGCGTGCTTCAGCGCAGCAACATCCATATCGCGACCTGCGCTGCGGGCAGTGTCGACGACACCCTCAAGGCGCTGCGCGAGAGTCCGAAAACGGCGACGGCCAAGGCCAAGTTCATCCTCGCGACCGATGGCGACCAGTTCCTGGCCGAGGATCTCGCCAGCGGCGAGATCGTCTCGTGCGCCTACGCGGATTTCCCCGACCACTTCGGCGTGTTTCTTCCCCTTGCCGGCATCACCACCGTCAAGCAGATCCGTGAGAGCACGTTCGATATCCGGGCCACAAGCCGGCTCAACAAGCTCTATGTCGAGCTGCTGAAGGACAACCCGGAGTGGGCGAGCGCCGAGCGGCGGCCGGATATGAACCACTTCATGGCCCGGCTGATCTTCTGCTTTTTCGCCGAGGATACCGACATCTTTCACGGCGAGGGCCTGTTCACCAGAACGGTCGAACAGATCAGCGCGCGGGACTCGTCCGACACGCATCATGTTATCGGCGAAATATTCCGGGCGATGGATACCAAGTTGGCCGATCGCGCGAACGCCAACATCCCGCGCTATGCCAATGGCTTTCCCTATGTGAACGGCCAGCTGTTTTCCGGCAGCACCGAGACGCCGCGTTTCAGCCGGATCGCGCGGTCGTATCTGGTGCACATCGGCAATCTCAACTGGAAGAAGATCAACCCCGACATCTTCGGCAGCATGATCCAGGCGGTGGCCGACGACGAGGAGCGCGGCGCGCTCGGCATGCATTACACCAGCGTGCCGAACATCCTTAAGGTGCTGAACCCGCTGTTCCTCGACGATCTGCGCGAGAAGCTGGCGGAGGCTGGCGACAATTCCCGCAAGCTGCTGAACCTGCGGCAGCGTATGGCCAAAATCAGGGTGTTCGACCCGGCCTGCGGATCGGGCAATTTCCTCGTCATCGCCTACAAGCAGATGCGGGAGATCGAAGCCGATATCAACGAGCGGCGGGGCGAGCCTGATCGGCGCAGTGACATCCCACTCACGAATTTTCGCGGCATTGAACTGCGCGACTTTCCGGCCGAGATCGCCCGTCTGGCGCTGATCATCGCTGAATACCAGTGCGATGTCCTTTATCGTGGGCAGCAAGAGGCTCTCGCCGAATTCCTGCCGCTCGACAGCCAGAATTGGATCACATGCGGCAATGCCCTGCGGCTCGACTGGTTGAGCATATGCCCGCCGACCGGGACTGGCGTGAAGGTGCAGGCCGATGATCTTTTCCGCACTCCGCTCGATCAATCAGAGATCGATTTTGAAAATGAGGGCGGAGAGACATATATCTGCGGAAACCCGCCATACTTGGGAAGTAAGTGGCAATCTGACGAGCAGAAAGCCGATCTCAAGGCCATATTTGATGGTAAGCTTCGGAACTGGAAATCTCTCGATTACGTGGCCGGCTGGTTCATGAAGGCAGCCGACTATGGGACCAGAACCAAAGCAGTTGCGGCCTTAGTGTCTACCAACAGCATTTGCCAAGGGCAGCAGGTCCCTATTCTTTGGCCAACAATATTCAAAATGGGGCATCAGATTGCATTCGCTCATACCAGCTTCAAGTGGGCGAACTTGGCCAGTGCCAATGCTGGGGTGACCGTCGTGATCGTCGGCATCACCAACACGCCAACACGGATTCGCCAAATATTCTCCCCGACCGATGATGGCAGCGTTTCAGTTCGCCAAGCGGAAAACATCAACGCCTATCTGATTGACGGACCAAATTTGGAAATTCAGCCGCGATCAAAGCCCCTTTCGGACCGTTCTGTCATGCAGTTCGGGAATCACCCCTATTATGCTTCAGCCCTAATCATGTCATCAGATGACGCGAAGGAATTGATAAAGGTAGAGCCTGCGTCCGAACAATTTTTCAGACCGTTCTTTGGTTCAACTGAGTTTATATCGAACACACCTCGGACTTGCCTTTGGATTAGCGATGGCGATCTTCTTGAAGCGGTGAAGATCGCTCCCATCGCAGAACGGATAGATAAAGTGCGAGCCGCGCGATTGGCTGCGGTGAAAGATGCCTCAGCCAAGAAACTCGCTCTCACACCTCATCGGTTCCGCGAGCAAGTCAGTCCCAAGTCGCATAGCCTGATCGTTCCTCGGGTCAGTTCAGAAAACAGGCCGTACCTCCCCGTTGGCCTGCTCGAGGAGCGCTGCGTTATTCAGGAAAAGGCGTTTGCGCTGTACGATGCGCCACTCTGGAATATGGCGCTTATCGCATCGCGCCTTCACTGGGTCTGGATCGGCACCGTCTGCGTGCGCATGCGTACCGACTTCTCCTATTCCAACACCCTCGGCTGGAACACCTTTCCCGTGCCCAAGCTGACCGAGCAGAACAAGGCCGATCTCACCCGCTGCGCCGAGGACATTCTCCTCGCTCGCGAGGCGCATTTCCCGGCGACCATTGCAGACCTCTACGATCCCGAAAAGATGCCGGAGAACCTTCGCCACGCGCACGAGCGCAACGACGAGGTGCTGGAGCGCATCTACATCGGTCGCCGCTTCCGCAACGACACCGAGCGGCTGGAAAAGCTATTCGAGCTGTACACCCGGATGACCAGCGCCAAGGCAGCGTGACGATCAATGGTCGATCGGGTGCTCTTCCAGATGTGGGGGCCGTTTCGCGACGGCTTGATCGCCAGTCACCAGTTCTACGTGTCGGAGGCCAAAACTCGCCTGCTGTCTCAGTTCGGCACCATGAAAGAGGATGCAGACCGGTACGCGGAGGACTGGTTGACCCGTCGGGCACCGTACTTCAATCCTGACCGGGATGATCCTGCGGATGCCTATCAGCAGGCATGGGACGAGAGCGTCTCGTTCTACCTTCAGCTCGAAGACCTGCAGAAGGCGACGCGATTAAGCGTGATCGCTGGCATGTACCATGAATGGGAAAAGCAGCTGCGCGATTGGATCACGCGCGAACTGGGCCGGCTTATCCATGGCAGTCACACGCGGGCCGTGCTTTGGAAGGCGACCATCGACCAGCTTTTCGATTTCCTGGAATGCTGGGGCTGGCCTGTCCGGTCGCGCCCCTATTTTCAGCGCCTGCATCACTGCCACCTCGTCGTGAACGTCTACAAGCATGGTGAGGGCATATCCTTCGATAAGCTACGCAGGGATGCTCCGCAGTTCCTGAAGCGCGACGATTTTCCCGAGCCGCTGCTTCGTTTTCCGCCAGATTACACAGACCTCACCGTAACCGACGATGACCTTGACCGATTCTCCGATGCCATCGTCGCGTTCTGGCAGGACCTCCCGGAAAACACGTTTGCATCACAGATCGGCGATCTACCGAAGTGGCTGGAAAAGGCCATCGAGAAGGACCGGACAGAGGTGTGACCTGCGACGTCCTGGCCGCCCCAGTGCAAAGCGCGAATTTGACATAGCGGATTTCGTAAGTCAGAAAATGGGCCGAAATCTGAAATAAGGATTTTGTGTCAGCACGAATCTGACATATGGAAATTCCAATGGCAAATTGAGGGGCGCTTTCTCAAATATGGATCTTTCAGCCTATCAGGCGGGACGGCACGAGCCCCAGCTGGAATATCGCAGCTTCCTGCCAGAAGCGATCAACCATGGCTGGACGATATCCGATCCACAGGTGCTGCAACTGCTTGGCCAGGCAGACCGGGCGCTTGGCGAGCTCAATGCCTTTGCCCAGCTAATTCCCGATATTGAATTTTTCATCCGCATGTACGTGGCCAAGGAAGCCACGCAATCGAGCAGGATCGAAGGCACCCAGACCAACATCGAAGATGCGTTCAAGGATGCGGAAGATCTGCTGCCCGAAGTGCGCGATGATTGGAGTGAGGTACAGAACTACATTCGCGCCATCACCTTCGCCATCGAAAGCCTTGAACGCCTGCCGCTGTCGAACCGGCTTCTGCGCGATACCCACGCCATTCTGCTCGACGGAGTGCGCGGCGAGACCAAGCGGCCCGGCGAATTCCGTATCAGCCAGAACTGGATCGGGGTGAGCCTGAAGAACGCGGCCTTCGTTCCGCCGCACCACGACCATGTGCCCGAGCTGATGAGCGACCTCGAAAAGTTCCTGCACAATGCCGAGATCATGGTGCCGCCGCTGATCAAGATTGCGATCGCGCACTACCAGTTCGAGACGATCCACCCATTCCTTGACGGCAACGGGCGATTGGGGCGGCTGATGATCTCGCTCTACCTTGCGTCGGAACGGCTGTTGGTGAAGCCCGCGCTCTACCTTTCGGACTATTTCGAGCGGAACAAGACGGCCTATGTCGACCATATGATGGCCGTGCGCCAGGGCAACCACCTGCGCGAATGGCTGATCTTCTTCCTTCATGGCGTAGAGGAAACCGCTCGGGCCTCAGCCGGCGTGTTCCGGGCGATCCTGGCACTCAAAGAGCGGATCGAACGCGAAATTTTGCCGCGCTTCAGCCATCGCCGTCAGGAAAATGCCCAACAGCTGATGCGCAATCTCTATGCTCGCCCAGTCGTCGACGTGAAGGCCGTCACCGTGATGCTGTCCACTACCACCAATACGTCCGCCTCGCTAATCAGTGATATGGTGGAGCATGGCGTGCTTCTGGAGGTGACCGGCCAGAGGCGAAACCGGCTCTTCCTGTTCCACGACTATCTCGAACTGTTCCGAAAGTAATTGCCGCATGGCCGATGAAAAGATCATTCCGACCGTCTCCTTCAAGACCGCACACACTGGCGCATCTGCGAAGTCGGACGAGTTGGGCATGCGTCCGATGCAGGCGCGGGCCTATGAAAAGCGCGGCGAGCAGTACCTCCTGATCAAGTCGCCGCCCGCATCGGGTAAGAGTCGCGCGCTGATGTTCGTCGCGCTCGACAAGCTGATGAATCAGGGAGTACGGCAGGCGATTATCTGCGTGCCCGAACGCTCGATCGGCGCGAGCTTCGGCAGCGAGCCACTGAGCAAGTACGGCTTCTACGCCGACTGGCTGGTCGCCCCGCAATGGAATCTGTGCAACACGCCCGGCGCCGATGATCCCAAGGTCGCCAAGTCCAAGGTGAAGGCGGTCGGCGAATTCCTCGCCAGCGATGCCAAGGTGCTGGTCTGCACCCACGCAACCTTCCGCTTCGCCTTCGATGAACTGGGCGTCGAGGCGTTCGACAATCGCCTGGTCGCCATCGACGAGTTCCACCACGTTTCCGCCGATGCCGGCAACCGGCTCGGCGCCCAGCTCGCCCAGCTGATCGGACGTGACAAGGCCCACATCGTGGCGATGACCGGCAGCTATTTCCGGGGCGATGCGATTCCCGTGCTGGCGCCGGAGGACGAGACCAAGTTCGAGACCGTCACCTATACCTATTACGAGCAGCTCAACGGGTACGAACACCTGAAGGTGCTCGACATCGGCTACAGCTTCTACACCGGCCCCTATACCGAGAAGATTTCGGCCCTGCTCGACCCGACGGTGAAGACCATCGTCCACATTCCCTCGGTCAATTCGAAGGAAAGCCTCAAGGACAAGCACCGCGAGGCCGAAGACATCATGAACCACCTTGGTGACTGGCAGGGTGTCGATCCCGAGACGGGGTTCCACCTAATCCGCACGGCGGCGGGCCATGTCATCAAGGTGGCCGATTTGGTCGACGACGATGCCGCCAAGCGGGACCGGGTGGTCTCGGCGCTCAAGTCTCCCAAGGCGCGTGAAGATCGCGATTTTGTCGATGTGATCATCGCGCTGGGCATGGCGAAGGAAGGCTTCGACTGGATCTGGTGCGAACATGCCCTGACCGTTGGCTACCGCTCGAGCCTCACCGAGATCATCCAGATCATCGGCCGCGCCACTCGCGATGCACCGGGCAAGACCCGTGCCCGCTTCACAAACCTGATTGCGGAGCCGGCGGCGGACGACCCGCTCGTGGTCGATGCGATCAACGACTACCTGAAGGCGATCGCCGCCAGCCTGCTGATGGAGCAGGTGCTGGCGCCCAGGTTTGATTTCACGCCCAAGGACGCCGGTCCCAAGCCGGGGTTCGACTATGGCGAGGAGGGCTACAAGGAAGGCGAACTTAACGTCGGCGTCAACGCCCAGGGCCAGATGCATTTCGAGATCAAGGGCCTGAAGTTGCCGACCAGCATCGAGGCGACGCGCATCTGCCGCGAGGATCTGAACGAGGTGATCGCCAGCTTCGTGCAGGACAAGGCTGTGCTCGAGCGCGGAATGTTCGATCCAGAGGTCGTGCCGGAGGAACTGACTCAGCTCAAGATGGGCAAGATCATCCGCGAGAAGTACCCTGAACTCAGCGAAGAGGACCAGGAGGCAGTGCGCCAACATGCGGTGGCGGCCATGACGCTGACCCAGCAGGCCAAGGCCGCGATCACCGGCGCCAGTGTCGATGGCGACCTCAAGGCCAACACCGCGTTCATCGACGGCGTGCGCAAGTTCGCGCTCAGCGTGACCGACCTCGACATCGACCTGATCGACCGGGTCAATCCGTTCAGCGCGACCTATGCCGTGTTGGCCAAGGCAATGGACGAGAAGACGCTGTTGCAGGTCCAGGCGGTGATCAACGCCAAGAAGGACAAGCTGACCTACGAAGATGCACGTGCGCTGGCCGAACGCGCGCTGGAATTCAAGCGCGAGCGGGGCCGGCTGCCATCGCTGACCTCGCAAGATGCCTGGGAGCGCAAGATGGCGGAGGGCGTCGCTTTCCTCCAGCGCCATGCGACGAAGGCAGCCGCTGATGGCTGACCTCAGCGACCTTGAACTGCTGGCGGAGCTGGGCGTCGAGACGGCGGTGCAGCCTGCGCGCTCGCTGACCCCGCTGCAGGAGCGGATCATTGCCGGGTTTGAAGATATCCAGCGGTTTGTGATCGAACATGGCCGCTTGCCACAGCACGGCGAAGATCGCGACATCTTTGAGCGGCTCTATGCCGTGCGCCTCGATCGTCTGCGCGCGCAGCCCGAAGCGCGTGAGTTGCTGGCGGCGCTCGATACGGACGGCATTCTTGACGGCACCACAATCGTCAGCGCTGCACCGGTCAGTCTCGATGACACAGCGCTGCTCGCGGAACTGGGCATCGAGCCCGGTGCCGAGGACGACATTTCCCAACTTCGCCACGTCACCCCACGGGCCGAGAAACGGGCGGCCGAGGAAATCGCCAACCGCGAACGGTGCGAGGATTTCGACACTTTCAAGCCCTTGTTCGAGCGGGTCCAGGCCGATCTCGCATCGGGCAACCGCCAGGCCAAGGTGCTCGATCAGACCGAGGTGACACTGGCCGAGATCCAGCCCGGCAATTTCTTCATTGTCGGCGGCCAACTGGCCTATGTCGCCGCGTCGACCGACGAGTTTGTGACGCAGTACGAGCGCAAGGATCGCCGGGTCCGGGTGATCTACGACAACGCCACAGAAGCCAGCGTGCTGTCCCGTTCCTTCCAGAAGGCGCTTTATCGCGACGAAACCGCGCGCCGGATCACCGAACAGAACGCGGGACCGCTGTTTGGCGATACTGCGGAGCCCGATGACCTCGCCAGCGGAACCATCTACGTCCTACGCAGCAAGTCAGCCCATCCCTATGTCGACGAGCATCGTGAACTGATCCACAAGATCGGCGTGACCGGACAGCCTGTCGCGAGCCGGATTGCCAATGCTAAGAATGACCCGACATTCTTGCTCGCCGACGTCGAGGTCGTGGCCGAGTACCGGCTCTACAACATCAATCGGACCAAGCTGGAAAACCTGATCCATCGCGCGCTTGCGCCTGCCCGGCTTGACCTGTCCGCCGGCGATCGTTTCGGCAAGACCGTTCAGCCTCGCGAATGGTTTCTGGCACCGCTCAGCGCGATCAATGAGTTGGTGTCCAGGATCAGCGACGGGAGCATCACGGGTTACCAATATGACCCTGCCAAAGCCCGGTTCGCGCCGACGGTGTCACCGCGTAACTTGTAATTTGCGACCGTGATTTAGGCACTCCGGAACGGCAGGTTCCGAGCCGCGTCGGACAATTTGGCCGTTCATTCACTGATGCTGCGCTTGAACCTTGACCGTTTCGAAGCCACCGTCACAAAAATCATCGTTGTCAGCCAATGCTCGATAGAGCTTGGCGAGCCAGTAGTTCGGGCCTGACACTTCCTCGAAGTCCACTGCTCCCTCGATCAATTTCTCCGCGACGCGCTCCGCATCTTCACCCGAGCCATAAGCGCGACGAAGCGCGGGATACTGCCCACCCAAATGCTCGAGGCCCATCCGACGGTAGCGATCGGCGAGATCGAGCTCATTGAAGTGCGATCGCAGATGCCGGAATGTCCGAAGGGCCATCCCGGTCGGCCGCGTCAGCCTATAGGAAAGGATCAGTGCGTCTGCCTCCATGCGCGCACGCACCGTCAGAAACTCCATATCCGGAATCACGTCGTAACAAGGGTGCAGGAACATCCGCACATTCGTCCCTTCGTCCAGGATGCGGTCCCGCTTTCGCGTGTTGCAAACCGCGCAGCTCGGCACGAGATTCTTCGGGAACACCGAGAACTCTGGGTATTGTTCCTTCGGCAAATAGTGATCGAGCGTCGAGGACTCGCTTATCCCGCAGAATGGGCACCGCGCGACGCTGATACGCTTCAGCAGATCGCCGCGGAGCGCCGTCATCGACTCAGTCTCCACGGTGAACGCGTGTAGCATTGCCTCCTTTTGCGGATCAGTCAGCGGCGCTTTATCCAGTTCGCCGACCTCCGGCACGGAATCCTCGTAACCCTGATAGGAAGAAAGCACCTCAACGCGCGCCGCCTGCATCTGCCCACGCCGCGGTTGGCGCTTGGCTGCGGCGATCTCATCGAATACGTCCGTCGCATTGACGGCGAGCAGCGGGATCGAACGCATCCGCTAGTCCTCGACTTCATCGCGAACGCTCAAAACGTAAGAGCGCGCTGCGAAGCCTAGCTTCCGGCCGAATGCTTCCTCGATCTCTTCCAGCGTGTTTCGACGCGCCAGCGCGCGCAGCGTCTCATGCCAATCAGTAGAGCCGTCGCCGAGATTAAAGACCTCCTGCGTGATGACGCCGATACTTTCAGCGAACGTCTCCACGCTTGGCGCTACCACCCGGTTATGGTCGGCCGCTCGCCGCAGAACGTGAACGTATTTCGCTGGGGTCTCTTGCAGCACTACCGGCGAATGGGTGGCGATGATCGCATAGCCATCGAAGGCTTCAAGACACGCCCGCACACTTTTGAGAAACGCGGCAAGCAGTGGCGGATGAAGGTGTGTTTCCGGCTCGTCGATGAGAACCAAAGTCGGCTCTGACCCTGAGATGTGCGCCGTGAGCTCGGTTACGATCTTGAGGACCACCTTGTGACCACTGCTCAATCCGCGGAAAAGCTCGCCTAGCTCTTCATCGTCGCGATTGGCGTAGAGCTGGGTCAATCCGATCCGCTGGAACGATGGGTCGCGCAGCAGCGGTTTCAAGACTTCGAGAAGATTCTCCGAACGGCCGGCTTCGCGAACCCGTTTTAGCGCCGACAAGAATTCCGCCTCGATCTCGGCCGGCGTGCGCAGCCGATAGGCTTGCTCCCCGTTCGGCGCTTCGTCGTCCGATCGCTCGCGAAGACCACAATAGACGTATCCGAAAATTTCTCCGCTCTCCTGGAGCCTTTCCTTTTCCTCTTCGGTGCGCCCTGGAATAACGAAGGTATCAAACGCGCTATAAGACACCACGACCACCCTCTTGAACGGCGGCGCAGTGCCGACGAAGCGGCCCGCCGCGTCGTCCAACACGTCTTCTTTGCTGCCGTAGCCATATCCGCTCGCCACGATCGCGAGGTTCGAGAGCAGCCGGGTCTTGCCGGTGCCGTTGTATCCGATCAGGGCATTGATACGGTTCGGTAGCCGACCGCGCCGGCGAAAATCGAAGTCGATCGTAAAGGCGTTCGGCCGCCGCGCCACTTGCGTCTTGAACTTGACCCTGAACCCTGCGCTTCGACGTTTTGTCGGCAGGGTGGGCGCACGCAGTAACCGTGCGGCGTCAACGATCGTCCGCTCGGCACCACCAAAACGCAGCAACGAGACCCGGTAGGCCTCGGTGTCTTCGACGCTGGCCTTGATCTCGTCATCGAACGCGACATCCCGAAGACCTCTAAAGTATGGTTCGAAGACGTTGCGCCCGAGTTTATAGATCGTCTCATAATAATCGAGGTCGGCACCTAGCGAGGCATGGCCGGCGGGCAGTTCCTCAAAGGACCGCCTGGGCATTTCGGTGTAGCCACTGGTTCGCCCCGCCTCGATGATCTTGATGCTGCCGAGATCGTAACTTTCGTCGGCCGACATGTGCAGCGTGACGTGGAAGGTGGTCTTGTAGCCATAATCATCCCAGTTATCCTGGACGAGCACAGCATGCGGGTAACGATTGGTCGTGGGCGAGTCGCCTGACCTGAATTTGACGACGAACCTCATTCGAATCTCCCCGTCGCGGCGAGCGCCTTCTTCAATGCGACGTGCAAGCTCATCGCTCCAGCCTCACTCGCAGCCGTCTCGCCCTCTCGCGAAAAGCTGCCTCGCCACCTTCGAGGATGTCGCAGACGGACTTGCGAATGTCGGCGCTCTCCAAGCCGCCGGCCACATAGGTGATCGGCGGCAGGCCTCCGGAGGGGTGTGGGCCTGCAGACGCGACGATGATCTGATCTGCGTCGGTGTTAATGACGAGATTGGCGTTGTGAGTGACCATGATCACTTGGCGCTTGGCCTTCGCGGCGATGAACAACGCCACGAGCTCATCGAACACCGACTTGGGGTCGAGGTTCTCCTCTGGCTGGTCGATGATCAGCGGGCGGTCATCTGAATCGTCCAGCGCCAGATACAACAGCAGCAACACTATGCCCCGAGTGCCCGGCGATAGCTTCCGGATGTCGACGCCGTCATAGGAGATCTCGTAGCGGACGGTGATGTGGCCGGTGCCAAAGAGCCAGTGCGCGAACTGTTTTGACCAGGCCCTGAATTCGGCCTGCTGCGTCGGCGCGTAAGGCGCATGCGAAAGCAGGTCTTTCAGGTATTTCCCCATGAAGGCCGTCATGGCCGCCTGAACCTCGGTAGCCGAACCCGTCTCCCACGCTGGCTTGAGCGCTTCCGTCGCAGCCGCGATCAGGGAGCCCCGACCGTAAAAGGGTCCGGTCTTGCGCCGATCGAGGAGTTCTTCCTCTGCGACCGAGCCCCAAGCTTGAACGTCGGCGATCCTGCGAACCGAAAAGCTGAGCTTCTGGAGCGTACCCGACGATGCTGCAAGCCGCGCCATCAGCGGGGCGTAGAGCCCGGCCAGCGCGTTCTGCTCGTTGATGATTGCCTCGAACACCCGGCCGTAGGTGTCATCGCGTTCGGTTTGCAGATCCTTCCGGCGCGCCGCCGCGCCTTGTGCATCTGTGAGCCGGGTTTCGAAGGTCTGGATCGCGGAGTTCTCCTGCGCGATTCTGCCAGTTAACGCGGTGTATTGATCGCGGACCAGTTTGTCGGCGCTAAATAGCGCCTCAAGGCGCGCCATTTCGGCGGCGATCGGCGCGAGCGGAAGCGTGGAGAGATCGGCCGCGTCGGGGATCAGCGCGACATTCGGATCGCCGGGCGGCGGTGGAACGCCGTTGAGCTTGCGGACCTCGCCATCGGCCCACGCGATGTAGGCCGTGAGACTCTTGTCGACATCGCCCTTGTAGATCAGCAGGAACTCATCCCACTGTTTGGCGTCGAGGCCGCTGTTGCCGTGCCGCGCCTGAGCCTGGCGGAGCATTTCTGGCGCCCCGGTGGCGCGCATGCTGCGGACCTCATCCTGCAGAGCGACGAAGGTGCGGCGCTGGTTGCCGAAGGCCTGAATCCTGTTGCGGAGCGCCTGCGCTGCCTCGCTGAGCCGCGTGTGACGTGCAACTTGTGCCTCGGTTCCCTTCACGACGAGCTTGGCGCGATCAGCCGTGTAGTCGGCGATCAGCTTTTTCTTCTGTCCGACCTGGGTGGTCAGGGTAGCAACGAGGCTCTCTTTTTCAAACTCGGTGGCGATGCGGTCCGAGATGTCGCCGATCGCCTCGGCTTCGCGCTCACGCGCCTGCTGGAATCTGGCGGTCTGCTGCTCGCGCAACTCGGCGAAATCGAGCGCCCACTCACGATCGTCCTGCGAATGTGACTCGAAGATCACGCGCTCGATCTCGTCGACGAGACCGTCGGCGACACCTTTCGCAGAACAGAGCTCCTCGACGAACTGCTGGGACAGATAGCGGGCGCGTGGGAACGACATGTGGCCGTTCGCGTCTCTGCCATCGAGCGCGCGAGTGACCGTTGCACCAGCAGCCCAGGTCAGCGTCGTCGTTGCGTCGCCGACAAGCCTGCGTGCCCGCGCCAGGAACGATGGGCTGATGTTCTCGTCCGCATCCCAACCGGCCGGCGTGATCGCGTCGCAACC
The DNA here is from genome assembly GCF_024611115.1 of Sphingobium sp. CFD-1. Taxonomy (NCBI): domain Bacteria; kingdom Pseudomonadati; phylum Pseudomonadota; class Alphaproteobacteria; order Sphingomonadales; family Sphingobiaceae; genus Sphingobium; species Sphingobium sp. CFD-1. The sequence goes on along the minus strand of NZ_CP084398.1, from coordinate 3,809,166 downwards.
CGCCGCGATTACGTCCGCCAAGGCCGTCTTTCCCGATCCGCGCGCGCCGATGATGGCGACGAGGCCGGGGTTGAGAGGAATGTCGGGCGTGGTAGCCCAATCCGCGTCGTCGATCCGAACGTGCGAAATCACCTGCGACGGCATGGCCGAGTGCGGCGGCTGTTCACCGACATAGGCGCGCCCGTCGGGATCGATGCACGCCTGCCGAAGCGCATCGAATTCCAACCCACCCTTGATCCATGAGAAGCGATTGCCGAACGGCGAGGCCACGTCATCTAGCTTGTGCGCGTCGCTCCCATGGAGGCAGGGCTTCAGGCCGCCATACCTGGCGCAGATATCATCAGGTCCGAGATCCTTCTGACCCAACCAGAACTCGCGCTGCGCCGGACTGCCGGCGAAGATCACATGGGCGAAACCCTCGATCTCGCGCCGGATCGTCTGATCGGCGGCTTCCCGCACGCCGGACGTCCCGTCGGTCGCGCCGCCGGCAACTGCGATCAGGATGTTCTTCTTCGCCCATCCGCTTTCGGAGAACACTTCGCGAAGCTGCTGGAAGTTGACCTTGAATTGGTTGGCCCCATAGGTCAGCGCGGCTCGCTCATCGATGATCGTGGAATCGGCCTTTTTGCCGAGCCGGATGAGATCAGCCCGAGTGCAATCGAAACGATCTTGCATGACATTGAACTGCAGACGGGACAGTAGACGCCGCAGCTCTTCGAGATGCTGCGGATCCTCCGGGCTGACGAACAGATGGAGATTGACGAAGCCCCCTTTTGCCGTCGCGACGTCGAGCCGCAGCTCCACGTTCGGAAAGACCAGCTTGGTATTGGGCAGGCGGCCGGCGGCCTTGTGCCGCAACACCTCTTCGTAAGTATCGGTCACGTAGTAGTCCGTGACCGCGACAGCCTCGATGACCGGCGTGGCTCGCTCAAGCGCAGTCAGATAGTCGCCCCAAGCGTTCGGGCCGCTGAACTGATTGTTCATGACCGTGCCTGGCGCGTGAATGTGCGGTTCCCACCTCCGCCATTCCGACCCCCTATTTAACATGAGCTTTCCCTTTGTATTACTAAATATCCGCGTCGAATTTGACTTCGATTTAGGTATCTCAAAGTCGCATTCCTTAACAAGATCACGGTGTGGCTAAGAGTAGATGGTAAACCAAAGAGCGACCGGTAGTTCTTGACGAAGCCATAATAATCCGTGAATCGCAGCAATGAAGACGGAAGATGGCGGGGGCTTGTCACCTCCGGGGCTTGGACAGCTTCTCGAGAATTGAGCGCAGCGCCGTCGGACTATCGCATTTTTCACGCCAAGAACTGATAAAGAGGCGGGCACGTGTCTCGTCAGGATAGGCTTTCCTGGCAGCTTCCTCGAGTTGGCGTTGATAGGTCTGGACGGCATCAGATGCTGCCAACCGAGCGTTCCTTTCTCGAATGGCCGCACGAAGGAAAGAGAATGCCTGAGCCAGGTTGCCATCGGTTTCACTCGCCCATTCTATGATCGGTTTGGGGGCGCCCGCCACGTTTTGGTTGAGCCAAGTTTGAGTTTCTAGCCCAAGGCCTTCGCGCGCATAGCTCTCAAGATCATTTCTGCGGGCCAAAGCGGCCGCCGCTTTCTCTTTCGCCAGTTTTGCGTTTTGCTCTTCGATTGCCGACAAGCGCTTCTGACGCATCGGCTCAAGTGGAAGTCCGCAAAGGTCATCAACTACAACTGGGTTGTAGGATGAGTCCGCCATTCGCACGAGTGCTTCTACCCTGGATAGAAGCGAATCGTATGAGGCCCCTCCGTTGGTGGCAACTTCAGCAGGCGATACGCCATCGACATTGTATTTGCGCAACCACCGCACCTTGACTTCGTCGGGGTCGGGAGCTCCAGCAGCTTCGAGCACCCGGCGAATTTTCCAGCCCAATTCATGAAGTCTGTACACGCGACTGTGCAATTCCGACGTAACGAAGAAGGCCTCTTCGTCACGGTCCCACACGACGACTTCCTGTGTGGCGGCAAGGTGAGACAAGTAGTGAAATACCGCATGATCCGCGTTGCCGAAGCTGGATGTCGAGTAGCCTGCTTCCTCCAGCCTCATCCAATGATAGGAGTTCAGATCTGTGCGGATCATCCAGTCGGGTAGACGGTTGGTATAGCCTTGGTAGTCCGGCCAGTCGCCACGGACTTTGATCCTCGATCCCGGCGTAGTGATCTGCGCCGGTGCAACAATGCATGTGGCCAGCACAGCTGCCTGCCAAACCGGTGGGCCGACGCAGAACCAATGCTGGCAATCCACTGGTATACCGATCTTGTCGAGCAGACCGGCTTCCTCGAGCGCTGCCAGCGACTCCCGATGGTAATCGTAGTCGACATTGCCGCGCGGCTTGCGCTCGATATGAAACTTGAGGCGCCGGCCGCGTTCCGCCTTCTTGGCAGCGACGCGGCTTTCCAGGCGGGCTTGTCCATTACTGCGTTCGGGATGATGGATCCATTTGCGATCAGCGCCATGAAGGATGGCCTCGTCTAATTCCTCCATGCTGATCTGCCGGAACCTCAGGGAATTGAGGTCAATTTCGATCATGGGAATATCGACGGCAGCGACCTTCTCCTGTTTCGCGTCGTCAACGGCGTGTGCAACTTTGAACTCGACCGCAAATTCAGTGCCCGACAAGGCAACGATTGCGTCTGGCCGAAATCCTGGTCGGTCCACCTCGATGATGACATGATCAAGCTTGAACCGGCCTCCTTCGAACACGATTTCCTCGATGCCTTCCTGCCGCAATACCAGCGGTGTGAAAGTGAGTTCTCGTTCTCGCTCAAGCAACTCCTTGGCATAAACGTGCAAAGCCGTTTCGCCTGCGCAGCGGGAATCCGGCAAATGCGCGAAATGTGGTCGCGCTCTGGTCGAAATTCTGAGCTGCAGGAGTTCACTGCAATCGAGACAGCGAAACGGCCCCATTGACCTACCGGTGATCTGATCGACGTGTCGTGCGACGCCATCATTGCATCGGGCAAACGGCACTCTCAGGTCGCCGGACCTTTGCCATGTAGTGGCACAAGGTCGCCTTGCGTCTGTCAAAATGCCATCGCCATTGCCGTAGATCGGGCGATTCTGCGGGAGAGCCCGTTCAAAGGTTCATTTGCGGAGCCGGGCGCACGCACGAGGACTCAAACCTGGATTGGAATATCGACCACCGGACGGATGGCCTCCAGTTGGGTGGCATATTTGCGCACGACTTGATCGTACAGATCAAGTGTGTTGCGCGCTTTGACCGTGATGATCATGGCGTATGACAACGGTTCGTCAGGCCGGAAGTCACGTCCTTCAAGCCGGGCGTTGTAGTGCAAGTCGAACGACGGATTGCGAAGGCTGCTACCCCTAAAGGACTTGGTTGCGTGCAAGCAGTTTTCCCATTTCCACGCATCCTTGCGCAATTCGTCCTCTGTCATGCCATTGACGGTCGTTCCAAAGAAACTCTTTGAATCGGGGTGCAACTGCCCCTCACGCGAGAATTTCTGTTCATGGGGGCGGAAGGTCAGTTCCAATCCCGCACGCGTATAGTTGCCGGGATGGTGCGGGTCGGTGGGCGTCTTGTAGCACAAGGTGGCCTTGATGGAGACATTGCCGGTCAACTCCTCGGCAGGCATTGGCACCGGAATCCGGATATACCGCGCAGGCGAGATCGTGCCTTGGTATACGATGCGGATAGTGTCATCGTCGCAAAGGACAATTGCGCCGAGATCTCGCGGCACCCGTCCCCAACCAACTTCCTGCCGCGAGTGGTCGGCGCACTCCGTGCTGTGGATCAGCAAAGTCCGGATTGCCAACAAGTTCAGTCCCGAGCCGAAGTGCGCTCTGATGCCCGTTCCCAACCTAAGGACACTTGGAGCAGCAAACGAAGTGCCACCGGTGGCGTCAAATTCAGGGGTTAGTCCGTCACCCACAACGAGAAAGGGTCGACCGAGCGAGCCGCCGAAGTCGACAAGGTCAGGCTTCATGAGTCCGGGACTACGCCCGGGCCCCACGGAACTGTACGCAGCGCGCTGCCAGTCTGCATCAGGTGTGTCGCAGGCGCCGACAGCGAGTGCGTTGACGCAATCTGCGGGAACTTGGATGCGGTTCAACCCAAGAAGGGCGTCGCCCTCACCATCGTTGCCGACGGCAATGGCGGCTAGGGTGTCGGTGCGGGCCAATCTGTCGTCGAGCACGGCCGTCCAGGCATGCACATCGTCGTCTTCAATCGGCAGGCGGGGTCCCAGACTGAGGTTCACGAACTCGTAGGGCTGGTCGGCCAAGACACGTTCAATGCGATCAAGAACGTCGAACAATTCATGCGGGTTTTGTCCGGGATCGGTATCGAGGACCCGGTAATGATCGATATTCGCATATGGCACAGCTGGAGGCGCTTTGGGGTCGAGATGCCCAAACAAGAGCGCCGACGAAACTCCAACGCCATGCTTCAGAAACTCGCTGTGTGCCGTGCCGATGCCATGAGTTTCAAATGGGGTAACCCATGTGGTCAAAGGATGCGTGTCCGGAACCCCGCCGTCAAAGACGGCGACCCTGATCGATGTATCCATAGCTGGCGCAGTCGGCAGGATCAAAGCTTGACCTGGCAAGGTGGCCGCGCGGATCGTCGGGCGCAGCATACGCAAACGCGGCATTTCCCGCAGCGCTCGTACAACAGTGAAGGTCGCAATCTCATCGGCCAGGTCCACGGGGGCTTCGAGCTCGAGAAAGCACAGGCCGCCCGCGTAAAAGCGCCGTCCAAAGTCGGCTTCGACACCCAGGCGCGCGAGGTATTGCTGGAAATAGGGAAGGACAAACTTGTCGCCGGTCAGCGAGTCGGCGTGCAAGACGACTTCGAACACCGCTTCTTGAGCTTCGGGCAGCTTACCCTTGATCTTGTCTTCGGGGCCGGGAGCCTCGATCTCCTCAAGGGAAGCAAGGTCTTTAGCGCCGGGTGCATTCTCTACCAGCGATGGCAACAATGCCCCCCAATTTCTGAATGTCGCACGCGGGGCCATGACAAAGAGTTCGGTGGTCAGCGTTTCGGACGGCACTCGATTCCGTGACCGCCGCTCTGGCGTGATCCGGCGAGGACGACTGCCGACAGGCGTGACACCCGCGGCCTTCAGCAGTTCCAGCGGATAGGCAGATTTTGAGAGGTATTCGGGATTGAGCGTGAGGCCCATCACAGCTTGTTCGTTCGGGCAAGCCGCATCGGGCAGGGCATCGATCTGCGAGGATGCTTTTTGCAGCATTGGAGTCAGCCGCTGGCGGGCCTCGAAGAATGTGTATGGGGCTTCCTTCGGCCCGCCTCCACCACGAACGGTGATGTCTTCGGCAAGTCGCTCGCCTTTGCCGAGCAGGAAATTCCTTTTCATCCGACTTTCCTCTTTCGACCAGGCCGTGCCGGACCGGTGGCGCTGTGTGCCCGAATTGTATCACGCGAGACTCCAGTGAGTTCGGCAGCTTGGCGCTGAGTTGAGAACCCTTGGTCAACAAGCGACGTCGCGAATGCTATACGCTGCTCCTTCGACAGGGACTCCAACTGCAGCAAACTCAGCAGTTGTTCGTCTACCGACGTGCGCTGAAGCGCTGCTGCCCGTCGGGCGGACTTGAGATGTCGATCAATGTCGCTGAACGAATGACCCGCCAGCGCAGATGCCAGCACGTCGGCCCAAGCTTCAGATTTTTCGCTCAAACCATCCAACTCTCCAGCGATGAAACGTGCCGCGATGGCGGGAGTGGGAAGGGGAAACTCGACGGCCAGCTCAAAGCGGCGCCAGATTGCCGGATCCAGTAAGTCGGCGTGATTTGTAGCGGCTATCAGAAGTCCAGAAGCAGGCCAGTCATCAAGTTGCTGCAACAGGACCGTGACGAGACGCTTGAGCTCTCCGATCTCGCCGCGGTCGTCGCGGCGCTTGGCAATCGCATCAAGTTCGTCGAGCAGAAGCACACAGTCAATCGACTTGGCGTAATCGAGCACGTGGCGAAGATTTGACCCCGTCCGACCGAGGTAGCTGCTCATGACGGCAGACAGGTCCAGGATCAACAATGGGCGGCCGAGGGCTCTGGCAACCCAACGCGCCGCCAAAGTTTTGCCAACTCCGGGCGGGCCAGTGAAGATTGCCGATCGCACCGGCTCAAGCCCGGCCTCGCGTAGGACGATCTCTTCCCGCCGCTCTGCGACAAGCGCGTCAAGTGCAGATTGCACATCGTTTGCAAACACGGGCTCGTGATCAAGAAACGGCACTTCCTCGACCCGGAGAAGCTGGAATCTCGAATCGACGTCCACGGGAAGCGCGGCCTCGGTAGCTCTCCGCAATGGCGAGGATCGGGTCGGGGTCTGACGCAGCAGGTCTGTCAATGCGGCCGATAGCTCGGGAGACGCCGTGCGGTAGCGCTTCGAAATGCGATGGATGAGCGACTGCACGTCCTGCGTGCGACCGGACAGGCCGATCCGGGCCATTTGAACAAAATCCTCAACCATTTTTTCCACGACGTCGACTTCCCCGGCTTTGCGTTATCCGAGGTGTGTGCCAAAGAATGGCCTACTTTTCAACCCACCATGTCAATATTAGTCCATATAATGTATATATCGCTGAAATTACGTCATATTTAATGGCATTTTTAGAGGACGCGAGTGTGATGGCCCCATGCAGCGGCTAAGCGGACATTTGGCTTGCGTAAGCAAGCGTCAATGCTTTGCATCTGAGCACGCCCCCCCGCAATCGACCAATGCCAGGCCGCGAAAAACCGCTCAGAATAGCCGGTTGAATGGTGAGCTCCGCCGGGAGGCACCCAAACACCGCCGTTTCTGCGGGTTACGCCGCTTACGCCGTGCTTACTTTTGTGATTTTGCGGAGCGCGTAAACAGAAAAAGCGACCCACTAGGATCGCTTAACTGCTTGTTTTTCCTTAGAGAAACTGGAGCGGGCGAAGGGATTCGAACCCTCGACCCCAACCTTGGCAACTTCGATATCCGCCTACGCCACGGTTTTCGATTATACGATTTTATACGATATTTCAAATAGATATTGATTTTGCGCTGCGCCGCCTTATCCTCCAATGCGCTGCGAAACGGCTCATTTCTATTACGTCCCTATTACTTTTGGGTCGGCCGGAGCCCGCGTAATAAATTGGAGGAGCTTCCGATGGCGCAAGCCAAGCTGAACAAGCGGACGGTTGACGCACTCGTCCCTCCGAAGGCGGGCCAGGACTTCATCTGGGACACCGAGATCAAGGGCTTCGGGGTCCGGGTCGGCTCCACGGGCGCGAAGACCTTCGTCATCCAATATGTGAACACGGAGGGGCGCCTGCGCCGGGTCAAGATCGGGCGCTTTGGTGTCTTCACGGTCGACCAGGCACGCGATCTGGCCAAGATCAAGCTTGGCGCAGTCGCTGCCGGAGAAGACCCGGCGGAAGAGGCGCGCCGCACGCGCAATGAGATGAATGTCGATGAACTGTGTGACTGGTATCTGACCGAAGCACGGGCCGGGCGGATACTCGGGCGCAAGAACCGGCCTATCAAGGCGTCCTCGCTCGACATGGACGAGAGCCGTATCAGGACGCACATCAAGCCACTGCTTGGCAAACGGATCGCCCGCCATCTGACAATTGCCGATGTCGAGGCGATGCAGACCGATGTCATGAACGGGAAGACCGAGAAAGCGCGCACCGGCGGTCGCGGCGGCAAGGCCACCGGCGGACCCGGCGTGGCGGCGCGCTGCGTGGGCACCCTCCAGGCGATCCTCGGACATGCCAAGCATAAAGGGCTTCTCGTCGAGCACCCGACCAAGGGGGCGAAGAAGCTGGCGGGGAAGAAAAGAACGCGGCGCCTCAGCGTTGCCGAGATCGAGGCGCTGGGCAAGGCGATGGCATATGCCGAGCACAATGGCGAAAGTCCTACCGCGCTTGCAGTCATCCGCACGCTTCTCCTCACCGGCTACCGCCGCGAAGAAGCGCAGGCGATGCAGCGAACCTGGGTCAATCCAATGGGCGGCTTTGTCGCCTTCCCGGATACTAAGGGCGACGCGCAGATTCGCGCGATCGGGCCGGAAGCGATCAAGGTCGTCGTCTTGCAAGCGGAGATCGCGGGCAATCCGCACGTGTTTCCATCGGCAACGGCGGATGGTCCGTACACGGCGGTCAGCGCCTGCCTCAAACGGGTCTGCCAGCTCGCCGGCCTTGCCAATGTTACTCCCCATACCCTGCGGCACACGTTTGGCAGCATCGCCGGCGAACTCGGCTTCTCGGAACTGACAATCAGGGCGATGCTGGGCCATGCATCGCAGAATGTGACGCAGGACTACATCCATATCGACGAAGCCTTGAAGCTCGCCGTCCGACGCACATCGGACGAGATCGCCCGCTTGCTCGCGCAGGGCGCGGCCAAGTTGGACCGTATGCGCCTGGTCGCCTGATCGAGGGTCATCACTGGACAATTGGTAACGTATATGTTACCCGAAAGGGCGTGAGTTGATTGTTCAGGAGTATATTCGCGAGGACGGCTCCAGCCCGTTCCGATCATGGTTCGACGATCTCGATTCCCAGGCTTCGGCCAAGGTGGCGACTGCCATCGTCCGGATGGAACTGGGCAATCTTTCGAACGTCAAATGGATCGGCGGCGGACTCGGGGAATACCGGATCGATTGGGGACCGGGCTACCGGCTCTATCTTGCCCAGGATGGGGATGAACTCATCATCCTGTTCGTGGGCGGAACGAAGAAGCGGCAGCAGTCCGACATCGATCGGGCCGGCGGGCTGCTGAGCGAATACAAGGCCCGCAAGGCGGCGGCCAGGAAAGACAGGAAGTGACAAGATGGTGCTGACCCGCGACTTCAAGGAGACGGTGAAGGAACGCGCGACGCGCGATCCCGCCTTCGCCAAGGCCATGCTCGATGAAGCGGCGACCGCGTTCCTCAATGGGGAACCGCACGTCGCGCGGCTGATCCTGCGCGATCTGGTCAATGCCTCGGTCGGCTTCGAGGAACTGGCGACGGAAACCAACCGTCCGAGCAAGAGCCTGCACCGGATGCTTTCGGAAAAGGGCAATCCGAGTATGGACAATCTTGCGGCAATCTTCGGCGCTGTCCGCAAACGCCTTGGCGTGGCGTTCGAGGCTCATGCGGTCGAGGCTGCATAGAGAACGCCAAAAGCCTTGACTGGGCAGTCACCTGAACGCCATTCATCCTTTGGATTTGAGCGCCAAAGGCAGACCAGCAAACATCATAACGACCTCGTCAGTCGCTGCCGCCATCACCTGATTGATCCTGCCCGCAACATCACGGAATCTTCGGGCAAGCGCGTTGTCTGGTACAATGCCGAGCCCCACTTCATTGGCGACCAGAATGACCGGCCCCCGTGCGGCTGAAACCGCGCAGATCAGCCCTTCCGTGGCCGCAGCGGCATCCCGCTCTGCCAGCATCAGGTTCGACGCCCAGAGCGTCAGGCAATCTACCAGCACTACCGTTTTCGGCGTGCTGCATGCCGTAATCGTCTCCGCCAGATCCAGCGGCGCCTCGACAGTCGACCAGCGCGGGCCGCGATCGGCCCGGTGCAGGGCGATCCGCTCGCGCATCTCCTCATCGAAGGCTTGGCCCGTCGCCAGATAGACCAGCTTACCCGTCAGGGCTTCGGCCCGCCCTTGGGCAAAGCGGCTCTTCCCCGAACGCGCGCCGCCCAGCACCAGCAGGTGAGAAAAGGCATTGCTCATGTCCTGAATCCCGCCAGGCCGGAGGTGGATCGCTCCGCCTTGGCCAGCGCCATGAGCGCATCGATATCGAGATGCTCCTCCAGCGCGAATGCGATCTCATCCAGCGCCAGTTTGATAGAGACACCATAGTCCACACCCCCGGCTTCGACAGCCATGCGCGACAGAAGCGCGTGGCGAAGCCCTGCATCGGCCAGAAGGCCATGGACATAGGAACCGAACACTGTCCCCGCCGCGTTTACCGCGCCATCGCGGCGACCATCAGAGAACCTGGCGAAGGGACGCTCCGTATCCGGTCCGCTGGTCTGGCCCATATGCATTTCATATCCCTGAAAGGGTGCGCCCATCGCTATCCCGCTGACCGGGCGCAGCGCCTTGTGCGCGTGCAAGTGCGTTTCGACATCGAGCAGGCCAAGGCCATTTGCGACGCAAGCCGGACCTTCCAGCCCATCGGGGTCGGCAATGCTTTTGCCGAGCATCTGGTAACCCCCGCAAAGCCCCATGATCAGCCCGCCGCGCCGATGATGCCCGAGAATATCGATGTCCCAGCCTTCGCCGCGCAGTGTAGCCAGATCGGCGATGGTCGCCTTCGATCCGGGCAGGATGATGAGCGCCGACTCCGCCGGGATCGGCTGTCCGGGCGGGACCATGTGCAGTTCGATACCCTCTTCGAGCTTAAGCGGATCGAGGTCATCGAAATTGGAGATGCGCGGCAGGATCGGGCAAGCGATCAGCTTGCTGCCTCCCGCGCGCGTGCTGTCACGCTCCAGCACCACGGCATCCTCGCTGGGCAGCCGGGCGGTTGCATTCAACCAAGGAACAACGCCGAATCCACGCCAGCCCGACAGGCTCTCGATTTGGGCGTAGCCATCGGCGAACAGGGCGGGATCGCCCCGGAACTTGTTGATGATGAAGCCCTCGATCATCGCCGCGTCGGCCGGGTCGATGATCGTTCTGGTGCCGACGATGGCGGCGATGACCCCGCCGCGATCGATATCGCCGACCAGAACGACGGGCACACCCGCCGCCCGCGCAAATCCCATATTGGCGATGTCGCCGGCGCGCAGGTTGATTTCCGCCGGAGAGCCCGCGCCCTCGACCACGACAATATCGCAAGCCCGGCGGAGCCGATCGTAACTGGCCATCACTTCGCCGAGCAGGCTCCCACGCGCCTGTCGGAAATTGCCTGCGTCCAAGGTGCCGCGCACCTGGCCATGCACGATCAGTTGCGACGTGCGGTCCGCCTGCGGCTTCAACAGCACGGGGTTCATGTCGGTATGCGGTGCAACCCCGCAGGCGATCGCCTGCAAGGCCTGCGCTCGCCCGATCTCGCCGCCGTCGCTGGTGACAGCCGCATTGTTGGACATATTTTGCGGCTTGAACGGCAAGACCCGCAGTCCGCGTTTCACCAGTGCACGGCACAGCCCCGCCACCAGCACGGATTTGCCGACGTCGGAGCCGGTGCCCTGAAGCATTACAGCGCCCATGCCACGCCCCCCGCCATGAACCACAGACACAGGCAAGCCCGGCGATAGATGCTCAGCCCACGCCGAATATCCTCAGCCCCGGCAGAGCGATCGCCCTCGCCGATCCAGGGCTTGTGTGAAAGAATGCCGTCATAGGCGATCGACCCCGCCAGTCGCAGCCTCAGCACACCGGCCATCGCCGCCTCGGGCCAACCCGCATTGGGTGAGGCATGGTTGGCCGCGTCGCGCCACATGATCTGCCAACCACCTCCGCCGCACAGGCAGATCAGCAATCCGGCGAGACGCGCCGGTGCAAGATTCATCGCATCGTCGCTGCGCGCCGCGGCCCAACCGAAAGCGCGCCATCGCTCCTCGCGATGCCCGATCATGCTGTCGGCGGTGTTGATCGCCTTGTAGGCCCAGATGCCGGGCAAACCGAGAAGCAGGAGCCAGAAGAGCGGCGCCGCCACCCCATCGCAAAAGCTTTCCGCCAGGCTCTCGATTGCCGCGCGAGTGACGCCCGCTTCATCAAGATCCGATGTATCACGGCCTACGATCATGCCCACCGCGGCTCGCGCAGCGGGAATATCCTGTCGCTCCAGTGCCTCGGCAACCGGGCGGACATGGTCGTGAAGGCTGCGCTGCGCCAGACCCGGCCAGGCCAGGAGCGCGATCAACGGCCAGGCCCAAGCCCCGGCCATAGCCGCGAACAGACTCTGCAGAACCCAGCCCGCTCCGCCCGCGATAGCCAGGAGGATCAGCACGGTGGTCACCCCGGCCATTCGCCGCTGTCCATCGGAACGCGAGTGATCATTCCATCGCCTCTCCGCCAAGTCGATGATCCGGGCAAAGACGCCCACCGGATGACCGATCCGGCGATACAGCGACTGCGGCCAGCCCACCGCCGCATCGAGCGCCAGAGCCAGCAAGGCGACCGGATCAGCCATCGGCCAGCGCCCGATCGAGGCGGTCCAGCGCCTCGCGGTTGACGGGCAGGCCCAGCCGGAGCCAGCGGGGAGCATAGTCGAACGGCCGCGTCAGGATCGCCTGCCGCGCGAGACGTTCGAACAGGGCGGCGGCATCGGCTGCCTCGATCAGCCGGAACAAGGGGCAGGCGCCCATCGCCCTGAAGCCGCGCCGGGCCAGAACCGCATCCAGCGCCTCTGCCTGCTCGCGCAAGCAAATCCGCATGGAGGCGCACCAATCCGCGTCCCGATAGGCCGCCGTTCCAATGGCCAGCGCCGCCGCCGAGAGCGGCCAACTGCCGAGCCTCCGGCGATATTGCGCGATCAATGCTCGCGGTCCCAGCACAAAGCCGAGCCGCACCCCCGCCAGCCCGAAGAATTTGCCAAAGGATCGAAAGACGATCAGCCGCTGCCCGTCATGCACATGGGCGGCAAGGCTGATCTCGGGAGTGGCATCGACAAAGGCTTCATCCACCACAAGCCAGGACGCGCTACCTTGCCGTGCCTCCAGCCAACCCAGCAGTGTGGCGGCCGGGGTGATCCGTCCATCGGGGTTGTTGGGGTTGGCAAGGACAATGGTCGCCTCCTCCGCCCCCGTCTGATCGGACAGGGCTACAGGGCGGCTATGGGGTAACATCTCGCCATGGGTGCGATAGCTGGGCTGGGCATGGATGGCCGGTCCGGGCAGAATGTCGCCCAGCATCCGCAGACCGATCTCCGTGCCGGGCACGGCACAGACATGGGCGCGGTCGGTGCCGAAACAGGCGGCGGCAGCGGCTTCCAGATCGTCCAGCGCGCCCGGATCGGGAAGCGCCTGCCAGTCCATCGCCAGATCGCCGGCCCCCGGCCAGCCATGCGGATTGATGCCCGTCGAAAGGTCGATCCAGGGCGCATCGCCCATGCCGAAATGCGTCTTGGCCTCGGCAAGCCTGCCGCCATGAAAGCTGAAGCCGGTCATGGCCCAGGGATCCATGGGGCGGTGACCACCAGGGTCAGCAGCAGCCCGGTTTCGATCAGTTCGATGCCTGCCCCATGACTATCGCCGGAAATCCCGCCGATCATCCGGCGCACCTGCCAGCCCCACCACAGAACCAGCAATGGCGTGACCAGGAACGCTGGATAGAACCATGACGCCGCCGCCAGCGCGGCGGTCCAGACCGTCAGTTCAATCGGGCCGATGGCTGACCGGAATCTGGCAGCCAGCCCCTGATGCAGGGGCATGAGCCACCAGGTCCAGACGAGCGGGCCGATGCGCGCGGCGAAAGGCACAAGAACGAGCGGGAGAAACACATGCGCCTCGACCAGCATATGCAGGAGCATAAGCTTGCTCAGAAGTTGCAGGACAATGGCGACAACGCCGAAACTGCCGACATGCGGATCGGCAAGGACTGCCAGCAACCGCTCGCGATCACCCCCTTCGGCCTTGTGCGCCGCTCCGCTGGCGTCGGCCAGGTCGGACAAGCCATCAAGGTGCAGCGCGCCGGTCACACCCACCCAGACAATCAGTGCAGCCAGCGCACCGAGCCGGCTATCGGCCAGCCCTCCAGCCCATGCGGCCCCCGCGACCAGCGCACCGATCACCAGCCCCGCGGCAGGAAACCAGCGCATGGACCGGGCGAACGCGGCATCGTCAACGACGATCACGGGTGTCGGCAGGCGCGTCAGGAATTGCAGGGCGATGATGAAACCCTTCACGGATAGAGTCCCGCTATCTGGGCCGTGGGCCGCTGGCCAAGTCCGTCCCCGGGCCAAACGCGCAGCGACAGTAGGCAGTTGTAGGGCAGATCGATCGCCCAGGTCTGGCGAACGTCGAATCCGCAAAGCACCGCCAGCGCCGCCCGCATCGCGCCAGCGTGCGTGACAATCAGCGTGGGCCTTGCCGCCAGATCGCCAATGGCACCCGAAACTCGACGTACCAGCTCCGACCAGCATTCTCCTCCCGGCGGCGCATGAACCTCGGGATCGTCCCAGAACCGCGCCAAGGCCGGGCCTTCGACGTCCCCGGGCGCCAGCCCGTCCCATGCCCCAAAGTCCAGTTCGCGCCAGCGCGGATCGATGGACAGCGGCACACCCGTTGCAAGGCCGATCGCCTCACCCGCCAACCGCGCGCGGGATAGATCGGAGGCGATCAGCACCTCTGGCCCCAGATCCCGCGCCTGATCGACGCAAGCCGCGATACCGGCGGCTGTGGGCAGGGCGTCGGTACGGCCGATCAGCCGCCCCGCGCCTTCCGGCTCGCCATGACGCAGGAGATGAAGCGCAAAACCGCTCACAGGCTGTCTGCCACCCCGGTCTCGGCGAATGTCGCCATGCCGTTGTGCGCGGCCAGCGCTGCGCGGATCACCGACACGGCCACCGCCGCACCGCTGCCTTCCCCCAAGCGCATGCCGAGCGAGAGCAAGGGATCAAGGCCCAAATGCCCCAGCAGGCGGATATGCCCCGGCTCGGCGGAACAATGGCCCGCCAGGCAATGATCGATGATCGTCGGAACGGCTGCGGCCAGGGGTGCGATGGCGGAGCAACTGATGAAACCATCGAGCACCACGGGCACGCGCTGGCGGCGGGCCTCCAGCACGGCTCCGGCGATCGCCGCGGTCTCCCGGCCGCCCAGCCGCCGCAGGGTTTCGAAGGGCGTGCGCGGCGCGGCGTCATGAAAGGCCAGGGCCCGTTCCACCACCGCCACCTTGCGCGCGATGCCGTCCGCATCGACCCCCGTTCCCGGCCCCGCCCATTGCGCGGGCGTCCCGCCATAGCTGCGCGCGCAGAGCGCGGCGGCGGCGGTCGAATTGCCGATGCCCATTTCACCCACGACCAGCAGATCGAGACCAGGCCTGACTACCGCAGCCCCGGCGGACAGCGCGGAAAGGCACTCCACTTCCTCCATGGCCGGGGCGATGGTGAAGTCCGCCGTGGGCCGATCGAGATCGAGCGCGACCACCTTGAGGTCGAGCCCGGCGGCCGCTGCCAGCGCGTTGATCGCCGCGCCGCCCGCGGAAAAATTGCCGACCATGGCCGCCGTCACGCTGGCCGGAAAGGCGCTGACGCCGTGGACGACGAAGCCGTGATTTCCCGCGAAGATCGCCGCGCGCGCCTGCTCGATCACAGGCCGCGAAGTGTCCTGCCACCCGGCAAGAAAGACGGCGATATCCTCTAGCCGACCGAGCGCCCCCGCCGGTTTGGTCAACTCACCCTGCCGCGCGCGGGCGGCGGCAATCGCATTTGCGTCCGCCGCCGGAAGCGCCGCGAGCGCCGCCTCGAAGGCGGCAACGGTCGCAAAAGCGCTCACTCGGCCACATAGCCCGGCGGCGGGGTGCGGGTGATGAAATGGCCTTTCACGCCTTGCGGCCATTGCTTGAACGGCACCCGGCCATGCTCGCTGGCGGCATAGTGAACGGCATAATCGAGAATGGCGGTGGCGGCCTCCTCGTTCGGCGTGAACCGACCCAGCACATAGCCGACCTTGCCCGGCGCGCGCAGGTGAACGGTACAAAAGTCGGTGCAGGCGAACAGGCAGGGCATTTCCTGCACGGCGACTCCGGCATAGCGGGCATCGCTCTCCTGGACCGAGCGCAGCGCCGCCGCCATTTGCGCGCCGCCGCGCATCCCGGTGTCATCCTCCCGCTCGTCCGCGCTGTGACGGCAGGTATTGCAGGCCACGATGGCGGGGCCATCCTCCACTTGTTTCAGCATGGTCTTCCTGTCCTTCGGTAGAGGGTCATCGCTCGAACACCCGGTCATTCCACGGTTCGCGGGACTGCCAGCCGCGCCGTTCCAGTTCGGGTGTGTCGGATTCTTCGGCCGGGTAGCCGATGCACAGCAGCGCGATCAGTGACCATTCGGCGGGCACGTCCAGCAGGGCCTGGACGGTCCGCGGATCGAGGATCGACACCCAGCCGAGGCCAATGCCCCGCAGCCGCGCGGCCAGCCACAGATTGTGGATCGCCAGCACACAGGAGTAGCGGAGCATCTCGGGCATGGTGGCAATGCCGAGGCCGTGCCCGGCGCCAGTTCGTTCGTCACAGAACACCGCCAGCAGTTCGGGAGCCTCGCGCAAACCGTGCAGCTTGAGCGAAACATAGTGATCGTACCGGGCCTGCCCGGCGTAGCGCTCCGCAGCGCGCGCGCCCTGCGTATCGACATGGGCGGCGAGCGCATCGCGAATACCGGGCGAGCGCAGGCGCACGAAGCGCCACGGCTGCGCATTGCCGACCGACGGCGCGAAAGAGGCGCAGGCCAGCAGCGCGCGCATGTCCTCCTCCGCCACGGTGCGGCAATCGAAATGCCGGACATCGCGGCGCCAGCGCAGCAATTGCGTGAAACCCGCCGCGAATTCCGCGTCGAACAGAGGGGGGGCCTCGCTCAGAACTCGATCCCCTTCTGCGCCTTGACCCCGGAGCGGAAGGGGTGCTTGACCATGGTCATCTCGGTGACGAGGTCGGCCGCCTCGATCAGCGCTTCTGGCGCGTTGCGGCCGGTAACGATGACATGCTTCATCTCGTCGCGCACGGTCAGAACGCTGAGAACTTCGTCGAGCGGCAGATACTCATAGCGCAGGGCGATATTCAGCTCATCGGCCAGCACCATGTGGTAGGCCGGGTCTGCAATCATGCGCCGGACCTCATCGAGCGCGGCGCGCGCCGCCGCGATGTCACGCGCACGATCCTGTGTGTCCCAGGTGAAGCCCTCGCCCATCGGCTTGAATTCGACATTATCGGGAAAGGCGTCGAACACGGCCTTCTCGCCCGTCGACATCGCGCCCTTGACGAATTGGACCACGCCCACCTTCATGCCGTGGCCGATCGCGCGTATCACCATGCCGAGCGCCGCGCTGGTCTTGCCCTTGCCCTTGCCCGTGTGGACGATCAGCAGGCCCTGTTCGCGGGTCTTGTTGGCCATGATCTTGGCCTGCGCCGCTTGTTTCTTCCGCATCTTTTCGGCGTGGCGGGCATCGCCGGCCAACGCTTCCACTTCGCTGTCAGCTTCCATCGATTTGCTCCCTTCGCATGAGATAGACATCCATGATCCAGCCATGGCGTGCGCGCAGTTCGGCCCGATGCGCGGCGATCCTGGGGCCGGCTTCAGCCAGCGGCCCCTGGTCCAGCGCTTCCTGAGCCATGCCCAGATATGCGCCCCACCAGATGGTGATGCCCTCCGGCTCCAGCACCTCGAAGGCGCAGCCGCTGTCGAGCATGACGACGAGCGTGTCCGCTCCATCGGGCCAGCCATGAGTGCGCAGCATCCGTCCGGTGGTGACCGTCACCGGCCCGGCCAGCGGGCTCAATGGTATGGCATGGGCCGCGGTCAGCGCCTGGATACTGGTGATGCCGGGCACGACCCGGACCCGAATATCCATGCCTCCGTCCTTCAGCCGTCCGGCGATCCGCAAGCTGCTGTCGTAGAGCGAGGGATCGCCCCAGACGAGCAGCGCCAGCCTGCCGCCATCCGGCAGATGCATGGCGATCTGCGTGGCCCAGGCGGCGGCTATGGCCGCGTGCCAGTCATTGACGGCATCCAGATAGACCGCATCCGCATCACGAACGGGCAGATCGAACTCGACGATCCAGACGGGGCCGGTCAGCACCTCCGCACAGATGGCGCGGCGCAGGTCAATCAGGTCGGACTTGGCGCGACCCTTGCGCGGCAGCAAGATGAGGTCGGCGCCGTTCATCGCCCGAATCGCCTCGGCCGTCAGGTGGTCGGGGTTACCCGTGCCGATGCCAATGAGGTGCAGGTCGATCATTGAGACTCTCCCCTCGAAACGGGGGCGATCAGGTGGAAATAGGTTCCGGTCACGTGGCCGCGATGCGATCCGGTTTCAGCGACCTCCATGCCGTCGGCATCGGTCACGCGGGCAAGCGGCGCGTCGGCCTGTTCGACAATGGTCGAATAGTGGAACTCGTGGCCGCGCAGCCTGGTCCCGGCGGCAAGGCCCGATACCGGCGCCAGCAGCTCGGCATGACGATAGCCGAGATGCATCCGGCGCTGGGCATGGCTGGTGACAAGCCCGAGCAGGCCCGCCATGCGGTGCCGCTCGCCGTTCTTGTCGACCAACGCTTCGCCCAGCACCATATAACCGCCGCACTCGCCATGGACGGGCCGCGTCTCGGCATGATGGCGCAGGCTGGATAGGAAGTTCTCCGCGGCGGCGATGGTCCCGGCGTGGAGTTCCGGATAGCCGCCCGGGAGCCAGACCAGATCCGCGTCACGGCAGGGCGCTTCATCCGCCAGCGGCGAAAACGGCAATATCTCCGCCCCGGCGCGCCGCCAGCCTTCGAGCAGATGCGGATAGACGAAAGAAAAGGCGGCATCGCGGGCAATGGCGATGCGCTGGGCTGGAGGGAGAGGGAGCCGCCCGCCGCCGGGCAAGACCGCCGGCGCACTCCCGCCGGCCGCGCTGCGGATCGCATCGAGATCGGCATGGGTGCGAAGGAACGCGGCATAGTCGGCAATCGCCCGGTCGAGGTCGGGATGTTCGACCGCCTGCACCAGCCCCAGATGCCGCTCGGGCAAGGTCAGATCTCCCCGCCTGGGCAGCGCACCCAGCACGGGAATACCGGCCGTCTCCAGCCCCTTGCGCACCAGCCGCTCATGGCGCGGACTGGCCACGCGGTTGAGGATCACCCCAGCGAACGGCACGTGCGGATCCAGGCTCCTGAACCCCAGCGCGGTGGCGGCGGCGGACTGCGCCTGGCCCGACACGTCCAGCACAAGCACCACGGGCCAGCCCATGCGGCGAGCCATGTCGGCGCTGGCGCCATTGCCCGAGGCGCCCATGCTGGCAACGCCATCGTAGAGCCCCATCGACCCTTCGGCGAGCACCATGTCCGCTCCTGCCGCCTCGGCCACGATAGCGTCGAGCAGACCGCCGTCCATCGCCCAGCTGTCGAGGTTGAACGAAGCCCGGCCGCAGGCGGCACGGTGAAAGGCCGGATCGATATAGTCCGGCCCACTCTTGAACGGCTGCACCGTCAATCCGTCCTCGCTCAGCGCGCGGAGCAGGCCCAGCATCACTGTGGTCTTGCCTGTCCCCGATGCCGGGGCGGCAATGATCAAGCCCAAAGTCGAATTGCGCACGCTCATTCGGAGACCTCCGAAAAGCGTGAAGTGGCGTCCTGGGGCCGGAAGCGGCGGTCATAGCCGGGTGCGTAGAGGCTGCTTTCGGCAAAATCCTGGGCCGCCAGCACGCGCCCGACAAGGATCAGGGCGGTGCGCTCCATGCTGCCCGCGACGGCCTGCTCGCAGGTTTCGAGTGTGGCGCGGACGATCCGCTGGTCGGGCCAGCTTGCCCGCCAGACCACGGCGACGGGGCAATCCGCGCCATAGGCTGGGGTCAGGTCCGTCACCACGCGCGCGAGGTTGTGGATCGAGAGGTGAATGGCCAGCGTCGCGCCGGTCACCGCGAAATTGGCGAGGCTTTCGGCAGGCGGCATGGTGCTTGCGCGGCCCGGCGTGCGGGTGAGTACCAGCGATTGCGCCAGCTCCGGCAGGGTCAGCTCTGCTTCAAGCGCTGCGGCAGCAGCAGCGAAGGCGGGAACGCCGGGCGTGATCGTGAAAGGAATATCCATCGCGCGCAGGCGGCGCAATTGTTCGCCCATCGCCGACCAGACCGAAAGGTCGCCCGAATGGAGCCGCGCCACGTCCTGCCCGGCGGCGTGAGCCGCGGCGATCTCAGCCATGATCTCGTCCAGTTCCAGCGGTGCGGTGTTGACGATCCGGGCACCGGACGGACAATGATCGAGCACTGCCGCCGGGATCAGCGATCCGGCATAAAGGCACACCGGGCTACCCGCGATCAGGTCGCGCCCGCGCAGGGTCAGAAGGTCGGGCGCGCCGGGGCCGGCGCCGATGAAATGGACGGTCATGTCGGAGATCCTTGGGCAATGGCGCAGGTCGCCATGCGATCGGGGGAGATGTGGCGCGGCCCCAGCAGGCCCGCGCCCGCGCCAGCGCCCGCCAGGGCGGACGCTTCCGCGACGCTGCCGACATCGCGCGCCGCCAGACTGGCGACGGAGCGCGTGGCGGTCGAGACGGCAATCAATGCCTCGGGCGCCACGCCGGTCAGCGGCAGGCCCAGCGCTTCGGCGAGCGGAACCAGCGCCGCGACCTTGTCCTGCACCGTGGCAAGATGCGTGACCGGAGGTTGGCCCTGCTGCGCCCGGGCCAGAGCCCCACGCAGCGAGGACAGGCCGGCGCCCGACCGAAAGCCGAAACCCGCGACGATCACAGCACCGCGCTCCATTGCACCACGGGATAGCGTGCGCGCCAGCCATGCCGGTTCCCCAGCGGCGCGGCGTCGGCCAGTTCGATGCGGAGGAGACTGCCTCCTTTTTGACCATGCCAACGCGTCAGCAAGGCTTCCGATTCCAGCGTCACTGCATTGGCGACCAGCCGCGTTCCGGCGGGCAACCGCGCCCATAGCGTTTCCAGCAAGGCATCCGATAGTCCACCGCCGATGAACACGGCATCGGGCGGGGGCACTCCCGGCAAGACATCCGGGGCGATCCCGACGACGACCTCCAGCCGATCAACGCCCAACGCGACGGCGTTGGCACGCGCGCGATCAGCACGCACCGGATCGGCCTCGACCGCGCAGGCCCGGTTCGCCGGATGGGCCAGCAGCCATTCGATCCCGACCGATCCCGACCCCGCGCCAATGTCCCACAGCAGTTCGCCCGGACGCGGGGCGAGCGCCGCCAGCGTGAGCGCGCGGACCGGGCGCTTGGTGATCTGCCCGTCGGAGGCAAACCAGTCGTCCGGTAGCCCCGCCGTGACGGGCAATGTTCTGCCCTGTCCGGCGCAGTCGATCCCGACCGTTACCGGATGGGCGATGCCGGTCAATGCCAGCGCGTCAGCGGGTACACGGCGCACGCGTTCGCGCGGACCGCCCAGCGCCTCCATCACATGCAGCGTCGAGGGGCCGAAGCCCTCCCGCACCAGATAGTGCGCTAGCGCGGTGACCGCCTCGCCGTCACGCAGCAGTGCCAGCACACGCCGACCCGGTACGAGATGGGGCCTCAACCGTTCCAGCGGTGCGGCATGGAGCCCGAGGCAGGGCGTCTCCTGCAGAGGCCAACCCAGTCGCGCGGCGGCCAGGGCGAAAGTCGACGACGCGGGATACGCCAGCCATTCGCCCGGATCGAGACGCTGCGTCACGCTGGTCCCCGCGCCGAACCAGAAGGGATCTCCCGAAGCCAGCATCACCACGCGCCGCCCGCGATGTTCCATCAGGCGCGCAATCCCGTCAGCAAAGGGCACTGGCCATTCGATCGTGGGGCAGGTAATCGCGGGCAGCAGCGAGAGGTGCCGGGCCGATCCCATGACCAGTTCGGCCTGCGCCAGCGCGGCACGTGCCGCGGGGCCGAGGCCATCCGCCCCGTCCTCGCCGACGCCGATGATCGTCAACCACGGCATGTGCCGAAACTGGGGAGCCGCGTCAGCCATGCCGAATGTCCTCCTGCTGGGCGGCACGACCGAGGCGAGCGCCCTCGCCCGCCTGCTCGCGGCACAGGGCGTCGCGGCGACGCTCAGCTATGCGGGCCGCACGGAGACTCCCCGCGCGCAGCCGGTGCCGGTGCGTGTCGGAGGCTTCGGCGGCGTTACGGGGCTGGCCGATTATCTGCGCCGCCATCGCGTGACCCATCTGGTTGACGCGACACACCCCTTCGCCGCGACGATGAGCGTTCATGCCGTGGATGCGGCCCGGCTGGCCGGCGTCGCCCATGTCGCGCTGACCCGTCCGGCCTGGGAGCCGGTCACCGGTGACAGTTGGATGCATGTTCCGGACATCGACGGCGCGGTGGCGGCGCTGAACGGGCCGGCCCGCCGCATCATGCTGGCGCTGGGGCGGATGCATGTGGAAATGTTCGCTGCCCAGCCGCAGCACCATTATCTGTTGCGCTTCGTGGACACTCCGGAACGCCCGCCCGCTCTTCCCCATCATAGCCTGATCGTCGATCGCGGTCCCTTCACGGTCGTAGGGGACAGCAACCTGATGCAGCGCCATGCCATCGACCTGGTGGTGTGCAAGAACTCCGGCGGTCAGGGGGCCGAAGCCAAAGTGCTCGCCGCGCGACAACTCGGCTTGCCGGTGCTGATGATAGATCGCCCCGCCATTCCAGACCGGACAGAGGTCTCTCGCCCTGAGGATGTCCTCGCATGGTTGGTCCATGGACTCGGTCACGATGCCGGCCCGGACGCTGAACGCGGCGTATAGAGGATCGGGCCGATCGCCCGTTCGATCACGCGGGTCAGGCTCGATCCGACGATGACCATGGTGCGCATGTCGGCCATGTCGGCAGTGGCCTGGCCCAACGGCACGATCCGCAATTGCTCTTCCGGCGTCGACACGGCGCGCGCGAACAGGACCGGGCGATCATCGCCGCACACCCCGCGCAGCAGGTCCAGCACCCGCGCGAAACCCTCCGGCCGCGCTTTCGACCTCGGGTTGTAGAAAGCCATGGCGAAATCGGCCTCCGCCGCCAGTCGCAACCGCTTTTCGATCAGGGACCAGGGCTTGAGGTTGTCCGACAAATTGATGGCGCAGAAATCATGCCCCAGCGGCGCCCCCGCCCGGGCGCTGGCCGCCAGCATGGCGGTAATGCCGGGCAGCACCCGGATGTCGATATCGCGCCAATTGGTCGGACCGGCCTCCAGTGCCTCGAAGACGGCTGCCGCCATCGCGAAAACGCCAGGATCGCCGGAGGACACCACGACCACGTGCCGCCCCCGCGCCGCCAGTTCGAGCGCATGGGCCGCCCGGTCCAGTTCCACGCGGTTGTCAGACGGGTGAAGCGTCAGCCCCTCGCGCGGAGCAACACGGGCGACATAGGGGATATATCCGATGACATCGCTCGCCCCGGCCAGAGCGGTGGTGACTTCGGGCGTGACCAGTGCCTCGTCCCCCGGCCCCAGACCGGCGATGGCAATCCAGCCGCTCATGGCCGGCGGCCCTGGCCATGGATCAGCAGGATCGAGAAATAAGGCGTGACGCTTGTCGCTTCGACGAGCCGGGTGACACGCTGGCCGGGCATGGCGGCATGTTCGACCAGCCAGGCCGCGTCCTCGCGTCCTGCCGTCGCCACTGCGCGGCGCAGTTTGGGCAGGTTGCGGCCGATCTTCATAACCACCAGCGCATCGGTGTCACGGATGCGCCGGGCCAGTTCCTCCTCGGGAAGGGTAGCCATCGCCACCGTCAGCACGTCGTCGCCCCAGGTAATGGGGACACCCGTCGCGTTCCAGGCTCCGGCCATGCCGGTGATGCCCGGCACCACCGCCACCGGGACCATGCCCGCCAAACGGGCATGAAGATGCATGAACGAGCCGTAGAAGAACGGATCGCCTTCACATAGGACGACGACATCCTCGCCGGCCTGCGCCAGCTCGGCCAATCGCTCCGTGCATTCGGCGTAAAAGGCGGACAGACAGGCGTTGTAACGCGGATCGGATACCGGGATCTCGGTCGTCACCGGGTATTCCATCGGGATTTCGATCGCGTCGGCGCGCAGCATTCCTTCGGCAATGCGCCGGGCCTGCCCCGGGCGCCCCACCTTGCGGAAATAGGCGACATGACGGGCGCCGCGCACCAGCCGGTCGGCGCGCACGCTCAGCAGATCGGGCGCGCCGGGGCCCAGACCAACGCCATGAATCGTTCCGCAAGACATGACCGTGCTCATTCGGCGCGGCTCGCCAAAGCGTTGATCGCGGCGACCGTGATCGCGCTGCCGCCAAGGCGACCCTCGACGATACAGCAAGGCGCAGGCGGCGCAGCCCACAGCGCGGCTTTGGATTCGGCCGCACCGACGAAGCCCACCGGACAGCCGATGATCGCCGCCGGGTGCGGACAATCGGGATCTTCCAGCATATCGAGCAGATGGAAAAGAGCGGTCGGCGCATTGCCGATAGCCACCACCGCGCCCGCCAGATGCGGCCGCCACAGTTCCAGCGCGGCGGCGGAACGGGTGTTGCCCATCGTCCGCGCCATGGCCGGCACTTGGGTATCGCCCAGGGTGCAGATAATCGGATTGGCGGCGGGCAGACGCGCGCGCGTGATCCCTTCCGACACCATCCGGGCATCGCAGAGGATCGGAGCGCCATCGGCGAGCGCCGCACGCGCCGCGCCTGCGAAACCGGGCGAGAAGCGGATATGCGCCGCCAGGTCCACCATCCCGGCGGCGTGGATCATGCGGACCGCCACCGGCTCCTCATCGAGCGAAAAGTTCGCAAGATCGGCCTCGGCGCGGATCGTGGCAAAGGACTGGCGATAGATTGCCGCACCATCGGTTTCATAAACATGGGGCATCAGGCAGCTCCGAAATGGGCAAGTATCTCGGCCGGGCCGAGGGCAGAACGAAGCGAAGGCCCGCCAGCGGGGGCATTCCGGCACAGATCGAACAGGCCTTCCCGGCCGGTCAGCGTGACATCGGCGGCGCGCGGGTGGGCGCAGCCCTTGGCGCAGCCGGAGACATGCAGCCGTCCCTCGACATGCGGGGCAAGGCGCCAGGCAAGGTCGCGGGTTTCGACCGTAGCCTGGGGGCAATAAGGTGCGCCGGGACAAGCCTCTGCCCGCAGCAGCGGATCGGCAGGATCGCAGAGCAGACCTTCGCGGCGCGCAGCAGGCGCGCCCTCGAGGAGCAGCACGCGCCAGGGTGTGAGCCGTATAGCCCCGGCTGGCGGCGTTTCCATCATCCCGGCCAGAAACCGTGCCTTCACCCGGCCGAACGGCAGGCCATAGGCCGAACCCAAATCGTGCCGGCCTGGCGGGATGCGGGCAATGGGCGGCGCGGGCAGAATATCGCCCTCGGCCCAATCCGGCAGGACAGCCTGGTGCCGAACCATGCGTCCGGCATCTGCGCCGCCGCTTTCGCCGAACCAGTTGGCGAGCGCGATCAGCGCATCCGCTTCCTTGCCCGGTGCGACGGCAACGCCGGCAGGGCGACCGTCAGCGCGCAGGATGAGGTTACCTTTTTCGCCGCGCTCGATACGGAAATCGCCCGCCTCGCCGCAAAGGGCCGTGGCCTGCCCCGCATCGATGACAAATCCGACCTTACTAGACAGACCCGGCAGTTCACCCAACCGTTCCTGCAATTCGCTGGCGATGCGGTGGCTGTCGTCCCCGGTCCGCCAGTCCGGAGCGACCAGAATGTTGCGTCGCTTTTCGATGGCGGGATCGGCGTCCACCAGGTTCAGGGCCAGCAGCCGGTCCAGCACCGCCTGCCAGCCGGCTTCACGCACCCCGCGGATCTGGAGATTGGCGCGGCGGGTCATGTCGATCAGCCCATTGCCATGCGTCATGGCGGCATCGCACAGGCCCAGCACCTGCTCGCGCGTCAGGCGGCCAAGCCGTGGCTTCACCCGAACCAACAGGCCATCGCCCGCCATCATCGGGTGCCATGCATCGGGACACCAACCCTGGACTGCAAAATCGCTCATGCCCCGTCTTTCGGGCCGGAGGAAATCGGCAGTCCGGCGAGGATCGAATTGCGCCGCGTCCGCCACAACCCGGCGGCGTGAAGCGCGGCGAAGCGGCTTTCCATCGCCGCCAGCGCGCCGGGGTTCTCGCGTTCAAGAAACGCGCAGACCTCCGGCTGGCCCAGCGTGGCATCATGATAGAGGTCGAACAGGTGCGCGGGCACGCTGCCCGATAGATGCGCGAACATGCCCATATGATCGAGCGTGGCCGCCAGTTCGGCAGCCCCGCGAAAGCCGTGGCGCATCATGCCGGCAACCCAGCCTGGATGCGCGGCGCGGGCGCGAACGACGCGGGCAATCTCTTCGGCAAGGGTGCGAGCCACAGGACTGACCGGATCGCGATTGTCGAGGTGATAGAGCGCCGCCGTGCCGCCCGCGAGCATCTTGGCGGCGGCAAAGCCCGCCTCGTGCGCGGCATAGTCGGCGGCCAGCAGCAGATCGGTTTCGGGCAGGTCCTGAAGATGGACGAAGGCATCGGCCGCCACCACACGCTGGCGCAGGCCCCCAGTGTCTGCGTCGGAGTCGGCAGGGGCGCCGGCCGGATCGCAGATCGTGTCCAGCGCATGGTCCGATGCCGCCAGCCATGCTTCTCCGGCAGCGCGCCGGGCATCGTCGGTATAGACTTCGGCCGTATCGCCCATTCCCAGGCCGTAGCGGCCAGGTCGTGGGCCATAGACGCGCGGGGCCACGGGCTTGCCCGCGAAGGGATTCCAGTCCGCCGGTTCGTCCCGCGCGCCTAGCGCCCGCACCGCCTGCCCGAACAGCGCCGGCAAGGTCGGAAAGGCGTCGCGGAACAGTCCGGAAACGCGCAGAGTTACGTCAATGCGCGGTCGGTCCAGCAGGGCGAGCGGCAGGATCTCGATCCCTATCACCCGTTCGGACGCCATGTCCCACAGCGGTTTGGCGCCCAGCAGGTGCAGCGCCATGGCAAATTCCTCTCCCGCCGTGCGCATCGTTGCCGAGCCCCAGAGATCGACCAGCAGCCCGCGCGGATAGTCGCCATGATCCTGCAAGTGCCGCCGGATCAGTTCCTCCGCCAGGCAAACCCCTTGCGCATAGGCGGCACGGGTCGGCACCGCGCGCGGGTCGATCGTGTAGAGGTTACGCCCCGTCGGCAGCACATCGCTGCGCCCGCGATAGGGTGAACCGGAAGGACCGGGCGCCACGCGCCTCCCGTCCAGCGCCGCCAGCAACCCGGCCCGTTCCGCCGCGCCATGCTCAGTCCGGCCAAAGACATGCAGCCCGTCGCCGAACTGGCTGGCCTTCACATCGCAGACGAAGCGGTCGATGCGCGTGATCGCCTCGACCAATGTGGTCGCGCTATCCAAGCCCAGCTCGGCCTCCAGGCCCAGCGCGCGCGCTTCCTCGCGAATGGCATCCTGGAGCCGGTCGCGGCGGGCCGGATCCAGCCCATCGGCATTGGAAAATTCATCGAGCAGAGCCTCGATGCGGGTAAGGCCCGCACCGCTGCCGGTCTGCGTCAGGGGTGGCGGGACGTGACCGATGGTGACCGCGCCGATGCGGCGCTTGGCCTGCGCCGCCTCGCCCGGGTCATTGACGATGAAGGGGTAGATCACCGGCATGGCGCCCACGAGCGCCTCCGGCCAGCACGCATCCGACAGGGCGACCGCCTTGCCGGGCAGCCACTCCAGCGTGCCGTGCGCGCCGATATGGACCAATGCGTCCACGCCCTGTTCGCGCAGCCACAGGTAGAAGGCGACATAAGCATGGCGCGGACAGCGCGAGAGGTCGTGATAATCCTCCGCGCGGCTGGCGCTGATACCCCGCTCGGGCTGCAAGGCGACGATGGCCTTGCCGGCCGCGACCGCGGGAAAGCAGAATGCGCCGTCCCACACCGCCGGATCGCTTTCCGGATCGCCCCAGGCAGCGGCAAGATCGGCGCGCAGCCCCTCGGGCAAGGCAGCCAGCGCCCTACGATAGTCGGCTAGAGGCCAGCGCAAGTGCTCGCACTGGAGCGCTGTCGGCAAATCCGCGCGGGGAAGCACCTGGTATCCCGCCTGCGCAAGGTCGGCCAGGATCGCCTCGGTGGAGGCAAAAGTGTCCAGCCCCACGGCATGGGCCATCTGGTAGGCCTTGCCGGGATATGTGGAGAGGGCAAGCGCCACGCGCCGATCGCCAAGAGGCTTTCGGGCCAGCGCGGTCCAGCCGGCCACGCGGGCGACGATCGCCTCGATCCGCTGCGGATCGGCGCGATGGAGGCTGCGGGAAAATTCCAGCGCGGGATCGCGCGTCCCCGCTTCCTTGAAACTGGCGACACCGGCAAAGACGCGGCCATCCAGTTCGGGCAACACGACATGCATCGCGAGATCGGCGGGCGACAGCCCACGCGCTGCGCCTGCCCAGGCGGCGCGGCCCGATGTGGCGAGCGCCAGTTGGAACACGGGCACGCCCGCGCCGTCGAGCGGCGTGTCGATCCCATCGCCGCGGGCAGAGAAGGCGGTGGCGTTGATGATGGCGACCGGAGCAAGGGCACGGACCCAATGATCGACCTGGCCGCGCACCAGAGGCGCCTTCAGCGACGGGACGAAAATCGACAATGTGTCGAACCCCCGCTGCTCGAACGCGGCGTGAAGGGCGGCGAAGGGGTCCAGATCGTGGGCCGCCAGGTAGGAGCGATAGAATACCAGCAATACGAGGGGCCGGCCCGAATCGCGCGCGAAGGCTTCCGGGCAGACGACGCCATGTTCGGGATGCCAGCCGCCCGCTTCCGGCAATGCTTCGCTGGCCGACGCGGGCAAATCGACCAGCCGCGCGGCCCGCGCCAGTTCGACCAGCGCCGCCCGTGCCGCTCGCTCGCCGCCGGTATCGCACAGCCGCGCAAGCTCTCGCAGGACAGGCACGGGCAAGGTCGATACCGCATCCAGGCGTTCGTCGGGCCGACCGTCTCCAGGCAGGACGGCCAGCGCGATCCGATGCTCGCGGGCCAACGCCTCGACCTGCTGCAGTCCGTAGCTCCAATAAGGCATGCCGCCGATCAGCCGTATCAGGATCGCCTTGGCGCCGGACAGCGTGCGCTCGACATAAGTATCGACCGACAAGGGATGCATGAGCGCCGACAGATTGGCGAGCCTGAGCGAGGGTACATCTTCATTGACTGCGCGCGCGCCGTGCCATGCGGCCGCGAATGCTCCCAGGTCGCTGTCCGAAAAGGACAGCACCACCAGATCCGCAGGCTGCTGCCCCAGATCCTGCGGGACGGCAGTTTCCTCCATCCCATGGGTTTCGCGGAAGATGACGTGCATCGGCGGCGTTCAGCCTTCCAGCACCGCGCGCAGGACGCCATGATCAATAGCGTCATGCTCGGCGATGGCGACCAGCGTGGTGCGACGCGGCTCGTCCGGCCGCCACGGGCGATCGTAGTGATGACGCACCCGCGCACCCACGGCCTGCACCAGCAGGCGCATCGGCTTGCCGGTCACGGCGGCATAGCCCTTCACCCGCAGGATCCGGTGATCGCGCGCCAGCGTTTCGATCCGGTCCACGAGGTCGGCCGGATCGGCGATCTCACTGAGCGCGATCACCGTGCTGTTGAAATCCTCGTGCTCATGCTCGTCTTCGCCGTCGTGGTGCGAGGGGCGCGCGGCGATATCGTCCTCGGCGGCGGCTCCGAGGCCCAGGATCACACGCGGATCGACCACGCCTTCGGTGAGTTCGATCACCGGCACCGGACGCGGCGCTTCTCGTAGGATTACGGCGCGCGCGGCAGCCACGCCTTCGGGTCCGGCCAGATCGACCTTGGTGAGCAAAACCATGTCGGCGCAGGCCAGTTGATCCTCGAACACCTCCGACAGCGGTGTCTCATGATCGACGCTCGGATCGGCGGCGCGCTGCGCATCCAGCGCGGCTACGTCGGGTGCAAACCGACCGGCAGCGACAGCCTCGGCATCGGCCAGGGCCAGCACGCCATCGACGGTGATCCGGCTGCGGATCGCCGGCCAGTCGAACGCCTTGAGCAGCGGCTTGGGGAGCGCCAGGCCCGATGTCTCGATCAGGATGTGATCCGGGCGCGGATCGAGCGCGAGCAGCTTTTCGACAGTGGGAATGAAATCGTCCGCCACGGTGCAGCAGATGCAGCCATTGGCCAGTTCGATGATGTTTTCAGCCGGGCAATCGGGAATGGCGCAGGCTTGGAGAATGTCGCCATCCACGCCCAGCGTGCCGAATTCGTTGACCACCACCGCCAACCTGCGGCGGCCCGCATTGCGGATCAAGTGGCTGATGAGCGTGGTTTTCCCCGCGCCCAGAAAGCCGGTAACGATGGTGACCGGCACCTTGGAAACATCGGACTTGGACAGGTCGGACACAGTCAACTTCCCCGCGCGCCGGAGCGAGAAAAGCGGGGGCTTGCCGGACATATCCGGTCGGAGCGCGACGACGGGCGGGCGCGACAAGGCGCCCGTGACCACGCAACCCGTGCAGCCCCAGCCGCACAGCTTCGTCGCTCAGACGGAGAGTTACCGTGCCGTGACCATCCCCTGGATCAGGCAAGAGCGACCGGTGCGCCGGCAGGTCTCCTGGCTCGCGGGTCACAGCTTGATGCACGCCTTCCCAGACTGCGTGCATACGCTGTCCAGTGGCCGCTCCTGCATTCAGGAGCATGTGCATCGCGCTATCCGCTTACAGTTGCAGGGACAGCCGCGGATTTGGAAGCAAGCTTCCTCACCGCATTCCCGATTAAGTCCCTTTCGGGACACCGGCGCGATCATCGAAGGGCGGAATCAACCGACCCTTCGCCGCCCGCCCTAACCGAAAATGGGAGCCAAGCCAATTGATGTCGTTGCTGTATCTTCTTCGCGCCACCGACGTATCTCTGCCGGGTGGGCTGCCAGATGCTCGATCGCATCGCATGGATAAGTCCAGAGCGAGATCTCGGTTGTGCCTTTTCTGATCCTGGAGACCCCCGATCGCGGCAAGCGTCCGTCTTTGGCCCACCGTATCCGCTCGCGGGATGTGATGCCGAGAATATTCTCCACTTGCCGTTGGCTGATGGGCTTGTGCGCTATCCGGAAAAGGCGTTCGCGTATGTCGTCGGCGAGAGCTTCAGCAACCTTTCGTGAAGCCGGATCAAAAACGCAGCTCAGGCTCGACTTTAAGAAAGCTCCGGCAGAGCGCTTCATCAACATCCGGATCGCTGCATCGCGTTCACCGTAGTGTACGCGAAGTCCCAGCGGCATGTGGACATCGAGATCGATTGAGACAGTGCAAGCCTGCTTGTCATACCGAAGCATGATGCATCGATTCACACGGGCACGGTCAGGCAACGACCGCAACCTCGATCTCGTCGAAGCGCTTCCAGCGATAGATCGCGAAGCTTGCAAGCCAGCAGAGCACGAACAGGCCGATGATGGCGAAGCCGAGGCTGTTGAAGTTCTCTCCCAATTTCGCGGCAAGGTTCCATGGCCACCCCGTCAATCCGAGTTTGTCGCCGATCAGGGCGAGCGTCTCGATTCCGCCGATAACGATTGCCACGATGGCCGAGATCAGGGTGATGGTGATGTTGTAGTAGAGCTTGCGGATCGGTTTCACGAAGGCCCACTCATAAGCGCCCAGCATCACCACGCCGTCAGCGGTATCGATCAGCGCCATACCGACCGCGAACAGCGCAGGCAGGACCAAGATCGTGCCGATCGACAGGCCGTTGGCGGCCTGGCTGGCCGACATGCCCAGAATGGCGACTTCGGTGGCGGTATCGAATCCGAGCCCGAACAGAAATCCCAGCGGGGCCATGTGCCAGCTTTTGTTGACCAGGCGGAACATCGGCCTGAACAGCCTTGCAAGCAATCCGCGCGACCCCATCAGCAGATCGAGATCGTCTTCGACATAGTCGCCGCCAGTGCGGACATGGGCGAAGGTACGCCAAACGGAGCGCAGGATTAGAAGGTTCATGCCTGCAATCGTGAACAGGAATAGCGCGGAAACTGCGGTCGCCACTACCCCGCCAATCTCCTTGAACGCGGCAAACTCAGCCAGCGCGCTGGTCGTCAGCGCTATGGCGATTGACGCTATGGCAATGATCCCCGAATGCCCGATCGCAAACCAGAAGCCGACCGCAACCGGGCGCTGGCCATCCTGCATCAGCTTGCGGGTCACATTGTCGATGGCGGCAATATGATCGGCATCGACCGCGTGACGCAGACCCAGCCCCCAGGCCAGCAAGGCGGTGCCCAACATCAGGGGCTGCGCGTGAAAAAGACTATAGGCCCAGACCCAGACCGCAATGTTCGCGGCGATCAATCCCGTGAACAGGGCGCCGATCCGTCGGCGCAAGGATAGCGATGCGGCGGATGAGATCATGACGGGCTCCGTGATCGAAGGAAGAACGAGCGGCGGGACAGCCGCCGGATACGGCGCCGAATACGCCACAGGTCGCGGGCCAGCTTGCGCATGCCCATCCAGGCTCCGGTCCCGCAGACCAGTGTGACGGCTGCGAGCAAGGGCAGGATGATGATGTACCGCAAGCGGCTCTGGCGCAGGCCGGGCAGATCGAAGCTGTGCGGCGCGTTCCACAGCCAGCGTTCGGCACGGCCCGTGCCGTCGACCGCACGCAGCAAGGCGCCGGACGCCGCGTCGATATAGAGGCGTGTGGCTTGCGGATCGGCCAGCACGGCGCGCCACACTGGCAAGCGCACCGGCTCCTTGTGGGCGTAATAATAGCTGTCACCCTCGGACAGCAGGTCAAGCGACACGACGCGGGGGCCGCTGCGCAAGGCTGCCGCGACATCGGCCCGCGTCAGGACCGCGGGTCTGCCCGAACTGTTCAGCCGCACCATGCGGCCGTCGGCCGCAATGGCGACAAGCGCCATTTTCCCGCCGAGCGGCGCGCTTTCCACACGGACTGTATCGATGGGGAACTGGTTCATATTGGCCAGCGCGGCCCGCATGTCGGTCCAGCACATCGGTCCCGCAAGGCGCTGACGCTCGACAGGTCCGGCGTCGCTGTCGAACAGGCCCCAGGGGCTCATCGAGAACAGGCCGCTGCCGACCCAGGTGAGGGCGAACACCCCAAAGACCAGCCCCGCCATATGATGCCACCACCACAGGCCTCGATAGGGCGAGCCGATGGTTCCATCCTTGCCCCGCCTTAGCCGGCTGATGCCGACCCAGATGCCGGTGAGGGTGAGGAAGCAACCGATCAGCGACGTCCAGATGACCACCTGGCTCCATGCGGCGGGGTTCTGGCGAAGCACCGTCGGGTAAAGCCAGTGCGGCACGGCGCCCAGCCAGCCCCAGAACCGCTCAAATCGGGTCGTTCGCTGGACGACTTCTCCGGTCTGGCCGGCGATATAGGCCGCCGAGCCCGCGGCGTCGGCATAGTCGATACGATAGAGCGGGCGGTTGGCGGCAAAGGCCTGGACGGTCCATTGATCGACGGAAATCGGCGTGATCGCTGCCACGGGTCCGTCGATCCCG
The DNA here is from genome assembly GCF_024611115.1 of Sphingobium sp. CFD-1. Taxonomy (NCBI): domain Bacteria; kingdom Pseudomonadati; phylum Pseudomonadota; class Alphaproteobacteria; order Sphingomonadales; family Sphingobiaceae; genus Sphingobium; species Sphingobium sp. CFD-1. The sequence continues at coordinate 3,776,133 of NZ_CP084398.1, read as the reverse complement.
ACATTGCGCCCGAATTGCGCCCCGACCTTGCCGAGGTCTTCGCGGGACAGCGGCGCCAGCAGCGCGCCGGACCCCAGATCATAGCTCTGCGGTGTGGCGCGCATCTGCCAGATCGCGCGTCCATCATTCTTTTCAGGCACGACTCGCAGCACGGGCTTGCCTGCGGCCATCTCGAGGCGGGCGGAGGCCAGACCGGTGTCAGGTGGCAGGGCGATCCGTGCCAGGCTGCCGCCGGCCGGCAAGTGCAGGGGAGACAAGCCCCGCACCTGCTCGGCCGGCAGCAGCCGGGGGTAGTCGACATAGAGCATCACGAACCCGGTGAGGCACCACAGCGTCATCAGCGTACCGACGATGACGCCCGTCCAGCGGTGCAGGACGAGCAGCGCCCAGAGCAGCCTGCCTCGGCTGCGTGGGCGTGGCGCCGCCACGGGTTTCGTGACGCCGTGCATCGTCAGTACCGGGCGCTGATCGAAAAATCGATCGAGCGTGGCCGGCCGAGCAGCCATTGCTCGTCATTGTAGGTGGTGGTCGCGTAATCCTTGTCGAACAGGTTGTAGACCCGCAGGTTGGCCGCGACATTCTTCGTCACGGCGAACGAAACGCCGCCATCCACTACGGCGTAGCCGGGCACGCGGAACTGGTTGGCGTTGTCGGAATAGGTTTTCCCGACGTAGCGCAGGCCAAGGCGGGTCTGGAACCGCGGGGTGACGTCGTAACGCAACCAGAGATTGGCGGTCGTCTCGGGCACACCCGGCGGGGTCTTGCCATTGTATGACGTGCCGCCACTCAGGAACTCGTCGAAACGCGCGTCGAGGATCGTGCCGTTGGCATCGATCCCGAAGCCCCCCGGAAGGTCCAGCGTCAGCGAAGCCTCCAGTCCTTTCGCCGAACGCTGTCCAACCTGATCCTGCCTTGGTGGAAGGCTGCCCGGAACCGTGGCGAGCAGGTTCTTCTTCACGATCCGGTAGGCCGCGAAGGTCGCCAAGCCGCGGCCGCCGAGGAAGCTGGCCTTGATGCCCGCCTCAATCTGGTCGCCCGTGGTGTTCTTGAACGCGGCCTGCCCGATGGAGAAGGTGATCAGCGAACCGAGCGGATCGACCGCCGTCGCATACTGACCGTAGAGCGATAGTGCAGGGCTCGGTTGGTAAACCGCTCCCACCCGCCAGGTGACGTTGTGCAGCGTCTTGTCGAGTCGCAACGTCTCGGTCGCCACGCCGGCGGTATCGTAGCTGTTGACGTAGCGTTTGACGTTGGCGTGGTCGTAGTTGATCCCGACCGACACCGACAATTGGTCGCTGAGCGTCAGGCGGTCTTCCGCGAAGAAGGAATATTGCCGCGTCCGGCTGCGATGCTGGGGCCGCACACCGAACGTGTTGTAATAGAGACCCGGGTCAAACACGAATGGATCGACCGGATCGGCGAAGCCGGCCGGCGCCGGATCAGAATCGAAATCGTTCGCGTGCCTGAAACTGATTGCGTTGACGTCGAAGCCAACCAGCACCTCGTTCTTCAGGCCACCCCATTCGCTGCGGATCGTGACGTCGGCCTGATTGCCGATCTGCGTCTGATCGTGATCGATGCCGAAGAAGTCGAACCGGTCGATCTTCCCCGTGGCGCCGTTCCAGAAATAGCTTTCGAGATTGCGCCACTTGCGATGCGTGGTCAGACGGTAGGCGGTATTGCGGACGCTGATGGAATCGCTCGGCGTCCATTCCACCCGGATCGTCGTCCGGTTGTCCTTGAAGCGCATCAGCGCGTCGGTGACGTTGTAGTTCCGGCGCTTGTTGCGATCATCGATCCTGCCATTGATCAGCGGTGTGCCGAAATAGAGCATCGGCTCCTGGTCGCTGTAATCGTCGGACAGGGTGATGGTCAGCCTATCGCTGGGGCGCAGCTGTACCGAGCCGGATATGGCCAACCCCTTCGAATTCCCGCGATCGACCCAGCCGTCCGACTGTGTGCGGCTGATGTCGAAACGATAGGCGGTCAGCTCGTTGACCGGCCCACCGACACCGGCGGCGATGCGCCAGCTATTCTGGGAACCGAAACCGGCTTCTGCTTCGAACTCGGTGCGGGTAGTGTTCGGCTTCTTGGAGATGACGTTGACGGCGCCACCGATCGCGCCTTGCCCATAGAGGACCGAAGCAGGCCCGCGCAGCACTTCGATCCGGTCGACAGTCCAGGGGTCGGTCGGAAACGTCACGGTGCCCGCGCCGGGATAGAGGCGAACACCGTCATAGAGCTGCATGACGGAGCCGGGTCCGCTAAAGCCCCGCGCGGCAAGACCGGTGCCCCCGTTGCCCGGATTGGCCACCGAGCTGATGCCCGTCGCGCGCGTGACGGCATCGACGATCGACAGGTCACCGCGTGCGCGGATAACATCGCCCGACAGCGTCTCGACGCTGGCCGGCGTCTCAAGGATGGTCAGGCCCAGACGGCTGCCCGTCTGCGTAGGAGCGTTGGCATCGCCGGTGCGAGTGCCCAGCACGAGGATATCGGACTTGTCGGCTGCCTCCGATGCATCTTCGGCATGAGCAAAGGCAGGCAAAAGGAGCGCGGCGAGCGCGGTGCTGGAAAGGATGGTCTTGATCACGAAATAGTCCTCCGGCGTCTTGCGACATGGCCGGGGCAAACCCGCGTGAACGGGCGGCACGCGCGGCGGCCGGACGCCATGGGCGGCCGACGCACGTCTCCGATGCGGCCCCAGCCGCTTGTTCGTCGCTCAGACGGAGTTCACCGTGCCGCGGCCATCCCCTGGACCAAGGCAAGAGCGACCAGACGCCGGCAGGTCTCCTGGCTCGCGGGTCACAGCTTGATGCACGCCTTCCCAGGCCTCGCATGATTTAGCGTCCGGCCCAGTGGCTGCCCCTTCAAGGAGGAGCGATGTGCATCGCGCTATCCGCTTACAGTTGCAGGGACAGCCGCGGATTTGGAGGAAACCCCTCCGCACCGCATTCCCGATTAAGCCCCTTTCGGGGGGCACCGGCGCGATCAATGAAAGCCGGAATAGTCCAACTCTCGCCGCAGCGCCTAGTCGAAGTGAACGGAAAAGCCAACAACCCATGCCGCGTGTTTGGCGAAGGGCTGGCCCTTCACATGGGGCAAGTGATGATAGTCGCGCTGGAACTTGCCTCGGAGCATCTTGTGCTGCCCGAACGGGGATGAGCCGAATCGGCGGTCACCGCCTCCGCCCAGCACAAGATGCTTCATCGCGCTCGATCCAGAAATCGCGTGAGACATAATCCTGCCAAAAGAACAGCCTTCCCCGCTGCTCCTCGATTATCTGAACCGCCCGTCATCCGCCGGCGAGGCTACATGACGATGACACTCGCATCCAGCCGGACGCCCGTGCGGCTCGCTTAAGCGGGATAGATGTAGCTGGCTGGGCCTTTGCGACCGTGCAACGGCAAGCGCCGCATCATTTTGATAATGATTTGCACAAGCAAGATAGTTTCAGTACTTTACTCGGGCGCTAAGCGGCGAAGGCCCGCAAAGCCACTTCACCCGCAGATCGCATTCACTTCATGATGACGCTTATCGATACATTGCATCGCTGGACTGGAGGTCTCGTTGGCCTGCTGCTGGCGATGCTTGGCCTGTCCGGCGCAATTCTCGTTCACAAGGATGCGTGGGTAGTGCTTCCCCATGCAACCGACGCGCAAATGCAAGGCACTGCGCATCTGGCTGAATTCACGCAGCGGATCATGGATGATCCCACAACCCGGCCCGAATCCATCCTCTTCGCAACCAGGGGTTTCGGGCTGGATCGGCTGACCTACAAGGGCGGCGCGGGCGCCTATCTCGATCAGAACGGCGGACTCGTGACGCGATGGACCAGCCAGTGGGAACGGCCGGAGATCTGGTTGTTCGACTTCCATCACCATCTCTTCGCCGGTGATTGGGGGGAAGTCATCATCGGCGTCGCCGCCATCTGCGGCCTGTTCTTCGTAGTGACTGGCGCGCTTCTATGGTTGCGGACACGCAAGACGTTCTCATTTCGCCTGTGGCCGGCGCGCATGAGCCGGCCGGCAATCATGCGGCATCACCGCGATCTCGGCATCGTGATGGCGCCGCTGCTGGTTCTGTCACTCGTCACCGGAGTGGTACTGGTATTCCGGCCAATGGCTGCGCTGCTCTTCGGGCCTGGCGCTCCCGTGCAAATCGACCGTTCGCTGGCCGAACCACCGCCACGCACGGGAAAGATCGCCGAGCGGTTAAATTGGTCGGCGATGATCGAAATGGGGCGACAGCGCTTTCCGGAAGCCGAGGTTCGCAGCCTCACTCTGCCACGTAGCGGCAACGGTCTCATCACCCTGCGCATGCGAAGCCCGGAAGAATGGCTGCCGAACGGGCGCACGACATTGTGGTTCGCGGCGGACAGCGGCGCGCTGGTGGCCACGCGCGATGCCAAGCATCTGCCACCTGAGGCACGCGGATATAATCTTCTCTATCCGCTTCATGCGGCCAAGGTTGGAGGATTTCTGTACCGGCTCGTGATGACGCTGTCTGGGCTGTCCCTGGCATTGTTGGGAACGCTAGCCGTGTGGGTTTTCTGGTTCAGGCGCCTTGTGTCGCCCCGTGGCTCCGGCTGAAGAAGCGCGTTCACTCGACTTCGGGGCGCTCACGGCGCGCGGTCTTGTTCTGCCAAGGCCGCCACCGTGAAGCACATCACGATTCACGATAACTAACCTTCGGGATCAATATCCCAAACCAGCGCTGCGCTCGCCTCCTTCAACGCATTCTCCAGCATGGCGTTGTCAGGCGCACTTACGCTCAGAGCGCCCAGATAGTCCTTGTTGGAGTTCGTTACGGCCACATGTTCGCCAAGGCTACGGAGCGAACGATATTCGACGCGCAATTCGTTATCCCTGCGAAGAAAACCCCCTGGCGCCGAGGCAATCCGTCCCGACCTGTCGGCTGGAAAATATCGGATCGTGGCTGCCCTGCCTGCCAAAGGGGTCGCACCGAGTTGCTCGCCGAGATGAAGGCGTAGAATTTTTTCGAACAGCGCGAGGTCGAGGGTGTGCTCCAGCATGAACTCCATATGGTCGCCGACCGTCCGGTAGTTGATTTCAATGAGTCGTGGCCCCTTTTCCGTCAGCACGAACTCGGTGTGGCAGGATCCGAAGCCGACCCCAACCGCCTTGATCTGACGTAGCACCTCGGCCCTCTGGGAAGGGGTGAGCCAGTTGCCCCAGCGTCCCTCCATCTCGACGAAATTTGGCGGCGGCCCCAACGCGACATGAAATCCCCCAAGAACGAGGATGTCCGCTCCATCGCCCAAGGTTTCGAGCGTGTAGAGTTCCCCCGCGATATATTCCTCGATCAGCATGGCGCGGCCTGCTTCCATGCTCCAGACATGCCGGCTGTGCGAGACGAGCGCGTCCTCGTTCTCGCACAACCGCACGAGTTGGCTACCAACGCCTTCGCGAGGTTTGAGCACGCAAGGAAAGGGAATCGCGGAAAGACGAGCGATTTCGTCTTCGTTCGTCACCACAGCGTGCCACAGCAGATCCACCCCCTGATCTTGTAAGCATTCGCGCATCGCTGCCTTGTTTTTGGCCCGGTAGGTGACTTTCCAGCCCTTGCCGGGCAGCCCAAAATAATCCGCCGCCAGTGCGGTGCTGGTTTGCAGATGATCGCTGTTCGAGAAGATGGCGGCGGGCCGCTCGGCATGGCGGCTGATTTCGCTGATGACCGCGACCGGATTGAACACATCGCATTCGATGATGCTGTCAGGATAGGCCGGCCGGTCGTCGGTTGAGAAGTAGTGTCGATGTGCTTCCGCCTGGTCGGTAAGCAGGGTCACGCTGAGGCCGAGACGTCGCGCCGCCGGGAGAAAGCCCTCGTTGACCGCATCTGTCGGCACATGGGCCAGCAATATCAGGGTCTGCATCGACAGTCCTTTCGTCCGTGTTTTTGCGAGCGCTGCTCGTCGGCAAGTGATCTGCTATTATTGCAATTGACTCGCAATAGCGAATCATTTTATGTCATTAGAGCGGGCCGGAAAATCACGAGCTGGCCTGACTACCCGCAGCGGCTACGACGCCGCACGCCCATCCGATTGGAAGGAGCCGCAATGCAATCTTCAGCAGAACTGTCCGTCGGCAACACGCCGCTTGTTGCTCTGGACCGCATGTTTCCGCCGGACGAGGTTCCGGTCTTCGCAAAGCTCGAAATGCTGAATGTCGGCGGCAGCGTGAAGGATCGCACCGCGCACTACATGGTGTCGCAGGCATTGGCCGCGGGCAGGATCACATCAGAAAGCCACCTTGTGGAGAGTTCATCCGGCAATCTCGCCATAGCGCTCGCCATGATCGCCAAGCGGGAGGGCATTCCCTTCACCGCCGTGGTCGATCCCAACCTTGCCCCCGCCAATCGCTGCCTCATCGAAGCCTTTGGCGGGCAGATCGATCTGGTGACGGAGAAGGACGAGGGCGGCGGTTATCTGCACACCCGCATCCGGCGGGTGGATGAACTGGTGCGCACCATTCCGGGCGCGGTTTGGCTCAACCAATATGCCAATCCTGATAATTGGCGCGCCCATTACAACGGGATCGGTGAGGAGATCGTCCGCGAGATGCCCGTCGAGCCCACGCATGTGGTCGCGGCCGTCTCAACCTGCGGGACATTGATGGGCCTGGCGCGTCGTCTGCGCGAGCGTTGGCCGAATATCGAGGTCGTGGCGGTCGATCTGGAAGGGTCCGTCATCTTCGGAGGGACGGGCGGGAACAGGCAGATCCCGGGCATCGGCGCGAGCCGCGTGCCGGAGCAGCTCGCCCTGCCAGAGGTGGACGCCGTCATCTATGCGACGGACTGGGAGTCGACGCTAGCCTGCCGCCGCCTCGCGGAAAGCCAGGGCATATTGGCTGGCGGTTCGTCGGGCACGGTCATGGCGGCGATCGCCAAGCTGATCCCAAACCTTCGCAAAGGATCATGTATCGTCACCCTGCTGCCCGATCGCGGCGAACGCTATCTCGATACGGTCTATGATCCCGACTGGCCGGCCCAGGAACGCCGCCTCACGCGGCCTTTCGCAGCGTCCTTCCGCCGGCTGGGTGAACGACCATCGATCGTGCGGCATTCCCGGAGCACAAGCGTGGCCGCGTCTTCATGGATGCCAACAGCCCATGTTCTGCCCGTCCCGATGCTGTCGGAGGGGGCAGCGATATGACAACGGCTACTCTGCGATACTTGTCCCGTTCGGACGTCGCTGCGCTCGGTGGGGACCATTCGGATCTCTATATGAGCGCGATCGAGGCGGGCTTCCGCAGCCATGCCGCCGGCGACTTCGTACAGCCGCTCAAACCCTATCTGCGCAGCCCCAGTACCCAGCATATCGCGGATCGCATCATTGCCATGCCGGCCTGGATCGGCGGCGCGCAACCCGTTGCGGGGCTCAAATGGATTGGCTCCAAGCACGACAACCCGGCCAGAAGAGGGATGGAGCGGGCGAGTGCCGTCATCGTGCTCAACGATCCGGAGACCAACTATCCCATAGCGATCATGGAAGGCGGACTTCTAAGCGCGATGCGGACCGCGGCCGTCACCGGCGTCGCGACACGGCACCTGGCGCGAAAGAACTTCGAGGAAGCCGCGATCATCGGCTGCGGGCCGATTGCCGAACGGCAGGCCCAGATGTTGCTCCAGCAGTTCGCGGGCGTGAAGACACTGCGGCTGTTCGATCTACGCGAAGAGGCCGCGCACGCGCTTGCCGCCCGGCTTAGCCAGCGCTTCGGCGACCTCGTCATTGCCGTCACGAAAAGCGCGGAAGCAGCAGTTCGCGACTGTCCGGTGGTGATCACCTGCACCGTGACCGACAAGCCCTATCTCGCTTTCGACTGGCTCAGCAAAGGCACGTTCCTGGCCAACGTTTCGATCATGGATGTGGAACGCGATGTGTTCCTCAAGGTCGACAAGGTCGTTGTCGATGACTGGGACCAGTCCAACCGCGAAAAGAAGATCATCAACCTGCTGGTCGAAGCAGGCGAGTTTTCGCGCGAGCAACTGCATGCAGAACTTGGCGAGATCATCGTCGGGTCCAAGCCCGGTCGCGAGACGGATGATGAAATCATTCTGCTGAATCCGATGGGCATGGCGATCGATGATATCGCCTGCGCAAAGGCGATCCTCAACAGGGCTGAGGACAGGAACATCGGTACGGTCTTACCCCTCTTCTAGGGGCGATGCCTCGTCGCCGCCCTGTATGCGCGGGCCGTCGCTTCCCTTTCTTCACCCCATCGAGAGATCCGTCTGATGACGTTGCCCCTACCTGTGGAGAGAACAGCCGAAGATGCCGCCGCCATCCGCGCCGGTATCGCGATGGAGCGGCTGCTCAATACATGGCTGCGAGAACGCATGACCGAATCCGTGCCGGTCGAGGGTGAGGCCTGCATCTTGAACATGGGCGCGAACAGGCTGCGCGCCTCGTGCCTGCGGGCATCGCCGGGAGGCTTCCATCGCTGGCGGCTACCCGTGTTGGTCGAACAAGCCGATGGGTCCGCAACGGCGACGAATGACCCTGTTCTCATCGCAAGCCTGATGGCGGATACGCTCGCACAGGAAAATGGCTCTATCTCGCCGGCGATCAAGGAGCGCCTCATCAAGGCGCTCGATGGTGCGGAGGAGCACGCTCTGGTCTGCGCGGCGCGTCCTTTCGATCCATCCCCAATGGGACTGGAGCAGAGTCTCTGGCACGGGCATCCATTCCATCCATTTGCCAAAAGCATAGATGGCTTTTCGGCGGACGATATCGACTGTTATGCGCCGGAGCGCGCCCGTGGTTTCCAGTTGCGCTGGATCATCGCCGAGACCGAAGTCGGGGCTGCGCTGTGGCGTGACGGGCAGGCCCAGGAGCGGGTGAACCGCATCCTCACCGATCTTTCCGGTCTGCCGGAAAAAGCGATCGGAGGCCGCCTTCTGATTCCGAGCCACCCCTGGCAGGCCGCGCGCCTCGAAACCGATCCATCATTCGCTGATCTCGTCGCGCGGGGACGCGCGATCCTCACCCTGCCCACCGGCGCGACGATGCAGCCGACGTCATCGGTCCGCACCGTGTTCGCACCCAGCGCCAATATGTTCCTCAAGCTCCCGATTGCGGCCCGGATCACCAATTTCGCGCGCACCAACCCGCGCGACCAGATCGCCCGAAGCATGGCGGCAGAGCAGGCGCTTGCGGCGATTGCGAAACAGGTCGCCGCCTGCGGCCTCGACGTGCTCGATGAGCCCGGCGCCGTCTGGATTGATCGTCCCGACCTCGAAGCAATTACGGCCGTCGTCCTGCGCGATGCGCCTCGGCGAGAAGCATTTGTACTGGCTGGCCTGCTCGAACCATCGCCGAACGATGGCCGCCCGATGCTAGAGGCCATGGGCTGCGGCTTTTCCGGTCTCGCCGCGGCGCAAGCCTGGCTACACGCTTACGTCCAGACGGCCATACTCCCGCCGCTGCGCCTGTTCGCCAGAACGGGCGTCAGCCTCGAAGCGCACAGCCAAAACAGCCTTCTGGAGTTGGACCGTGGAACTCCAACCCGCCTGATCGTGCGCGACCTGGAAGGGGTCAGCATAGATCGCGAGCGCTTCGAACGCATCGCGCCGAAGCTAGAACTCGATCCATCAGTATTCTTCCTCGCCGAGGAAGCGCGCCGGCGCCTAGTCTACTACCTGATCAGCAATCAGTTGAACCATGTGGTCGCGGCAGTCTCGCGTCTGGCTGATGCGCCGGAAGGCGACCTCTGGCGCTCCATTGCCGAGGCATTGTCCACCGCCGCCGAGGACAGCCCCACCGCCAGCCTCGTCGCCTGGCTTCTCGAAGCGGAAACCCTGCCTGCCAAAGCGAATTTCACGAGCTGTTTCGCCGGTCGCGGCGAACGGCCCGATTATGTCGAGATACCCAATCCCCTCCGACCTGCGCTGCGGGATGGATATGCACTGCAGCAATCGACGGTGGCGCTATCATGACGCTGTTGAGGCCAAGCGCCGCGCAAGTCGTCGCCGTGGTGGACAGCGAACGGCCGATCTGCGCCTTCCTGCACGATCTCGATGCGCTGCAGCGGCACGTGCTGGAAATGGTGAGGTCGCTGCCGCCCCGGGCGGAGTTATTCTATGCCGTCAAGGCCAACAACGACCCCAGGATATTGCGGACGCTCGCGCCGCACGTTGCCGGGTTCGAGGTCGCCTCGTCGGGCGAAATCCTGCGGGTGCGCGAGGCGGTCGGCTCCGGAGCCCGGATCATCATGGGCGGACCCGCGCGCACGGGCGGGGATATCGAGCTGATCCTGGCGCAGGGTGTCGAACGGCTCCATGTGGAAAGCCTGCACACGTTGCGCCTCGCGAACGCCGTTGCGGCACAGGCGGGTGCGGTCCTGCCCATATTGCTGCGTGTGAACCTTGCCGGCCCAGTGCCGGGAGCAACCCTCACCATGGGGGGAGCGGCAACCCAGTTCGGCATCGCGCAATCCGATATCCCCGACGCCCTGAAGCTGCTGGCGCATTGTCCGGCGCTGCGGTTCGAGGGATTCCATTTCCACACGGTCTCGAACAATCGCGATGCTGCCGGACATGCCGCGCTCTGCGCGATGGAACTCGATCTCGCCCGGTCCTGGGCGAACGAGCATGGTCTGGACTTGGCGGTAGTCAATCTCGGCGGTGGCTGGGGTGTCGACTATGGCGATCCGGACTGGCGGTTCGACGTGGAAGGCTTCACCCGCGCGCTCGCACCACATGTAGCTGGCGATCTGCGCCTGCAATTCGAATGCGGCCGGATTCTCGCCGCCTATCATGCCGTCTATGTCTGCGAGATTCTCGACATTAAGGCCGTCCATGGACGTGTCTTTGCCTTGCTGCGAGGTGGCACCCATCATTTCCGGCTGCCGAGTTCCTGGGCGCACAATCATCCTTTCGTGATTCTTCCCCGCGATGCCTGGCTTCATCCCTGGCCCCGGCCCGAATGCTCCGATACCAACCTGACGCTCGCCGGCGAGCTATGCACCCCCAAGGATGTGTTGGCCCGCGATGTGCCCGTCGCGCGGGCGCGGATCGGCGATCTCGTCTGCTTCCTCATGGCGGGTGCCTATGGCTGGGACATCTCCCACCATGACTTCCTGTGCCACGCCCATCCCGAGCGCATCTATCTGAACGAGGCGGGGGTATGAGCACGGCAATCCGCTCACCTTTTCAACTATTTGGGAGACGCGAAACGCAGCGCGGCTTCGCCGCCGTCCTTGACTTCGATCGCAACGCTACTCTAACAGCCCAAATATGCGAACGATTCGCATTAGCAAATATTTGGGGGCAACACATGCTTGCGACTACTATGAATACCCGTGTCGTTCGGAAACACGGCACCGTCTCGATACTGGCTTTGGTTGCGGCGATGGCGTCATCACCGGCCTTTGGCGCGGAGAGTGCGGACAGCGAAGTTGCGGCAGCCGGCTCGGGTCGCGACGACATCGTGGTAACGGCCACTAATCCGGAATACCGCACCCCCGACACCACGGCGTTGAAGCTCGACGCCCCGCTGCGCGACATCCCGCAGACAATCGACGTCATCCCCAGTCAGGTGATGCGTGACCAGCGGGCCTTGTCGCTGCAGGACGCGGTCAAGAACGTGGCCGGCATCGGCATGGCCACCGGAGACGGCCAGCGCGATCAGTTCGTGATCCGCGGCAATATCGCCTATGGTGACCTCTTCATCGACGGCGTTCGCGACGACGCCCTCTATTTCCGCGACTTGTCGAACATCGAGCGGATCGAGATTCTGAAAGGGCCGGCGTCCGTGCTCTACGGACGCGGCTCCTCCGGCGGTCTCATCAACCGGGTGCCCAAGAAGCCGGGCACCGAGGGGGGGGAGATCGTCCTGAGCTATGGCAGTTGGGACGACAAGCGCGGCGAGATCGATCTTGGCCATGTCTTTACCGACAATGATGTTGCCGTTCGCCTGACCGGCGCGATCGAACGGTCGGACAGCTATCGCGATCAGGGCTTTCTCAAGCGCGAAGCCATCGCGCCCTCGGTATTGTTCGCGCCGAGCGAACGCACACGGATACTTCTTCAGGCCGATTATCTGCGCGACCGCCGTTTGACCGACAACGGCATTCCGGCCTTCCAGGGACGTCCGGTCGATGTTCCCGCCTCGACCTATTATGGCGCGGCCAACGGCAGGGACGTGGATTTCAGCCAGTCGGAAGTCTGGTCCACGACCGCCACGCTCGACCATGAGTTCAGCGATACGCTTCGGCTGCACAACGCCTTCCGCTACTATGACTATACGCTCGATCGGCAGAACACGATTCCGAACATCGTCAACGAAGCCGCGCGGACGGTAACGCTCAATCGCCAGAGCACCGATCGCGCCGAGCATGGCTGGTTCAACCAACTGGAACTGTCCGGCACATTTTCCACCGGGCCGTTGGAGCACAAGCTGTTGCTGGGCTTCGAAGCGGGCCGTCAGTCCAAATATGAGCTGCGCATCGATCGGGCGAACATCGCCACGGTCGATCTGTTCAACCCGGTTCTGCCGGTCCTGCCCCTGGCAGTCTCCGGCAATCCCAGCACGAACCGGACCGGCGTCTACAAGACCCTCGGGTTCTATGCCCAGGACATGATCGCCCTCGGGGAACACTGGAAGGTGCTTGCCGGCCTGCGCCATGACCGCTTCCGCCAGGAAGTCCACCAGCGCATAGCGGGACAGCCCGACCTTGCGCGGACGGACACATTCTGGAGCCCGCGCATTGGCCTCGTCTGGCAGCCGACGCCGACCCAGTCCTACTACGCCTCCTGGAACAAGTCCTATCAGCCTTCCGGCGAGACGTTTGCTCTTTCGGTGAGCAGTGCGGACATAGCACCGGAAAAGACCATCAACCGCGAAATCGGGGCCAAGTTCGATCTGTTCGACGGCAAACTTTCGGCGACGATCTCGGCCTTCAACCTGAAACGGTCGGACATAAAGGCGACCGATCCGGTTCTGCTCAAGGTCGTGCCAGTGGGCGTACAGCGGACGCGGGGGATCGAACTGTCGGCGCAACTGGAGCTGTCGGAAGGGTGGCAGGCCATTGCCAGCTATGCGTATCTCGATGCCCGTATCACCAAATCGCCGGCGCTCGATTCCGGTGTTTCCATCCAGGGCAATCGGCCGACGCTGACGCCGGTGAACAGCGCAAGCTTCTGGCTGATGCGGAACTTCGGAGACCGCTTCGGCCTCGGCGGCGGCGCCAATTATGTCGGCGATCGTCAGGCTAACCTCGCGAACACCGTCGTGCTGCCCGAATATGTGACCGCTGACGCCATGGCGTGGGCGCGCCTGGGCAAGTTCAAGGCGCAACTCAACATCCGCAACATCTTCGACCGCGACTACATCGTGTCGGCTCATGGCACCGTGGGGAACCTCAACATGCCAGGCGCTCCGCGGTCCGTGATGTTCACGCTGCGATACGCGATCGACTAGCCGCTTCCAGCCACCCGTCCTCAGGAGAATAACGATGAACATCGCCACCGCTGTCAAACCTGCGCCATCGGTCCGCGATCACAGCCGCTATATCCTGAGGCGCGTGGCAGATTGCCTCGTGCGCGAAAACTATCGGGAAATCGCGCACGGGACGGTCATTCCAGCCGAGAGAGCACCCTTCGACAGGCTGATCGCACCCACGGATCACTATCTCGCCTATGAGGCCGCGGATGGCGGCACGCTTTTCATGCCGGTCGAGCCTGACGGGTTCATGCAGACGTGGCGTGTCTGCGCACCGCCGTTCGTTCATGTAGCGCGGCAAGGCGCGCGCCTCGTCGACAGCGTCACTGAGTTCCTCGAGATCATGAAGGCCGGGCTCGAAGGTGAGGACAGCGGCAATGTTTCTGCCTTTCTCGACGAGTGCCAAGCCGCGATCGAACAGGGCGCCATCTGCGACACGGCCCGCGATACCGCCCCGCCTGCCTCCGCACACCTGGCCGCCCATCCCGAATGGCACAAGCAGATGCTTGCCAACGACAGGTTGGCATCCTTCATCGATCATCCATTCTATCCTACAGCGCGGGCGAAGCACGGTTTTGCCGCCGACGATCTCATCGCTTATGGTCCGGAATATCAGCAGTCGTTCCGCCTAGCCTGGCTCGCCCTCCCCAGGGACGGTCTGTCCGTGCAAGGTGAAGTGCCTGCCCGTTGGCCGTCGTTCGCCGATGTGGGGCTCGATCCAGCGCTGGAGCAGACGCACGCGCTCCTGCCCGTCCATCCGTTCATGCGCGGCGAGAGAATGGACGAGATCCTGGCCAAGGCAGGGTTGACCGATCGCGCCTACATGGCGCCACGGGACTATCTCGAAGTCGCGCCCACGCTCTCGGTGCGGGCCTTGGCGGTCGTCGAGGAACCCGGCCTCCACATCAAGCTGCCGCTGGCGATCAGTACGCTTGGCCGCCTCAACTTGCGCGCGATCAAGCCGGTCACGATCAACGACGGCCATGTCGTCCATTCGCTGTTGGAGGCGATCCGGGCCGATGACGCGACGCTTCGGGCAAAGCTTCTCCTCACCGACGAAAGCGGCGGGGCGCATCACGCCGGGGAGCGATTCCTCGCCCACATCGTCCGCCGCTATCCCGAAGGGCTCGACGGCTGCGAGCCGGTGCCGGTCGCGGCCATGATGGCGCCAATGCCTGATGGCCGTCCCTACGCGCTGCATCTGGCAGATCGGTATTATGGGGGCGACGTTGAGCGGTTCCTCAGCGAGTTTTGTGACCTGCTCCTGAGCGTCCATCTTCGCCTGGCGGCGCATTACGGCATCGAGCTCGAGGCCAATCAGCAGAACTCCGTGGTGCTCTTTAGTCGGGGCGAGGGGGGCTTGCGCCTGCTGCTCAAAGATAACGACTCCCCCCGGATCGATGCTTCCGCCCTGCTTGTGGCTTTTCCCAGGGCGGACGCCTGGATCGGAAGGCTGCAAGATTCGCGTATCACCCAAACCGATACAGCGGCCATCGCGCAGATGCTGATCACCATCACGATCCAGCTCAATCTGGGCGCCGTCATCGAAGGGCTAGGCCGTCATCTGGGCAGGCCCGGCGCCTATCGAAGCCTGTTGCGCGCGTCCGTCGAGCGGCAACTCGACCGGCTGGATGACGAAGGCATCGTGTCCGGGCCGCTGCGCGCTGCGCTGCTGGACGCGCGCCATTTCCCGATCAAATATCTCCTGCGCGCCGCAACGCTGGAAACCCGCGAGGCGATCGGCGCTGCCGACGTCAACAAGGCCTATGGGTATACAGCGCCCAACTTTCTCCTTGGCGAGACGGGGCGGTGAGCCCGGGCCGCATCAAGGCCACCGTTCTCGCCTGTCATTTCGCGGGCGCGTTCGGTCCCATGGGTTTGCCGCCTTTTCTGGGCCTCATCCTGGTCGGGCTCGCGCCCAGTGCCAGCGAGAGCCTGATCGGCTGGCTCTACATCGTGCCGACTGCATGCCTTGCCATCTCCGCGCCGCTGTGGGGCCGTTTGGCCGACCGCTGGGGCCGCAAGCCCCTGCTGCTGCGCGCACAGATCGGCCTAGCCGTCAGTTTCCTGGTCGCCGGCCTCGCGGGATCGCTGCCGCTGTTCGTGGTGGCGCTCTGCCTCCAAGGCCTCTTGGGCGGCACCTTCTCGGCCAGCAACGCCTATCTCTCGGAAGCCTTGCCGCGCAGTGAATTGTCGCAAGCGCTGAACCTGACCCAGGCGAGCGCGCGTCTCGCGCTCATCCTGGCCCCCGCAGCCGTGGGCTTCCTGATCGATCAGCATATTGTTCCGCAGAATGTCTATCTGGTCATAGCACTCCTGCCGGTGATCGCCGTCTTGATGCTGCTCCCCCTTCCCACGAAGAGCCGCTCCAAAACCGAAGCGGCAGCGGATAGCGCGGTCCCGTTGCCCCATGGCCGGCAAGTGCTCTCGCGCGTCGCGATCATGGCCGGCCAGACCGGGTTCACGCTGGCCATGATCTCCTCCTTCCCGTTCCTCGTGCCTTACAGCATGAAAGCGTTCGGCATCGGTGCTGGCACCGCCGGATGGCTCTTCGGCTTGCCCCACATCGTCTATCTGTTCGCCTGCCTTCCGCTCGGCCGGCACTTGCGCGATCGCGATCCCGCACCCTGGTTCGCCGCCGGATGCCTGATCGTGGGCGGTATGCTCGCGGTGCAGGCAGTCACCACGTCGCTGCTCGTCTTTGCGATGGCGCGGGTCGCGCTGGGGGCGGGCATGACGCTCGGCTATGTCGCGCTCAATGCCCTGATCACCGACACGATAGAAGACGCCAGCGCGGGCCGGACTTTCGGCTGGTTCGACAGCGGTGCCAAACTGGCGACGATCGTCGCCAGCGTGGGGGGAGGCATGATCGCGGCCAGCGGTGGGATTGGTCCGCTGTTCTTCGCCGCCGCGCTCTGCGGGGCGATTACCGCCGCCATAGTCATGCTGCTGCGCGGATCGACAGCGTTCACCCGCTCAGCCGCCCTCAAATAACGCTCAGCTTGTAGCAAGGAGAACACCGATGCTGATGTCCGAACTCGTTGCGCCCGCTCATGGGCAGCGAGGCGACAGCCGTCGCCCGATCAAGCTGAACCTCTATCGCGACTACGAGGTCGATGCGGTGGCGAAAGCCATGGCCGACAGTCCTGTCCTCCAGATGGGTATTCGGCTCGATTGCCTCATGGTCTCGGATTCCTATCTGATGACGCACCTCGGGCGGGCCAGCACCCGGCTGGCCAAGGGCGAACAGGCCCTGTTCCTCGAGATTATGGCCGGCCTGGTCAAAGAGGTCGCGCATCGGGCAAAACAGCTTTTTCCCTACGAAGCTCCCTACATTGTCGGCGACATGCCGGACGGATCGGTCGTCAATGGGGAGGTTGCGGTCCGCAGCGCCGACCGAATGCGCCGTGCCGGCGCCGACGTCATCAAGCTGGAGGTCCATTCGGAAGCGGTCATTGCCATAATCGAGCGGCTGACGCGGGAAGGTTTCCGGGTCATGGCCCATTTGGGCTACACTCCGCAGGGAGGCGATGGCGGCCGGGTCGGCGGATCACTGGACGGCGCGTATGCGCTGTTCGCTTCAGCCCGGCAGGTTCGAGACGCGGGGGTCGAGAGCATCGTTCTGGAGAAGGTCGACGAGTTCGTACATCGCGCGCTTGTCGATCGACCCGAAGCCTTGCCGAGCTATGCCATCTTCAGCGGGAAGTCGGAAAATGGCGGGCAATCGCTCAATATCTGGGATTCCGTTTTCAAGCCCGGCTTTCGCGCACGCTATTTCCCACCTACCGCGCGGGAGACCGTCGATGCCTTCCCCATGGCCTATTCTGCAACTACCATCGCAAAGCACATCGGCACCTTGCTCTCCCTGACGGCCGCCGGCGAATTTCCACTGTCTCCGCCAACCTTGCTCTCCATTGATGATGTGGTGGCGCTGGCCTCATCCGATCCTTGGGCAGATTGATAACCCTTCGATCAGGGGGCCGGCGGGTGAGCCAACTCTGTAAGCTTTCCGCGAGCTTGTCGGCTGCTTCGCTGAAACACCTATGATCGAATTGCGCCAGCTTCGCTATCTGATCGCAGCGGCCGAGGCTGGCAGCTTCAGCCGGGCGGCGCGCAGTATGAATATCAAGCAGGCGACGCTCAGCCGGCACATCATCGAAGTCGAAAAACGGCTGGGTATGGCGCTGTTTGATCGTGGTACGCGCGGCGCGACCCTAACTCACAACGGAGGGGCCTATCTGCGGACGGCGCGACGCATCGTGCGAGAATTCGAGGAATTGAACGCTTGGGTGCGCGCCACGCAAAACGGTCATGTCGGCAGGCTGGCAATAGGCTTCTACACCTCTTGCTCTGCCGGCAACCTGCACGCGACCCTCAGCGAGTTCGACGAGCGCTATCCGGAGGTGAAACTGCGCGCATTCGAGCGGGACCGCGAGATGCTATTGGCGGGAATCGAAAGCGGCCTGCTCGACATCGCGATCATGATCGGCGAGGCACCCTACCCGGGCCTCACGAGTCGGCCGTTATGGAGCGAGCGCATCCTGGTAGCGATGCCAGAAAGTCATCCGCTAACCGAGCGCGAACGCATCCACTGGACCGACCTGACCGGCGAACGCTTCCTGCTGACCGAACGAGATCCCGGCCTGGAGACACGCAACATGCTCGTGGGCAAGCTTGGAATGCCCGGTTACACGCCAGAGATCGACATGGACGACATCGGACGCGACACGGTACTCAGCGCTATTGCACTCGGCGGGCGCCTCTCAATCGTCGTGGAATCCGCGCTCGGCATCCAGGTTCCGGGAGTGGCATTCCGGGAGGTCCACGAGACCAACGGGCATATGCGGGTCGGATTCTCGGGTTATTGGCGGGAGGACAATGAGAACGCCGTGCTGCGGCGCTTCCTCGATTTCGTGGCCGTCCGCTATTCTCTGCCACCTATGCCGGGGCCGCACCCATCGACAGAGCAATCGGGAAAGGAACCGTCATGACGCGTGGCAGGACGCTCATCATCGTGCTGGTCACGCTGACCCTCGGGTTTGGGGCTGGCTTCGTGCTGCGCCCGGTGATCGTGCCGGTCGGTCCAACGGCAACTGCCACGAGTCCGCCCGCCGCAGCGGTGGCGCCAGCCGCACCGCGCGGAACACAGTATTTCGCAGTGCATCTCGACGAGGCGCGACAGGTCGTAACGCAATGCGCGGAAGGCTCAGTAAGGGGCGACGAATGCGCCAACGCTGAGCAGGCCGTCGTCGAGGCGGAAGGTCGGGATCGTTTCAAGCGGTTCATGGGAAACTGAACGCAGGCGAACACGCCTTCACGTCTCCTGCGCGCGGCGTCGGCGGAAGGCCCGGTCGGTTTCCATGAACCGGGTGAGCATGGGCGCTATCAGTTTCTCGGGCAGGACCGGGGCTGCCCCGGTCTCGGCGGCGAGCGCCGCAGCGTAGGCGACGAGATCACGGTGAACCGGCGCGGGCAGCTCCACGGAGAGTTTGACCGGACGGTCGTCGGCCAGCGGCCCGAGCTTCAGTTTCGTCATCGCATCGCTCCGATGGGTTCGAGCACCAGATCGCGTGTAATGATCACGCGCAAGGGGTGCCCCGGCCGGATGGTGAGCGTCGGCTGCACATTGAGTTGTCGACGTACGATCTGCTGGCCGGTCTGATTGATGGTGTCCTGCGATCCACGCCGCAGCGCGCGGGTTAGATCGTCCTCGCTGTCGGCGCCCAGCTCGGCGCCCATGCCGAGCAATGTCGAGATGGCCGCCGCCTTGAACAGATTGCCCCAATGCTGGTTCACTCGATCCTGTAGGCCCGCAAAGCCGGCTCCGTCCGCGCCAGGCTGACGCTCGAGAACGATCGAGCGGCCATCCGGCATGATGAGCCGGTCCCAAGCCAGCAGCACGCGGGTCTGCCCGGCGGCGATCTCGCTATCATACTCGCCGATCAGCCGCGCGCCCTGCGGGATGAGAAGGATACGACCCGTGGGGCTGTCATAGACATTCTGCGTCACCTGCGCCGTGATCTGGCCGGGAAGGTCCGACCGGATGCCGGTGATGAGCGCGGCCGGGATGATGCTGCCGGCCTGAACGATGTTGGGCGACGTGGGCGGGGTCAGGCGCTGGACGCTCACAGTGCGCTGGTTCGACGCCTGCGCCATGAAGGCCTGCTTGGCGGCCTGATCGTTCTGAGCGGCGCTCGCCGGCTGCGGTTGCGGCGCGGCTTGCTCTGGCAGGACCAGCGAAGACGCTGGCGCCGTTCCGATATTGCCAGCGTTCCCGCCGAGGAACACGCCGCTCATGCGCGCCGCGTCGCGCTCTTGCTGCGCGCGCTGGCGGGCGGCTTCCGCGGCCTGGGCACGCGCATCGGGCTGCGCACCGACCGGAGGCACCGGGACATTCTCGCCGCGCCGCTGGGCGGAGACGATGGGACCGCCGAGGTCGCCGGGGAGCGGCGGCCCGAGCTTCGGCGCCTCGGCATAGTCCCTTGGTCCAGAGGTGATGGTCTCGGACGTGGCGCGGCTGTCGGTGCTGTAGAGTTCCTTCGCTTCCTTCTCGCCTGCCGGCCTGAGCGCATAGATCAGCGAGCCGCCGATCCCGAGACCGGCGGCGATGCCCATCATGGCCAGCGCTTTGCGCGAAAGACGCATGACGCGCGGGGGATCGCGGCGAAGCTGAAAGGCTTGGGGATCGGAACGCGGCGCCAGCGGTTCGGGCGGAGCACTATCGATGGGATCGTTCACGGCCGCCGCTCCCGTCCGTCGTCGCGCACGATGCGGACGCGCTGCTCGCTGCGTCGGTCGCCCAAGCGGAGCTCGGCGGCGGCGAACAGGCGATCGACCACCATGTAGCGGCCCTGCACGCGAAAATTGACCAGTTCGGCACCGCCGGCCGCGCCGGTCACGAACAACGGCGGCATCTCGCCCTGCGCGATCCCGCCCGGAAACTCGATGAAGACCTGGGCGGAATCGTCGAAGGCGCGAACCGGCTTCCACGGAACGCGGTCGCCCTCGATCCGGTAACGGAAATTGAGCGCGGACACGTCCACGCCGCTCGCCACCGGCGCGGCCGATGCCGCCGCCGCGTTGCGTCCCTGCAAGGCGATCAGCGCGTCATGCGGGTAGGTCCACGAAACCGACGCCATGTAGGTCGAAGCCGTCGCGCGCAGCTCCAGATGATAGGTGCGGCGATCGGTATTGATGACAAGGTTGGTCGCGATGTCCGGTCGCGTCGGCTTCACGAGGATATGCACGCGCGCCGCGGGACCGCTGCCGCTCACCGTGTCGCCGATGATCCAGCGCACGGTATCGCCGGCCGCGACCGGCCCCGGCCCGACAAGCTGCTCGCCCTTCTGCAAGGCGATGTCTGTCACCTGGCCGGGGGCGGTATAGACCTGATAGAGCGCGCCCTGCGTCCAGGGATATTGCTGGATCGCGTTGAGGAAGCCGTCTCGGGCGGGCTGCATACGCGCAGCGGCATTGGCCGCGCCGACACGGCGGCGCGGATCGGCAGGCTCGGAAGGCGGCGCGCTGTCCGCGACCGGCTTCAATTGGCCGGGGAGCGGCAGCGGTTCGGGGATCGTCACCACTTCGACGGCGCGCGGGGGTTCCGGCGCGAGTGTCGTTGCGATCCCCGCCGGTGGATCGTCGTAAGCGATGGCGGGCGGCTTCGCCGATGTGGTGGCGCAGCCGGCGAGCGCGGTTGCGGAGACAAGCAGGACCGCCGAAGCGGAGCGATGGAAAAGCGTCATTGCGACAGCTCCTTTGACCAGTTGAGGGCGTTGACGAAGACGCCGAGCGGGTTCTTGCGCAGCGCATCGGGCGTGCGCGGCGGTTGCACGACGATGGTGAGAATGGCCGACCAGCGTTCGGTGGCGGTGAGGTTGCCGTCCTGATAGCGGCGCTCGGTCCAGGCCACCCGGAAGCTGTCGGGCGAGGCCCGGATGACGCTCGACACGTCCACCGCGACCTGCACCCGGCCGACATTGGCGAACGGGTCATTGGCGCGCGCGTAGTCGTTGAGCGCCAGCGCGCCCTTGTCGGTGGTGAAGTCGTAGGCCCGGAGCCAGTTCTGACGGACGATCACCGGATCGGCCGGGATCGCGCGGACCTGCTCGATGAAGCGGGCGAGGTGGAACGCGATCTGCGGATCGGTCGGACGATAGCCGGTTTCGGCCGGCGCGACGGCCTGGGCCTCGCCCAGCCGATCGACCTGAACCACCCAGGGCACGATATGCCCGCGCGCGGACTGCCAGACGAGTCCGGCGGAGAGGCCACTGGACAGGGTGAGCGCGCCGAAGAAGGCGAGCCGCCAGTTCTTCGCCTGGACGCGCGCGGCGCCGATGCGGTCGTCCCACACCTGGGCGGCTCGCTGATAGGGCGTCGTGGGTTCGGGGGTCTGGCCATAGCGGATGGTGGGACGTTGGAACATGGAGGGTCAGTCCTTCTCTTCGATGTCGGGACCGGCGCCGCCGCCGTGGCTGTCGCCGGCCTTCATCGTGTGCGCGAGAACGGTGGCGCCGTGGGTCATTGACTGGCGGCGCTTCATCGCAGCCGCCCAACCAGGTTGGGCGGACGAGCCGGCCGATACGGCAGCGCCAACGGTCGCGGCGGCCGGGGTGGCGGGCGCGGGTCCGCCGGTGATCGTACCGCCGGTGGCTGTAAACCCGGCGCGTGCGCCCGAGCGGAAGTTGGACTTCATCGCCTCGCCGCCCTTGGCGGCCGCCTTACGCAGCGGCGAGAGGACAGCGTTCGCCGCGCTCCCCGCCGCCGCCTGACCGACCGCGGCCACGCCGCCCGCGACAGCGCCGGGGCCGCTCTTGCCGAACGAACCGAGGCTGTAGGCGCTGGTCGCGCCGCCCGCCATTTGAGCGCCGCCACGCGCGGCGGCTCCGGTCATCCTGCCGGCCGCCCCCACGCCATGCCGAGCTGCGGCCGCGCCGCCGATCAAAGCGCCACCCGCTGCGAGCGCGGTCCCGGCCGCCGCACCGGCGCCAAGCTGCGGGCCACCCGAGACGATGCCATTGGCAATGCCGGGACCGAAGATCGCGAGGCCCAGCAGCGACAGCGCGGCCAGCGCAATCGCCATGACCTGATTGATGTCGGGTTCGGCGCCAAGGCCGGCGGTGGTGAACTGGCTGAACAGCGTCGTGCCGATGCCGGTAATGACCGCGAGCACCAGCACCTTGATGCCGGTCGAGACGACATGGCCCAGCACCTTCTCGGCCATGAAGGCGGTCTTGTTGAAGAAGGCGAAGGGCAGCAGGACGAACCCGGCCAGAGTCACCAGCTTGAACTCGATAAGGGTGATGAATACCTGCACGGCGATGATGAAGAATGCGAGCACGACGATCAGCCAAGCGATCAGCAGCACGAGGATCAGCGCGGCGTTGGCGAAGAAGGCCCAAAGGCTGGAGAATTGCCCCGCCGCATCGAGCAGCGGCTTGCCGGCCTGAAGCCCGGTCGCAGCGATCGTGCCGGGCTTCATGAAATCAGCGATCGACATCGCGCCGCCGCTGGCCTGGAGGCCCAGGCCGGCGAAGCTCTCGAAAACGATGGTGGCCAGACCTGAGAAGTTGCCGATGATGAAGGCGAAGGTGCCGATATAGAGCGTCTTCTTGACGAGGCGCTGAAGCACATCCTCATCCGCCCCCCAGGCCCAGAACAAGCCAGCCAGCGTTACGTCGATGGCGATCAGCGTGGTCGAGAGAAATGCAACCTCGCCGCCGAGCAGCCCGAACCCGCTGTCAATGTAGCTGGTGAAGACATTGAGGAAGGTGTCGATGACGCCGGTGTCGTTCATGGTGTGGCGCCTTCATCCGGCGCCATGTCGCTGCCGCGCTCCGTCTCGGGCGCGGACTCTTCCTGGCGGAAGAAGCGGCGGCGATTGGCGGCCCAGGCCGCCTCGCAGCCGCTATCCGGCATGGTAAGCGTGGCGCAGCGGTCCAGCTCGCGAGCGACCCTAGCTTGGCCTTCGTCCACCGGCAGGAGGAGCGGAGGCGCGGGTGCAGGCTCATCGGGCTGAACGGCGGCGACAATCGCCACCGTCATCATCAACCCGGCCAGCGCCGCTACCCCTGCGATCTTCGCCGTGCGCGACATCGGGCGTCTCAGTTGCCCATGAAGCGGCGGAACCGCTCGCGGCCTTCGGCTTCCTCGGCGGCTTGGCGAGCGGATTGCAGCGCCTGCGCCCGCCCCTGTGCCGCAACGGCGGCGGTCAGGTCCGCAAGCTGCTGCGATTGCAGCGCGAGAAGCTGATTGCCCGCCTGGGCAGCCTGAAGCGCACCGGTCGCCGACTGGCTGGACGAAACCAGGCCGTCCATTGTCGTGCGCGCGCCGTCGATGTTGCCGACAACGCCGGCCTGAACGCGTAGCGCGTCCTCGAACGCGCCGACGCTATCCTCCCAGCGCGCATTGGCGTTGGCGACCATCTGCGCGTGGGTGCCGGTGAGCGCCGCGCCCTTGTAGCGGCCGTCGAAAACCTGCTGGACGCTCTGCACGTCGTAGGCGATGCGCTGCGCCTCGCCGAGAAGCTGCTGGGTGCGCTGCACCTGCTGCTGCAACTGCTGAAGCGAGCTGAACGGCAGCGTAGCGAGGTTGCGCGCCTCGTTGATGAGGCTGGTCGCCTGGTTCTGGATTTGCTGAATCTGGTTATTTATCTGCTGGAGCGACCGGGCGGCGGTCAGCACGTTCTGCGCATAGTTGGTCGGATCATAGACGATCCCGCCGAACTGAGCGTGAGCCGGCGTCGCGGCAGTGATGCCGATCATGCTCGACGTGGCGATAGCGCCGGCCAGCACGGCGCGGCGTAGAATGGAGGGCTTCATGGTTCGATGTCCTTCAAGGCAAGGGGAAGCTGGCCGGTATCTTCCCGGCGGCCGGCCAGCGGATCGGGTTGGGGTTCGGGAAGAAGCTCGACCGCCCAGGCGCAGCCGCGATGCCGCAGCCATTCGGCGGCGAACGCGGATTGCCCGTAGGCTTCGATGATCTCGGCGATGCGGAGCTGGTCGGCCTTGGCCGAGGCGGCGGTGAAGGCGAGCGCGACCTCGCCCAGCCCCAGCTCGAACAGCCGGTTGCCGCGCCGCGACTGGCAGTAATAATCGCGCTTGGGCGTTGCCCGGCTGAGGATTTCGATCTGCCGGGCGTTCAGGCCGAAGCGCTCATAGATGGCCGCGATCTGCGGTTCGGCAGCGCGCTCGTTCGGCAGGAAGATGCGCGTCGGGCAGCTTTCGATGATGGCCGGCGCGATGCAGCTGGTCTCGATGTCGGCTAGGCTCTGCGTCGCGAACACGACACTGGCGTTCTTCTTCCGCAAGGTTTTGAGCCATTCGCGGAGCTGGGTTGCGAAATCCGGGCTGTCGAGGACCAGCCAGCCTTCGTCGATGATGATGAGCGTGGGCGAGCCGTCCAGCCGGCCTTCGATTCGGTGGAACAGATAGGACAGGACCGCGGCCGCCGAACCGGCGCCGACCAATCCCTCCGTCTCGAACGCTTGCACCGACGATTCGCCGAGCCGTTCGGCCTCGGCGTCGAGCAGGCGGCCCCACGGTCCGCCGAGGCAGTAAGGGGCAATAGCCTGCTTGAGCTGCTGGCTCTGCAACAGCACCACCAGGCCGGTCAGTGTGCGTTCGGAAGGCGGCGCGCTGGCGAGCGAGCCGAGCGCCGACCAGATATGCTCCTTGGCCTGCGGATCGACCGCGACGCCTTCGGACGCGAGGATCGCAGCCAGCCATTCCGCCGCCCAGGCTCGTTCGGCGGTATCGTCGATATGGGCGAGCGGCTGTAGCTGGACGCCGGTTTCTGCCTCGTCGGCCAACATGCCGCCGAGATCCTGCCAGTCGCCGCCCATGCCGATCGCGGCGGCGCGGATGCTGCCACCGAAGTCGAAGGCGAAAACCTGTGCGCCGGCATAGCGCCGGAACTGCATGGCCATCAGCGCGAGCAGCACCGACTTGCCCGCGCCGGTCGGCCCGACGATCAAGGTGTGGCCGACATCGCCGACGTGAAGGGAAAACCGGAACGGGGTCGAGCCTTCGGTCTTGCCGTAAAGCAAGGAGGGAGCGCCGAAGTGCTCGTCCCGTTCCGGCCCCGCCCACACCGCTGACAGGGGGATCAGGTGGGCGAGATTGATGGTGGAGATCGGGGGGTGGCGGACATTGGCGTAGGTGTGGCCGGGCAGGCTCCCCAGCCATGTCTCGATCGCGTTCATGCCCTCGGGAATGACGGTGAAATCGCGGCCCTGGATGACCTTCTCCACCAGTCGCAGCTTTTCGGCGGCAATGGCCGGATCGCGGTCCCACACCGTCACGCTGGCGGTGACATAGGCCATGCCGGCATAGTCGGCGCCCAACTCCTGCAGGGCGGTGTCCGCGTCGGCAGCCTTGTTCGAGGCGTCGCTGTCGAGCAGCGTCGATGCCTCGTTGGTCATCACTTCCTTGAGGATCGCGGCGACCGATTTGCGCTTGGCGAACCATTGCCGCCTGATCTTGGTCAGCAGCTTGGTCGCGTCGGTCTTGTCGAGCATGATCGCACGGGTCGACCAGCGATACTCGAAGGCGAGCCGGTTCAGCTCGTCGAGCAGGCCGGGGAACGTGACGCTCGGGAAACCCGTGATCGTCAGCGTGCGGAGGTGATGGTCGCCGAGCTTCGGTTCGAGCCCGCCGGTCAGCGGTTCATCGGCGAGAAGCGCGTCGAGGTGCATCGGGGTTTCCGGCACGCGGACGCGCTGGCGCCGCGTCGAGACCGTGCTGTGCAGATAGGTCAGCGTCTCGGCATCATCGAGCCAACGGACCTCGGGGACGAAGCCCTCGACCAGTCCCAGCACGCGATCGCTGCGATCGGTGAAACCTTTGAGCAGCTCCCACGGATCTACGCCGGTTGTCGAGCGGCCCTCGTAGAGCCAGCCTTCGGCACGCGCGGCTTCCTCGGCTGGAGGCATCCACAGCAGCGTCAGGTAGTAGGCGCTCTCGAAGTGGGCACCTTCCTCGCGGAATTGTTCGCGGCGCTCCATATCCACCAGCGTCGACACCGGATCGGGGAACGCGGACTCGGGATAGTCGAGCGCGGGTGTGCGCTGCGCCTCGACGAAAATTGCCCAGCCCGAACCGAGCCGGCGGAGCGCGCTGTTCAACCGTGCACTCGTCGCGACCAGCTCGGCCGGCGTGGCGCTGTCGAGATCGGGACCGCGGAAACGGGCGGTCCTCTGAAAGCTGCCGTCCTTGTTGAGAACGACGCCTTCGCCGACCAGCGCGGCCCAAGGCAGGAAGTCGGCCAGGTGGGCGGCGCGATTCCGGTATTCGCGGAGCGACATCATGGCCGCATCCACGCCGGATAGCGGAGGTGCCGCCGGGCCACGTCCACGAACTGCGGATCGCGGCGCGCGGCCCAAACCGAGAGCGCATGGCCGACGGCCCAAATCGCCAGCCCGACGATCCAGACGCGAAGGCCAAGGCCGATCGCGCCCGCCAGCGTGCCGTTGACGATGGCGAGCGAGCGCGGGGCGCCGCCGAGCAGGATCGGCTCGGTCAGCGCCCGATGGACCGGCGCAAAATAGCCGGCGATCGGCTCGACGGGATCGGCCGCGCCCGTCATGCGACGACGAGCCCCCCGCCGAACGAGAAGAACGACAGGAAGAAGCTCGACGCGGCGAAGGCGATCGACAAGCCGAAGACGATCTGGATCAGCCGGCGAAAGCCGCCCGACGTATCGCCGAACGCCAGGGTCAGGCCGGTGATAATGATGATGATGACCGCGATGATCTTCGCGACCGGCCCCTCGATGCTTTCGAGGATGGATTGCAGCGGGGCTTCCCACGGCATAGACGAGCCGCCAGCGTGGGCCGGAACGGCGAAGGTTAGCGCGATCACGCTGGCGGTGGCGGTGAGCATGGCGCGACGCGCGCCATGCCGAAGGGCATGGATCATGGCAGGTCTCCGGGGTGGGGGGTGGTGAGCGGTGCGAGGCGGTAGTCGCCGGTCGCGGGGTCGAGTCCGTCGACGCGGGCCAGCTCGATCAGCCGGCGCCCGTGCCCGTCGCGGACCAGCACGGCGATCAGGTCGATGGTCTCGGCCAGCAGCGCGCGCGGGACCGTGACGACGGCCTCCTGGATGAGCTGCTCCATGCGGCGCAGCGCGCCGAGCGCGGTCCCGGCGTGAATGGTGCCGATGCCGCCGGGGTGGCCGGTGCCCCAGGCTTTGAGAAGGTCGAGCGCCTCGGCGCCGCGCACCTCGCCGATGGGAATGCGGTCGGGGCGGAGCCGCAGCGAGGATCGGACGAGATCGGACAGCGAGACGACGCCATCCTTGGTCCGCATGGCGACGAGGTTGGGCGCGGCGCATTGCAGCTCGCGCGTGTCTTCGATCAGGACGATGCGGTCGGTGGTCTTCGCCACCTCGGCGAGCAGCGCGTTGACCAGCGTGGTCTTGCCGCTGCCGGTCCCGCCCGCGACGAGGATGTTGGCGCGTGTCTGCACGCCATCGCGCAGCGCCGCCGCCTCGGCCGCCGACATGATCCCGGCGGCCGCATAGTCGTCGAGCGTGAACACCGCGACGGCGGGCTTACGGATTGCGAAGGCCGGCGCGGCGACGACGGGCGGCAGCAACCCCTCGAACCGCTCGCCCCCTTCCGGCAGCTCGGCCGAGACGCGCGGGGACCGGGCATGGACCTCGACGCCGACGTGATGCGCGACCAGGCGGACGATGCGCTCGCCATCGGCGGCGCTCAGCGTCATGCCGGTGTCGCTGATGCCTTCGCCGAGCCGATCGACCCACAGCCGCCCGTCCGGGTTCAGCATCACCTCGATGACAGCGGCATCGTCGAGCCAGGCGGCGATCGACGGGCCGAGCGCCGTGCGCAGCATCCGCGCGCCGCGTGCCTTCGCCTCGGAACGGATCGGATGGATGATCAAGAAGAGGCCCCTGAATTGGACCGGGCGAACCGCCGCCCGGCGTCAGGGACACATCAAGAGAGACAAAAAGGATCAGAGTTCAACAGATAGATTCGGCTGTCGTAGGCTGGCGAAGAACGACAGGGAGCAGCGTAGTTCGCTCACTCTTCCCGGGCAGGAAAGTCCTCGCTGATTTCCTGCCTGACCTTCGGACCTTTCGCGAGTCGACGGCCAAGCGCGTCGATGAAGGCATCGTAGCGATCACCGCCCTGTCGGCGCATGGCGCCCCGTTCCGCTTCGGGTGGCGGCGGGGTGTTCGATAGCCAGAATCGGACGAACATTGCGATCATCTCGACACCGATCCCCACATCGCGCTCCAACCGGATCATACGCCGGTCCAGCCGGTCGAGGCGCTTGGAGATGGCCGCTTCGCGCTGTTCGTCTGCATCGGGCGACAAGAAGGACGCAATGGCAGCCTCGGCGATCAGCGACCGCGACTGGCCGCGCCTATCCGCATAGGCTTCAAGCGCGTCCTTGAGGTCCTGTTCGAGATAGACGGACAAAGGTGACTTGGTGGTCATAGCTCGATGCCGTCGTCGGGATCGAGGGACGCCTGCCGGGCCAGCCGCTGCGTCTGACGGCGCGCCGTCGCTTGCCGTGCCGCGTCGACATCGGGTTCGGGCTCGTCCAGCTCAAACTCATTGGCGGAAACGGGCATGGGCGCCGGCGCGATGTCGATATGACGTTCCATCTCCGGTTCGCGGCGCAGGTCCGCGTTCGCGGCATCGTCCGCCGCACTAGCCTTCTTGGCGGCCTTTTTCTTCTTCGGCTTTTTCGGCGCATCATGCTCGATCGGTTGGGGCATCGGCGGAGCCTCGATCGGTGGCAAGCCGCTCCAGTCGTTCGGGCGCGGCGGGCCTTCCCCGACATTCCTATCCGGCGGCGACAGCACGCGCTGCGTGAACCGCCGATCCTTGAAATACCGGACTTTCTTCGCTCGGATCGGCGGGATGCCAGCGACCATGACGATCTCGTCGTCGGGCGGGAGCTGCATGATCTCGCCGGGGGTGAGGAGCTGGCGGGCGGTTTCGGAGCGCGACACCATCAAATGCCCGAGCCAGGGTGAGAGGCGATGCCCGGCGTAGTTCTTCATCGCTCGCATCTCGGTCGCAGTGCCGAGCGCGTCCGATATGCGCTTGGCGGTGCGCTCGTCATTGGTGGCGAAGCTCACCCTGACATGGCAGTTGTCGAGGATCGCGTTGTTCGGCCCATATGCCTTTTCGATCTGGTTGAGCGATTGCGCGATCAGGAAGCTCTGGATGCCGTAGCCGGCCATGAACGCCAGCGCGCTCTCGAAGAAGTCCAGCCGCCCCAGCGCGGGAAACTCGTCCAGCATCAACAGGAGGCGATGGCGCGACTGCCGCGCCTTCAAGTCCTCGGTCAAGCGGCGCCCGATCTGGTTGAGGATGAGGCGAATGAGCGGCTTGGTGCGCGAGATGTCGGATGGTGGCACGACGAGATAAAGCGTCACCGGCCGCTCGCCCTCGACGAGATCCGCTATGCGCCACTTGCAGGTGCGCGTGACCTGCGCGACGACGGGATCGCGATAGAGGCCGAGGAACGACATGGCGGTGCTCAGGACGCCCGACCGCTCATTGGCCGATTTGTTGAGCAGCTCGCGGGCCGCGCTGGCAACGACGGGATGGACGCCGGCCTCGCCAAGATGCGGCGTGGTCATCATGGCGCGCAGCGTGGACTCTATAGGCTGGCGCGGATCGGACAGGAAGGCGGCGACACCCGCGAGCGTCTTGTTCTCGCCGGCATAAAGGACATGGAGGATCGCGCCGACCAGAAGGGCGTGGCTCGTCTTCTCCCAATGGTTGCGCTTTTCTAGGCTGCCTTCGGGATCGACCAGCACGTCGGCGACATTCTGCACGTCGCGCACTTCCCAGGCGCCCTTGCGGATTTCGAGCAGGGGATTGTAGGCGGCTGAAGCGGCGTTGGTCGGATCGAACAGCAGCACTCGCGCGTGCAGGGCGCGAAAGCCGGCCGTGAGCTGCCAATTCTCGCCCTTGATGTCATGAACGATCGCTGAGCCGGGCCAGGTCAGCAGCGTGGGCACGACGAGGCCAACACCCTTGCCCGACCGTGTGGGCGCGAAGCACAGCACATGCTCGGGGCCGTCATGCCGCAGATAGTCGCGCCCGAGCCGCCCCAGCATGACGCCGTTCGGTCCAAGCAGCCCGGCGGCGCTCGCCTCACTGCGCGTTGCCCAGCGCGCCGAGCCGTAGGTCTCGGCGTTCTTCAGCTCGCGTGCGCGCCATACCGACATGCCGATGGCGACGACGATCGCGGCGAATCCGCCCGACACGGCGATGAACGCGCCGGTCTGGAATATCTCGGGCGCATAGGCTTCGAACGAGAACCACCACCAGAAGAAGGCCGGCGGCGGATAGACAGGCCAATCGCCAAGCATGAACCAAGGCGCCCCAAGCTCAGGCTGATAGGCGAGCGCCGCGGCCGTCCACTGCGTCGCGGCCCATATGCCGGCTAGCACGATCAGGAAGACCGTGATGACCTGACCCCAAAGGATTTTTGTCGCGGACATCACGCTTAGATCGGTGGGCGCTGGCTAATGAATCAAGCCCCAAGCGCCGGGGCGAAAAGCGTGGCGCAGAAATACAGGCAATGGCGTATGCGCCTCTATAGCTTCCGTACCCGCCAACATTCCAGACATTCGAGTTTCAGATTGCCGTGATCGATTCCTGCCTTTCGTTCATCACGCATTTGAGAAGGATGAAAGACTTGGTCTGGGACAGAGCCGCCGTCCCACAGCAATAAGTCGACCGACAGCTGTTGCCAGGAGCCGACATCCAGCAGTTGCCTGACCGGCATCGAAGAATAATAGAAAGGGACTTGTCGCTCTTAAGCTCTTAAGCTCCGGGGAGCCCGAGTATCGGGCTCCCCGTCTCACGTCAGTAGTCCATCGCCGGCATCGGCGCGGCCTTTTCCTCTTTCGGCACTTCGGCGACGAGGGCCTCGGTAGTGATGAGGAGCGAGGCGACAGAGGCCGCGTCCTGCAGCGCGGTACGCACGACCTTGGCCGGGTCGATCACACCGGCCTGGACGAGATCCTGGTACTCGCCGGACGCTGCGTTGAAGCCCCAGTTGTAGTCGTCGCTCTCGAGCAGCTTGCCGACGATCCAGGCGCCGTCCTCGCCGGCGTTCTCGGCGATCTGTCGGGCGGGGGCGCGTAGCGCCCGGCGGACGATGTCGATGCCCGACTGCTGGTCGTCATTCGCGGCCTTGAGGCCATCCAAGGCCTTGAGCGCGCGCAGCAACGACACGCCGCCGCCGGGCAGGATGCCCTCTTCGACCGCGGCGCGGGTGGCATGCAGCGCATCGTCGACCCGGTCTTTCTTCTCCTTGACCTCGACTTCGGTCGCACCGCCGACGCGGATCACCGCGACACCGCCGGCAAGCTTGGCGAGCCGTTCCTGCAGCTTCTCGCGGTCATAATCGCTGGTGGTCGTCTCGATCTGCTGGCGGATCTGCGCGACGCGGCCGTCGATGTCGGCCTTGGTACCGACGCCGTCGATGATCGTGGTGTTGTCCTTGTCGATCGTGACTTTCTTGGCGCGGCCGAGCATGCCGATCGTCACGTTCTCGAGCTTGGTGCCGAGCTCCTCACTGACGACATTGCCACCGGTGAGGACGGCGATATCCTCGAGCATCGCCTTGCGGCGATCGCCGAAGCCCGGCGCCTTGACCGCCGCGATCTTGAGGCCGCCGCGCAGCTTGTTGACGACCAAGGTCGCCAGGGCCTCGCCCTCCACATCCTCGGCGATGATCAGCAGCGGGCGGCCCGATTGGACGACCTTCTCGAGCAGCGGCACGAGGGCCTGCAGGTTCGACAGCTTCTTCTCGTGGATCAGGATGTACGGATCATCCAGTTCCACCTTGAGCTTCTCGGCATTGGTGATGAAGTACGGCGAGAGGTAGCCGCGGTCGAACTGCATACCCTCGACGGTCTCGAGCTCGGTCGCGAGGCTCTTGGCCTCCTCGACCGTGATCACGCCCTCATTGCCGACCTTCTCCATTGCCTCGGCAAGGATTCGGCCCACTTCCTCGTCGCCATTGGCCGAGATTGTCGCGACCTGCGCGATCTCGCTATTGGCGCTCACCTTCCTGGCATGGGCTTCGAGGTCGGCGACGACGGTGGTCACCGCCAGATCGATGCCGCGCTTGATGTCCATCGGGTTCATGCCCGCAGCGACGGCCTTCGAGCCTTCGCGCACGATCGCCTGGGCGAGCACGGTCGCTGTGGTGGTGCCGTCGCCGGCCTTATCGTTCTGCTTGCTTGCGACCTCGCGCAGCATCTGCGCGCCCATATTCTCGAACTTGTCGGCAAGTTCGATTTCCTTGGCGACGGTGACGCCGTCCTTGGTGATGCGGGGGGCGCCGAAGCTCTTCTCGATGACGACGTTGCGGCCCTTGGGGCCAAGCGTCGCCTTGACCGCGTTCGCGAGCGTATCGACGCCGCGCAGCATGCGGTCACGCGCGTCCGATGCAAATTTGACTTCCTTTGCAGCCATCGCTGCTACTCCTTTCTATGTCCTTCCTGAATGTTCGAGGGATGAGGGCGGTCGATCAGGCCGCCTGCTTGAGCGGCACGACGTTGTCGATCACGCCAAGGATATCGCTCTCCTTCATGATGAGCAGATCCTCGCCATCGATCTTGACCTCGGTGCCCGACCATTTGCCGAACAGGATCCGATCACCGGCCTTCACTGACAGTTCGACGAGCGTGCCGTTGTCGTCGCGGGCGCCCGGCCCGACGGCGACAACCTCGCCTTCCTGCGGTTTTTCCTTGGCGGTGTCAGGGATGATGATGCCGCCCGAGGTCTTCTCCTCGGCGTCGATGCGACGGACGACCACACGGTCGTGCAAGGGGCGGAAATGCATGGCAAAAGCTCCAGATGCAAAACATGATGTGACAACCCTGCCGTTCATCCGAACGACAGGTTTCGCTGAGCTAGGAAAACCGATTTTTCCGTTCAAGAGGCGGAATGAAATTTTTTGGCACTCTTGGCGTTGGAGTGCCAATCGGGTCCAACTTGCCTCTTGACGAGACTCGGAACGGAACCAAAATTCTCCGGTGCGGGTCTGTCCCGCATCAACGAAAGGAGCGACACAAGGAAAGGAGTTTTGGCCATGTCGCAGCCCTACGCACGTTTTCTTCACCCCTTTGATGTTGCGCGGCATCCGGATTTGGAACCCGAAGTGAAGCGTGCCATCCTCGCATCCTGGGCATCGGATCGATCTGCCGTGCGAGACAAGCCGGCGCTTCGCAAACCCCCGGGCGCAAAACGCGCCGTACCGATCGATGAAGTGCTCGCCGCCATGCGCTCGCTCGACGAAGGCAGGGATTCGGGTAGTCGGCTTCAATGAGGGATCGCGCTTTCCTCGCTCAGCTGCAGGGATATGGGCTAACCACCGCCGAAGTGCACTACTACCGGCCGGACGCCCCTTCACTACTGCAGCTGTACGTTTGGCAGGAGTATGATCTTGCGCCCGATTTCCCGGTGCTGTTCGACTTCCTCGATCATTGGCGGCGCGAGATCGAGGCGGCGCTCCACTCGGTGCAAATCGCGCACGACCAGCTCGTTCGTCCGACCGAGTGGCGCGCCGTCGATGGCGTGATCAGGATGCAATGACGAGGGGGCCGCTGCGAAAGTGGCGCGAACGCGGCGGCCGCCGCGTCCGCATTGCCTTGCCATTCGACGACATCATGGAGTTCGCGCTCGCGCTCCTGTCGGTGCCGCCCGAGGAACTGGAGGCGCTGGGCTGGAGCTTTGCCGATCGCAAGCGGCTGCTCGATCATTTTCTGCGCTCAGGCAAGGCCGCGCAGCGGATCGCGCCCGATCGTCTCGGAGCAATGCCGATCGAGCTCCGCCTGCCGCAGCGCGACGTCGACCGGCTGCAGCACTTCGCGCGCCGCGAGCTTCCCAAGGCGGCGAGCAGCGCCGGCGTGATCGACCGGGTCCTCGCCGCGCTGGATCGGGCATCCCATCGGCAGCGCGGGTGAATCGTGAAAGGCCCGGGAGAAATTGCTTCTCCCGGGCCATCGCTCAAATGGTCTTCGCTGGTGATGCCAGCTTGCCATGATCGGCAACGGCTTGAACCGGCCCGCGTGACGGTGCGCCGCAGTCACCGGAACTACTCGAAACGACCTTTGGCTGCTGGTCCGCGCCGAGCGACGTTACCTGGATGCTGCGGCTGCAAGTACCGTTTCCGGTGCTGGTAGAGACGAAGCGATAGCTCACGGTTCCTGCCGGCAGGGTGCCGAAGGCGGCCCGGTCGGGCGTTGCGCCTCTGGCCGCCGCCGCTTCGAGCATCCGCGCCTGGCGGAACATCGCATCCATCTGCCGATCCATGTCGGCGGCGATCCGGTCGAACAGCGCGAACGGCGCGGTTATCGCCGGATCGGCAAATCGCACCGGCGCGAACCTCATCGCCGGCTCAACGGTGACCTTGGGCGCCACATCGCCCTGGTACTCGATCCGGGCAAGCGAGCCGTCGGGCAAGTCGATAGTCATGACCCGGTTGTGGTTTGCGGCCGCGATAGCCGTCCCCGCGGTGGCGATTGCCGCCGCGCCGGCCAAGACGGCTGTACGAAGCAATTTTCGCATCATTCGTCCTTTCGTTGCTGGTTTGGTGGGTGAGAGATCTAACCGGCCACGCTGAACCTTGGATGACAATCACGCTCTGCCGCAGCGATCGGATAGGCACCGCAGCAACGCGCATGCGGACCTGTCGGCGAGCAGCACAGCACTGGAGCGGGCGCCGCGGGCAGGTAAGCGTGAAGCGGGCGCTGGCGACGCGCCTCTCCATGGACTGAGAAACGCAATCCTTGCCGCTGGCAATAGTTCGCCGCCGCCTCCAAGTTGGGAAAGCGCAGCTCGATCGTCTCGAGCGGATCGCCGCCGCCGGTCCATCCGGTTAGTGGATCCGCCACTGGCCGCCAGCGAGGCGCGAAGCGAACCTTCCACTGTTCGCGCCGGCCTCGTCCGCCTTGATTAGTGGCCGGCAGCACCGGCTCTATCATGGCACAGGCCTCGCGTGGCAGCGCGCTGGACGGGTCAGGCCCGGTGTGATTGTCGTTGGCGAATGGCCCGGAACCGAGGTTCCGGGCCAGACCGTCACGCCGCCTTGCCATTGACCGGGATGCGGCGGACATTTTCGTTCGCCGCCTCCGTCTTGGGCAGGGTGACCGTCAACACGCCGTTCCTGAACGTCGCGTTCGCCTGGTCACGGTCGACCCCCTTGGGCAGTCCGATACGCCGTTCAAAGCGGCCGTAGCTGCGCTCGCTATAGCCACGATCCTTGTCTTCGACCTCGGACCGCTTCTCGCCGCGAAGCGTTAGCGCACCGTCTTCGACGGTAATCTCCACGTCCTTCTCGTCGAGACCCGGCAGTTCCGCCGTGACGCGGATCTCCTTGTCGGTCTCGCCGAGCTCCACATGGGGCCAACCGGCAGCGCGGTCGAGGCCGGCGAAGGCGGGCACGCCGAAGCCGCGGAAGACGTCGTCGAACAGTCGGTTCACCTCGCGATGGAGCGAGAGCAGCGGGTGGGTATCATTGTCGCGGCCGCGCTCGGCACTGACCGGGACAGGGAGCCGGTTTTCCTGCCGGCTCCAGGGAATGAGATCACGAAAAGCCATGATGGTCATCTCCTTTTCTGGCTGGAAGGGTAAAGGCCTGCCGGCCCGCAGAGTGCGGCGCCGGCAAACCAGTTAAACCAAGGATCAAGCCGCTTCGCGGACCTTGTCCTTGGGCGCCTCGATCTGATCCTGGGCAGCATTGCTGCCGCCGATCTCGATCCGGCGCGGCTTCATCGCCTCGGGGACGACACGCTTGAGCGCGATGCTCAGCAGGCCGTTCTCAAAGCTGGCATTGCCGGCTTCCACGAAGTCAGCGAGCTGGAAGCGCCGCTCGAAGGCGCGCGCGGCGATACCGCGATGCAGATAGTCGCCCTTGCCGTTATCCTCGGCGCGTTTGCCGGTGACGGTGAGCTGGTTCTGCTGCGCCACCACCTCGATGTCTTCGGGGCGAAAGCCGGCGACTGCCAGCGTGATGCGATAGCTGTCCTCGCCATCCTTCAGGATGTCGAAGGGCGGATAGCCATCGTCTTCACGCGCGCCTGCTTCGAGCAGGTTGAACAGGCGATCGAAGCCTACGGTCGAGCGCCGATAGGGCGCGAAATCAAAGTTAGTTCTCATTTCCAAATCCTCCTATGAAGCGATCTGGGCATGAGAGGCGCCGGTAAACGGAGAGCCGACGCTCTCTATGTCCAACCGGACCCGAACGGCGTCCGGCAACAAAAATCTAGGTAGGCATCGAGGGCTTTCAAGAGGTTTTTGCGCACACACTTTTTGCCCGCGCGTGCTCTTGAATTTACAGAAGCGGTTACAAGATCTTGCCTGCGGACCGGGCCCCTCTGGCGGCGGCTGCAAAGCCTCCGCGATGTCGGACCGCATCGAGTGCGCTCGGTGCAGGATCGCGCAGCTTCAACGTGAAGCCGGCCGAGTGCCTCATTGACTTGAAGATCAATGGAGTGAGGCATGAACAGACATTTTGACCCTATCACCTATCCGCCCCCTTCGCCGGCGCGCGCCGGCGGCGCAGCCATCTATGATGAAGGCCTTCGCCGGCACATGCTCGGCGTCTATCGCAACATGGCGCTGGGCCTCGGTATCACGGCGCTCGTCGCGCTGCTGGTCGCGAGCACGCCCGCGCTTTACCAGCCGATCTTCGGTACGCCGCTGAAGTGGGTGGCCATCTTCGCACCTTTGGCGTTCGTGCTGTTCTTCTCGTTCCGCGTCGAGCGGATGACGACCACGCAAGCGCGAACCGCTTTCTATGCCTTCGCAGCTGTGATGGGCGTGTCGATGGCGAGCATCTTCCTCGTCTTCACCGGCACCAGCATCGCGCTCGCCTTCTTCAGCGCAGCGGCGGTGTTCGCGGGCATGAGCCTGTGGGGCTATACGACCAACGTCGACCTTTCGCGTTGGTCCACCTTCCTGATGGTCGGGTTGATCGGCGTGGTCATCGCCAGCCTCGTCAACCTGTTCATCGGGTCCTCGATGCTCCAGCTAGTCTTCTCGATCGCCGGCGTGCTGGTGTTTACGGGGCTCACCGCTTGGGACACCCAGCGCCTGAAGAGCGAGTATCTGGCCTATGCTGGAACCGAGCGGGCGGACAAGTTGGCCGTGATGGGCGCGCTGTCGCTCTATCTCAATCTTATCAACCTGTTCCAGCTGCTGCTGAGCCTGTTCGGGCAGCGTGAGGAGTGACGAAGGAGGCCAAGCTATGACGAGCATATCGGCCACGGTTCCCCATGCCGGTGCGGGCAGCGACGCCCGCACCGGCGTTCCGCTGCTCAACCACAACTGGGGATGGTTTGTCGTTCGTGGCGTCCTCGCGTTGACCTTAGGCGTGGTCGCGTTCCTGTTTCCTGTAAGCGCCCTGTTCGCCTTCACCATGGTGTTCGCCGCCTATGCCGGCGCCGATGGCCTACTCTCGACGATCGCTGGCGTGCGCGGCGCCACTCGAAAGGAAGAGCGCTGGTGGACGCTGATCCTGCGCGGCATCATCGGCCTCGCGGTCGCGGTCTTGTTCGTGCTGATGCCCTTTGTGGCGACAGCCAGCTATGCTCTGGCGACACTGTCGGTGCTGAGCGCCTGGGCCATCCTCACCGGAGTGCTGGAGATCGCCGCCGCGATCCGCCTGCGCAAGGAGATCGAGGGCGAGTGGCTGCTCGCGCTTTCGGGCGTGCTCTCCCTATTGCTCGGGATTGCGGTGCCGGTGGCGCTTTATATGAATCCGCCCGCCACGATCCTGTCGGTCGCATGGGCGATCGCGATCTATGCTGTCATCGCCGGTGTGGTCCTGATCGGCTTCGGGCTGCGGCTGCGCCAGCGGCCGGAGGAAACGAAAGGAGAGACGGCATGACGCGCGAAGACGTGATCGCAATCGCCGGTTCGCTGGAGGATCACTTTATCGTCGAGATATTGGAGGTCGGCGGTGATCGGGCGGATCTGATCGAGGCGGTCGCCCGGGCACGCGGCGATCCGCTGGACTTTCCGGCGCTACCGCATCCGATGTCCCCAATCGTGTCGCGACTGTGCGAGATCATCGAAACCGCCGACGCAGCGGTCGCAGACCCGCTCGAGTGGGAGGATGGTCGCCCGTGAGCCCACATGGACCGGGCTTCTGTCCGCCGCGCGGCTGGCTGGCCTTGCTGGCAGCGATCGGCCTGGCCTCGGGTGTGGCCGGCGGCGTGGGGGTGGCTTGGCTCAACTCCGACCGTGACATGGTGATTGGGGCGGAAAGCGCACAGGTTTCCGTCGACGCCGTCCCGCTTAATCGGCTGACGGTCGCACCGCTTGTCGAGCGTGTTGCGCCCGCTGTGGTAAACATCGCGGTGCTGCAGGCGTCGCCCTATGCGCAGAACCCGCTGCTGCGCGATCCTTATTATCGCTTCTTCCTCGGCGTGCCCGACGAGGCACTGGCGCCGCGGATCTCGGCGGGCTCCGGGTTCGTGGTCGATGCCGCGCGCGGTCTGGTTGTCACCAACCACCATGTCGTCGAGAATGCCCGCGCCATTGCCGTTGGCATTGGTGATCGGCAGGTCGAAGCCGAGTTTCTCGGCAGCGATCCGCGGTCCGACATCGCCGTGCTGCGCATTCCAGCTCGCGGGCTGAAACAGCTTCCGTTGGGTGACTCGGACAAGACGCAGGTCGGTGACTATGTGGTCGCCATCGGCAACCCGTTCGAGGTGGGGCAGACCGTCACGGCGAGAATCGTCAGCGGGCTGCGCGGCTCGCCCGACGGCGGCGCTCGCTACATCCAGACCGATGCGCCGATCAACCCGGGGAACTCGGGCGGCCCCTTGATCAACATGCGTGGCGAAGCGGTCGGCGTGAACAGCGCGATCATCGGCCCCAATGGCGGTAATGTCGGCATCGGCCTGGCCGCGCCATCGCGCGCTGCGCGCCAGGTCGTCGAGCATATAGCCGGTGTAAGCTTACCCGGTGGAAGCGGGTCTTAGACCGGGAAGTCCAGCTGCTTTGAGAGCGTCATCTCAGGCGATCACGTAGAATCGTCAGGGTGACA
Organism: Sphingobium sp. CFD-1; assembly: GCF_024611115.1. Taxonomy (NCBI): domain Bacteria; kingdom Pseudomonadati; phylum Pseudomonadota; class Alphaproteobacteria; order Sphingomonadales; family Sphingobiaceae; genus Sphingobium; species Sphingobium sp. CFD-1. The sequence continues at coordinate 3,736,615 of NZ_CP084398.1, read as the reverse complement.
CGCAATCCCTCTGGCCGCCACTCGCGCTCGATGGTGCCGCCAAGCTGTCCGCTGGCCAGGCGCCCAAGCAAGCTGCCGAATCCATCTTCCCCCGGCTCATCGCTCCGCGGGCCGCCGCGCTCATCCCAGATCAAAGCAAGCGTATCTTTTTTCGCGACGCATTCGACGGTGACGGTGCCCGATGGTGACGACAACGCGCCGTATTTCGCGGCATTGGTAGCCAGTTCGTGGAGGATGAGTGCGATCGTGGTCATCGCGTTTCCGGGCAACGTCACATCATCGCCGTTGATTCGCAGCCGGTCATCGCCACCGCCAGCACCCTCGTAAGGTGCCAAAATCGTCCGAAGCAATACGTGGAGCCTAACCGAATCGTTACTGCCGGCAGCGGAGTCCTTCGGCATTGTGAGAGCGTGCGCACGCGCCAGCGCGCTCAAACGCTCCTGGACGATGGAGGCCAGTTCCTGTGGGCTTGCAGCATCGCGCACGCTCATGCCGACGAGGCTGCCCGCAAGCGCGAACAGGTTCTTCATCCGGTGGTCCATCTCACGCAGCAACAAGCGTTGCCGCTCCTCGGCTTGCTTGCGCTCCGTAATGTCGCGCGCGATCGTGGACGCGCCGATGACCCTGCCGCTCGCTTCGCGCAACGGTGATACGCTGAGCGAGATGTCTATTAGACTCCCGTCCTTGCGGCGCCTGACCGTTTCATAATGACGGACGCGCTCGCCTCGGCGCAGCCGTGCCAGGATCGGTGCCTCGTCGTCCTGCCGATCATCTGGCAGGAGAAGCATGACCGACTTTCCGACGATCTCGGCGGCGCGATAGCCGAACAACCGTTCCGCTCCCCTGTTCCAGCTCGTGACGGTTCCATCCAGATCTTTCGCCAGAATGGCGTCGTCGGAGGGCTCGACGATCGCGGCCAGGCGCTGCGCGATCTCGTCCCTTGCGCGGCGCCGCTCATAAGGCAGGCCGGGCATCGCGCCAGATGGCGCGTGGCTTTCACCAAGGTCACTCATCCTCTTTTCCACTCACTCGAAGAGTGGTCGTTTCCAAAGCGTTCGCGGCCGAGATTAGCCGGGGTTTGGCGCTGCCGCCTTCGAACGCTGCGCCGGCGACGCCCCTTGGAGCGATGGCTGGCTAGATCGGACCGATTTGGAATTTTCGACCCGCCCCGAAGCCGCAGAGTCTGAAGTGCCACCAAGAGTCGACGCAGCAAACGTAACAAAAGCATGGTCGTCGAACAACCGCCCGATCACCTGTGACGTTATACGGACGCTGCTGTCCCGGCTATCGCAGACCTCACGCGGTGACGCACCCCGCCGCCGGCCGTTTCTGGCACGTTGCCGATTGTCTTCTTGGATCAGCCCGGGCGGCAGCTTCCGTCGAGACGGGACGTTGATCGAGCAAACCTAGACGACCGACCCTGGTCGGAAGCGACCAATGCAAAGCCGGCCAGCGGACTGGCAAGTGCCGCCAACAAACCCGCCGTTAACAGCGCCTTGCATGGTCGTCGAAACCGGCCGTTCATTCACACAGTGGGTTTTGCATCTCCTGGCCGGTAGCGGAATGGCGGCGTTCGGTGAGAGGTCACGATAATGCAGACGATCGAACTGCAGACCCTATCCGGGGTGTCCGAGTTGCTCACAGCGGCCGCACTCCAAGCCTAACGACATCGTGGCGGGCCAGAACAAAATTGACGCCAAGCCCCTGCGCCGGGTCCGTGAAATCCATCAGCGCATCGAAGACGTCTTGTACCACCGGGTCGGGCGTGGCCAGGCCATGGAGTACCGACTTTACATAGCGCATCAGGAAGCCAGCGATGATGTCGGCCGCTTGGATACCCGAAGTGGCGCCGGAACTGGCGAAGCGCAAGGTAGCCTGTTCGACGAAATGATAGTCGGCGAAACGCGCTGGCATCGCCGCCCCTTCGGCGGCCAGCCGCTCGGCGAGCGCCTTGGCATCAGCCAAAATTTCATCGAAATGCGCCTGCTCGTCATGCACGATGATGACGTCCGCCAGCCGGCGTCGCCGATAACGATTGATCCGGGCATATACGTTGGTGAGCGAAGTCAAATTCGGCAACATCCAGATCGACTGGCCTTTCTTCCCCAAATCGGGTGGCGGAAGGCAGCGGAGCTGAGCCGTTTCCGTTTCTGGGCCAGCGGTCATGAAATCGCTGAGACTGTCACGAGTGAAGAAGCGCATGGCTTCCGCCCGCTCGTCGCCAGCTTTCCGCTCATCGAGCCAATCGAGCAGCGTGTCGAATGCGCGGACGATGCTCGCTGCCGAGGGCGCATCGCACGCGGCCACATAAGCAGCGATCACGCTCGGCGACGCCTGTGCGTGCAAATACTCGGCAAGTTCGTTCCGAAACCATTGTGCCTCAGGTGTGACGTCGCACGCGCCAACTGCGGGTAGCACGAGATTGTTGATCATGTTGGCGGCGATCATGAATCTTTTGTCGACCACCTCCAAGAGAAGCGGCAGCTCGTGCAGCCGCAGGAAAGCAAGCAGGTCGCCAACCAGCGCCGGCTTGTTCTTGAGCGCCGAGGATTTCAGCTCTACCGCTTGGACGCGGTGATGGTAGCGTAAGTGCTCCAGCTCCCGGGCAAGGGCATCGGGATCGTCTGTGCCGATGCTGGCCAAAACAAAGATTTCCTGGCCGCCAAAGTCCATGTCTCGGCCCGACCGCGTGAGATCGCCACTGTTGCCGCTCTCGTCGAGATAGAAGATTGACGTCTGTGCGGAGGGGCTCATGCCCCATAATCATCGGTTAACCTGACCATATCAACAGCGCAGGCTTCCAGGCCGCAGCCTGCCGACGAGGCCGCAGCCTCGCACCCCACATGCACCGATGTTACTTTCGTTCCATCTTCGTTCCGTGTAAACAAATGAGGATCGAAGGAGTGGTGACGTGGAAGGCCAGGACGACGAGGCGCATCTGGCGGCGGTGGAGGCGATGCTGGCCGCCGAAGGCATGACCGAAGCAGCCGAATTGCTGCGCGAAGCCGATTGCGAGACAACAGAGACGGGCTGGGACAATTGGAACGGCGGGACGCCGATCTATACGCTCTTTCTGTCGATCGACCCAGCGCACTACGGCCGTCTAGGCGCAAAGCGCGCTACGCTGGAGGAGCAGATTACGGCGCGGGTGAAGGCCGTATATGAGCGCGACGGAGATATCTGGTTCAGCGCATCGATCAGGCCGCGCATTCAAGCGCGTCCCGACTGGCGTTCGGCGCCTGCGAACGTCTCGCGCCGAGCACGCCGCAACATCATTGACGGTCTCAAGGTCGACAACATCGCTTGGATGGGATCGCTGGACGATGTCGAATTCCTGCAGCGGCTTTGGGATCTAGAGACACTGCCGTCGCATGACTCACGGTACAAGGATGCTGCGGGCGATATCTGGCAGCACCGCTGGAACAATAACGACTGGGAAGACGATTGGATTTTCGAGGACAAGCGTTTCGATCTGATCGACGGGCCGGCTGACCGTTTCCTCGCTTTTCTTGCCGAGATGGTCCACCCGGTCGTGCGGCCAGACCGCAATCAAGCGCTGGATATGGTTCGCAACTTCAACGACCAGCTGCGGCCCGAAGGCTGGATGCTGGTCGAGGTCGAGAAGATTGCTGGGCGGCCGCGGTTTGTTGCAAAGGCCATCGGCGAGTTGGGCGGCAGGTCGGTGATGCGGGCGCGGACTGTCGCTGACGCGCTCGACGCCGCTTGGATGCACCGCGAGATCGAGCGGCTCGAAAATGCGGTTGATCGAGATCCGGCGTTGGCGATCGGTACGGCTAAGGAGCTGGTCGAGAGCTGTTGCAAATCCGTCCTGACCAAGCGCGGGATCAGCTATTCAGCCAGCGCCGATCTTCCAGCACTCACCAAGCTGGTGGCTAAGGAATTAGGGCTGGTCCCCGATGACATTACCGACGCAGCCCGAGGCGCAGAGACCATTAGGCTGATTTTGCGCAACCTGTCGGCGCTCACGCAGTATCTTGCCGAGCTGCGTAGCCTCTATGGCTCAGGCCATGGTCGCGACGGCCAGCATCGCGGCTTGCAGCCGCGTCACGCCCGGCTCGCGGTGGGGGCTGCTGTATCCTTCATTGATTTCGTGACCGAGACCTTCCGCGAACGTAAGTTCAAGGAAGAAGTGGAATGTTCCGCGGCGCCAGACAACCAACAGCAAAGTAAGCGCGCAGGAGGCCTGAGCGTATGAGCCGGTATACCTATGCCGTCCGAGCCCACTACGCCGGAATTCTTCTGGGCTGATCGCGATGGGCAAGCGGTTCGAGCCGGCCCTGCACCTATTGCGGCGAGGCTAGCGCGACCCGCCCGATCGCATGTTCTCGCGCACCTTTTTCCGACAAATCTTGATCGTTAATGCTGCGTAACTACATTGTCGTCCCACGGGGGCAATAGCGGGCGAATAGCCCGGCGATATTATTTGGGGGTTATTTCATGGCGACCAGAGCCACCTCGATTGCCAAGACCTATCTCGATGCGCTTGCCGATGAGCTCGAGATCAGCGATACGCGCTACGAGCAGGCGGAGGAGAGCTATCAGTCGCTCGGTCGATGGTTCAATCGTCCTGCCTCGACGCTGCGTGACTATGATCCCGCCGTGTATGTCCAAGGCTCCTTCGGTCTCGGAACGGTAATCAAGCCGCTGCATGCCGACGAGGAATATGACGTCGATGCAGTTTGCGAACTGAAGGCGCTCAGCAAGCCGCAACTCTCACAGGAGACGCTCAAGGCACTGGTCGGCGCGGAAATGGAGGGTTATCGCCGCTCTCAGGCGATGGCCAAGCCGCTCCGCGAGGGGCGCCGGTGCTGGACCCTCAACTATGCTGATGGCGCGCAGTTTCATATGGACGTCGTGCCCGCACTGCCCAATGCGCAGGACGTTCGCATCCTGCTCGATAGCAAGGGTCTCGACGCCAGCCGGGCGGCAACCGCGATCGCGATCACCGATAACGAGCGGCTGGACTATCAGCAGATCACCCACGATTGGCCACGCTCGAACCCCAAGGGCTATCTCGATTGGTTCAAGAGCCGCATGCGCGTCGTGCTCGAGAAGCGCCGCCGCGCCATGGCCGATGCAGTCAAGGCCAGCGTCGAGGCGATCCCGGACTATAAGGTGCGCACGCCGCTGCAATCCTCGATCATGATCCTGAAGCGGCACCGCGATATCATGTATGTAAAGGATGAGCTCAACTGCTGTCCGATCTCGATCATCATCACCACGCTCGCGGCGCATGCCTATCAGGGCGAGGAAGAGATCGCCGACGCGCTGCTGTCGATTCTGAGCGGAATGGAAGCCTATATCGCGCGTGACACGCGCGGTCGTGCAGTGATCGCGAATCCGAGTGACCCGCTCGAGAATTTTGCCGACAAATGGGCCGAATTCCCCGAGCGTGAACGGGCTTTCTATGCGTGGCTGCGCCAGGCGCAGCGGGACTTCGCCCATGCAGCGAGCCTTGCCGATCGACACTCAATCACTGACTCGCTGTCGCCGCATCTCGGGCAGGAGCTGGCCAAGCGCGCAGCCGATCGGAGCGCCAGCAAGCCCGCTGGGCTGCTCCGCGGGGCGACGGCGGCGGCCGCCGGTGCGCTGTCGACCCCAAGCTTTAGCAACACCGCGCGCACGCCGACCAAGCCGCAAGGCTTTGCGTGATCTGGTGGACCGATCTGCCGTCCCGCGCCCGCGCCGAACGGCAGGCGATCGCCGAGCTGGCTGAAGAAGCCGACTGGCTCCAGTCCGCCAAGTGGCGGCTGACCGACGATCTCCAGTTCGTCGCGGATTTCGACATCGTCCATCTCGGTGCCAGCTACCCGCTCAGCCTGACCTATCCGCACTTTTTCCCGGCGGTGCCGCCGCAGGTGACGCCCCGCGACGGCGCGAGAATCTCGGGTCACCAATATGGCGCAGGGGGCGAGCTCTGCCTCGAATATCGTCCCGACAATTGGGAACCGCAGTTCACGGGCGCGATGATGATCGGAAGCGCTTATCGGCTGCTGTCGGGCGAAAGTCCCTCAGATGGTGAGGTCGCCGATGTCGCCAGCGCCCATCGCCAGACTGTCGCGCAGGAGGTGCGCAACACCAAGCTGCGCCTGATCCTCAACACGGCCTTGCTGGATATCCTTGTGGAGCAGCCGCTCTTGCAAGCTCAGCCTTTCACGCTCGATGAACATTGGTTCGCGAAACATTGGCTTGCGCATCCACGCCGGCTGGGATCGCCCGACGCCCCGCCTATATGGGCCGCCGCGCCGCCGCTCACGGAGCCGCGCACGCGCGAGGGATTTGCCGTCCGGCTCCCCGACGAAACTAACGTCCCGTTCGAAGGCAGCTACGCCTTTCTGAACACCATTCTGACCACGCTGAACTTCGCCCCGGCGCTGGAGCGCATGACAGCTTCCGACGCCGAGATGCCGCTGCTGCTGGTTCATCGCGGGACGGCGCGGCTCTATTCGCTCGCGCAGGGCACCGGCAGCCGCGATGTCTATGTCTACCGCACGATCGTCGCGCCGGCGAACGAGCAACGCCTGTCTGCCGAGCACGGGGTGCTTGCGGACCGATCCGTCGCGATCGTCGGTTGCGGATCGGTAGGATCGAAGATCGCGGCAACCCTTACCCGTGCAGGCGTCGGCACGCTGGTGCTGGTCGATGGCGATCTGCTGCTACCGGGCAATCTGGTGCGCAATGAACTCGACTGGCGCGCGGTCGGCCTCAATAAACCTGATGCGCTGGCGGCGCGGCTCCGCGACATCAATCCGTCCACCAAGACGATCGTAAGACGATTGCTGCTCGGCGGACAGGAAAGTTCTGCATCGACCGACTCGGCGCTGCAGCAAATTGGCCAGTGCGATCTGATCATCGACGCGACAGCAGACGCGCAGATCTTCAACCTTTGTGGCGCGGTGGCATGTGCCGAACGGAAGCCGTTGATCTGGGCTGAAGTCTTTGCCGGCGGCATTGGGGGCATGATCGCACGCTCGCGCCCCGATCTCGATCCGCCGCCGTACGCTGCGCGGCGGCAGATACTGCGTTGGTGCGACGACAATGGCATTCCCTGGACCGGTGGCGATGGCGAGCAATACAGCCTGCAGATCGATGCAGAAAAGCCACCGCTGATCGCCGACGACGCGGATGTCTCAGTCATCGCCGCTCACGCCGGACGCATGGCGATCGACTTGCTCAAAGGTGGCGCGACCACCCTTCCGAATTCGGCCTATGCAATCGGGATGGCGCGTGAGTGGATCTTCGCAGCGCCATTCGACACTTATCCGATCGACCTTGTGCCCGAGGGGCAATGGGGTCCGGACGCCGACGAGAATGCGCGAGACGAGTTGGGCGGTTTGCTGCGAGAGTTTTTCCCCAAGGCCGAGGAGGCCGCGGATGAAGGTTGAGTTCACGCAGCCGCTCCGCGCACGTATGCGCCAGGCGCTGGCCAAGGCGCGACGGCGCGAGATCGGCGGTATCCTCATGGCCGAACAGGTGGAGGCCGGCCATTTCAGGCTCGCCGACTTTACGATTGATGAAGTGACGGGTAGCGCTGCTCATTTCGTGCGATCGGTCGAACATCACCACTGCGCGCTCGACCGATTCTACGAGGAAACCGCGTCGGATTTCGCGCGGTTCAACTATCTCGGCGAATGGCATTCGCACCCAAACCATTTACCCATTCCGAGCTCCACCGACCTCGCATCGATGCAAGATCTTGTCGAGGGGGAGCGCGATATTCCCTTCGCCATGCTGCTGATCGTGCGCACGGCTTGGTGGCGGCGGCTGTTGTTGTCGGCGACGCTGTTCCAGCGCGGCGCGCCACCGGAGCCGATCGAGATCATCGACGGCGCGAAGGGGAACCAGACGTGAAAAAGCATTTCGACTATTTCATTCGCTCCTGGATCGATTTCATCTTCCTGCGCCCGCTGCCGGGCATGCGGCTCATCAAATGGGGCGTGACGCTGATCCTCGCGACCTTTGCCGGGTTCGCGCTGACGGTTGGCATCCCGACCGAGAACGGCCGGATTGATGTGTCCTTCGATTCCGGTGCCGGCATACCGGCCTTTGTTTTGGCGCTTGTCCTCACGCTCGCCTCCCTAATGATTATCGGTGGAGCACTATGGCTGATTGTCGATCTGCGACGCGAGAGCCGCAAGCAAGTGCTGGCGATCGAGCTGCGAGGGCTACGGGACATGAGTGGACAACCGCTCATCTCCGCGGTCCCCACGGGGATTATGGACCGGCGCGTCTCACTCCTACTCGATATCCGGCAGGGTGCGGACGGCGTTTTGCTTTCGCCCGAGCAGGCGTTGGCCAGGCTCGAGAGCCTACCGCACATGATCCATCAGAACTCGACAGGCCGGGACCGTCGCGACCTCACGGTCGTTGCCGGCGGCATGGCCGCGGTGCCGTTCGCCTTTCTGATGGGGGTTCTTCTAGATGATGAGGGCCGTGTGACCCTGCTGGACTGGGATCGGGCCCAAGAATGCTGGCGCGGTCTCGACGAACCAGACGACGGCGAGCGATTGGTGCTGACCGGGCTCGAGACGGTCGGTGATGCCAGCGAAGTTGTGGTCGCGGTCTCGGTGTCTTACCCGGAGGATCGGGTTGCTATCGCACATCGCTTCCCAGGCCTGCCGGTCATTCGGCTAGGGCTACCTGCTCCGACAATCGATCATCATTGGTCAGCGGCGAAACAGGCGGCATGGGCGCAGCAATTCTTCGACTTGGCGCGCCAGCTTTGTGCGACTAATGTCCGGCAAGTTCACCTTGTGCTTGTTGCGCCGACCAGCGTGGTGATCAGCTTCGGCCGCAGCTACGACAAGCGCAATCTGCCGGCACTCACCGTCTATCAATATGAGAATGGATCGCCAGCGACCTACCCATGGGGTATCAAGATGCCCGTCGCGAACGCGCCAGGCGCAACGCTTGTTCGCTCATGAATTTGAAATCTTCGGCTCGTCGAGTGCCACAAGGGCGAAACCGGAAGATGGTGTAGAGCAGCGAATTGGATGTCCGCTTTGGGGCAGAGTCGAGGGGCCCTTGGACGTCTGATAAGAGGGCGCGAAGCTGACTCCCGAACTTGCGGCGAAAAACGTCCGCTATCCCGATTTATCTTCCTATGAGCTGCCGTTCCGGATCGTCCGCAACCACGGACCTAAAGTCCCAACGCCCGCCCACGCCCGAACGACCAGTCAACGCCGCCATCGCCGCGCATGACGCCGGAGATGTGCTTATCGATCTGGCGGTCGAGCGAAGGCGACCAGGGCACGAGCTGGAAGCTCAAGCCGTTGTGGATCATGGCGAAGCGGCCAGAGGCAAGGGTGACACGCTGGCGCAGCGTGCCCGCAACATATTCGCCGGCCTTGGACGGCGCGTGCGGCAAGCCGATCTCGGCCGACAAGTCCTTGGCGGCTGCGTCCAGCTCGCGCCGCCTGAGCGTGTCGAGCAGATTGCGCGCGAAGATGACGCGCTGGCCTTGCCGCCGCGCCAAGCCTTCGTCGGCGAGATGCTCGGCGCGCGCTTCCATCGCGACACCCACCTCGGTTCCGAAACCGCCGCCAAGATCGCGGCCATCGCTCGAAAGGTTGCGGCGGTCGAGCCAGGTGGCGCCCGGTGCATGGATCTGCGCTGACAAGTCCATGTCCGACCGGACGGCGAGCGCCACCCGCTGCCGGCCCTTGCGGTCCTCGAAACGGCGCAGTTCGACGATGGCGCCGGGCTTGCAATCGCCGGTCGCCTCGATGTCAGAAAAGCGGATGTGATGCGTGCGCCCGTCGATCCCGTCCACGATCGCATAGGCGCCGCCGGTCAGCTCGTCATGCAAGCCGCGGTCGACCAACTTCCCGATCACCGGCCGGCCCGAATCGGCGTCGAGCACATAGCTGGCGGCGCCTCGATCGATGCCGCGCTCGGTCATCGCCTTGTGCATTCGCTTGATGATGTCGTCGCGCTCGCCCAGCTCGCGCAAGGCTGCCTGCGCGTCGTCCGCGAGCGTCCACTGGCCTGGCGCGATCTCGTTGGCGAGACCGAGCCGCTCCAGCTTGCGCAGTCGTCCCATTCGCAGCGCATGGTCGCCATCCGGCTGCACGGCGGGCGCAGGCGCCGTGTCGATCAGCCCATCACGCTGCATGGTGCGCGACAAGTCGCGGTCGATCTCGGTCCAGCGTTCGGCCTCGACCTGCCGCTCCAGCGATTGCCGGATGTCGAGGTCGCTACGAAGGCCCAGTTCGCGGGTCACGATCTCGCGCGCCTGCGCCCGCATCCCTTCGCCGATATAATCGCGCGAGATGACGAGGTTTTGCCCGTCCTCACCGATGCCGCGCACGATGATGTGGACGTGGGGGTTGTCGGTATTCCAATGCTCGACGGCTCGCCAGTCGAGACGGGTGCCGAGGTCCGATTCCATCCGCGTCATAAGCTGGCGGGTGAAGCCCTTGAGGTCGCGCATGTGGTCCGCGTCCTCGGGCGAGACGATGAAGCGGAAATGGTGCCGGTCGTTTTCGCAGCGAGCGGCGAATTCATTGCGGTCGAGGCTGTCCGCCTCGGCGCCGAACAGCACGCCCTTCTCGCCGTCGCGGGTGACGCCATCGCGTTGCAGATAATTGAGATGGGCAGCGAGCGAGGCCCGGCCGCCCTGCCGGACCACGCGCGCCTTGACGATAACCTGACGCGATCGGTGGCCGAGCCGGTGGGTCGCGCGCACGCTCGCAACCCGGCCACGCCCGAAGGTTGAACTGCCCGGCGCGACGATCCGGCCACGTCGTGAAACATGACCGCCGGCACGCTGGGCGGCGGCGAGCGCCTGGACGATGATCGGTCGAGAGCGCTGGCTTCCCCGCGAGCGAATGCGGCCTGGCCGGATGCGGAAATTGTCGTCGCGGCTCATCGCGCGACGCCCCGCAATGTGCGGCAAACCCGGCTGTTTGCTGGCGTCCATCGGTGGCCGCACATTGCGCGGTTTCCGCGCACATTGCGCAGCAATGCCCAAAAGCCTTGAGAAACAAGGCCACGACCGGGGCAAAATGGCGTCGCACATTGCCGCCCTTTATCTTGCCCTCGACCCTTCGCCTGCAGAACCTGAAGCCTTCCCGCTTCCGGCACTGCGAAAGGCTGCGACGAAGCTCGCCAGAACGCGCGAGAGCGGCTCATGGCGGAGACCGGCCAGAAAGCGGGACGAAGAGGCCGGTCGAGGGTGGCGTGGCTGCGACCATCGCAACCTCCGTGCGGCCGGCTAGCGGGCGTCCGGGTTGCGCGGCCCTGGCATCGTTTGCAGCGTCCACCGGCATAGTCGAAGCCGGTCCTGAACGCTCCGCGAACAGTGCGGCACGACGCCAGGCAAGCGAATCGGGAGCTGGTGCCGCAGCAAACTGAGTGTCGTCCGAACCGCCGGTGATCGCCGCCAGTTTCATGAGATAGGCGCGTGTCTCGGCGGGCAGCGGACGGCCGCGCGCGAGATGCTCGTCGTAGCGGCCCGGTCCCGCATTATACGCGGCGAGCATGGCGGTCGCATTGCCGTAGCGGTCGAACATCTCGCGCAGATAGGCCGCGCCCGCCATAATGTTGTCGCGCACGTCGAATGGATCGGAGCCGAGCCGATAGCGCGCGCGTAGACCCGCCCAGGTCCCGGGCATGATCTGCATCAGACCCGTCGCCCCGGCAGTCGAGACAGCGCGGGAATTGCCGTTGCTCTCGACGCGCACCACCGCCCATATCCAGGCTTCCGGGATGCGGAACCGCTGCGCCGCATCGGCGACATGGCCGGCATGGGGATGGCTCGCCGCAACCCGTTCGGCCGGCGCATTCTGTGCCAGCGCAGCGCCCGGCGCGAGCAGCAGCAGGATCGCGGCCACGACGGCCGATCCGCCCCCGCTCTGACGCCAGCCTGCCAGCGTGCTCGCTGCGGTAAAGGGTTCGCGCGAAGCGCCGGCCGGGAACCGCCCTTGACCTTCGCTGTGCGCGCCGGCCGACCTGCGACCGAGCGGGACGAAGGGATGAGACGGCATTTCCGCGAACAAATGGATGATCGGAACAGGCACCGATCAGCTCCGGTCTTCGCGCGGTCGCGGACGCCGCCACGACAGCCAAAGCGTCCGGCCCTCGGGATCGGCGCGGAACAGCACGGGCCGGAACGGGGCCGGGAAGATCGGGCTGTCGATCTCCAGCGCGATGTAATCACCCGCCCGTTCGCCGACCCGTTTCCAGGCGCCGCCGACTTCGGGGCCATCCTCATCATCGAGATGGATGCGGTAGTCGGGCGCATTCTCGGCGTCGTTCGGTTCAAGCGGAACGAGCACAATCGCCTCGTCGATGCCGAACAGCCTGACGCGGCCTGCATAGCCGTCGCCGGTGGATTCAAAGTGCGTGGTGGGCACGGCCAGTCTCCTTGTGGTTGGCGGAAGGATGCGCTGAGGACGGCGCGGACAGATACAGCGGCGTCGCGCGTCCGATGACGGCTGAGGCCGGCAGCGGCCCAAAATAGCGGCCGTCCAGACTGTCGGGATGGGCGGGGTTGAGGAGCAGCAGATCGCCCGTTCGGAGCGTGCGGCAACCCTGCCAGATGGGCAGCGGACGGCCACGGCGATCGTGCGCAAGGGCGATGGCAACCGGCCGCGCATCGACGCTCAGCACGTCGCCGATCCGGCAGAGGCGCTGCCCGGCCTTCGCCGCGACATGCTTCAGGAGCGGCAAGCCCTCGGGCAGATAGCCTCGCTCGGCCATCCATCGCGCCAACCGCCGGGGCGGCGTGACCGCGACCAGCGCACCAGCGGGTGGATCATGATCGGGATGGATGCGGTAGAGTCCGATCGGCGCGCTCGCGCTGGCGTTCCAGATGACGCGCGGAAACGGATCAACGACGGCGATGGCGACGAACGAAACTGCGAAGGCTGATGCGACAATGGCGGTTGCCATGATATAGCGGCGGCGCGTCATCCCTCGATCTCCCGACGCTTGAGCCAGGCGCGATGGCGCTCCGCCGTGTAGGGCCTCGGCTGATGACCGGCGACGATGCGGTTGTGAACATGGCGCCAGTGATCGGCGGCTGCATCGCAGGGATCGACGCCGGCCGACTCCACCGCGTCAATGACGGCGAGCACCTGCTGGACCTTGGGCCAGCCCTCGATCTTGAGCAGGATATCCCCGCCAGGCCGCACGAACGGCAGCGTTGTGTATGACTCGTTGGCCGCGACCGCGCGCACCACGTCAATGCGCGAAATGATGGTTCCGAAGTCGTTCGACGCCCAACGGACGAAGGCGAAGACAGCGCCCGGCCGGAAGCTGACGATGCGCGTGCGGCGCGTCAGGATGCGATCCTGGGCGATGCGGCCGAAGCGTATCCAATGCTCGAGCCTCTTCTCGATCCAGGTCAGTTCGACATGGGTGAGGCCGTCGCGGGCGAGCGCGCTGAACGCGCCGCCACCGCGCACGGCCGGGGGCCGGTCGTCGATCATCGAGAGTCTCCTGGGATACGGGTCGCGATAGGATGGTACGAAGCCAGCGGATGGTCCGCCGACCGAACCGCGACGCGCCGAACGGGCCAGACCGTCCACAGCCGCGCGCGCCGTTAGCAAGAATCCGAAGGATTCGAATCTATTAGCACTGTTAGAGGGGCCTCGATTCCGCGAGGATTTCTGCGGCTTTCCGAAGCTCTGGCGTTCCCAATAGTCCGTGTTTCGCGTTCCCGATGGTCCGAATCCGGCTGTTCCCGATCGTCCGAGTCTCATCGCCGGTTCTCCACAGGCTTGAGACCGACGCGGCGCATGGCGGCGTCGAACGGATCGGGCGGCACAGGCGCGAAGCTCAGGCGCTCGCAACCGAGCGCATGTTCGAGCGAGAGGACGTAACCGGGGAGCGCTTGGCGCGCGACGATGGTGCGCAACTCGAACGCGAACCGGCGCAGCGGCGAAAGCACGCCAGACTTCAGGTGCAAGTGAGGAACATCGAAGCTCCAGCCGCCTTGCTGCCGCCCGCCATGTTTGCGCACGATGCGGTAGAGCCAGCGTTCAAGACCGCCGGTCAGCTCGAAATAGGCGCGGTCGATGGTCAGCACGAGCGCGCGGTCCAGCACGCCGGCGTAGAACCAGTCAGGCAGGATCAGTTCGATGCCGAGCGCGCGACCGTTGCCATCCGCCAACTCGCGCCACTCGTTGATCCACGAGAAGCGATGCCGCCGCCGCTGATGCTCCTGCCGGATCGAGGTGGCGACAGTAGTGGATTGCAGGCGGTCGAGCGCGGCTTTCAGCCGCTCGTAGCTCGCCTTACCGGTGCCGCGCTGCGTGAACGCCAATATCTCGTGCGGCGTCGTCACCATAAGGCGCGAGGTTGGCCGCCCGGCGTCACGCGCCTCAATGAGTTGACTCGCCGCCCAGATCAGCACGTCGGCGTCCCAAATAGTCGCCATGCCATGCTCGGCGACAGCCTCGACGGAGATCCATGTTGCGCCTATGCGGAACTCGATCGGGACAGCTCGCCGGGTTTTGGCGAGGCTGAAGAACGGCCAAGCCATGAGGTCTTGCGCATCACGGGGCGCGAGATCGCCGGGGACCGAGCGGAACAGCTCAAGCTGCGTTCGCTCGACGCTGGGCGTCCCGGAAAAAGGGTTGGCGCGGCGCATGATCGTCAGCGACGCACGCAATCGGTGGACAGGCGCTTGGCCGGATGGACGACGCCGGTGCCCGGATCAGAGGTCGAGCGGCGGGTGCCGAGTGCCGCCCAGGCCTCAAGGTCGTCGATCGCATAAACGATGCGACCGCCGAGCCTGCGGAACACCGGACCAGTGCCATAGCAGCGGTGCTTTTCCAGCGTGCGTGCCGACAACCCCAGGTGAATCGCGGCGTCGGGAGTTTTGAGATAGCGCGGCGTCGTAACGGCCACAGGCTGGTCCATGATGATCCTCCTGATGATGACCGGCCCCGGAAAGCAGGACCGGCGGACAGGAGGGCATGGTGGCGAATTCGCCCCGCCGCGGAGAAGGGACAGCATCGAGGGGGTCTGGGAATGTCCCCCCTAATCGCCGCGAAGCAGGCGAGTATAGCCGCCGTCTCTTAGCTCGATGGCTTCGGCAAGCCATCGGCCAATCCGCTTGCGCTCGCGACTTTCGACCCATTCGGCTGCGCTGAAGGCGCGCACGGCCGCATCGATTAGTGTGGCAGCCAATTCCCTACGACTCGCGCCTATCTGGTGGCCATCCAGTGCCCGAAGCAGGGTCAGAAGATGCCGACGGCGGGATGGCGGCGGCCTGAGCGGCGGAGCTCCTGCCGAAAGGCCGCGCAAGCGGCGACGCAGACGCTCGACCGCAGCCAAGCCGATGGCGAGATTGGCACCGAACGGCAACATCGCCGCGAGAGGCCGGTCAGGTGAATCGAGTACCCAGACGTGTGCGTCCCCATCAGCGTCGGCTAGAATGACATGAAGACGGCCTTCAAACGTCATCTTCGCACGAACGGAGCCTAACGCCGCGACATCGAAGGGTTGCGCTGACGCGAGGTCCGGCGGTGCGCGGGCCAGGACGATGTCATCGGGTGCGAGGTCGGGTCGCGCTATCGCAAGTTTTGGGTCGAAAGCCCAAGACGGCGCGGCATGAAAGCTCATGCCCCAACGGCGTACCAAGGCGCTCGTGGCTTCGTCGGCCGTGATTTCGCGGCGCTTCACACGGCGCAGTGCGCGGACGTAGTCAGCCTGATAGCGAGAATTGCGGCTGAGATAGCCAATGGCAATGTCGCGATATTGAAGCGCGTCATCGCCGGTTTCGTCCACCGGCGTGCGCCAGTCCTTCGCAGACGGCATTCGGTAGCTCCCAGCCCGACATCCGGCCGAGCGCACGCAAGAATTTCCCGGCTGGAGAGAAGGGGAGAAGTCCTGTCGGCCGTCGCGCCCCATAGCGGCGCGAAGTCAGCATATGGGAAGCTAATCAAAGGGATGCGGCCGAGAAAGCTACAGACGCGGCGGTTTCAGATAGTGGCGATAACCTGTCTCGGTCATCCATCGCGCGCGGGCGAGATGAGAGTCATAGATCAGGCGCGCGCGCTCGGGCTCGGCGGCGGGATCGATACCGAAGATGATCCGAACGACCTCGCACCAGTCCGCCTTTTCCGCAGCCGCATCGAGCAGCCGCCAATAGGTCTGATGGTGGCGCTCGTCATAGTCGGTGACATGCGGCGCATCGGGAGCGTGATCCTCGAAAGAGGCTATCGCCATCGCCAAGCTCCGATTTCAGCGCCCGCCCCCGCAGACGCTGCTTCACAGAATATACACCATAATGGAGCGAAGTAATTAGACCGCTCACGCTATGGACCGTTGATGCTTCAGGGATAACCCGTGCGACGGCGCATCTTACTTTGACGGTTTGCTCGCCGCGCCGCGGACCACCATCACACCCTCGCCACGGTCCGAATCGAGAAAGACGATCCCTGCACTTTCCAGCGCCTTTGCCACCTGATGGCGTGTATCCTCTCGCACAGGCAGCTTGTTCTCGGACTCCAGACGCTTGAGTGCCGTCAGAGCAACAAGGGCCTTGTCCGCAAGCATCTCCTGTGTCCAACCGAGAAGCGCACGAGCGGCCCGCACCTGGCGGGAAGTGATCATGTACGATCACGTTCACGAGCCGAGTGCTATACGCCATGAAAACGACTATTATAGTCGTCTTTGAATATTGGAAACATCTAAATCGCGAGCCGGGCATCCGCCCGGCGAGCCCGCTTCGTTTACGGCCGCGCGGACCATCGGGACGCGCGGCCGTCGATGGGTCGATGGTTATGCGGTAATGGGGAGGTTCGCCGCAGGACCGAAAGCCCAGCCCTGCGGCGGTCACGGTCATCCCGCTTTCAAGCGCTGCATCCCCTCGGCCAGCGTCCAGAGCGCACGGTTGAGCGTCACGTTCTGGTCGATGCCGTTGATTGCGCGCGTCTGCGCCCGGCGGATACGGCCCTCGGCGTTACGCTTGCGGCCCTGTAAGCCGCCCCGCACCACATTCTCCTGAATGACGTTGAACGTGCTCCACAGGCTATCGCCAACATCCTCACGCCTGCGCGGTTCGA
Organism: Sphingobium sp. CFD-1; assembly: GCF_024611115.1. Lineage (NCBI taxonomy): Bacteria > Pseudomonadati > Pseudomonadota > Alphaproteobacteria > Sphingomonadales > Sphingobiaceae > Sphingobium > Sphingobium sp. CFD-1. The sequence continues at coordinate 3,719,576 of NZ_CP084398.1, read as the reverse complement.
TGATCTGTTCGGGCCGCAGCGGGCTTTCGTCTTCCCCATAGCGAGCGACCAAACTCACCTCTCCGAGCAAGCGCCGCTCGTCTTCGGAAAGCCGGACCTCCTTCATCGTCTCGCTGGCGTCGATCAGGCGGGGGAAGTCTTCCGCGACGGTATAAACGCCCTCGATAATGTCGTGCTCGATATTGCCCTTGTGCGGCACCCGGACTTCTTCGAACCGCTCACCCGCGATCATGCTGTTGGTGCAAACGAAACGCAGCATCCCGGCGAACATCTGATAGGCGCTGGTCCCGTCATGGCTGTTGACGATAATGACTTCGGCGGCTTCGGGCTTGCCGATGCCTTCGTCCCGGCGCAGGCGCAGCATGTGCTTTGCGTGGCCGTGGCGCGAGCCGTCACGCGGCACCGATTGGACGGCGAAGAACGGGAACCATCCCTCACGGCGTAGTCCCTCCACGATGTCGATGGTCGGGACATAGACATAGCGATCCGAACGACTGCCGTGCGGCTCGCGGGCGAAGATGGACGGGACGTGCCGATAGAGCGCCTCGTTGTCGAGCGGCTCCCGGCCGCTGATCTGATGGGCGTTGCGACCGAACCGGGTGGCAAGCTGATAGTGCATTTTGACCTCCTTGGGCTTGGGTTTTCGCGCAGCGGAGCGCCACGCTGAAACCCTGCCCGTCGGCGAGACCGGGGGTGCAACCGGAGTGGGCGGCTTCGCGGGGAACCGGCTGCACGGAACGCGAAGCGTGGAGGAAGCTGGGCGGAAGCCGCTCCGAAGGGCGCCGGGGGCAGCGCCCCAAGCATCCGCCGCGTCTGCGGCGCATCACAATTCCAGTTTGTCGGCTATCCGGGTTGTGATGGCGCGAAGACGCCCAGGGAGCTAAGGCCGAACCATGGGGGCCACCGATCTTCTCGATGACGCGCAATTGCTGTTCGAGCGCGCCCAAGCGCACAAGCGCGAGCTTAACGGCCTCCTCGGCGCCGGTCCTGACCTGCTATGGAACATCGGACGCTCAATTTCGCCCGAGGGCCAGCATCGCGCCGAGTTACGGATCAACCGGCGCGCGCAGCGTCGGGCCAAGCCGGTCCTGGCCGATGTCGCCAACAATCTCGTCCACGCGCTCGACCATGTCACGGCTGCGGCGCGCAAATCCGCTGGTCTCCCCAATCCGAGAAATCTTTATTTCCCGATCGAGCGCGACGACGATGACTATGCCAAGGCCATCGAAAAGAAGGTCGCGATTCATCTCGACCAGCCCTGGATCAACATCTTTACCGCTGCACGCGAGGCACACCGTCCCTATCTCCACTATCTCCAACTGGTCCGGATTCTTTCGCGGGAATCGAAACATTGGGAGTTGGCCACCGGGACCGCCGGAGCGCTCGCCGTTCAATGGTTCCCGCCTGGATCGCCGCAACACCGGATCGTGGAGATGCCAGCGGATCATTTTGCCGCGAACGACAGCTACGCGATCTGCGAAGCCGCTGAGCCCTTTCCGAACGTCGGGGTTCAGATTGTCACAAACTATCGGGTCGCTGGTGAGGACATCGAGGAAGCGTCGCTGGAGTCAGTTCTGTCGACCAGCTTCACCTTTGTGTCCGGCGTGATCGCTACGAGCCGGGAGTATCTGGCGACCCTTCCTTTCCCAAGTTGACGGCCGAGCGCCCCGCTCGGTTGAGCGGGGCGTCGTCGGCCGGTTAGCGGGACCAGATGAGGGCGTATTCGCCAGCGATCTCGGTTTCGGACAGCGTGGCATAGATGGGAGCCGGGAAGCTCGGATCGTCCAGCTTGACCGAGATATAGTCGCGGCCTTCGCGGCTGGTCTTTTTCCAGGCGGCCCCGATATCCATGTTGGCGGCGCTGATGCGGAAGTCGGGGGACTTCTCGCCGTCCTTCTCGACCGGGCGGAAGTTGGCCTTGGTGTTGAGGGTAAGCGTCTTGATGACGCCGGTGAACTCGCCCTTGCTGTTGGCGGTGAACGTGCCGATCGTGGCCATGTCGTGATCTCCTGTCTGCTCGGACCGCGCCCATCGCGGCCTCGATGGCTCGGCGTCGGCCGGGGCACGATCGACCCGCACCGCTTGCGGCCGGAACGCAGAGGAGGTTGGACGACGGGCGGCTTTTTTGCTTCGCGATGCAAAGTCGAAGGCGGCGGAAAAAAGCCGAACGACGCCCTTGCGGGAAGGCGATCGGCCTCGGCCAGACAAGCCATTGGAGAGGCCGCCGGGATGTTCGGCTCGGAAAGATGGGATTTGCTATGGCTGACGTTTGTGTCGGCAACTCCGCCAACAGCCTTGCGCGATGTTCATCCTACGTTCCAAGGTGCTGCCGATTCGACCAAGGGAGGCCGTGGAGACACGCGGGGGAGTAGGACAGGTGACGAAACTATTTTCGCAGGATCAGCTCGAAGCCATCGCTGGCGCGCTCGGCGACACGGAAGCGGGGCTCAAGGGGACCGAGATCGCGATGCTGATAGCGACCTGTCAGATGACCGATCCGGGCGAGATGACCAAGCGGCACCGCATCTACAACGCCTTCGCCGCCAGCCAGAACGCCCGGCAGGACCGCACCCGCATCCTCGGCTTCATCCGCCATGCGATGAGCCCCGCCCGCTATAGTCGCGAGCCGCACCGTTACGAGCCCATGCGCGCCAGTCTCAACCAGGCCCTCGCCTTCGCCGGCCTCGTGGTTAGCGAAGCCGGAAAGATCGGAACAGTCGAACAGGCGACCACCCTGCCGGAAGCGCAGCGCCGCGCGAAGGAATTGCGCACCGATTTGGAGACGCGCGGCGTTCACCCGGACGTGCTGCGCTTCTGCCGCGCGGAGCTGCTAGCCGACGATTATTTCCACGCGGTTCAGGAGGCGGTGAAAAGCGTCGCCGACAAGATGCGGGTCAGGACGGGCCTGTCAGATGATGGGGGAACGCTGGTGGACCGCGTGCTGGGCGGCGATCCCCCGATGCTGGCGATCAATCCGCGCGGCACGGCCAGCGAGCGCAGCGAGCAAGGCGGTTTCGCCAACCTGGTCAAAGGGGTGTTCGGGATGTTCCGTAATCCGACCGCCCATGAAGCGCGTATCCATTGGCCTATGACCAAGACCGACGCCGAAGATCTTCTGACGCTCGTCTCCCTCATCCATCGTCGGCTCGATGCCGGCCATATGCCGCCGCGTCCCTGATCTTGCGCGACGAAAAGCGCCGCGCCCGGAAAGGGCGCGGCCGCGATTTTTTAGGGCCGACGAAGGCAGGCCGGGACCACTCGCGCGGCCCCGGCCCAATGCCGCTATTCGGCGGCGACGGCGTAGGACGCTTCGCTTTCCTCCGTTTCGGTATCGGGAGCCTCCATCTCGGACGGCTGCTCCACGATCCCGGCATCCTCGGCCTCGTCGGGTGCGGGCTGCTCCGCCTCTGGCTCGGGCGTCCGCAGGATAGCGGGAAGCCAGCCGGTCCCGACCAGAAGCTGCTCGGCCGCCTGCGCCATATCGGGCTTCTTCATGTCCGCGATCCGGCGGGCGGCGTCCTCCGACACGCCTTCGGTCACGGCCTCCACGATATGCGCCTTGGTGACGCGGCCAAGATAGCTGTCCACGGTCGGCGTCCAGTCCTTCGCCACGTCCAGCGCCAGCGCGCTCGCCAGCCTGTCCGCCGTTTGCAGCGAGCGGGGCTTGCGGTCCCACGGCAGGCGCAGCGCATTGACGGTACGGGACGCGCAATGCGCCAGCAGCGCCAGCCGCTTCCCGTCGTCCAACCCGGCGACGAAGCCCCACAGGTCCACCACGTCACGCGGCATCCGCTCGGCCCATGCCTCGCGGGACTCGTTCGCCTTGGCTGCAAGCGGCGTATCCTCGATCCCGTCCGCATGGCTGCCAAGTGGCGTCGCGGTCGGACGAACCTCAAGGCAACCGGCCTCGGTGTAGCTGTAGAACAACTGCGCCGTGAGCGTGTGGGTCAGGGCGATCAGCGCCAGATCGGGCCGCTCGCCAAGGGCGACACGCAAGGCCAGCGTCCGATGGGCGGACAGGTCGCGGGTGAGGCTGTCGGAAATCGGCCTGCCCGGTTCCTCGTCCTCTTCCTCGATTTGCTGCTCGTCCTCGTCGCCGTCCCCGGCCTGCTCGTCCGCGACGGCTTCCGGGTCGATGGCTTCGCCTTCGCCCTCATCCTCGGGCTGCGGGTCGGCCAGCGCCTCGTCCTCGGGACGGACGAAACCGCGCTCGAGACGGGGAACGCCGTCATGGTTCAGCACCACGAACACGCCGCCATGCGCGATCACGTTGGCGTCGTGGGCGTAACGCTTGGCCGAAATGGCGTCGATCTCGTCGGACACCGCCTCCAGCTTCGTCGCCACGTCCTCGGGCATCTCGTCATAGGACGAATAACCCTCGGCCAGTTCGTCATGCTCGGTGGACAGCGCCTCCAACCGGGCCTCGTCCTCGTCGGACAGGGCGACGGACTGCGGATAGAAGCGCCGCATCCCGTGGGCGTGGGGATAGTCGATATGCGCCTCGGCCCATTTCCAGCCCTCGGTCTGCACGGTCCCAGCGATCTCGCGCAGCTTCTCGATGGCGAGCATGTCGAGCAAGCCCGCATCCTCGAAGAAACCGCCCCGGTCCTCGCTGAACAGGTCACGGATGATGGTGCCGCCCGCCTCGATATAGGAGTCGGCCCCGACGAACACCGCGCGCCGGTCGGCGGCAGGCACGTTGGCGGCGGTCATGTCGCGCCGGATGATCCACGGCTCGCGATTATGATGCAGGTTCTCGAACACCTGCTCCTGCCGGGCGTGGTCCTCGGTGATGGCGAAGGCCATAAGCTGGTCCAAGGTCAGGCCATCCTCGCGATAGACCTGCAACAGCTTCGGGCTGACGGCACCAAGGCGAAGCCGCTGCTTCACCACGCCAGCCGACACGCCGAACCGCGCGCCGATCTCTTCCGCGCCCCAGCCCTTGCCGTCCGCAAGCTCCGCGAACCGCTCGAACTGGTCGGCGGGATGCATCGGTGTCCGGGTCACGTTCTCGTCCAGACTGATCTCGGACGGATCGTTCTGCGTATCGAGCCAGCAGCGGACAGGCTCGGACTTCCTGATCTGCTTACGCTTGGCGCGCAGCAGCATCGCCAGCCTGCGGCCCTCGCCAGCGGTGACGAGATAATAGCCGGTCGGCGTCCCGTCCTCCTTGACCTCGGGTTCCACGACAAGGTTCTGGATCAGCCCCTTGTGCTGGATCGACGCAGCCAGCGCCTCGATAGCGGCTCCCCCATGCGGCACCTTGCGGGCGTTGCGCGGGGACTTCTTGAGCTTGGCGAGCGGCACGAAAATCTCGATGCCTGACACAGGATCGGCGGCAATGGTTTCGGTAACAGCGTTCATCACACTACTCCTTCTAAAACCACACACACCCCGGAATGGGGTGGGCGGCGAAAGAGCGACCGGCAGGCCCGCCGGCGGAGCCGGGCAGCACCCGCAGGGCCGGAACGAAGAGGAGGTAAGCGCGCCTGCGCGCGTTGCGGCCCGGCGCGGCGGGCCTAAAGGGAAGCGTCGCCCACCCCATAGCGGGAGTGCCAAATCAACGCGAATGGGCCGGCGCACGCCCTGGCCCGATCTCCGCAGATACGGAAAAGCGCAAATCCGCAGGGGCGGATTTACGGATCGGCGTGGATACGCCGTCCCGCCAGGCTGATCGTCACCGGAATCGGACGAAACCCGTCAGGGGTTCGGTCGGAGCGAAGCGGAGATAGAGCGGCGATCCCGCAGGGAGGCGCCATGCCCTTTCACACGATTACTTCTCTCTTGCATGTCTGAATATCAGACACTATATGTAACCCATGTAGGCAAATCGTGCGAGGCGTAGATGGCGACAATTGCACCTACCAAGCCGGTTACGGTAGCATTCCCCAAGAGCGACGTCATTGCAACGCTCGTGGCTGAGCTCATCGAAGTGGCAAAGGCGGAGGCGCAGGTTCGCGGCATTCCGCTTCCCCCGGATAAGCCGAAGATCATCAAGGCTCCCATTCCGATGGATTCGCTGTCGGTCGTCGATACGCTGTGCGCGCTTGAACCTGTTGTCGGCTTCGAGCTGCGCGAGAGCATCGTCCGCACGGGTGGCTACAGTTCGATCGAAGCTGCGCTCGAACATCTTGTTCCCAAGATCGAGCGCGTATGGATTCGCAAGAAAGGATCGAAGCCATGACCAATCTCGCATTGCGTCACGAGGACGACGAGGAGGAGCGGCGACGCTTGGGAGAGCGGCTGCGCGAGGCCCGGAAATATCTGGGCCTAAAACAAGAAGAGGTGGCGGCCTATCTCAAGATCCCGCGCACAGGACTCACCGATATTGAAAACGGGCAGCGCCGCGTCGAGGCGATCGAGTTGACTCGCCTCGCGCGGCTATATCGGCAGTCGGTCGGCTATTTCACTGGCGAGGACGAAGCCTCGGCCAGCCTGCCGGCAGATGTCGCACATTTGGCGCGGCGCGTTGCTGATCTGTCCACGCAGGACCGCGAAGAGTTGGGCCGCTTCGCCGACTATCTGCGCGCGCGGTCGGGCGGAGGACAGGGCTGACCATGGCGCTCGACTACGCGAGCGCGGTTCGAGCCGGGGCCATGGCCGCTGGGCGGCTTCATCGGCAGTTGAATACGCGCGAAGTGATTGAACAGCAGGGCGGCAATGTCGATGTGTTCAGCGCGATCCACGCCGTTGACCTCCCGTTGTTGCTCCGGCCACTGAAGGGGCTGCTCGGTGCCTATCTGAGCGTGCCGGCGCATGGCGTCCTGGTGACGACGGAGCGGCCAATGAGCATTCAGCGCTTCACGGCCGCTCATGAGCTGGGCCATTTCTCGATGCAACATCAACCCAGCCTGGATGACGAAAGCATCTTGCGGCGGATGCCGAACTCGCCCGAACCGGGTGGGCTGTTTCAGGAAACCGAGGCGGACGCCTTTGCCATCGCCTTCATGATGCCAAAATGGCTGATCCTGTCGCACAGCGCGCGCCAGGATTGGCAGGTCGATGATTTTCGCCGTCCCAACGTCGTGTACCAACTCTCGCTTCGCCTGGGGGCCAGCTACGAAGCGACGTCCCGAACGCTGCTGCGCTACAATCTGATCTCGCAATCGACTATGACCGATCTGCTGCGGACACAGCCGCGCGCGCTGAAAGTCGATCTGCTCAAGGATTATCGCCCGGCCAATTATCGTGGCGACGTCTGGCTCCTGACCGAACGCGATGCCAGCACGAGAATCGACGGCAGCCGCAACGACCTGTTCGTGCTCCGGCTTAAGGAGCATAGCGGTGGCGGGTATTTGTGGGATTTCGACCAGCTTATCGCGAGCGGTTTCGCCATCGTCCGCGACGACCGCGAAGCGGTCGATGCTGATGGGATCGGCGGGCCGATCGTTCGGCGGGTCACGGCCGCCATCGAGGCGGCGCAGAGAGGTCGGATGTCGATCGAGGAACGGCGGCCATGGCAGCCGGTGCCGGCGTTGGCCCATCTGACGTTCGACTTCGACCTGACCGGCCCCGAACCCGAAGGTCTTTCGCGCGCCGAGCGGCGGCATCTGCTCGAGGCCGCCTAGCTCCCATGATCGAGATCACGACCGATCTTCGGCTCTTGTTCGGTGCTGCGCGCGATCAGGGCGCGCGACCGACCTGCATGGCCTTTGCCGCAAGCGATGCTCATGCCGGGCTGCGTGATGGATGGGCGCCGCTATCCTGCGAATTTGCCTTCTATCACGCCCAGCGGCGTGCGGGCCGCTCGCCCGCACAAGGCGCGCTGCTGTCGGCGATGCTCGATGCACTACGCGGCGACGGGCAACCCGAGGAACATGGCTGGCCCTATCTTGAAGCCGTCCCCGAAGATCACGGCCTGTGGAACCCGCCTGCTGTGGTCGGGGATCGCTATGGGCGCGATAGCCAGTCGGGAACGAAGAATCTCGCCTCGATCATCGCCTTGCTCGACACGGGTCGGCCAGTCGTAATTCTGACGATGCTCTCGCGCTCCTTCTTCATGCCGGCAGGCGATGGAGTCGTCGATCCGGCCAATGACGAACAGCCTGAGCCGAGCCAGCGCCATGCCGTGATCGCCGTAGGCCACGGCAAGGTCGACGGCACGACCGCAATTCTCGTCCGTAATAGCTGGGGTACAGGATGGGGCCTCGACGGACACGCATGGCTCACGGAACGGTTCCTGGCGCCGCGGCTCTTCGCCACCGCGAATTTGATGGAGGAAGTCGATGTATCTTCCAGTACCCTCGCAGCCTGACTGCGTTTCCGCGTGGCGCGAGGCGGTGCGTCTCGTTGACGGCGCAGCCGGCCATCAGGCCTACAACGTGATCATCGACGTTGCCGATCCCTCAGCGCGTGCGAACCTTGCTGATCCTGTCGTCGCCGAAGTGGACGCCTTTCTCGCTGGTCGAGGCAAGAAGCCGATCGAGACGGTTGCCAACACGATCTTCCCGGCAGCGCTCTATCACCGCCATGGCGCGCCGCTGTTCTTCGACCGGTTCCGCGACAATGTGCTGCCCAAGGTCAGACTGAAGGAAGCATGGTCGGGCTATTACTTCGAGCGAATGATGCAATTGCCGCAGCTCGACGGGCCGCCGATCAATCAGATTTGGGGGATCGTCGAGCGCCTGCGCAATCCGAAGGTGCGCGCGCTCAACAAGTTCGAGCTGAGCGTTTTCGACCCTGCCCGCGACGTGAACGATTCGCCTTACGGCGGGCAGTGTCTGAGCTTTACGAGTCTCAAGCTGATCGGCAAAGGCGATCAACGCCGGATCGCCATGACCGCGTTCTACCGCAACCATTTCTACATCGAAAAGCTACTGGGCAATCTGATCGGCCTCGGTAGGTTGCAATCGTTCATCGCCAAGGAGGGTGGGGTTGGACTTGGACCGCTGACGATCGTCTCTACCCACGCCGAAATCGATACCGGCAAATGGAATCGCGGTGATCTCCAGCAGCTTTTTGCGCGCTGCGATCAGGCGAGCGCGCAACTCCTCGCCGCGGCATAAGGCGCCTCCAACGGCAGACGCGGCGCTTCGAGAGCGTCGCCGTCGATCCCGTACATCGCAAACATGCCTTCGATGAAGTCGCGCTGCCCGCCATAGCTCGGATGGCGGACAGCCGTCGTCGGGATACCGACATCGCCAAGGGCTAGGTGAGCATCGCGCCCGATCGCAACAATGCGCCGGGGCTGTAGCATCGCAATCAGCGCCTGAAGCAAAGGCCAGGTCGCCTCGCGTTCTCCGCGGGTATGACAACGGTTCGACAAGGGATCGCCCACTTCATGCGGATGGAACGGGAAGACGTTCCAGAGCATGACCGGCTGCCCGATCTGTTCGAGCACGCGCCAGACAATCGCCGCTGTCCGCTCGGCGACCGCCGGGCCTTCCGTCGCACGTTGAAGGGCGATGCCGCCCATCAACGCACCCGCCCGGTCGAGATGAACCTCATCGGTGAGGGGGACGCCCGTGCGCCGGCCGCCGCGATAACCGAGGTCGCGGGCAATCCAGATGGTCTCGACCTTCGCGTCCAAGGCAGCGGTCAGCAGCCGTTCCAAATTATCGCGCCGCTTGGCCGCCGCGTCGCGCCGGTCATGAACGGCGCAGCGGTCACGCCAGGGATTGAAAACGGAAGGAAGTTCGGTTGCCGCCAGAGTAGAAACGAAATGCTTGGGGGTCATGACGGCAGTTCCTTGATACGCAGGCGACGATGGGCGAAGTCGATCGTGACGCGACCGCGCCGGTGTTTCTGGAGAAAGCGGAAGGCCGCGTAGCCCTGGAGGATCGCTTCCTCCCAGAGCCACAACGGACAGCGTTCGGATTCGTAACCGGCGACGAACTGGCGGACATGCTTGAGCATGTCCAGCGGCAGGCCGCCTGATTTTACCTTGTCGAAGTAGCGGAGCTGCTGGGCCTGGCCAAAAATCCATGAGGTGACGCCTTCCTCGATCAGGATCGCCCGCGCACCATCCTCCGCATCATCGAGCTTGGGGTCGCTCTTGCGCTTCAAGCGCAGCAATGCGCGGATGACGGGCGACCAGCCCAAGACCGCGACATGCGCATAGTGAAAGACGTCGTGGAAGCGATAATCGTCGGGTTCGACCGCATTGTCGGTGAGCCGGTCCCCGACATAGACGCCGCTCGATCGCTGATAGACGAAGGTCTGTCCGCGAACCTTGCGCTCATAGACGTCGATCGTCATCCGTCGCGGGAGCTGCTCCTCGGGGTCCATCGTCGAATCGGACGGAGCCGGATAAACTTTCTCGCGGGGCCAGCGGTCAAAGATCTTGTGAAGGTTTTTGACGGCGGCGGCCTCAATCGTGACCCCGGAATCGTTGGCAGCCTGAATTAGCCTGCGCATGACCGCCGCGAGCTGGCGAGCGAGCATCGCCTTGTCTCGCGTCAACGCCCCCAACTGGAAGCCATTGACGAGGACGCCGACCTCGCCGGCGAGCGCGAGGAGCGTGTGCTCGAACTGCGGCATGGGCGCCTTGGCCAGCGGAATGTGGGCTGGCTGGAGCGCATGGAAGCTCAAGGCGCCATTGCCTCCGGCCCGCCGCTCGTCGTCGCCCCTCGCGGCATTTGCCGCGATGTCGCTTAGCGCCAGTGCGCTGCGGCGCGCGACGGCCGCCAGATACCAAAGAACATCGCCGAGCTCTTCAGCGACGGCATCGGCATAGCCGAGGTAGGAGGTAGCATCGCGCTGTTTCTTTTTCGCCTCACTCAGAAGGCTGCCCGCTTCGCCGAACAATCCGAGCATCGAGAAACCCAGAGTGCTCTTTCCGCTACGCTGGTCCGTGCGGGCAGCCTGCTTGGCGTAGTCGTCGATGGTCAGCGCCTCGAAATCGCCCGACATTAGCTGCGCTTCCGGCGGTCGGAGATTGCCTCGGCCGGCACATTGACGCCGTAGGCCTGGAGCGCGCGCAGCACGATCATGCGGATCGGTTCGCGAGCATCGAGCGCCCTCTGACCAAGATCGCGCTTGGTCACCCCTGGGACTTGAATCTGAAGATGCTCGTCATCGGCATCGCTGCGAGCCTCCGCCTGTTTCATGAAAACGTTAAATCATAGTTTCATGAAACTATGAAGCGCAAATTGGCTCTGCGCAGGATGCGACCCTGGGAGCGGCTGCGTTGCGGCTGATCAGAGCCAAGGCGGATTGCGAAATGGGGCGCTGCGGGTCGCCCCCGGCCGAAGGGGTCCGGTGGGACAGCCAGCTTACCGTCAGGCCCGGATTCGACACGACCTCGAGCCCAAGCCACCGATTGCACGCCAAGATAGCCCGAAAACACGCTTCGAGCCTATTACGTCCTTATTACGCGGCCCTCACGCAAGGCCGGCGTAACGGAAAACCCCTCCCGATGGAGGAAGTATTTATCTGATTTATAAGGAAAATCTGGAGCGGGCGAAGGGATTCGAACCCTCGACCCCAACCTTGGCAAGGTTGTGCTCTACCCCTGAGCTACGCCCGCTCTGGCGGCCGGAGGAGCTTCCTCTCGGCGGGTGAGGCGGGCAACTAGCAGCGGTTTGACGGCTCGGCAAGGGAAGAATTTGCTTTCCTAGAAAATTCTATTTCCCCCAACGCCTCCTCCAAATCCATTGAGCCGCGCCGCTTGCATTGTCATCGACAGGGATGCTCCTCTGCCGGCCACGTTTTCCAACCTTGCGGCGGCATCGACATGTCCCGCCCGTTTAAGGTCTGCCGCTTGACTCGGATTCAGCCGTCGCCCTACGTCCCGCACAAATGATAATCGGGGCAGGTCGAGCCCCTTTCGAGCCGCGCCAACCGAGTGGAAAAGGGAAATCCGTCGTGAAATATCTGCCGTTTTCCATCGCCCTGGCAGCGCTCCCCGGCATCGCGTTCGCCCAGACGCAGCCTGATACGGCATCGCAGGCGAATATCGTCGTCACCGGAGCGGGCCTGCCTCTCCCGCCGGGCAGTCCCGCTTATGGCTCCGTGGTGATCGATCGGGACCGGCTGATCAACGGCGCGTCGGGGCGCATCGAAAATATATTGGGCGACGTGGCGGGTTTTCAGCAGTTTCGCCGATCCGACAGCCGGTCGGCCAACCCGTCCGCTCAAGGCGCCACGTTGCGGGCGCTGGGCGGCAATGCCTCCAGCCGCACGCTGGTGCTGCTGGATGGCGTGCCGATGGCCGATCCCTTTTTCGGCTATATTCCCTTTAGCGCCCTGGTTCCCGACCGGCTGTCGGTCGTACGGGTCACGCGCGGCGGCGGCGTGGGGGCCTTTGGAGCCGGGGCGGTCGCGGGCACCATCGAGCTTGCCAGTGCCACCCGCGATCAGCTCCCTTCTTTTGCCGCCAACGCCTTTTACGGCAGTAAGGATGCGACCGAACTGGCCGCCGCCCTCACACCCGATCTGGGCGGCGGCTATGTTTCCCTGTCGGGCCGCTGGGACCGGGGCGACGGCTTCATGACCACACCGCGCGATCAGCGGGTCGCGGCTACCGTGCCAGCCGCTTATGATGGCTGGTCCGGCAATCTGCGCGCCGTCGCGCCCCTGTCGGCCACCTCCGAATTGCAATTCCGCGCGACCCTCTTCCACGATGACCGCACGCTGCGCTTTCGCGGCGCGGACAGCATGAGCGAGGGGCAGGACGCCTCGATCCGCTATATCGCGCGCGGCGCATGGCAGGTCGATGCGCTGGCCTATATCCAGGCGCGTAACTTCTCCAATATCGTGATCTCGGCCAACCCGCCCTATCGCCAGTCGCTCGATCAGCGGAACACACCCTCCACCGGCATCGGCGGCAAGATCGAACTGCGGCCGCCGGTCGGCCCGGACCATGTGCTGCGCATCGGCGCCGACACGCGCTTCGCCACGGGCGACATGTATGAGGACGCCTATGATGCCGGCGACCCCGCCAATCCGATAACGGCCCGCCGCCATGCAGGCGGCGACCAGATCACGACCGGCTTCTTCGCGGAGGATGACTGGACGATCGGCAGCCTCATCCTGACCGGCGGCGTGCGGGCCGATTATTGGCGCATCAGCGGCGGCTTTTACCGGCAGGTCGGAGCCGATGGCATCGTCACGGTGAACGACGACTTCGGCAACCGGTCCGACTGGCAGTTTTCCGGGCGCGCGGGCGCGCTGTTCCGAGTCAACGGGATGTTGGCGCTGCGGGCGGCGGGCTATACCGGCTTCCGCCTGCCTACGCTCAACGAATTATACCGGCCCTTTGTAGTGCCGACAAAAGACGGTGTCATAAGAACCGATGCCAATGCCGCTCTTATCCCGGAAAAGCTCAAGGGCGTGGAAGCGGGCGTCGACCTTACGCCCCTTCCCGGCGTTATTCTCTCCGCGACCGCTTTCTACAATCGGCTGGACAATGCTGTCGCCAATGTGACCGATCCCGCCAATCCCAAACTTCGTCAGCGTCAGAATGTGGACGCGGTGATCGCCAAGGGCGTGGAACTGACTGCTTCGGGCCATATGGGCGATTTCCTGCTGTCGGCCTCCTATGCCTATAGCCGCACTAAGGTGCGGGCACCGGGCAGGGACTTCGATGGGTTAAGGCCCGCGCAAAGCCCGCGTCATGCCGCCAGCGCAACGCTGGCATGGCAACCGGCGCAGGGACCGGCGCTATCGACCACGCTGCGTTATGTGTCGAAGCAATATGAGGACGATCTTCAGACCGATGTGCTGCCCCATGCGCTGACGGTGGATGCGGTCGCCAGCCTGCCGCTGGGCCATGGGATCACCCTTGTCGCACGCGGCGAAAACCTGTTCGATGAGGAGGTCGTCACACGCAATGCAGGCGGGTCCATGGACCTCGGCACGCCGCGCACGCTCTGGATCGGTTTCAAATTCGCGGGATGACGGGCGCAGCGGGTTCCCGTTCTGGAGGCATCCGCCGAACGCCGCTGCGCTTTATCTTCCGTCGGGGAGAAATGGTGCTGCCGGTGAGGATTGAACTCACGACCTCAGCCTTACCAAGGATGCGCTCTACCACTGAGCTACGGCAGCACTCTGTTCTTCGCGCGGCCCGTATAGGGCGGCGGAGCCGGGCCTATGGCCGCGCGCGCTGCCCTTGTCAAGGCGGCTTGCGACGGGTCCGGCAATTTGCTTAAGCGCATCCCATGAGCAGCGGACAGGACGAACGCAAAGAGCGATTGGCGCAGGCGCTGCGCGACAATCTGCGGCGCCGCAAGGCGCAGGCGCGGGCGGACGCCGCCGAATCGAAGCCAGCCGAGGCAGGCCGGGACGGCGACGCCCAGCGACGCGACTGAGCTTCACAGCGGCGCGCAGGCCCCCGTCAGCCATGCAAATGCCGCGCCTTCAAGCTGCGGCCCGACGACATCCAGCACCCTGGCATGATAAGCGTCGAGCCAGGCGCGTTCTTCCATGCCCAGCAGTTCGACCGCGACAAGGTTGCGATCGATGGGCGCGAAGGTCAGCGTTTCGAAGCCCAGCATCTCCTTTTCCGCGCCGGGGATGGCGCGTTCCTCCACCAGCACCAGATTTTCGATGCGGATGCCATATTCGCCGGTCTTGTAATAGCCCGGCTCGTTGGAGAGGATCATGCCCGCCTGCAACGGCTCGTCGCCGCCGCCGAAGGTCGCGATCCGCTGCGGCCCTTCATGCACCGACAGGAAGCTGCCCACGCCATGGCCGGTGCCATGGGCATAATCCAGCCCTTCGGCCCAGAGATATTGCCGCGCCAGCACGTCGAGCTGTCCGCCGCGCGTGCCCCTGGGGAACACGGCGCGGGCGAGCGCCACATGCCCCTTCAGGACCAGCGTGAAGCGGCGCTTCATTTCCGGCGTCGGCGTGCCGATGGCGATGGTGCGGGTCACGTCGGTCGTTCCGTCGCGATATTGGCCGCCGGAATCCACCAGATAGAGAGAGTCGCGTGCGATGCGGCGGTTGGTCTTTTCCTCGGCGCGATAGTGCACGACCGCGCCGTTCGGCCCCGCGCCGCTGATCGTGTCGAAGGACAGGTCCTGCAACGCGCCGGTGTCGCGGCGGAAGGATTCCAGCTTCGCCGCGGCGCCCAGTTCATCGACGCCGCCCTTGGGCGCTTCGGTCGCGATCCAATGCAGGAAGCGGGACAGCGCCGCCCCGTCGCGGCTTTGCGCGGCTCTGTGTCCGACGATCTCGACCGGGTTCTTGATCGCCTTGGGCAATATGGCGGGATCGCGCAGCGCCAGCACATGCGCGCCGCCTTCCTCCAATCCTTCGAAGATCGCGGCGACCGCACGCTCGGGATCGGCTACGACCGTCTTGCCCGCGAAGCCCTTGAGCGCGTCGGGGAAGGCCGCGCGGTCGTGCACGCGCACGGCATTGCCCAGATGCTGCACCACGGCCTCGTCGATCTTTTCGGGCGCGACATAAAGATCGGCGGTCGCATCGGCGTTCACGACGGCATAGGCGAGCGCGACCGGCGTGCGGTCCACGTCCTTGCCCCGTATGTTGAAGGTCCATGCAATGGAATCGAGCGCGGAGAGCACCGCCGCATCGGCATGTTTCGCCGTCAGCCAGTCGGCCATCTCCTGCCGCTTTTCCGCCGCGCTCTTTCCGGCGTAGCGGTCTTCATGCACCGCCAGCCTGGCGGCGCTGGGCGCGGGGCGGTCGGGCCAGACCGCGTCCACCGGATTGGTGTCGACCGCGACCAGTTCCGCGCCGCGCTCGGCCAGAGCCTCGCTCGCCTGGCGCGCCCATGCGCGGGTATGGAGCCATGGATCATAGCCGATGCGCGCGCCCTGCGACGCATGATCCTTGAGCCACGCCGCGATGGAGGTCTGCGGCACGCTCTCATATTGCCAGTGCGCGGCGTCCACCTGCTCGCGCACCTGCAAGGTGTAGCGCCCGTCAACGAAGATCGCCGCTTCCTCCGGCAGCACCACAGCGCTGCCGGCCGACCCCTGAAAGCCGGTCAGCCACGCCAGACGCTGGGCATAGGCGCCCACATATTCGCTCATATGCTCGTCGGTCAGCGGCACGACGAAACCGTCCAGCCGGTCGCGCGCCAGTTGCGCCCGCAGGGCCTTGAGACGATCTTCATAGGTGGACATGGAAGCTTCCTCGTTTAACGAGCCTCTTGGCATTGGCTGTAATGCCGCCAACATAGAGCGCGCGCGGCGCTTCTGCCAGTGTCCGCCCGCCGCATGACAGAATATGGGAATTGCATGACCGATACCGCCAAGCCGCCCGTCGCCGCACGCCGTCCGCACAGCTTCGCCCGCCACGGCATCACGGTGGAGGATCCCTGGGCATGGCTGCGCGATCCGGGCTATCCCGATGTGCAGGACAAGGATGTCCTGACCTATCTGGAAGCGGAGAATGGCTGGTTCGAGCAGGCCATGGCCCCGCGCAAGGCGCTGACCGATGCCCTTTTCACGGAAATGAAAGGCCGCATCAAGGAAGACGACAGTTCGGTGCCGCAAAAGGACGGCGACTATGTCTACTGGCGCGCGTTCGAGGTCGGGGCGCAATATCGCAAATGGTATCGCAGGCCCGTCGCGGGCGGCGCTGACCAGTTGATCCTCGACGAACCCGCGCTGGCGGAGGGGCATGATTATTTCCGGCTGGGCGCGATGTCGGTCAGCCCGGACGGGCGCTACCTCGCTTATGCCATCGACAATAACGGATCGGAAAGGTTCGAGGCGCGGATCAAGGATCTGGCGACCGGCGAACTGCTGCCTGAGGTGATCCCCGGCACCCTGTCCGCGCTGGTGTGGACCAGCGACAGCAAGGGGCTGCTCTACGGCCTCGCCAACGAGAATTGGCGGACGGACAATGCGCGGCTGCACTGGCTGGGGCAGGGCGTGGAAAGCGACGTCGAGCTGTTCCACGAGGATGACGAGGGCTTCCGCGTGTCGGTGGGCCTTACGTCATCGGAAAAGTGGATCGTCATCGCGACCGGCGACCATGTGACGACCGAGGTGTGGCTGCTCCCCGCCGACAATCCGGCCGCGCAGCCGCTGCTGGTGTCAGCGCGCAAACCGGGGCGCGAATATGAAGTCGATGAGCATGACGGCACGCTCTACATCCGCACCAATGACGCCCATCCCAACTTCCGGCTGGTGAAGGCATCGCTGGAAACGCCCGATCAGTGGGAGGAAGTGATCGGACCGGACGATCATTTCTACCTGACCGATTTCACGCTGTTCAAGGGCTTCTACGTCACAGAGGGGCGGCAGGACGGCCTCGATCAGATCGAACTGCGTGACTACGCCACCCACCGGGCGAAGCGCATCCCCTTCCCCGAAGCCAGCTATTCGGCGTCGCTGGACGACAATCCCGAATATGATGTGATCAAGCTGCGGATCGGCTATGAGTCGATGGTCACGCCCGACACCATTTACGACTATCATCTGGCGACGGGCGAGCTGGAGGTGCTGAAGGTTCAGGAAATCCCGTCCGGCTATGACGCCACCCGTTATGAGACCGAGCGGCTGATGATCGCGGCGCGGGACGGGACGCCGATCCCCGTTTCCATTGTCTATCCCAAGGACCTGCCCCGCGACGGCAGCGCGCCGCTGCATCTTTATGGTTATGGCGCTTATGGCATCGCGATGGAGCCGGGTTTCTCGACCACGCGGCTCTCGCTGCTGGACCGCGGCTTCGCTTTTGCGCTGGCGCATATCCGGGGCGGGGACGATCTGGGGCAGCAATGGTATCTGGACGGAAAGCTCGACAAGCGAACCAACACGTTCACTGATTTCGTGGACGTGGCGAAGGGCCTGATCGAACGCGGCTATACGTCCAAGGGTCGGATCAGCATTTCCGGCGGATCGGCGGGCGGCGAACTGATGGGCGCGGTCATGAACAGCGACCCGGACCTGTGGGGCGCGGTGGTGGCGCATGTGCCCTTCGTGGACGTGCTCAACACCATGCTGGACGAGACCTTGCCGCTGACGCCGGGCGAATGGCCAGAATGGGGAAACCCGATCGAGGACAAGGCCGCGTTCGAGACGATCCGCGCCTATGATCCCTATGGCAATGTCCGCGCGCAGGACTATCCGCCGCTGATGGTGACGGCGGGCCTCAACGACCCGCGCGTCACCTATTGGGAACCGGCGAAGTGGGTGGCGAAGCTGCGCGCTACGAAGACGGACAGCAATATCCTGATCCTCAAGACCAACATGGGCGCGGGCCATGGCGGCAAATCGGGCCGCTTCGAAAGCCTGCATGAGACGGCGGAGGAATTCGCCTTCATCCTCTGGCAACTGGGCATGGCGGACTGATGGCGACTAGCTACACTACCACCCTCACCGCGCTTCCAGAGCATATCGATATACTCGGCCATGTGAACAACGCGGTCTGGGTGCGGTGGATGGAACAGGTCGCGACCGAGCATTGGATGCGCGATGCCGATCCCGCCCATCTCGACGCCTATGTCTGGGTCGTGACCCGGCATGAAATCGACTATAGCGGCAATGTGAAGGAGGGCGAGGCCGTCACCGTCCGCACCTGGATTCCCCAGGGACCGCGCGGCGCGCGCTTCGACCGGCTGATGGAGTTCACCGGCCCGGACGGCAAGGTCAAGGTATCGGCCAAATCCACCTGGGCGATCATCGACAAGGCAACGGGCCGCATCCTGCGGGTGCCGCCGGAGGTCGCGGCGCGCTTCCTCGATTAGGGCACGGTGGCGGAAAAACTGTCTTCGATGACCGGCTCCATGTCCATATCCTCCCGCTCGGATGCCTGCCGCGCCCACATGGCGGCATAGAGGCCATCGGCACGGACCAGATCGGCATGGCGGCCACGCTCGACGATTCGGCCCTGATCCAGCACGATGATCTCCTCCGCGTCGACCACCGTTGAGAGCCGATGCGCGACGATCAACGTGGTGCGGCGGCGGGAAATGGAGCGCAGCACCTCCTGAATCTCCGTCTCCGTCCGGCTGTCGAGCGCGCTGGTCGCCTCGTCCAGCACCAGCACCGGCGGATCTTTGAGCAGCGTGCGGGCGATGGCGACGCGCTGCTTCTCCCCGCCCGACAGCTTGAGGCCCCGTTCGCCGACGCGGGTTTCGTAGCCCTGCGGCAGGCTCATGATGAAGTCGTGGATGGAAGCCGCCTTCGCCGCCGCCTCGATCTCTTCCTGCGTGGCGCCCTCGCGGCCATAGCCGATATTATAGCCGACCGTGTCGTTGAACAGCACCATGTCCTGCGGCACGATGCCGATGGAGGCGCGCAAGGAGTGCTGCGTCACCTGCGCGATATCCTGCCCGTCTATGCGGATGCGCCCGCCCTGAATGTCGTAGAAGCGGAAGAGCAGCCGCGCGATGGTGGACTTGCCCGCGCCCGAAGGCCCGACGATGGCCAGCGTATGCCCGGCGGGAACGGTGAAGCTGACGCCGTGCAATATTTCCCGTTCCGGGTCGTAGCCGAAGCGGACATGGTCGAAGCGGACTTCTCCCACCTCCACATGCAGCATCGGCGCGCCGAGCGCGTCGGCGATCTCCGCCTGCGTGTCGATCAGCTTGTACATCGCCTCCATGTCGATCAGGCCCTGCCGGATCGTGCGGTAGACCATGCCGAGCAGGTCGAGCGGGCGGAAGAGCTGGCTCAGCAGCGTGTTCACCAGCACCACGTCGCCGGTGGTGAACTGGCCCTTGCTCCAGCCCCAGACCGTATAGCCCATCGCCCCCGCCATCATCAGGTTGGTGATGAGCGACTGGCCGACATTGAGCCAGGCGAGGCTGTTCTCGCTCTTGACCGCCGCATTGGCGTAGCGGCGCATGGCGCGGGCGTAGCGGGCGGCTTCGCGGTCTTCGGCGCCGAAATATTTGACCGTCTCGAAATTCAGCAGGCTGTCCACGGCATGGGCGACCGCATTGGTGTCGAGGTCCACCATGTCGCGGCGAAGCTGGTTGCGCCATTCGGTGATCGTGCGGGTGAACCAGATATAGAGTGTGACCATCACCAGTGTCGCGACGACGAGGCCGAGGCCGAACTTCACGAAGAAGATGATGCAGACCGCCGCCAGTTCCAGCACCGTGGGGGCGATGTTGAAGAGGAGGAAATAGAGCATCGTGTCGATGCTTTTCGTGCCGCGTTCCACGATCTTCGTAACGGCCCCGGTGCGGCGGTCGAGATGGAAGCGCAGCGACAGGCGATGGAGGTGGACGAACACATCGTCGGAAAGACGGCGGCCCGCCTCCTGCCCCACACGCTCGAACACGGCGTTGCGGAGGTTGTCGAACAGGACGCTGGCGAAGCGCGCGCCGGCATAGGCGGCGACCAGCGCAATGGCGAGGGTGGCGGCGGGTTCCATGCCCGGCGCCATCCGGTCGATCGCGGCCTTATAGGCGAAGGGCATGGCGAGGCCCACCAGCTTGGCGAGCAGCACCAGCACCATGGCGATGGCGACCCGGCGGCGCAGCGCGGGCGCGTCGGCAGGCCAGAGATAGGGGAGGAACCGGCGCAGCGTGGCCCATACGGGTGGAATGGGCGTGGCGCTGTCGGGGGAAGAAGGCGGCATCGACTGCTATTTAGGGTGAAATGCGCGCCGATCCAGTCGGAATGCTCGTTTGGGGCATGGAGAAATCTTATGAGACGCGGATTTCCTGCGTCAGCCCTGCCCTTCGGGACATTTGCCCGCGCGGCTTTCCTCCTTGCCGTTCTTGAACCAGCGTGTCTTCTCGGGGGCGACCGCCTCGTCGAAATAGCAGACCTGCGCCGCGCCGGTCTTGGGGTCGATCAGCGTCACCCATTGATGCGGGCCGCAATTGTGGGTTTCGCAGGTCCAGGCCGCGACCTTGCCGTCGATCATCTCGATCGGGCTGGACGGCCCTTCGGCGGCGAGCACCCATTTGCGGACCTTGGCGTCCGAAACCGCCGTTTCGATCGCGGATTTGACGGCAGGATCGTCATTCCAGCTATGCGCGCCGACCTTGTCGAAGGGATATTTGCCGACATAGCGGGAGAAGGCGTCCGCCGCCGGGACCGCCGCGCTTTCATTGGCGGATGCGGCGTTACCGGTGTTGTCGACCGCTTCAGCGGCGTTCATAGCGTTCGCGGCTGCATTTTCGGGCGCCTCTTTGCGTTCGCTCGAACAACCGGCGAGCAAAGCGGTGGCGGCCAGAAATCCGGCGAGGATCGTGCTGCGGGTCATAACGTCTCCCCTGTCGTATCGCTGGCGCAATGGTGCGGTTTTACGCGGCGCGAGGCAAGGGGGTTTGAGGCGTCAGGGCGAGAGGAGATGGGCGCGGAACCAGTCGGCCAGTTCCTTCTGCGAAAGGTTGCCTGCGGCGAGTTCCAGCATGGCCTTGAACATCCTGCGCGTTCTCGCCAAATAATCGCGCATGGGTGAAACGGAGACTGGCCGGCTGGAGCCGGTATGGATAGCATCGAGCAAACCATCCATGGGTTGCCTATCTAAAAAGGGGGCGCCTCCCGAGGCCCCCTTTCCCACTCAATCATGCTCCCGCCCGCCAGCACCCATATAAAGCTCGCTTCCGGTTTCGCGGAAGATTTCGCTCATTTCCTTCATGCCCTTTTCCGCTTCTTCCGCCGCGATGAAGGCGGTGGCGGGCTGGTTCTGCTTGGCCGCGAAGTCGCGCACTTCCTGCGTGATCTTCATCGAGCAGAATTTGGGGCCGCACATGGAGCAGAAATGGGCTGACTTCGCCCCTTCCGCCGGAAGCGTCTGGTCGTGATATTGCTCGGCCGTGTCGGGATCGAGCGACAGGTTGAACTGGTCGCGCCAGCGGAATTCGAAGCGAGCGCGGGACAGCGCATCGTCGCGGACCTTGGCGGCGGGATGGCCCTTTGCCAGGTCGGCGGCATGGGCGGCGAGCTTATACGTCACCACGCCCACCTTCACGTCGTCGCGGTCGGGCAGGCCCAGATGCTCCTTGGGCGTGACATAGCAGAGCATCGCCGTGCCATACCAGCCGATCATCGCCGCGCCGATGCCTGAGGTGATATGGTCGTAGCCCGGCGCAATGTCGGTGGTGAGGGGGCCAAGCGTGTAGAAGGGCGCTTCGCCGCACGCTTCCAATTGCTTGTCCATATTCTGCTTGATCTTGTGCATCGGCACATGGCCCGGTCCTTCGATCATCACCTGCACATCCTGTTCCCAGGCGCGCTTCGTCAGTTCGCCCAGCGTGTAGAGTTCGGCAAACTGGGCTTCGTCATTGGCGTCGGCGATGGAGCCGGGGCGCAGGCCGTCGCCCAGCGAATAGGCGATGTCATAGGCCTTCATGATCTCCGTGATCTCGTCGAAATGCTCGTAGAGGAAGCTCTCGCGATGATGGGCGAGGCACCATTTCGCCATAATCGACCCGCCGCGCGAGACGATGCCGGTGACGCGCTTCGCCGTCATCGGAATATAGGGCAGGCGCACGCCCGCATGGATGGTGAAATAATCGACGCCCTGCTCGGCCTGCTCGATCAGGGTGTCGCGGAAGATGTCCCAGGTCAGGTCCTCGGCGATGCCGCCGACCTTTTCCAGCGCCTGGTAGATGGGCACCGTGCCGATGGGCACCGGCGAGTTGCGGATGATCCATTCGCGCGTGTCGTGGATGTTGCGGCCTGTGGAGAGGTCCATCACCGTGTCCGCTCCCCAGCGGATCGACCAGACGAGCTTGTCAACTTCGGCCGCCACGTCGGAGGCGACGGCGCTGTTGCCGATATTGGCGTTGATCTTCACCAGGAAGTTACGGCCGATCGCCATCGGCTCGGATTCCGGGTGGTTGATGTTGGACGGGATGATGGCGCGGCCGCGCGCGACTTCATCGCGGACGAATTCGGGCGTCACATAGTCGGGGATTTCCGCGCCCCAATCCTGTCCGTCGCGCACATATTCGGCGAGGCGGGCACGGCCCAGATTCTCACGCTCGGCCACATATTCCATCTCCGGCGTGATGATGCCGCGGCGGGCATAGTGCATCTGCGAGACGTTCGCGCCCGGCTTCGCGCGCAGGGGCCGCTTGACGAGATTGGGGAAGGGCTGGACGCCGCCCGAACGGTCGGGGCCTTTGAGGCCGTTGTCTTCGGGCCTGATCTCGCGGGCGTCATATTCCTCCACATCGCCCCGGCCCATGATCCAGTCGCGGCGCAGCGCGGGAAGGCCCGCCATGATGTCGATGCGGGCTTGCGGGTCGGTATAGGGGCCGGACGTGTCGTAGACGCGGACGGGCGGCTCGCCGCTGCCCGGTTCCAGGGCGATCTCGCGCATGGCGACCTTGAGCGGGCCGACATGAATCTTGCGCGATCCACGGATCGGGCCAGTGGTGACGCGCATCTCTGTGCGAGCAGGAATATCAGCCATATCAGTTCCTTTCAGGCGATGACCGTCGCGCGGCCGGTAAGGCCTGCGTAAAAAAGAAGGATGCCCAGAATCAGCGCGAAGGCCGCCCAGGCACGAGTGAAGCGGAAAGACCAGTGGCCCAGCTTCACGAGTGGTGCGGGCACGGCGATCAGCAGCGCGCCCTTGATGAGCGCGACATAGCCGACCAGCGTGACGATGATGCCCAAGGGGTCGGCGAAAGCGCGGTGGACCATGACGATGGTCGCGCCCAGCGCGAAGGCGACGAGGCCGGTGATAAGGGTGAGGCCAGGCGAGCGGTCCAGTTCCTCCATCGCGCCGCGCCATCGTTGGGGCGAGGCAAGGCCGCTGATGCCGATCAGGATCAGGTAAAGGCCGATCGCTTCGGCGAGGCGCAGGGTCAGGATGGAGATAGTGTCCATGTCGTGCCGTCCTTCTCTTCCTCTCATGGGCGAAGGATGGGGCGCGGACTGCCAGTGACAAGCCGTTCCCTCCCTACGCCGGTCTTATCCGGATCAGGTTCAGCGGGTCGCGGCCACGTCAGCCGCCTCTCAACCGCCTGTGAGCGGTCCCCCGGGGATGGGCCAGCGATAGCCGATCGCGCGTCGGAGCGAAAGCCCCATGCCCGTCGGTTCATCCTACTGGACAGGATGCTGGACAAGGGCAGGGACTTTGCCGCACTGTCAGAAGCAATGAAGAATCCCGACCTGTCCACCAAAGCCGGACGCAAGGCCTATCGCCACGAAATGCGGATGATCGCCGTCAGGCCGCGCCGCTACGGGTTATGGCTGCTGACGGGTGGATTCCTGCTGGTGATGTCGCCGTCGGCGCTGGGCATCAACAGCCTGTTCGGACTGTGGCCGCCCTTTCTGGGCGGGGCGATGATGCTGACGGCGATGCCGCTGCTGGTTATCGGGGTAGTGCTACGGCGGCGCTATCTGGCGCAGCGGAACGGCGCGCAGGACATGATCCGGCGCATCAGGGAATAGTTGCATGAAAAGGATGATGAGCTTGGTTTGTGCGGCTTTGCTGACCGGCGCGGGTGCGCCGTCCCCCTCCACCGCTTCGGCCCCGGCCGACGATCCCCATGTCTGGCTGGAGGACTGGACCGGACCGCGCGCCATGCAGTGGGTGGAGGCAGAGAACAAGGCCACCGTCGCCACGCTGCAGGGCGATCCGCGCTATGCAGGCTATTATCAGGACGCGCTCGCCATCGCTTCAGCCAAGGACCGCATCGCCATGCCGATGCTGATAGACGGGCGCGTGTTCAACTTCTGGCGCGATACCGAACATCCACAGGGCGTGTGGCGGTTCACCAGCGAAGCGGACTATGCCTCCGACGCGCCGCGATGGATAACCGTGCTGGATCTGGATGCGCTGTCGAAGGCCGAGGGGAAGAAGTGGGTCTGGAAAGGCGCCACCCTGCTCGACCCGGATGAAAAGCGGGCGCTCATCAATCTATCGGACGGGGGCGAGGATGCCGTCACCCTGCGGGAGTTCGATCTCACCACCGGGCAGTTCGTGCCGGGCGGGTTCGATATTCCAACCTCGAAGCAGAATGAGGCATGGCTGGACGGCGATACGGTGCTGCTGGCCCGCGATTGGGGCGAGGGGACGATGACGGCTTCGGGCTATCCCTTCGTGCTCAAGGGGGTGAGGCGCGGAGAGCCTCTGGTGGCGGCGAAGGAAATCTATCGCGGGGAAGCGTCAGATCAGGTGGGCGTCTATCCGATGGTGCTGTCCGATGGGCAGGGAAACCGGGCAGCCTTCCTCTATCGCGGCGTAACCTTTTTCGGGAACGAGACGTTCCTGCTGACGGCGCAAGGGCCGAAGAAACTACCGTTGCCAACCCGAAGCAACCTGCAAGGCATGGTCGCGGGACAGGTGCTGATCCAGACCGGCGAGAACTGGACGAGCGGCGGCGTGACCGTGCCTGCCGGGTCGCTTGCGGCGGTGCCGCTCAAGGCTCTGGAGAGTGGCGAGGCGTTGAAGCCCGCTATCCTCTTCGCGCCCAATGCCCGGCAGTCCCTCGATGGAGTGGCGACGACAAAGGATCGCGTGATCCTGTCGATCAATGACAATGTGCGCGGGCGCGTGCGAGTGCTGGCGCCGGACGACAAAGGCTGGACCTCGCAGCCGGTCTCCCTGCCCGACAATGCGACCATCGGCATCGCGACGGCGACGGACAAGAGCAACAAGGCTTATCTGGCGGTAGCGGGGTTCCTCGCACCGACGACGCTGTGGGCGCTGGATGCGACGGACCCGAAGCCTGTGCAGGTTAAGGCGATGCCTGCGCGCTTCGACACATCAGGACTGATAGTGGAGCAATATGAGGCAGCCTCCACCGATGGGACGAAAATCCCCTATTTCATCGTCCGGCGGAAGGACGCGAGCAAGGATGGCTCCACACCAGCCATCATGACGGCCTATGGCGGGTTCGAAGTGTCGATGACGCCCAGCTATGCAGCGACCACCGGCAAGCTGTGGCTGGAGCGGGGGAATAGCTTCGTGCTCGCCAATATTCGTGGCGGCGGGGAGTTCGGCCCGGCCTGGCATGAGGCGGGCCGCAAGACGAAGCGGCAGATCATCTATGACGACTTCACGGCGGTAGCGAAGGATATTTTCGCGCGCGGATTTTCTTCACCCCGGCGGTTCGGGATTTATGGCGGGTCCAATGGTGGATTGCTGATGGGAGTAGAGTTCAACCAGCACCCCGATCTCTGGAACGCTGTCACCATCCAGGTGCCGCTGTTGGATATGATTCGTTACGAACAAATCGCGGCGGGCGCTTCCTGGGTGGACGAATATGGCAGCGTGGCAGTGCCGGAGGAAAAAGCGTTTCTGGAGAAGATTTCACCCTATGCCAACATCCGCAAAGGAGTGAAATATCCCATGCCATATATCTGGACCACGACCAAGGACGACCGCGTCGGCCCGCAACATGCGCGCAAGTTCGCAGCGCGACTCAAGGAATATGGACTACCCTATCTGTTCTATGAAGATACCGCCGGCGGCCATTCAGGTGACGCCGACATCGAACAGGGCGCGCGCTTGCAAGCGATGCAGATGGTCTATTTTTCGCGGGCACTGGAGGGGGAATAACCTGCAATAACGGCCCTGCCCCGCCGCGCAGAATGGTAATATCTATTCGTGCGGCAGCAGCGCCTTGTTCAATCTGTCCATCACTTCCGCAATCGGTTCGGTGACCGTGACGCTGCGTCCTTCGCCAAAGCGGATGCGTGTTCCCTCGGTAACGGAAGAAACGAACGTGACCTGACCGGCGTTGACAGCGGTTTCGGTGCGATCCGCACCCACGAACATCACCATCATTGCGCGCTCTCCTGCTCTTTATGGACCGGCAGCTTAGCCGCTCGCGCGGAACAGGCCAGCATTTTTGCTTCGGCGCCTGACGGAAATAGCCCCTTCAGCCCTTCATGTCCTCAAACATCAGCTTCATCCCCGTTCTCGGCCGGATCGTCAGGCGGCTGATCGGTTCCGGCCTGAACCCCTGCGGCACCGACAGGCGGTAACGACGCAGCGTGGATGCGATCACCGTCATCACCTCCTGCTGGGCAAAGCCCGCGCCGACGCAGACGCGCGGCCCCCGGCCGAAGGGGAACCATGCCTGTTTCGCCATCTCCGCATTGGCCGGATCGTCGAAGCGTTCAGGATCGAAGGCATGGGGACAGGCCCAATTGTCCTTGTTACGCTGAGTGAGCCAGGGAGCGACGACCAGCATCGCTCCTTCCTCCAGATGCTTGTCGCGCATGTCCATGGGACACGGCACCTCGCGCGGGAAGAAGGCCACCGGCGGATAGAGACGCAACGTCTCGCGGAAGATGTTCCGCACCGCGCCCATGTCCTTGAGCATCCCGGCGGCGAGCGGCTGGCCGCCGGCCACGTCCTGCACCTCGGCGCGGGCTAGGTTCTGGATATGCGGACATTCGGCGAGCATGTAGAGCGCCCATGTCATCGTGCTGGCCGATGTTTCATGGCCCGCGAGAAAGACGGTCGAGACCTGATCCATCACCTGTTGCAGGGTGAAGGGCGCGCCGGTTTCGGGATGCTTTGCCTCTATCAGCGACTGGAGGATATCGCGATGCGGCGCGTCCCCGCGCTGGTGGAATCCTTCGAAACGCGCCTCCACTATGGGACGGAAGACGTCGTGAATGGCCTTGGCGGGCCTCAGGGAGCGCCGTTCGAACCAGCGGGCGGGCAGGCCGTAGAGGCGCAGCATGGAAGCGCTGTGGGCGAGCCGCTGGAACTTGCCGAACGCGGTGTGGATGATGTTGGAGCGATGCGCGTCCAGCGTCTGCGAAAACAGCGTCCGGAAGATGATATCGGCGGCCACA
Organism: Sphingobium sp. CFD-1; assembly: GCF_024611115.1. Taxonomy (NCBI): domain Bacteria; kingdom Pseudomonadati; phylum Pseudomonadota; class Alphaproteobacteria; order Sphingomonadales; family Sphingobiaceae; genus Sphingobium; species Sphingobium sp. CFD-1. The sequence goes on along the minus strand of NZ_CP084398.1, from coordinate 3,691,986 downwards.
TGGGTCATCATCGGGTCGATGTCGATGGGCCTGCCCCGGTCGGCGGCGTCGATGCGGGCGAGGAAATCGTCCGCCGCCGCGACCATGAGCGGCATGGAGCGGTGGAGCGCGGTATGGGCGAAGGCGGGATTGACCATCGCCCGCTGGCTTTCCCAATCCTCGCCATTGGCGGAAAAGACGCTGTTGCCGATGAGCGGAGAGAGGTTGCGGACCAGTTCGCGATGCTTGGGAAAGGCGGTGCCGCCACGCAATATCCGATCCACCAGCGGCAGTTCGTTGGCGATATACATGGTCTGGCCGGGCATGCGGATTTCGCCCATCTTCATCGTGTAGCTCTTTTCAAAGAGCACATGAATCCAACTATGCCAGCCGCGCAGGAAGCGTTTGACGAGGCCGCGCTTGCTGCGTGGCGGTTCGGGGTAGGGCGGGATGAAAGGGTCCGTCACGGAATCGTCCTGAAGGCGGCGATGGCTTCGTCGATGGTGCGGCGGCCTGCGGTGAGACTCAGATAATCGACCGGCGAGAGACGGTCGCCCACGCGCAGATAATCGAAATGCGCCTCATATTTGTTCGACCAGCCGCTGTGGTAATTTTCCGGCTCGTAGAAGAGGTGGAAGCGCGGCGAAAGCAAATCAACGCGGGCGGCGCATCGGTCCGAAACAAGGCGGATGGGATGCACATCATAAAAGGCCGCGCCATCTGGGGGCGAGGAAAAGTCGACAAGGCGGAAATGCTTGTCATCCAACGCCTTGAGGTCAGCATGATACCAGCGCGCGTCCTTACGGAGCGCGGTGACGGGAACGACCTGCCCCAAGGTCAGCGTCGTGAAATTGGCGGGAAGGCCGGGCCGCTTTTCGAGGATGCGGCGCATCACGCTCATCGCGTAATTGGTGCCGTTGCTGTGGGAGGCGAAGATCACCTCGTCATAGGGGCCGTCCATCTCGGTAAGGACACGATCAGCGAACTGATCCAGCCGGGCGTCCATCTCCGGCCCCGGTCCCTGCGCCGCGACGCTGTGGTTATAATACATGAATCGTAGCAGCCAGGGCACAATCAGCTTGTTGAGAAGACGTCCCGACAACAGCGCGCTCACCGCCACGCCGCAGAGCGCCGCCGCCCAGAAGGGCAGCAGCGTCCACAGCAGCAGCGCCGTCAGCAACGCAATGCCGAGCGGAATGAGGATAGCAAGGATCGGCGGATAGAGGATGGTAATAACCGGACCACGCCGCAATTTACGCATCCGGCCGAACTGCATGAAGCGGGCATGGGCGCTGTAGGTCGCGACGGAACGCCAGGCGAGAAGGAACGGGTTCCTGATCCATACCTTTGCGACGAGGTCTTCCCAGCGGAAAAACTCATAATCAGTTTCGACGCCCGCAGTCGCATTGGTGACGGTCCAGATCGCGGAAGAGGCCGGACCCGGACGGCGCGCGCTCACCTCCACCTGCTCGCCGGAGAGGCGCGCATATTTTTCCGCCTGTTCGCGGTAAAGCTGGTGGTAGAAACGCACCCCGCGCGGATCGAAACCGCCAAGGTAGAAGACTTTCCGCTTGAACTTTTCCATGGCCCCTGTCCACATCGGGCCATGACGACACCCGAACGCGACTACTGCTATTTCATAGACCACCGCAAATACAACCGAAACATCGGTTGCCGGCGCCATGACAATGCCTATGGCATCCATGGTGGAGGGACGGAACGGGACCGCTGGCGGGCGGACTTCGCCTTTTACCGGCATATGCGGGACAATGGCGATCCGATGGCGCTGCCCTCGCTGCTCGCCTGTCTGGCTTTCGGCTGGTTCTGCTGGAATTATCATGCCGGCAAGGGCCTGTGGCGCGGTCAGCTCTTGCGGCGGTTCGTGAAAGCGCCGAAGTGAGCGGCATGACGATACCCAAACATGTTTCGGTGGGGCCGGTGACGATCGGCAACGACCTGCCCTTCGTCCTGATTTCCGGCCCCTGCCAGATCGAAAGCCGCGATCATGCGCTGTTCATGGCGGAGGCCCTGAAGACGGCGGCGGCGCAGGCGGGCGTGCCGTTCGTGTTCAAATCCTCCTTCGACAAGGCGAACCGGACGTCTGTGTCCGGCCGGCGCGGAGTCGGGATCGACGCGGGGCTGGCCATATTGGCGGAGGTTAAGGGCGCGCTGGGTTGCCCGGTGCTGACCGACGTGCATGAAGCTAGCCAAATCGAAGCGGCGGCGCAGGCGGTGGACATCCTCCAGATTCCGGCTTTTCTCTGCCGGCAAACCGACCTGCTGGTCGCGGCGGGCCGAACCGGCGCGGTGATCAATGTGAAGAAGGGCCAGTTCCTCGCGCCGTGGGACATGGCGGCGGTGGCGCAGAAGGTCGCATCCACCGGCAATGAACGCATATTGCTGACCGAGCGTGGAGCGAGCTTCGGCTATAATACATTGGTCAGCGACATGCGCGCTTTGCCGGTGATGGCGCAGACGGGCTATCCGGTGGTGTTCGATGCGACCCATTCGGTGCAGCAGCCGGGCGGGCTTGGTTCGGCTTCGGGCGGGCAGCGGGAATTCGCGCCGGTGCTGGCACGTAGCGCCGTCGCGGCGGGTGTCGCGGCGATCTTCGCTGAAGCGCATGACGATCCCGACAAGGCGCCGTCCGATGGCCCGGTGATGCTGCCGCTGGCGTGGATGGGTCCGATGCTGGAACGATTGAAGGCGATTGACGCGGTGGTGAAGGGGTAGGCCAAGTGCGTGCCCCCGCTTTCGCGGGCTACGCCATCGCACTACGGCCGGGTCTGCCCCGTGCCGCGCACCAGCCATTTGTAGGTCGTCAGCCCTTCCAGAGCGACGGGCCCTCGCGCATGGAGGCGGCCAGTCGAAATACCGATCTCCGCGCCAAGGCCGAATTCGCCCCCGTCCGCGAACTGGGTGGAGGCATTCCACATCACGATGGCGCTGTCCACGGCGTTCAGGAAGCGCTCCGCCCTTTCCGCATCCTCGGTGATGATGGCGTCGGTGTGGTGGCTGGCATGAGCGGCGATATGGGCGAGCGCGTCGTCCAGACCGTCCACCAACCGGATCGACGCAATGGCGTCGAGATATTCGGTGTCCCAGTCCTCGTCGCTGGCGGGCGTGACGCGGCTGTCCATCGCCTGCACCGCCTCGTCGCCGCGCACGGCGCATTTCGCGTCGAGCAACGTCTTCACCAGCGCGGGCGCCTGGCCATAAGCGCGGTCGATCAGCACAGTTTCGGTCGCGCCGCAAATGCCGGTGCGGCGCATCTTCGCATTCACCACCAGCTTTTGCGCCATATCAGGGTCAGCCGCGCCATCGACATAGCTGTGGTTGATGCCATCGAGATGCGCGAGCACGGGCACGCGCGCTTCTTCCTGCACGCGGGCGACCAAGCTCTTGCCGCCACGGGGCACGATGAGGTCGATGAACTCCGACGCCTTGAGCAGAGCGCCCACGGCAGCGCGGTCCGTGGTGGGGACCAGTTGCACCGCGTCGGCGGGTAGGCCCGCGGCAGCGATGCCTTCAGCCATGGCGGCGTGGATGGCGCGGTTGCTTTCCTTCGCCTCGCTGCCGCCGCGCAGGATCACGGCATTGCCTGCGCGCAGGCAGAGCGCGGCTGCGTCCGCCGTCACATTGGGGCGGCTTTCATAAATGATGCCGATGACGCCCAAAGGCACGCGGACGCGGGAAAGCTCGATGCCGTTGGGGCGAACCTGCTTGTCAATGATGCTGCCCAACGGATTGTCGAGGCTCGCGACCTGATCGACGCCCGCCGCCGTCGCTTCGACCCGCGCTTTGTCGAGTTTCAGACGGTCGAGCATGGCGGGAGAGAGTCCGTTGGCAGCGGCGTTTTCCATATCCCGGGCGTTGGCGGCGATGATCTGAGCCGACTGGTCACGCAAAGCCTGCGCGGCGCGGCGGAGCGCGTCGATCTTCTGCGCGTCGGTGGCGCTCGCCAGCATGGCAGCCGCCCCGCGGGCGCGAGCGCCCAGGGTAGCGATCAGCATTTCAGGGGTCTGGGTCAGGTCGTTCATCTTGAGTCTCGCCACTTTTCCGTCGGCGAGCGCCTTAGCATGAAAGCATCGCCGGGCGGAACCCACGCCATGACGGCTCTACAGGAACCGGCAGGCGTTAGCAGCCGCTGATCAGGCCGCCTGCGCCAGTGCCTCGTCCCGCAAGGCGTGGAACGTCCGGCAGGGCGGGATATTGCGCCACACCGTTCGTTCGGTCACCCGCATGAAGATGGGTGTCAGCAAGCGGCGCACGAAAGCGGAATATTGATAGACGAGGAACGCTCCGCCAGATCGCAGGACGGCATGGGTTTCCGCGCAAATCGCTTCGCCCACACCCTCGGGCAGCGTGGAGAAAGGAATGCCCGACAGGACATAGTCCGCCTGCCGGAAACCGGCTTCCGTGACAAAGCGGCGCACATCCACGGCCGAACCATGAACGACACGCAGGCGCGGATCGCTGATTTCCGCCTCCAGATAAGCGACGAAATCAAGATTGAGGTCGATCGCGATCAGCTTTGCCTCGGGATGGAGGCGGTCGAGGATCGTCTGGGTAAAGGTGCCCACACCCGGCCCATATTCGACGAACAGGCGCGTCGTGTCCCAGTCCACGTCGTCCAGCACGGTATCAACCAGCGCCTGGGATGAAGGGATGACGGAACCGATCATGCCGGGATGCTTCACGAACTGGCGGAAGAACATGCTCCATTGTCCCAGGAACTTGGCCTTTCGGCCCGGCCGCCGGGCGGCATGATTTTTCTTCAGCGGAATGGAGGCCATCAATTGTTCGCCTGTTCTGATTACCGTTTCGTCCGGTTGCAAATCCGGGCGCTGCTTGCAAGCAGCTTTGCAATGCTGACCCCATATCGCCAGACCCCAATCGAACGCGCGGGCGGCGACATGGGTTCATCCGCCGCCCGCATGTTTCGCGCGTTCAATCGCGCCTGTTGCGGGCGTTCAGCATGCCCGGCGCGACAAAGCCGATGGGATCGACCTGCATCACGCTTTGCTTAAGCGTAGCCTGGATCTGCTCATATTCGCGTTCCATCTCCGGCGTGACGGATGCGCGAGTTTCCTCCAGCGCCGCCTCGAACTGGGCCATGCCAACCTTCTCTATGGAGAGCGACTGGCGCAGCGCGATCAGGCCCGCGCGGCGCACCAGATCCTCCAGATCCGCGCCGGTGAAGCGTTCCGTCCGCGCCGCGAGGGAATCCAGATCCACATCGTCAGCCACAGGCATCTTCTTGGTATGGATCGACAGGATATGCCGCCGCCCGGCCTCGTCGGGCACGGGGACATAAATCAGCTCGTCGAAGCGGCCCGGCCGTAGCAATGCTGGATCGACCAGTGTCGGCCGATTGGTCGCGCCGATGACCACAACCGATTGCAGTTCCTCCAGCCCGTCCATCTCGGCGAGGATGGTGTTCACCACCCGTTCCGTCACCTGCGGTTCACCAAGGCCATTGCCTCGCGCGGGGACGAGGCTATCCAGCTCATCGATGAAGATGACCGTGGGTGCCACCTGCCGCGCGCGGGCGAAGAGGCGGGCGATCTGCTGTTCGCTCTCCCCATACCATTTGCTGAGCAGATCGGACGATTTGGTAGCGATGAAGTTCGCCTCCGCCTCCCGCGCGACCGCCTTGGCCAACAGCGTCTTGCCGGTGCCGGGCGGGCCGTAGAGCAGGAAGCCCTTGGCCGGACGGATGCCGATGCGGCGGAAGGCATCCGGGTCTTTCAGCGGAAGCTCCACCCCTTCCTTCAGGCGCATCTGCGCGTCGCCAAGGCCGCCTATATCGCCCCAGCCGATATTCGGGGCCTGCACCATCACCTCGCGCATGGCGGAAGGCTGGACACGCTTGATCGCGGCCATGAAATCATCCCGCGTGACGGAAAGCTCTTCCAGCACATCGGGCGGGATGATCCCTTCCTCCAGATTGAGGCGCGGCATGAAACGGCGCACTGTCTCGATCGCCGCCTCACGGGTGAGCGCAGCAAGGTCGGCGCCGACGAATCCGTATGTCATGCGCGCCAGTTCGGTGAGGTCGACCCCCTCCGCCAGGGGCATGCCGCGGGTGTGAATACCCAATATCTCACGCCGCCCGCGTTCGTCGGGAACGCCGACGATGATTTCGCGATCGAAACGGCCTGGACGGCGCAGCGCCTCGTCAATCGCCTCGGGCCGATTGGTCGCGGCAATGACGACGAGGTTGGTGCGCGGCTCCAGCCCGTCCATCAGCGTCAACAATTGCGCGACGAGACGCTTTTCCGTCTCACCCGTTACCTGCCCCCGCTTAGGCGCGATGGAATCGATTTCGTCGATGAACAGGATCGATGGGGCGGACTTGGTCGCCGCCTCGAAAATCTCGCGCAACTGCTTTTCGGATTCGCCATAGGCGGAGCCCATGATTTCCGGGCCGTTGATGAGGAAGAATTCCGCTTCCGATTCATTGGCGACCGCGCGGGCCAGCCGCGTCTTGCCGGTGCCTGGCGGACCATGGAGCAACACGCCCTTGGGCGGATCGACGCCCAGCCGCTCGAACAGTTCGGGATAGCGCAGTGGCAGCTCCACCATCTCGCGCAGCTGGTCGATCGCATCGGCCATGCCACCGACATCATCATAGGTGACATCGGCCCGCCGCAGGTCGCGCGGTTCTTCATATTCGGCGCGCAATTCGACTTCGGTGTCGGCGTCGATATGGACAAAACCCTTGGGTACGGTCGATACGACCACCAGACGGATTTCCTGCAAGGCATAAGCCGGCGCGGCCAGCATTTGCCTGAGTTGAGGCGGCATATCGCCGGGCGGCACCTGCTGCTGGCCGGAGGTTGCGACGATGTCACCTGCGGTCAATGGCCGCTGATAAAAGACGCGTTTCAAGGCGTCGGGATTACCCTGAAGCCGCAAATTGCTTTGTGCAGGCGCGAAGATCACCCGCTGGGCGGGGCGCAGCTCCACCTTGCGGATGTGCACGAAATCGCCCGAGCCCACGCCCGCATTGGCGCGCTGCAACCCATCAAGGCGCAACACGTCCAGCCCTTCATCCTCCTTATAGGGTCGCACCACGCGGGCAGGAGTCGGGCGCTTGCCGGCGATCTCGACCACATCGCCTTCGGCCAGGCCCAGTTCCGCCATCACTGCCAGCGGCAGGCGCGCCAATCCGCGCCCCGCATCCTCAGGCCGCGCATTCGCCACATGAATCCTGCGCCCTGCATTGTCCTGATCCGCCATCGGCACCCCTCGTTCCTGTCTCCTGCGTAACGAGATAGGAAATGCGCGGGCGAAGGAAAAGGGCGCATCGCTCGCCCCACCAAAACAAAAAAAGGGCCAGCCCGAAGGCCAGCCCTGAAAGTTTATAGGAGAGGATGCCTGAAAGGCCTTTTCTATGTGCGGTGCAGCAGCTATTTTTGCAAGTGCGAAAGAAATCGGGCAAGTTGCAAAAAATGCATCTTGCCAATTGACGGATATTGCTCATCATTGAATGGAGGATGCTGATAAGTCGGCTGACGCACCATCCAACAAAGATATGATGCGGTGCGACGGCCTGGATATTCTGGAATTTCGACGGATTTATGCGCAGACTGCCGCCTCTCACGGCCCTGGAGGCCTTTGTTCAGGTTGCCCGCCTTGGTTCGGTCAAGGCGGCGGCGGAGGAACTTGCGCTATCGACACCGGCCTTGAGCCGCCGGGTGCAGGCGCTGGAGCGTTTCATTGGGCGTTCGCTATTCGACCGCAAGCATCAGGCGCTGGAAATCAACGCCGACGGGCAGCGGTTGTTGGACGATATCGCCCCCGCGCTGGATTCACTCAGCCAGGCGCTGGAAAATATTCAGAGCGGTGGCAATCAACTGCGCCTGCGGCTGGCTGTCATGCCTCTGTTCGCAACACAGCGCCTGTTTCCTCGGCTGGGCCAATTACGGCAGATGCATCCCCAGCTACATATCGATATCGAAACCACCCCTTATGCCGTCGCGCGGCTGGGCGAGGGACTGGATGCAGCCATCGTGCTGGCGAAGGACATCGACCCCGCGCTCTACGCGCATGAACTGGATCATGACGAAGTCTATCTGATCGGGCGGCGCGCCCTGCTGGAGCAGCCCCATCCATTGAGCACGCCGGAGGAGCTATCACAACACACCATATTGCTGCACCGCGACATGACGTTGGCCTTCGACGCATGGAAGGAAGCGGTCGGCCTGCCCGACCTGCAACCGCTGGCGGTCGACAATTATGATTCGGGCCAGCTCATGCTGGAAGCCGCGGCACAGGGATTGGGCGTCGCCGTGATGCATGCCAGCCATTTCCAGCAGGCGGCGGACGAACGGCTGGTCCGCCTGTTCCCGACCAGGGTGGAAAGCCCCTATCGTTATTTCTTCGTCTGCCGTCCGCGCGCATTGCAGACGCGTTCTGTCCGCATATTCCGCGACTGGCTGGTTTCGGCGGATATCTGAACGCGATTCCAATGGCTTTTCAGAATTTGTTTGATAGGGATTTAACCCTCCTTGCGCCCTGCCGTTCTCCCTTGCATGAGCGCAGCACCCTCTCCTTTCGCCAGCCCTCCGCATGGGCTTACCGACCGCCTGACGCGATGGGCGCGTGGCCTATCGGGCAAAGCCGAAGAGGGGGAGGAAGAAACGCCGGTTGAACGGCGGTCGCGCGCCAGCACGGCAGCCAATCGGGAAATTACGCGCCGGCGCAAGCTGTATGACGATATTGGTGATTTCCTGTTCGCGCATGATCTGGACCTGACGTCGATGAATTTCTCCGTCGCGCTCGATTATCTGACGGGCACGAATATCGGCATCGAAAAGGCGGTGAAGGCCGTAATGATGGAACGCGGTCAAGTCACCAATAGCTGGGTCGAAACTGTCGTCGCCGAACAGCGCGCCGACGAAATCACGCCCGAAGCGCTGGCGGCCATGCTGGACAAGGTAGAGGAAAATCTGACCCTGTTCACTGGCCTGATGCATGAATCGCGCAGCAGCGCCAAGGATTACGGCGCCGCCCTGCAGGAACATGCCAAGGATCTGGCATCAGGCGGCGACGCGGAAACCGTGCTTGGCCGGCTGGTCAGCCTGACCCGGTCGATGGTGGAAAAGACGCGACAGGTCGAAACCCAGCTTCGCGACAATCAGAAGCAGACGCAGGCGCTGAGATCTAGCCTGGAAAACGCCCGCCAGGCTGCCGAGCATGACTTCCTGACCGGCCTGCCCAACCGCCGCGCCTTTGAAGGCGCGCTGCGCGAGGAACTATCGCTGGCGCGGGCGCAGGGCGAGCCGCTGGCCATCGGCTTCTGCGACATCGATCATTTCAAGATCATCAACGACACCCACGGGCACGACACGGGCGACCGGGTGCTGAAATTCGTGGCGGGCCTGCTGACGAAGATTTCCAACGACCGCTGCCATGTGGCGCGCCATGGCGGGGAGGAATTCGTGATGCTATTCCGCGGCAAGACGGCGTCCGAAGCCTGCGCGCTGGTCGACAAGGTGCGCGAAGATCTGGCGGGCCGCAGCCTCGTCAACCGCGCCAATGGTGAGAAAATGGAACAGGTCACCTTCTCAGCTGGCGTCGCCGATGTGCTGGAATATGAACATCCCCGCGCCGCTCTGCGGGCTGCGGACAGAGCACTCTATCTAGCCAAGGAACATGGCCGCAACCGCGTCTATGTAGCAGCGGATACGGATTGAGCCGTTTTCGTCCGCGCCTAGAAATCGGGCTTTTCATAATGGGGCGGCGGAGTGATGACCTCCATCCGCTCCGACAGCAGCGGGCGGAAGGACGGGCGCGACTTGAAGCCGGCATACCAACGTTTCACCGTTTCATGCCCCGCCCAGTCGATGCCACCTAGATAATCCGCCACAGATAGATGCGCCGCCGCCGCGACATCGGCAAGGCTGAGCGTTCCGCCCGCCATCCAGGCGCGGTGGTCGAGCAGATAGTCCATATAATCCATATGAATGTTGGCGCGTTTCATCGCCTCGCGCAGGACACGGGCGTCAGGTGGAGCACGTTCGATCAGGCGCTTTTTCATCCGCTCGTGGAGCAGCGGGCCGACCACGTCGCCATAAAAATTCTGGTCGAAAAAAGCGGTCAGCCGGCGCACTTCCGCCCTTCCCGCTGCAGTGCCGGAAATCAGTGGGAATTTTTCCACGGTTTCCTCGAAATATTCGCAGATCGCCTGACTGTCGATCAGGGTCAGGCCCCCTTCCCGATCCACCATGACAGGCGTGGTGCCCGCGGGATTGAGGTCCAGAAATTCGTCGCGCATGTCCCATGGCGATTCGCGCACAAGATCATAGCCCACGCCCTTCTCGCCGAGCAGAAGGCGCACCTTGCGTGAGAAGGGACAAAGCGGGAATTGATAAAGCTGCCACATGTCCCTGTCTGTTAGGCGCGCGCACGACATTGGGAAAGCGGCAAAATGGGGAAATTCCGTAGCGATCGCGAAACGATCTGCGTGAAAAGCGGGGTCGTCCATCTTCCGGTTTGCGCCATCCCGTCCTAGGTAGGGAAGGCGATAAATCGCTGCAAAGGAAAGGATGCCCCATGTCTAACGATTTCTTCCCGGTTCCCGCGACATGGGCCAAGGATGCGCTGCTGGACCGGGAGGGGCGGGCGGCGGATTACCGGCGCTCGATCGAGGACAGCCATGATTATTGGCTGGAGCGGGCTAAGCGGCTGGCTTGGATCACCCAGCCCACGCGCACCGACGAAAGCAGCTTTGCCGAAGCAGATTTCAACGTGAAGTGGTTCGCGGACGGACAGATCAATGTCAGCGTCAATTGCATCGACCGGCATCTGGCGGAACGGGGCGATCAGGTCGCGATCATCTGGGAACCCGATTCCCCGGAAGAGGAACCGCGCCGCTACACCTACAAACAGGTGCATGAAGAAGTCTGCCGCTTCGCCAATGTGCTGAAAGGCGCGGGCGCGAAGAAGGGCGACCGGATCACCATTTACCTGCCGATGATCCCGGAGGCCGCCTTCGCCCTGCTCGCCTGTGCGCGGATCGGGGCGGTCCACAGCGTCGTCTTCGGCGGCTTTTCGCCCGAAGCGCTGGCCGGGCGCATCATCGATTGCGATTCGACGCTGGTCATCACCGCCGACGAAGGACGGCGCGCGGGCAAGGCCGTGCCGCTCAAGGCCAATGTCGATGCGGCGCTCCATGACTGCGCCAGCGTGAAGCGCGTGATCGTGGTGAAGGCGACCGGCGGCGCGGTGGCGATGAAGGACGGACGCGACCTGTGGCTGCATGAGGAAGCGGGACGCGTTTCCGCCGACTGCCCGCCCGAAACCATGAACGCCGAAGATCCACTGTTCATCCTCTACACCTCCGGATCGACCGGCAAGCCCAAGGGGGTGCTGCACACGAGCGGAGGCTATCTGCTCTGGGCCGCCCTCACCCATGAGTTGTGCTTCGATTACCGGCCCGGCGACATCTGGTGGTGCGCGGCGGACATCGGCTGGGTCACGGGTCACAGCTATATCGTCTATGGGCCGCTGGCGAACGGGGCGACCACGCTAATGTATGAAGGCGTACCCAACTGGCCGACGCCCAGCCGCATCTGGGAAGTGGTCGACCGGCATCAGGTGCACGCCGTCTTCACCGCCCCCACAGCGTTGCGCGCGCTGATGCGGGAAGGCGACGAGTTCGTTACACGCACCAGTCGCCAGTCGCTGCGCCTGCTGGGCACGGTGGGCGAGCCGATCAACCCGGAAGCATGGCGCTGGTATCATCATATCGTAGGCGAGGATCGCTGCCCGATCATCGACACCTGGTGGCAGACCGAAACCGGCGCGGCGATGATCGCGCCGATGCCGGGTGCCACGGACCTGAAACCTGGCTCCGCCACTCTTCCCATGCCCGGTGTCGTCCCGCAGATCGTGGATGGCGAGGGGCAGGTGCTGCACGGCGCGGCGGAGGGCAACCTCGTCATCGCGCAGAGTTGGCCGGGACAGATGCGAACCGTTTGGGGGGATCATGATCGCTTCTTCCAGACTTATTTCACCACCTTCCCCGGCAAATACACGACGGGCGACGGAGCGCGGCGGGATGCCGACGGCTATTACTGGATCACGGGGCGCGTGGACGACGTCATCAACGTATCCGGGCACCGCATGGGCACGGCGGAGGTCGAAAGCGCGCTGGTGCTGCATGAAAGCGTCGCGGAGGCGGCGGTGGTCGGCTTCCCCCACGACATCAAGGGGCAGGGCATCTATGCCTATGTAACCTTGAACGCGCATGAGGAGCCGAGCGAGGACCTCCGCAGGACACTCAGCGCATGGGTGCGGACGGAAATCGGCCCCATCGCGACGCCCGACGCCATCCAGTTCGCGCCAGCGCTGCCCAAGACCCGCTCAGGCAAGATCATGCGTCGTATCCTCCGCAAGATCGCGGAGGGTGAGACATCGGCTCAGGCGCTTGGCGACACCAGCACGCTGGCCGATCCGTCGGTGGTGGATAATTTGGTGGCGAATCGGGTGGGAGGATAGGAGAGCAACTGGCGAGGTGGCCCTAAACCATCTCGCCCGTCAGCAGACGGGGGAGAGCCCCGGATTCGCCCCGCGCTTCGGCCATGAAGCGGTTCTTGAGGACGGACGTGCGCTGCACGGCGGCAAGACCCGCACGGCGGATGGCTGAAGGGATGCGACCGGGAATGTCGAACAACCGGACAAGGCCGTCCATCGCCACGCTGACCGACAGGGAATCGAGGCTCCGCCAGCGCTGATAGCGTGCCAGAAGCTGCGCGTCGCCCGGATCGAGGCCAAGGCGCATCCCTTCCACCAGCACTTCCGCCAGCGCCGCGACATCACGGAAACCAAGGTTCAACCCTTGCCCTGCGATGGGATGGATGGCGTGGGCCGAATCGCCCACCAGCGCAAGGCGCGTGTCGGTGATCCGCGCCGCATGATGGAAACCCAGCGGATAGGATGATCGCGGCCCCGCCAGCGAAATCTCGCCCAGAAAGCCGCCCATGCGCTTCTGCGCTTCGGCGAGCCACGCCCGTTCCGACAGCTTCATCATCGCGGGCGCCTGCTGCGTCGGCACCGTCCACACGATGGCCGAGCGCGTTCCTGGCAGCATCGGCAGCAGCGCAAAGGGGCCGCCGACATAGAAGATTTCATAGGCCGTGTTGCCGTGCGGCACTTCATGGTCGATGGCCGTGACCATCGCGACATGCTTATATTGCCAGCGAGTCGTGCGGATACCCGCCGCTTCGCGCGTAGGGCTGTTGCGGCCCTCCGCCGCAACTAGCAACCCACCGCACAGTTGCGCGCCACTGGCGAGCGTCAACGTCACGCCATCCGCGCCGCGATCCACGGCGACAGCGCGATCGGGCTGGAAGCGGGTGAGGTTTCCTGCCTTCTCCGCCGCCTGGGCGAGCGCCACGCGCAAGTCGCGATTGGGGAACATGACACCCATCACGCCGTCATCCGCATCCGGCGCGAAGTCGAGGGCGCCGGGCTGCAAGCCGTCGCTGACCCAGATGCGATCGATGGGACAACCCTTGCCCTCCAGCAGATCGGCGACCCCGATGGCGGAGAGCATGGCATGGCTGGTCGAGGAAATGGCCGACACCCGCCCGTCGAAACCGGCGGCGGTGGTTTCGACCGGATCGGCGGGGTCAATCACGGCGCAGCGCACACCGTGGCCCGAAAGAGCGATGCCAAGGGTAAGGCCGACGAGGCCCCCGCCCAGAATCACGACGTCAAAGCGTTGCATGAGCGCCTGTCTAGGCGGTCGGGCAGCGGAAGGGAAGCGGTGGTATCGAGGATGGAGTTGCGTCATTTGCACGAGGCTATCGGCTTGTCATGGCAGGTTTCGGTCAATGGCGGTTCCCACTCCGCTCGCCCTGAGTAGTGGCTGAGCGAAGTTGAAGACCGACGTCGAAGGGTCTTGCGCGACATCAGTCCTTCGATATGCCACTTCGACAAGCTCAGTGGCTACTCAGGACGAACGGATTTGAGTGTCCACAAACCACCCAAATTCGCCCGTGGAAAACCACTCCTACAAAGGCAGAAGGCCGCTCTTTACAGCCTGCGTACCCAGTTCACCGGATCGGCCACCGTGCCACGCTGGATGCCGGTCAGGTCAGCGCGCAGCGATTCTGTCACCATGCCGCCATCGCCATTGCCGATGGTGAAATCGCCCTCCACGCTCTTGACCGTGCCGATGGCGGTTACCACCGCCGCCGTGCCGCAGGCGAAGGCTTCGCGCAGCTTGCCACTGGCCGCGTCCGCGCGCCACTGGGCGAAGCTGTAGGGTTCCTCGCGCACGTCATGGCCCTTGTTGCGGGCCAGCTTCATGATGCTGTCGCGGGTGATGCCGGGCAGGATCGTACCGAGCGGCGGAGTCACGATCGCCCCATCCTCCATCACGAAGAAGATGTTCATGCCACCCAATTCCTCGACCCACTTATGCTCTGCGGCGTCCAGGAAGACGACCTGATCGCAACCATGAGTGCTGGCTTCGGCCTGCGCGATCAGCGAAGCGGCATAGTTGCCGCCGCATTTGGCGGCGCCGGTGCCGCCGGGCGCGGCGCGGGTATAATGTTCCGACACCCACAGGCTGACAGCCTTCTTGCCGCCCTTGAAATAGGCACCCGCAGGCGATGCGATGACACAGAAAATATAGTCCTTGGCCGGTCGCACGCCTAGGAACGCCTCACTCGCGAACATAAAGGGGCGCAGATAAAGGCTTCCCTCACCATCCGGAATCCAGCCCGCGTCGATCTTCACCAGTTGCTCGACCGCTTCTAGGAAGAGGTCTTCGGGAATGGGGGGCATCGCCATGCGGTGCGCCGATTCATTGAAACGGCGGGCATTTTCCTCCGGCCGGAACATGGCGACGTTGCCGTCGGCAAGGCGATAGGCCTTCATGCCTTCGAATATTTCCTGTGCATAATGCAGGACCGCGCAGGCCGGATCGAGCTGAAACGGCTCACGCGGTCCGAGCATATGGCTGTGCCAGCCCTGCCCCTCAGAATAGCGAATCGTCACCATATGATCGGTGTGAATGCGCCCAAAGCCCGGATCTTCCAACAATACGGCGCGCTGGTCAGCCGCCACAGCCTTGCTGTTGGGGATGACGGTGAAGCGCGATGTCTGCTGGACGTCCATGATAACTACTCCTTCGGCTTGGACGCGCGCCCTATGTCACAAAGCGGGCGACGAAACAATGTTGCGCGATGGATTTGAGTCCATTGACTGATAAATGGACCGGCGAGCGACGCTTGCGCTTTGCCGGAAGGCGATTATCCCGCTCGTCATGCATTTCTTTTCCGACAACGCCACGCCCGTCTGTCCGCCTGTCATGGCCGCCATCGCCGCCGCTGACCGGGAGGATCATGGCTATGATCGCGACGCATGGAGCGCGCGGCTGGACGGTGCCTTTTCCGATCTGTTCGGCACGCCTGCAAAAGCCATATGGGTGGCGAGCGGGACGGCCGCGAACAGTATCGCGCTTGCCTGCCTGTGCCCGCCCTATGGCGGCATCGTCGCGCACGAAGAGGCGCATGTCGCGGTAGACGAATGTGGCGCGCCGGCTTTCTTTACTCACGGCGCCAGCCTGATGACGCTGCCGGGCGAAGGCGCGAAGCTGTCACCTGATGCGGTGCAAGAGCGGCTTGGGACAATCCGCCCGGACGTGCACCAGATGCCTGCGCGAGCGATTACCATCACCAACGCAACCGAATATGGCCTCGTCTATACGCCGGACGAGGTGGCGCGCCTGAGCACCGTAGCGAAAACGCATGGCATGGGCCTCCACATGGACGGCGCGCGCTTCGCCAATGCGGTGGCGCATCTGGACTGCGATCCGGGCGACATCACATGGCGCGCGGGCGTCGACGTGCTGAGCTTCGGCTGCGTCAAGAATGGCGGCATGGTGGGCGAGGCGCTGGTTTTTTTCGGCCCGCAGGCCAACGTGCGGGCGGCTGAGGCCGAGCGCTGGCGCAAGCGGTCGGGGCATCTCGTTTCGAAAGGGCGCTATCTCGCCGCGCAGATCCTCACGCTGCTGGAGGATGATCTGTGGCTGGCCAACGCCCGTGCGGCCAATGAAGCGGCGCAGGTGCTGGCGGCGAACGCGAGCGGCAGGCTAATGTATTCGGTGCAGGCCAATGAACTGTTCTTAGAGCTGACGGCGGCGGAAGCGGCAAGCCTGCGCGCGCAGGGCTTCGAATTCCATGACTGGGGCGAAGGCGCGGCCCGGATCGTCACCAACTGGTCGCAGGATGCTGCAAGTGTCGAAGTGCTCGCCCAGGCGTTGCGGGCACTCGGCTGATGGAGCAGCAGCCGGCAAAAAGCGGCGTGATCCTCCCCTTCCTCCTCGTCACCTTGATCTGGAGTTCGACCTGGATCGTGATCCGCGACCAACTGTCGGCGGTGCCGCCAAGCTGGTCTGTCAGCTACCGCTTTCTGGTGGCGGGATTCGCTATGGTCCTGTTCGCGTTGGCACGGCGGGTGCCGCTGCGCCTGCCGCCGAAAGGTATCGCTTTTGCCGCATTGCTGGGACTCGCGCAATTCGTGCTCAACTTCAACTTCGTCTATCGCGCGGAGCATTATCTGACCTCCGGCGTGGTCGCGACCGTCTATGCGATGCTGCTGATCCCCAACAGCATCCTGTCCTGGATCGCCTTTCGCCAACCGGTGAGCCGCGCCTTCATCGCCGGATCGGCCATCGCCATCGCGGGAATCGCATTGCTGCTGGTAAAGGAATATCGCGCGGCGGAAATCGCATCCGATGCGGTGCTGCTGGGCGTGGCGCTCAGCATCGCTGGGCTGTTCAGTGCATCGGCGGCCAATGTCATGCAGGGGATGTGGATCGCCCGGCGGCTGCCGATGGTGGCGGTGTTGAGCTGGGCGATGCTGATCGGCGGGGCGATGGACGCGGCCTATGCATGGATTACGGTGGGGCCGCCGGTGATGGAATGGCGAGCCGCTTATGTAATGGGGATATTGTGGTTGGGGATAGCGGGATCGGTCGTCACCTTCCCACTCTATTTCCAGTTGATCCAGCGCATCGGCGCGGCACGGGCAGCTTATAGCAGCGTACTGATCCCGGTGATCGCCATGCTGATCTCCACGGTGGCGGAGGGCTATCGCTGGACTGCCCTATCCATCGCGGGAGCCGCGCTGGCGATCCTGGGCATGATCATCGCGCTGCGAGCGAAGAAAAATTAGCGCGGCACGCCCAGTTCGTAACCACGCTTGGCCGCGTTCACCCGCGAAAGGAGGTGTGCGATCGGTTCAGGCTTGCGAGGCGCGCGAGCGGGCACGGACAGGCTGGCCATCCGCTGGCTGATTGCGGCAAAAGCAAGGTCGATTGAGTCCATCTGTCCGATCCCATGGTGGTGAGGACATAGGCTTTCGGACCAGCGTGGTTAACATAGGGTAACCATGGGTGCGGCGATGCGACGAACCGATTCACGCCTATTGAGAAAAGCAGCCAGCCAGCCCTTCGTGATAGGTTGGGTAGCGCGGCTTCCAGCCGAGGAGGCGCTTGGCCCGCCCGTTCGCAACCCGGCGATTTTCCGTATAGAAGGCGCGGGCCATGGGAGACAGCTTCGCCTCTTCCGGCGTCAGCAGCGGCGGGAGTGGTAGGTGCAGCAGCGCGCAGGCCGCCTGCGTCACCGCATTTTGCGGCGCGGGCAGGTCGTCAGCCAGATTATAGACGCCCGGCGGCCCATCGAAAGATGCGACGACGCCCGTAACAATGTCGTCAACATGCACACGGCTGAAGACCTGTCCCGGCAGATCGATGCGATGCGCTTTCCCCTCTCGCACACGGTCCAAAGCGCTACGACTGGGGCCATAGATGCCGGGCAGCCGAAAACGGCGCATATCGGGGCGAAGCGCGCCCCATGCCAGATCGGCTTCCGCGCGGGCGGTGCGACGGCCCTCACCCACCGGGCTGGCTTCGTCGACCCATGCGCCGTCCGCATCGCCATAGACGCCGGTGGAGGATAGATAGCCAGTCCAGAGCGCGGGCGCGGCGGCGATGGCGACGCCATAGCGGGCAAGGGCAGGATCTCCTTCCCCGTCCGGCGGGACGGAGGAGAGGATATGCGTGGTGTTAGCAATGGCAGCGCGGACAGCTGGTTCATCGTCAAACGCCAATGCTTCGGGACCAGCCGTGCGGCGCACCCCCGTGACCTGCCAGCCCTGTGCGCGCAGCCGTCCCGCTAGGCGCGCGGCGGTGTAGCCCAGCCCCAGGATCAACATATGCGGCATGATACGGCCCACCAACGCTTAGACGGTGAAGCTCTCGCCGCAACCGCAACTACCCTTGGCATTGGGATTGTTGAAGACGAACCCTGCGGTAAAATCGTCCTCCACCCAGTCCATCGTCGATCCGACCAGATAGAGCACCGACGCGCCGTCGATGTAGAATATGCCGCCAGGCGTTTCGATCTTCTCGTCGAACTTCACCTCATCGGTCACATAGTCGACCGAATAGGCAAGGCCCGAGCAGCCCCGGCGCGGAGTCGAAAGCTTGACGCCGATCGCCCCTTCAGGCGCCTGAGCCATAAGCTCCGCGATGCGCTGTTCCGCGCTCGGCGTCAGGACGACGGCAGCGGGACGGGCGCGAGCTTTGGTTTGCGTCGTCATCAGAGCATTCCCAGTTCCAGCTTGGCCTCGTCCGACATCTTGCCGGGGTCCCATGGCGGATCCCAGACGAGGTTCACCTCTACATCGCCCACGCCCGGCACCGCGCCGACGCGCAGTTCCACTTCGCCCGGCATGGATTCAGCGACCGGGCAATGCGGCGTCGTCAGCGTCATGGTGACGACGGCATGGCCGTCCTGTGTGACGTCCACTCCGTAGATGAGGCCAAGATCATAGATGTTCACCGGAATTTCCGGGTCGAAGATTTCCTTGAGCGCATCGATAATCGCATCATACAGGTCGCCGCCCGGCTCGCCCACTGGCGTCCCGGCGGGCTTTTGCGAAAGGAAGCCTTCCAGATAGTCGGGCTGGCGCGGCTGCTCGCCTCCGGCATCGTCCAGACGCGCCTTGGGCGGCGCTTCCACGCTTTCCACTTCCTCGACCATAATCTTCCGCTCGGTCATCCGAAGATCTTCCTCACTCGTTCGATACCTTTGACCAACGCGTCCACATCGCTCTCGTCGCTGTAGACACCAAAGCTCGCCCGCGCCGTCGCCTCTACACCCAGATGACGCATCAACGGCTGAGCGCAATGGTGCCCGGCGCGGATGGCCACGCCCGTTTCATCCAATATGGTGCCGACATCGTGCGGATGCACCCCCTCCACCTCAAAGGAAAGAATGCCTGCCGAATCCTCCGGGCCGAAAACGCGCACGCTATTCAGCTTTTCCAGCGCCGTCCGCGCCTTGCCCACCAACGCGCATTCATGGGCATGGATAGCGTCCAGCCCGATCGCCTGCACATAATCGATCGCGGCGGACAGCCCAACTACGCCGACGATATGCGGCGTCCCTGCCTCGAACCGCGTGGGCGCGGGAGCATAGGTCGTCTTTTCGAATGTCACCTTGTCGATCATCGACCCACCGCCCTGATAGGGGGGCATGGCATCGAGCAGTTGCTTGCGCGCCCACAGCACGCCGATGCCGGTCGGCCCATAGAGCTTGTGCGCGGAAAAGGCGTAGAAGTCGCAATTCAGCGCCTGCACGTCGACGGCAAGGCGCGGCACGGCCTGGCACCCATCGATCAGGAGCTTCGCGCCGACCGAATGGGCGATGTCGGCGGCGCGCCGCACGTCCAGCACGCTGCCCAGCACGTTCGAAACATGGGCGAGCGCTACCATTTTATGCCCGGGGGTAATTATCGCGGCCATGGCATCAAGGTCGATCTTGCCATCCGCCGTCAGGGGCACGACGTCGATCTCTGCACCGACTTTCTCGGCCACCATCTGCCACGGCACGATATTGCTGTGATGCTCCAGCATGGACAGCAGGATACGATCCCCCGCCTCCAACTGCTCGCCAGCCCAGCATGTCGCGACGAGATTGATGCCCTCGGTCGCACCGCGGACATAGACGATCTCGCTGTCGCTCGCCGCGCCGATGAAGTTCGCGACCTTCCGCCGCGCCGCCTCATAGGCCAGCGTCATATTCGCGGATCGCTCATAGACGCCCCGATGCACCGTGGCATATTCCACGCCGTAGGCGCGGGCGATGGCGTCGATCACCGCTCGCGGCTTTTGCGCTGTGGCGGCGCTGTCGAGATAATGCCAGTCGCCCCCATTTCCATCCAGAAGGCCGGGGAAATCATGGCGCAGGTCGAGGCGATCGAAGGCGCGGACGGTCATACCAGCACCTCCAGCTTGGCGATCGCCGCCGCTTCCAGTGCCGCCTTCACCGCTTCGTCGGCCATATCGTCGAACACGCCAGCGACAAAGGCCTTCAAAAGCAGCGTCTTGGCTGTCGCGGGGTCCATGCCGCGCGAGGCCATGTAGAACAGCGCCTGTTTGTCGAGTTCGCCCACTGTCGCACCATGCGCGCATTTCACATCGTCGGCGTAGATTTCCAGCTCTGGCTTGACGTTCGCGGTCGCCGTGCGGTCCAGCAGCATCGCCTTCACCGACTGGAAGGCGTCGGTGCGCTGCGCGCCGCGAGCGACATTGATGCTACCGAGATAGCTGCCAGTAGCATGATTGCCCAGGATCGACCGGATCGTCTGCCCGCTGGTGGCGTCCGGCGCGGCATGGGTGACGGCAGTGACGATCTCCAGCGTCTGTTCGCCGCCGCCGATGATTGCGCCGTTCAATTCGAAATGCGACCCCCTGCCCAACGTGACGTTGATCGTCACCCGCCCGAATTTGCCGCCGATATTGAGCACATGAAAATCGCAGCGCGCACCGTCCGCAATGGTGATGGCATAGTCATACACCGCCACCGCGCCATCGGCTGCGTTCTGCAACAGATGATGGCGCGCCGTTTCATCCGCCGCGACGTCGATGCGCGTGGGCGCGGGCGTCGGCCAGATGGCAGCCAGCGCATCGACGTCGCTGTAACGCCAATCTTCCTGCCTGCGCGTGGGAAGAGCGATTGTCGTCACGCCGCAACCACCTCGGCCCCGACCACATCGGCATAGCCTTCGCGTTCCAGTTCCAGCGCGAGTTCCGGCCCGCCCGACTTCACGATCCGGCCGCCAGCCAGCACATGCACGAAGTCCGGCTTCACATAGTCGAGCAGCCGCTGATAATGTGTGATGAGCAGCACCGCCTTATCGGGGCGCCGCATGATCGCATTGATGCCCGCGCCCACGGTCTTGAGCGCGTCGATGTCGAGGCCGCTGTCCGTCTCGTCCAGGATCGCCAGCTTCGGGTCGAGTATGCCCATCTGCACCATTTCGGCGCGCTTCTTCTCGCCGCCCGAAAAGCCGACATTCACCGGGCGCTTGAGCATTTCCATGTCGAGGCCCAGCAGCGCGGCCTTCTCCTTGGCGAGCTTGATGAACTCGCCGCCGTTCAGTTCCTTCTCCCCCCGCGCGCGGCGCTGCGAATTGAGGCTTTCGCGCAGGAATTGCAGGTTGGAAACGCCTGGAATCTCAACGGGATACTGAAAGCCCAGGAACAGCCCGGCGGCAGCGCGCTCATGCGGCTCCATTTCGAACAGGTCCTTCCCCAGGAAAGTCGCGCTGCCGCCCGTCACCTCGTAACCGGGGCGGCCGCCCAGCGTATAGGCCAGCGTCGACTTGCCCGCGCCGTTCGGTCCCATGATCGCATGGACTTCGCCCCCATTGATGGAAAGCGACAGCCCCTTGAGGATCACCTTGCCGTCAATCTCGTTCGAGAGGTTTTCAATTGTCAGCATGCATTCAATCCTTGTGCGCGCGCTGGAGCGTCCGCGCGGTCCAGAAGGCCATGTCGCGAACGTCGCCCGGAGCGGGAAACAGTGTGTCGATGTGGCGCTTGATCGGCATATAGGGCCACCAGTCGGCATCCGGCTCGGGCGCACCTTTTTCCAGCAGCGCGACGACGAATTCGCTAACCGGCCCCATGCGGGCGAGGTTGGGGGCCTTGGCCTTGTGGAACGCCTTGTCGGTCCGCAGGCGCTCGGTCATCGCCTTGTCGCCTGCCTCCAGCGCGGCGCGGCATTCGACCTGATATGCATCGAGGTCACCGAAATCCTTGGCGGCGCGTGTCTGAAGTTCGCCCTCTTCCAACTCATAGTCCTCGGTCAGGATACGGATCGCGGCGGTCCACGCCTGTCCATTGCCAACATCCTCCGCGAAATCGGCGAGGGCATCCTGAATATCGTCTTCGTCGCTCAAGGTTCAGTCCTTCAAACTCTCACATTCTTCGTCGCCCCGAACTTGTTTCAGGGTCCATTTCTCTTCGCGCCCTTTCACCTTCGAAAGCCAAGTGGATGCTGAAACAAGTTCAGCATGACGCGTGGAAAAGTCGTTAGCCCACGCTCCCCTCAAGGCTGATGCCCAACAGCTTCTGCGCCTCGACCGCGAACTCCATCGGCAGCTGTTGCAACACTTCCTTGGCGAAGCCGTTCACGATCAGCGACACCGCGCTTTCCTGATCCAGCCCGCGCTGCATCGCGTAGAAAAGCTGGTCATCACTAATCTTGGAAGTGGTCGCCTCATGCTCGATCTGCGCGGAGGGATTACGCACCTCAATATAGGGCACAGTATGCGCGCCGCATTGGTCGCCCAGCAGCAGACTGTCGCACTGGGTGAAGTTCCGTACACCTTCCGCGCCCGGCGCCACGCGCACCAGCCCGCGATAGGTGTTATTCGAACGCCCCGCGCTGATTCCCTTGGACACGATGGTCGACCGCGACCCCTTGCCGTTGTGGATCATCTTGGTGCCGGTATCAGCCTGCTGCAGATTGTTGGTCAGCGCCACCGAGTAGAATTCACCCACGCTGTTCTCGCCATTCAGCACGCAGCTCGGATATTTCCAGGTGATCGCCGACCCGGTTTCCACCTGGGTCCAGCTGACCTTGCTGTTGCGACCTTGGCACAGCGCCCGCTTGGTCACGAAATTATAGATGCCGCCCTTGCCGTTCTCGTCGCCCGGATACCAGTTCTGGACGGTCGAATATTTGATTTCCGCATCGTCCAGCGCGACCAATTCGACCACTGCGGCATGGAGCTGGTTCTCGTCGCGCATCGGCGCGGTGCAGCCTTCGAGATAGCTTACATAAGCCCCCTCGTCCGCGACGATCAGCGTGCGTTCGAACTGCCCCGTATTCTCGGCATTGATGCGGAAATAGGTGGAAAGCTCCATCGGGCAGCGCACGCCCTTGGGAATGTAGACGAAGGTGCCGTCGGAAAAGACCGCGCAATTGAGCGTGGCGAAATAATTGTCGTGCATCGGCACGACCTTACCCAGCCACTTCTTCACAAGGTCCGGATATTCGCGCACCGCCTCACTGATCGAGCGGAAGATGACACCTGCCTCCTCCAGTTCCTTGCGGAAGGTGGTAGCGACGGAAACCGAATCGAACACCGCATCGACCGCGACCTTGCGGCTGCCCTTGACCCCGGCCAACACTTCCTGCTCGGCGATGGGGATGCCCAGCTTCTGATAGGTGGCCAGGATTTCCGGGTCGACCTCATCCAGCGAATTCAGCTCCGCCTTCTTCTTCGGCTCGGCGTAATAATAAGCATCCTGATAGTCGATGGGCGGAATATTGAGCTTGGCCCATTCCGGCGCTTCCATCTTCCGCCACATGGCGAACGCCTTCAGGCGCCATTCGAGCAGCCATTCCGGCTCGTTCTTCTTGGCGGAAATGAAACGGACGGTATCCTCGCTCAGCCCCTTGGGCGCGAAATCCTGCTCGATAGCCGACGACCAGCCATGCTCGTAAGTGGAGGCGCGCTCAGCCGCCTCATGCGCTTCGAGATTACGGATGCTAATCGTTTCCTGCGTCATACCATTTCTCGTATCAGGCCAATTCTCGTGTCAAACTGGCGATTGTCACTCTCGCAAGGGCCGAACGAATCGCACTGTTCGCCGCATTCATATGCGGACGGATGCGGCAATCCTGCTCCAATGTGCAGTCATGCGCGCCATGTTCGGCACAAGCAGTCATGGCAATGGGACCTTCCACCGCCTCCACCACATCCGCCAGCGTAATCGCCGCCGGGGGCCGCGCCAGCCGCACGCCGCCGCCGGTGCCGCGACTCGACTCAAGCAGGCCCGCAGCTGACAGCCGGCTGACCAGCTTCTGCGCCGTGGGCAACGGAATGCCGGTTTCAGCGGCAAGCGTGGTCGCATTCATCTTTGCGGCTCCGCAATGGCGGGCAGCGGCAGACATCAGCACCACGGCATAGTCAGCGAAGCTCGACAGTTTCATCCCGCGTCCAGTTGCGAACCATTCTCAAATCGGATCGAATCAATCCGATTGGCATGTGGTCCTCCAACGGCGGATTATCAAGGCTTTTCTCATAGCATCCGCTACAAAAGCGGAGCGGCGTTCAGCTCATGCGATTGATGACGGCCACGTCTCCGCCCAGCGACCGGCGCAACAGCGTCAACTGCGCGACGGCGGTCGGATCATTCTGCAATTGCTGGGGCGTCAGGCCGATGAAATGCTTGATCTCGCGGATGAAATGGGACTGGTCATAAAATCCCCCTTCGTCGCACAGCACCTGCCAGCTTTCCCGGTCCAGCACGATCCGCGCGCTGCATCGAAGCGCCCTGTATTTGCGCGCCAGCAGCTTGGGCGGCGCACCATAATAGCGGTTGGTAAGCCGCGCGAGTTGCCGCGGCGAAAGCCCGGTGCGGTCGGCCAGTATTTCGATTCGCGGCGATCCTTCGTCCATCAGCCAACCATCCACCGCCTCGAGCAGGCGCCAGGTCGTGTCGGGCAACGGCTTGATCCGTGTCTGGAGGAATGACCAGCAAAGCGACGCAATTGCATCGGCATCCTCCATGCCTTGGAGCTTTTGCAGCAATCGCCCATATTCGGCATCGCATGTCACCATGTCGAAGGCGCTGTCCGCCATGCTGTTCGCATCGTCGCCATAAAGCGCGATCCATCCGGCGGGAAGCAGCGATATGCCCAGCACCCGCGACGGTTCTTCCAGACGGAACCGTGTCGCGCCAAAGGTCGGCCCCAACAGGCAAACCTCTGGCGTCGGCATCACCATGCCGTCCTGAAAGATGTAATTGCCGCCTCGCCCGCCCAGCCGGAAGCGCAGTTGGGGCACATCCGCACGCGTTGCGTCGGCATAACCCGAAGAGGAAACGCTGAAAATATAAAGCGAACCGAAATAAGCGCATAGTGGTTCGGGCGGAGCGAAATAACGCAGCCTGACCGGACCCTGCGCCGCTTCGACGGTATAAGAAAGCGGCGCGCCGTCATCCGCAGCGACGACCCCTGCTACCCCCCCGGGTGTGTATTGAGGATACAACCCCATATTTATGACCCCCGCTATCCAATATCTCCCTTCGCGACGGCTTCGCAAGAAAATTTGGTTAAAATCGGGAAACAATCCAGTGTCATGCACAAGACACATATAAAAATGGCCCGGCAGCTTTCACTGCCGGGCCAGGAAAAGGTCTCGTTCGGCCATGTGGCCTTGGAGCCTTCGGGTCGCAGCCCTGCTTTACGCCCGAATCGGGGAAAGATTATTGGATGGATCGGACATTGGCTGACTGAAAATGTCTCAAAATATTACGATTCCAGCCATGAAAACTGATCTGGATCAGCTGTTGCCCAATCGCAACAGCGACTCGACGGATGCGAGCGGCGCTGGCATAGCAGCCGCCATGTCCTATCGCCTGATCCGCCCCCTCGTTTTCGCCTTCGACGCCGAACGGGCGCACCACCTGTCCATCGCCCTGCTGCGGATGATGCCGACTCCGCCCGCCCTGCAACCCGATCCCATGCTGGCCCAGACGGTCGCGGGCATCGCCTTCCCCAACCCGGTGGGACTGGCCGCCGGTTATGACAAGGAAGGACTGGTCGCGCACAAGATGCATGGCCTGGGTTTCGGCTTTGCGGAACTGGGGACGCTGACCCCCCTGCCGCAGCCGGGCAATCCCCTGCCCCGCCTGTTCCGGCTGGAGGAGGACCGGGCCGTCATCAACCGCATGGGCTTCAACAATGGTGGACAAGCGGCGGCGGCAGAACGAGTCGCCAAGCGGCGGCGGAATGGAAGCGCGGTTATCGGCATCAATATCGGCGCGAACAAGGATGCGACGGATCGTATCGCGGATTACGCCACAGGCGTCACCTGCATGATGCCGCTCGCCGATTATCTGACGGTCAACATTTCCTCTCCCAACACGCCGGGCCTGCGCGCGCTTCAGGACCGGGCGGCGCTCGATCAGCTTTTGGGCGCGGTGATGGCGGCACGGGGCTCGGACCGGACGCCCATTTTCCTCAAAGTCGCTCCCGACCTCGAACCGGCGGATGTGGAGGACATCGCCGCCGCCTGCCTCGACCACCACATCGACGCGCTGATCGTGTCCAATACCACCATTTCGCGCCCGCCCTTGCGTTCGGCCCATGCGGGCGAGACAGGCGGCCTGTCGGGCGCGCCGCTGCACGACCTTTCGCTGGAGAGGTTGCGCGATTTCCGCCGCCTGTTGGGCGCCCGCCTGCCGCTGATCGGGGTCGGCGGCATATCCGATGCCGAACAGGCCTATGCCCGCATCCGCGCCGGGGCGAGCCTGATCCAGCTCTACAGCGCGCTGGTCTATGAAGGGCCGTATCTGGCGAAGCGCATCAATGCCGGATTGAAGACCCTGCTGCAACGCGACGGCTTGCGGACGATCAGTCAGGCAGTCGGTATCGACGCCTGATCCGGACAGGCAGGCTTGCAGCCAGCGACGCGGGCGATAGGGTGGCCGCCATGACATTCCGCTTCCTGGCCCTGCTGGCCCCCCTCGCTCTCGTCGCCCTTTCCCCCGCACCACTATCGGCGCGCGAGCCCGTTGCGCTCAACGCCACGGTATCCGCCGCCGATCCGCGCGCAGCCCAGGCGGGACAGGATATCCTACGCAAGGGCGGCAGCGCGACGGACGCTGCCATCGCCATGATGCTGGCATTGAACGTGGTCGAACCGCATAACAGCGGCATCGGCGGCGGCGGCTTCCTGATGCATCATGATGGCGCGACGGGGGCGCTCGAATCCATCGACGGCCGCGAAACTGCCCCAGCCGCTGCAAAGCCCGACCGCTTCATGGGACCGGATGGACAGCCGCTTTCCTTCCGCGATGCATGGCCAGGCGGCTATTCAGTCGGTGTGCCGGGCAATCTGCGCCTCGCCTGGGACGCGCATCGCAAATGGGGCAAACTGCCCTGGGCCGACCTGTTCCAGCCCGCCATCCATCTGGCCGAGGACGGGTTCGAAGTGCGCCAAAGGCTCGACACCGCGATGAACGCCGTCGCGCCGATCTGGGCCGATTTCCCGGAAATTCGCAAATATTTCTGGATCGACGGCAAGCCCGCGCCGATCGGCACCATCCTCCAGAATCCGCCGCTCGCCGCCCTGTTCAGGCGTATCGCCGCCGAAGGACCCGACGCCTTCTATCTGGGCGACAATGCAAAGGCGATCGCGGACGCCGTCACCAACGCGCCGAAAAATCCGGTGCCGATGACACAGGCGGACCTTGCCGCTTATCAGGCCAAACCGCGCAAGCCCGTCTGCGGCAAATATCGCGTCTATACCGTCTGCGGCATGGGACCGGCCTCTTCCGGCGGTGTCACGGTTCTCCAGATCCTCGGCATGGTCGAACGCTTCCCGCTGGGCCAATGGGGTAAGGACGATGTGCGATCCTGGCATGTGATCGGGGAAGCGATGCAGCTTGCCTATGCCGACCGCGGCACATGGCTGGGGGACCCCGACTTCGTGGCCGTGCCGCTAGCGGGGCTGATCGACCCGGCCTATCTGAAACGGCGCTCCGCCCTCATCTCGCTCCGCAAGGCCCGCAACGACTACCAGCCCGGCCAGCCGCAGGGCGGGCAGCCGCGCACCGCATCCCGGCCCCAGCCCGAATCGGGCACCAGCCATTTCGTCGCCGTGGACCGCAATGGCGACATCGCCGCCTGGACCTCCACCATCGAAAGCTTCTTCGGCAGCCAGCTTGTCGCCAATGGCGTCATCCTGAACAACGAACTGACGGACTTCAGCTTCACGCCGGAAAAAAACGGCGCGCCCGTCGCCAACCGGGTGGAGCCGGGCAAGCGCCCGCTTTCCTCCATGTCGCCCACCATCGTCTATGACGCGGCGGGCACGCCGATCTTCACCGTCGGCGCGGCAGGCGGCAAGACCATCATCATGCAGGTCGCCAAGGCGCTGATCGCCCATTTCGACTGGGGCCTGTCCGCGCAGGATTCCATCGCGCTGGGCCTGGAATTCTTCAACGGCGACGGCCTCGTGCTGGAACAGGGCACATCGCTCGAAGCCATGAAGGCGCCGCTGGAAAGGCTGGGCCACCGCGTCGCCATCTCCCGCCTCGGCCTCAAGGCCAATGCCGCCGAGCGCCTGCCCGACGGCCATTGGGTGGGGGCTGCCGATCCGCGCAGCCCCGGCGTGTCCTTGCAGGAATGACGATCAGCTTTTCAGGTCCAGCCCCTCGACATTGAACTGGAACGGGAAGGTCCGGTCATCCTTGCCCACGGCCAGATTGACCTTCACCGTTTTCGCCTTGGCAATCGCCTCATAGGCATTTTGCGAAGGCATGATCTCGATCCCGTCATTGGTGTCGGCCATGCGACCCTTCCAGCGATGTTCCTTGCCGTCGTCCGTCACCGCCGTCACCGCGCAGTCGGACAGGTCGCAGCGGAACCGCGCGCCGACCAGCTTGACGGTCACGTCCTTCTCGCCATTGGTCATCGGCTGCACCAGCATCACCGAAAAGGTGTCGGGCGCGGTGATCGTCTGCACCGTGTTGGCGCTGCCAATATAGGCGACCTTCGGCTTGCCGCCGGTCCCACCGCCTTCATATTTCCACGTCTGCCCGATCTGCTCGCGCTGGGTCATGTCCTTCTCGCCCGATGAACAGGCCGCGATCAGCCCAAGGGCCGTCAAAGTCAGGATGGCGCGCATCGCCTCTCTCCTTCCATATATCATGTTACGGAAGGACAACGTCCGTGCGGAAACAGCGGTTGCGCGGGTCAGCCGCCGTAGCGACGAGCCGTTTCGCGGATAAGGGCAATCATGTTCGGAATCCCCTGCGTCCGATTGGAACTGAGCTGATTGCGCAGGTCGAACGGCGCCAGCGCCCCTTCTATATCCGCCGCGCCGATTTCCTCGGGCGTCCGGTCCTGCACGGTCAGCAGCACCAGCGCGATGATCCCCTTGGTGATCGCGGCATTGCTGTCGGCCAGGAAATGCAGCCGCTGCCCATGACCGGAATCGGCATCCAGCACGGTGGGATAGACCCACACCGCCGCCGAACAGCCGCGCACCAGCGTCGCGTCGGTCTTGAGCGCGTCGGGCATCGGCTCCAGTTCGCGGCCCAGATCGATCAACAGCCGGTAGCGATCGTCGGCGTCGAGAAACGCATATTCTTCGTGAAGATCGGCAAGGGCGCGCATCTGTGTCATGCCCGCCCATATAGGGGGAAAAGCGGGCGGCGAAACCCGCTTTTCCCATCTGCTTTACAGATCGACGCCCGCCGCTATGGCTTCCAGCTTGCGGATGCGTTCTTTCAGGTCGGCGACCTCGATCCGCGTGGCGGCGGACGGCGGGGCGGCTTCCCCGGCCCCGCGCGCCAGTTCCGCGCGCTTGAGTTCCAGCCAGCCGTTCCAGCCGCGCAGCGCCGTCACCGCGACGATCACCAGCCCCGAAAGGCCGGCCACGGCCATGGTCAGATAGAAAAGGGGGTCCTGCACATTGTCCTCCCTACGGTTCGTCCGGGCCGCTTTCAGTCGCGGTCCTTCAATTTATCGAATTCGCGCTCCAGCGCGGTGGAACTGTCGGTCGCGAGCCGTTCCAGCACGGCCACCCGATCCTTCAGCGCCTTCACCTCCGCGCGCAGCCTTTCGGCTTCCGGGTCCGGCCCACGATGGGCGAAGGCTTCGCCCTTGTCCCGGCGCAGGACGCCATATTTGGCGCGGATGACGCTGGCGATGGCGGTGATCGCGACGATGGCGACGACCATTTCAAATGGATTCATGGCTTTTCCCCTTGCCTGTCAGGACGGCGCGCTATCGCCATTTCCTTCCCTTGGCCCGCGCGCGGCCGATTTTTCGACCGGCGGCATCCGCCGTTCGATGAACGGTATCAGCGCAGGCTCTCGATCTCATCCGCCAGACGCGTGTTGCGGCTGGTGTAATAGGTTTCGATGTCGGCCAAGCGCCGGTCGATATCGCGGAACTTGGAGCGCACATCGCGGGTGGAGCGCGCCGGATTGGCGCGCACGCCCTGCCAGAATTTCGCATCGTCGCGATCTGCATAGAGGCCAATCGGCTTGTTTTCGGCGACGAAACCGATCACGAAATAACCCAGCAGCGTCCAACCGATGATGAAGAAAGACAGGACCATGGCAACCCGGACCCAGACGACGTCGATGCCCGTATAGTCGGCGATGCCGGAGCAGACGCCCATGAACTTGCCGTTCTGCTTGTCGAGATAGAATTTGGTGCGGCGGGCGGTCATCTCAGTTCCTCCGGTCGAATGCATAATCGCCATCGTCCTGCGAAGGACGGGCGGGGCGGAAATCGGGATTGTCGGCGGCGACGATCCGTTCGACCGTCTGCAACCGTTCCTCCAGCCGCCGGGCGAGCAGGTGAAGCTCGTCCAGCAGCTTCTCGTCCTCGTCAGTGATCTTGGGCGCCTGCTTCCACTTGGTCACATAGTGGAAGATCAGCCAGGGCATCCCGATGAACAGCATCCCGACGATGGCGATGGGGACAAGAATGTCTTCCATGGCGTCACTCCCCGGTCTTGCCAGCGTTCATCGACGCCTTGAGCGCCGCGAGTTCGGCGTCCACCTTGTCGGCCGACTTGAGTTCGGCGATCTCTTCCTCCAGCGTCTTGGGCTGCTGGCCCAGCGCCATGGCGTCGGCGCGGCCTTCGGCCATGTCCACGCGGCGTTCCAGCATGTCGAAGCGGGCAAAGGCTTCGTTCACCTTCTCGCCGGCATAGGCTTCGCGGACGCGCAGGCGGTTTTCGGCGCTCTGCATCCGGGTGACGAGGCTGTTCTGACGGGCACGGGCCTCGCGCAGCTTGGCCTGCAACTTGGCGATGTCCTCCTCCGAAGCCCGCAGCGCCTCATCCAGCGTCTCGATCTCATGGGACATCTGCTGCGCCATGTCGGCGGCCTTCTGCTTTTCGACCAGCGCGGCCTTGGCCAGGTCCTCGCGATCCTTGCTGAGCGCCAGTTGCGCCTTTTCGGTCCAGCTATCCTGAAGCGCGTTCAGCTTGCCGATATGGCGGCGCATCTCCTTCTGGTCGGCGATGGTCCGGGCGGCCGACGCGCGCACCTCGACCAGCGTCTCCTCCATTTCGAGGATAATCATGCGGATCATCTTCGCCGGGTCTTCCGCCTTGTCGAGCAAGTCGGTGACATTGGCGGCGATGATGTCGCGGGTGCGGGAGAATATACCCATTTGAACGTCACTCCTGGTCAAAACTTTGCCGGGGCGGGCGAGGGGGGCTTCCCGCCCCGGCCGGGGCTTGCGATCCTTACGCCAGATAGCGCAGGGCCGCGGGGGTATCCTGTGTCGCGAGCATCGGGGCTTCGCTGGCGCGGGCCGGGCCGACGGCGGAAAGGATCAGGGTCGATCCAAACAGCACGGCGGCGATGGCGACGGACAGCAATTGGCCGATTTCGCGGACTGGGTTGCTCTTCTCTTCCATCTTCTTGCTCCCTGAACTCTGGCCTTCAAAAGTGCCGTCGGCTTGTGCGGCGGCTTCCTCCCTGTCTTTGCAGAAGCCGTGCCAATTTGCCGAAATGGCGGAAAAGCGCGGCTTTAGGCGGCCCGTGCCAAAATCCTCTTGCGAAGATTTGGGAAATTTCCCCATAAGTTGGGAATGGAGAAGAACACGCAGTTCGTCGGCCAATCACTGGCCTTTCTCGACGCGGTCGAACTGGCCGGGCGCGCCGCCGAACTCAACCGCCCGGTGCTGGTGATCGGCGAACGCGGCACCGGCAAGGAACTGGTCGCCGAACGCCTCCATCACCTTTCCCGCCGCTGGGGCGAGCCGCTGATCGTCATGAACTGCGCGGCGCTCCCCGAAACGCTGATCGAAGCGGAATTATTCGGTCATGAGCAAGGGGCCTTCACCGGCGCGACAAAAGCGCGGCCCGGCCGGTTCGAGGAAGCGGACGGCGGCACGCTCTTCCTCGACGAACTGGGCACGCTCTCCATGGCGGCGCAGGAAAGGCTGCTGCGCGTCATCGAATATGGCGAAGTCACCCGCATCGGCGCATCCCGCCCGATCACCGTCGACGTCCGCATCGTCGCCGCCACCAACGAAGACCTGCCCGCCGCCGCGCAGGCAGGCCGTTTCCGCCCCGACCTGCTCGACCGGTTGAGCTTCGAGGTCATCACTTTGCCGCCGCTCCGCGCGCGCGAAGGCGATATTCCCGTCCTCGTCGACCATTTCGGGCGGCGCATGGCGGCGGAACTGGCATGGCCGCAATGGCCGGGCTTTTCCGCCGCCTGCATGGCGGAGCTTGAGGGTCATGGGTGGCCCGGCAATGTGCGCGAACTCCGCAATGTGGTAGAGCGCGCCGTCTACCGCTGGGACGATCCGGCGCGGCCGGTGAGCCGCATCACCTTCGACCCCTTCGCTTCCCCGTGGAAGCCGCAACCGATGATGCTGCCGCGCGCCGAAACGCCGCCCGCGCCTCCGCCGCCCTCCGATTTCGAGTCGATCACCGACCTCAAGGCCGCCGTCGACGCTCATGAAGCCGCCATCGTCCGCGCCGCGCTCGACCGCTACCGCTACAACCAGCGCGCGACCGCCAAGGGCCTCGGCCTCAGCTACGACCAGCTAAGGCATTGCATGAAGAAGCACGGACTGTCGGCGGGCTAAACCGGCAGCGCCGTCGTATATTTCGTCATCGACAGCGCAAAATGGGAGGCCGCGCCCTGAACGGAGGGGTGCGACAGCACTACGTTCATCAGGAAATCATTATAATCCGCCACGTCCGCCACGACGATCCGCAACAGATAGTCCCACTCCCCGGACATGGAAAAGCACTCCACGATCTCCGCACGGCCATCGACGAATTGCTCGAACAAGGCACGCGCATCGCGCGCATGGCTCCGCATCCGAATGTTGCACAGCACATTGACCTGCCGCTCGACGCTCGCCGGATCGACTAACCGCACGGCCTTGAGCAGCACCCCCGCCTGCTCCAGCGCCTTGATCCGCCGCCAGCAGGACGCGCTCGACGCGCCCACCTTCTCGGCCAGTTCCGCATGGCTGATCGACGCATCGGCCTGCAACAGTTTCACGATCCGGCGATCGACCGCATCAAGTTGACGCTTCTGTTTCATATTCTCACCATAGTCGAAACAATGATTCATGATAAGCCTTTTTCGTTCGGAGATTGAAACGAAATTTCCGCAAAATCGTGAAATACTCTTCGCCATGTCTCATATCCATGAGCGCGCCCCGGCGAGCGCCGCCGCAGACTGGACAATCCCGCAGGACTGGAGCGCCTACACGCCCCAGGACCATGCGATGTGGGACACCCTCTTCGCGCGGCAGGCGGCGATGCTCCCCGACCGCGTGGTGCCGGAGTTCATGGACGGGCTAGACATCCTCCGCATGACGAAGCCCGGCATCCCCGACTTCAGCGAATTGTCGGACCGGCTGATGCGGCGCACCGGCTGGCAGGTCGTGGCCGTCCCCGGCCTTGTCCCCGACCGCGTCTTTTTCGAGCATCTGGCTAACCGCCGCTTCGTCACGGGCCGCTTCATCCGCACGCCGGAGCAGCTCGACTATCTGGAGGAGCCGGACGTCTTTCACGACGTGTTCGGCCATGTGCCCCTGCTCGCCCATCCGGTCTTCGCCGACTATATGCAAGCCTATGGCGAAGGCGGGCTGCGCGCCGAGCGGATGGGCGCGATCGACCGCCTCGCCCGCCTCTATTGGTATACGGTCGAATTCGGCCTGATCCGGCAAGGCGACGATCTGCGTCTTTACGGCGCGGGCATCGTGTCCTCGCATGGTGAATCGATCTTCGCGCTGGACGATCCTTCGCCGAATCGCCTGGGCTTCGATCTCAAGCGTCTGATGCGGACCAAATATCGCATCGACGACTATCAGCAGAGCTACTTCGTCATCGACAGCTTCGAGGATCTGCTGCGCCAGACCGTCGAGACGGACTTCGCGCCCCTCTACCACGCGCTGGAGGGCGCCCCCGATCTGGAGGTCGACACCATCCTCCCCGAAGATCGCATCTACACCCTCGGCACGCAGGCATATGCCCGTGGCCGCTTCACAAAAGAGGACCGCCTCCCATGACCGCAACGTCGGACAATCCCTTGGGTCTCAACGGCTTCGAATTCGTCGAGTTCACCTCGCCCGATCCGCAAGCCATGGTCGCGCAGTTCGAACAACTCGGCTTCACCCCCACCCACCGCCACCCGGTCAAGAATATCACCCGCTACAAGCAGGGCCGCATCAATCTGATGCTGAACCGCGACGATGCGGGGCGCGTTGCGGCCTTCCGGGGCAAGCATGGCCCTTCGGCCAGCGCCATGGCCTTTCGCGTCGCCGACCCCGGGGCTGCAATGCAATGGGCGCTGGAGCATGGCGCGAAACCGACGGACGAGGATGACACCGTCATTCAGGGCATCGGCGGTTCCTATCTTTATTTCATCGCAGACGGCACGGACCTCTATGCCGATTGGGCCGAATTTCCCGGCTGGCGCGAGGCGGAAGCAAGGAACAGCGTCGGCCTCGACCTGCTCGACCACCTCACCCACAATGTCCGGCGCGGCCAGATGCGGGTGTGGAGCGAATTCTACCGCACCCTCTTCAACTTCGAGGAGCAGAAATATTTCGACATCAAGGGGCAGGCGACCGGCCTTTTCAGCCAGGCGATGATTGCACCGGACCAGGCGATCCGCATTCCCCTCAACGAAAGCCAGGACGACAAAAGCCAGATCGAGGAATTCATCCGCGAATATCATGGCGAAGGCATCCAGCACCTCGCCCTGACCACCCACGACATCCATGCCACGGTGGAGAAGCTGCGGGCGCGCGGCGTGCGCCTGCAGGACACCATCGAAACCTATTACGAACTGGTCGACAAGCGCGTCCCCGGCCATGGCGAGGATCTGGAGCGCCTCAGAAAGAACCGCATCCTGATCGACGGCAGCGTGGAAACGGGCGAAGGCATATTGCTCCAGATCTTCACCGAGCCGATGTTCGGCCCGATCTTCTTCGAGATCATCCAGCGCAAGGGCAATGAGGGCTTTGGAAACGGCAAT
Source organism: Sphingobium sp. CFD-1 (assembly GCF_024611115.1). Classification (NCBI taxonomy): domain Bacteria; kingdom Pseudomonadati; phylum Pseudomonadota; class Alphaproteobacteria; order Sphingomonadales; family Sphingobiaceae; genus Sphingobium; species Sphingobium sp. CFD-1. Next base: position 3,656,635 of record NZ_CP084398.1, on the reverse strand, counting down.
TTCCAGGCGCTGTTCGAAAGCATTGAACTGGACCAGATCCGGCGCGGCGTCATCAGCGTGGACGCCTGAGCGCCACGACCCATGCGGCATGGCTCCCCCGGCCGCATGGGTCGCCTCACCATCCTCCGTTCGCCCTGAGCCTGTCGAAGGACGCGAGTCAAGTTTACCCAACCTGTTTCAACTCTGTCGATTGCGGGCAAAGAGCCTAATTCGCTCCCCCTTCGATCAAAGCCTGCTTCTTGGCCCGACTCCAATTCTTGCTTCTGCGCTCAGCGGTTAGAGCCTCGTCCCGCGTCCCAAAACTTTCCATCAAGACCAAGGCAACGAGTCTGCGCGGAGCGGTATAACTTCCGCCCAACCCCATCTGATGCTGGGCCAACCGACTTTCGAGATGATCTGTATGATCTGCATAAAAGGAGCCATCGCTGCACCGGAGGAGATATGCGTGAAAGGCCATTGCCATGATCTACCGTCAGCGCGCGTCCTTCGAAGATCAGGACGAACGGAGACAGGACCGCCCCGACATTATCGCCTGTCGCCGCCCCATGGCCCGTGCCCCCATGGCCCACGACCGTCACCGCGTAGGCACAGGCTCAGCCCCCGAATAATCGTAAAAGCCCTTGCCGGTCTTGCGGCCATACCAGCCCGCCTCGACATATTTGACCAGCATCGGCGCCGGGCGGTATTTGGGGTCGCCGGTCGAACTGTGCAGCACCCGACAAATCTCAAGACAGGTATCCAGTCCGATGAAATCCGCCAGCGTCAGCGGCCCCATCGGGTGATTGAGGCCCAGTTGCACCGCCGTGTCTATATCCTTCACATTGGCCACGCCCTCGCCCAGCGCGAAGCAGGCTTCATTCAGCATCGGCAGCAGGATGCGGTTGACGATGAAGCCCGGCGCATCGAACGCATGGACGACCTGCTTGCCGAGCTTCACCGCAAAGGCCTCGATCGCCCCCACGGTTTCGGGCGCGGTGGCAAGGCCGCGGATGATCTCGATCAGGCCCATGATCGGCACGGGATTGAAGAAATGCACGCCCACGAAGCGCGCAGCATCGGGCGCCGCCTGCGCCAGCCGCGTGATCGGGATGGAGGAGGTGTTGGACGCCAGAATGGCATCCGGCGCGAGCAGCGGCCCGACATTGCCGAAGATCGTGCGCTTGATGTCCTCACGCTCGGTCGCAGCCTCGATCACCAATTGCGCGCCCGCAAGCGGCGCGACATCGCCCACCGGCCTGATCCGGGCGAGCGCGGCGTCGGCATCGGCCTGCTCGATCTTGCCTTTTTCCACGCCCCTGGCCAGCAGCTTTGCAATGCCCGCGATCCCCTTCTCCGCGCGCGCCTGATCGATGTCGGACAGGATCACATCATAGCCCGCCTGCGCCGAAACCTGCGCGATGCCCGCGCCCATCTGTCCGGCGCCGATCACCCCGACCGTGCGAATGTCAGTCATATATACCCAAATCCTTCCGCATGAAGCATGCTTACCAGCTTGCCATTAGCGCCGGGGAAGCGGGACGGACAGCCCCATCGCGCGGGCAAGATGGTGCGGGCGCGTCATTTCCCGCTTTGCGCCGCTCGCCGATGATGGTTAAAGGCGGGCATGGCCCTTTCCGACGCCCTTGAAGCGCCTTGCTTGCCGGTTCCCGCATCCGGCCGCTTCATCGCGGCGGAGCATCATTTCCCCCTGCGCGTCTATTTCGAGGATACGGACCTGTCCGGCCTCGTCTACCACGCCAATTATCTGCACTATATGGAGCGCGCGCGGTCGGACATGCTGCGGATCGCGGGCATCGGCCAGCGCGCGGCGCTGGAAGAGGGAGAGGGCGTCTATGCCGTCACCGATCTTCAGATCCGCTACCGTCGCCCCGCCCGGCTGGACGACGACCTGATGGTGGTGAGCCGCGTGTCACAGGTCAGCGCCGCCACCTGCGCCATTCAGCAAGCGGTCATGCGCGGCGAGGAAATACTGACGCAGGGCGACATATCGGTCGCCTTCCTGACACCCCAGGGCCGGCCCCGAAGGCAGCCCAAGCCCTGGATCGATATTTTCAGCCGCCTGATGAGAGGGGAAGACATCCACCCATGAGCCTTGCCATGCCCGCCGTCGGCGCGATGGGCGCCGTTGCCGCCAATGCCACTATATCGCCGCTCCATTTGTTCCTTCAGGCCGACATCGTCGTGAAAGGCGTGATGATCGGCCTGTTGCTGGCCAGCATCTGGACCTGGGCGATGATCATCGGCTTCAGCTTCACCTTGCGGAAAGCGAGCAAGCAGAGCAGCGCCTTTGAGGGCGACTTCTGGAAGGCGGAGGATATCGACCGCTTCTATGAAGCGCGCGGCAAGGCGGAGTTTCCCGCCGCCAAGGTTATGGCTGCGGGCGTGTCCGAATGGCGCCGCTCCACCGCGCAGAAGGTGATCGACCGTGACGGCACGCGCGACCGCCTCCATACCGCGATGAACAGCACCATCGCATCGGAGGTGGATCGATTGTCCGACCGGCTCAACATCCTCGCCACCATCGGTTCGGTCGCGCCCTTCGTCGGGTTGTTCGGCACGGTCTGGGGCATCATGCGCGCCTTCACCGCCATCGCGGCCGAGCAGCAGAGCAGCCTCGCCGTCGTCGCGCCGGGCATTGCGGAGGCTCTGTTCGCCACCGCCATCGGCCTGTTCGCGGCAATCCCGGCGGTCATCGCCTACAACCGCTTCAGCCACGGCATCAACCGCCTCGAAACCCGCCTGTCGCGCTTCGCCGACGGCTTCTATTCGACGCTGAGCCGCGAACTGGAAGCCCAGCGATGAGAAGGCGGCTCTCCACCTTCGTCAGGGAAGGAGCGCGATAATGGCCATGTCCGGTCCTTCGGGCCGCCGGGGCCGCGGTCGCGCGCCGATGGCGGACATCAACGTGACGCCGCTGGTGGATGTCATGCTGGTGCTGCTCATCATCTTCATGGTGACGGCCCCCCTGCTGGTGACGGGCGTGCCGGTGAACCTGCCCGAAACCCGCGCCAAGGGGCTGGATCAGGACGCCAAGCCTACGGTGGTGTCCATCGACCGCGATGGCGGCCTCTATATCGACGAGGAACAGATCGGCGATGCCGACCTGCCCGGCCGCCTGGCCGAGATCATGTCGGCCCATGCAGGCCAGCCCGAGCCGCCGCAGATATTCCTGCGCGCCGACACCGCGCTCGATTACGGCCGGGTGATGCGGGTGATGGGCGAACTCAACCGCGCGGGCCTCAACAAGGTCGCGCTGGTCAGCACCGGCGCGGAAAATGGCGATGCCGCCGCCGGTGACGTCAGCGATAGTTCAGAATAAGGTTCATAGGTTCAGGGGATGGAGCGCGCGGAAAAGATCGGCCTGGGCGTCGCGACGGCAGGACATGCCCTGCTGTTCGGCTTGCTGTCCGCCGGATTCCTGGCCACGCCCAATCCCTTGAAGCTCAATTCCCCGCCCATGGACGTGAGCCTGGTGGACGAGGTGGCGCTGAAATCCGCCGCGCCGCGCATCTCGGCTGAACCGCCTCCGCCCAGCGAAGCGCCGGAAAAAGGCCCGACGCAGGACGCCGCGCCGGAGCCGGAGCCTGCCCCGGCGCCGGAACCCGCGCCCGCACCGCCCAAGCCCAAACCGGCGCCCCCCAAGAAAGACGTGCCCAAGGCCGCGCCAAAGCCAAAGCCCGCACCCGAAAAACCCGCGCCGCCCAAGGCGAAGCCCGCGCCGGAAAAACCGAACAAGCCCGCCGCCGCCGCGCCCGCGCCGAAGAAAAAGGACGCGCCCAAGCCCAAAAAGGATGCCCCGGCGCGCGCCTCCGGCAGCGGAAAGGCGGACAAGCCCAAAGGCTCGCTGCTGGGCAAGGATTTCCTCAAGGGCATCGACACGGACGCTGACGCGCCCCGCAAGCCCGCCGCCCCCGCCGCTTCCAGCATGGGTCCGCAGCAGAAGGCCGCGCTCGACGCGGAATTGCGCCGCCAATTGAAGCCGCATTGGCGTCCCCCTTCGGGTGCGGACGCCGACCAACTTGTCACCCTGCTCGAAGTGCGACTGGACAAAAACGGCCGGGTGATCGGCCAACCGGAGGTGATCGACCAGCTCGGCGTCACCGCCAGCAATCGCCCGCAGGCGCAGCTTCACGCCGAACGCGCCATTCAGGCGGTGAAGCTCGCCTCTCCCTTCACGAATCTGCCGCCCCAATATTACGAACAGTGGAAGTGGCTGCGGCCGCTCCGCTTTGACGCGAGGCTCAACCGATGATGACGACCCTGATGCGCCGCTTCAGCATGGCGGCCGCCACGCTGATCGCTTTCACCGCCGCGCCCGCGCTGGCGCAGCTTTCGGTCGACGTGACCGGCGAGATCGAAAGCAATCTCAAGATCGCAGTGCCCACGCTTCCCGCCCAGCAGGAAGTATCAACGCCCGCCGGTTCCTCCAGCGAACTGGGCCGCAAGATCGCGGAGGTGATCGCGTCGGACCTCAAAGGCTCCGGCCTGTTCGATCCGTCCGGTCCGGGCGGCCTGTCCCCGGTCGGCTTTTCCGAAGTCACTTTCCCTCAATATGAGAAATGGGGGGCGTGGCAGGCGCTGGTGCAGGGCTTCGTCCGCACCACGGGCGGGGAAGCGGACATCACCGTTGGCTGCTATCTCTACGACGTGGCATTGAAGCAGGAACTGACGCGGCAAGGCTATGTCGTCGCGCCCCGCGACTGGCGGCGCGCCGCGCATAAATGCGCCGACGCCATCTATGCGCGCCTGTCGGGCGAAAGTCCCTTCTTCGACAGCCGCATCGCCTATATCGCCGAAAGCGGTCCCAAGGGGAACCGCACCAAGCGGCTCGCCATCATGGATTCGGACGGCGCGAACCACCGCTTCATCACCAACGGCCAGTCGATCGCGCTGACCCCGCGCTTCTCGCCCGATTACAAGTCCATCGTCTATGTGAGCTATCTGGGCAGCCGGGTACGCATCTATGTCTATGACATCGGCACCGGCAAGCAGCGGCTGGTGACGGAAAGCAACAATCCGACTTTCGCGCCGCGCTGGTCGCCCGATGGCCGCAACATCCTCTTTTCCATGGCTGTCGCGGGCAACACCGACATTTATCGCGTGTCAGTGAATGGCGGGACGCCGGTGCGCCTGACCAACACGCCCGGCATTGATGTCGGCGGCAGCTATTCCCCCGACGGCCGCCAGATCGTGTTCGAAAGCGACCGTTCGGGCGGGCAGCAGATCTATGTCATGAACGCGGACGGTTCCGGCCAGCGCCGGATCAGCCATGGCGGCGGCCGCTATGCGACGCCCGAATGGTCGCCGCGCGGCGACCTCATCGCCTTCACCAAGCTATCGGGCGGCTTCAAGATCGCAGTGATGACCCCGACCGGCGACAATGAACGGATTTTGACGAATGGCTGGCAGGATGAGCAGCCCAGCTGGTCGCCCAACGGCCGTGTGCTGCAATTCTTCCGCACCACGGCGGGCCGCCAGGGGACCAGCCAAGTGTGGCAAGTCGATCTGACCGGCGTCAACGAACGCCGCATCCCCACTCCGCTCAGCGGTTCCGATCCGGCATGGGGCCCGTTGCTCCCCTGAGCATTTTTCTGTGGATAACGGAACCCAATCGTCTTGACAGCGTAACGATTTTAACCAAGCCTAGCGCCTGACTTCGCGGGCGGCCCAAAACGACCAAGGAGACCCCGATGAAACTATCCCGGCCCCTTTTGATGGCGACAGCCATCATCACACTCGCCGCTTGCTCGAAAAAGCCGCCAGCAGAGCTGCCTCCCGCGCCCGGCGGCGACACGGGTGCTGCGACCGGCACGGCTACGCCGGGCGGCCCGGTCAAAGGCAGCCAGGAGGACTTCGTCGCATCGGTATCCTCTGACCGCATTCTCTTCGGTCTGGACCAATATGATGTCGACGCGGAGGATCAGGCCACGCTGCAAAGCCAGGCCGCATGGCTGCAACAGAACCCCAGCGTCCGCGTGACAATCGAAGGACATTGCGACGAGCGCGGCACCCGCGACTATAATATCGCGCTGGGCGAGCGTCGCGCCAATGCGGCGAAGAACTATCTTGCCTCACTCGGCGTCGATCCCGGCCGGATCACCACGGTCAGCTATGGCAAGGAACGCCCCGCCGCGCTGGGCTCCGATGAATCCGCATGGGCGCAGAACCGCCGCGCCGTCACTGTCACCGTGCAATATTGAAGCCCTTGGGTCGCGCCTAGCTTCAGGCCCGCCGGTTCTATGATCGGCGGGTTTTTTGTTGAGTTGCGAAAGCCGTCAGGGCCGGGGATCAGGAAAATCGGTCCCGATCCGTAGGTGCCGATTAATCTCCTTCGGCGGAGCGGCCGATAAGGTTGACGCCAGCATCATCAGGATGAAGGCGCCCAGGAAAGATTGGCTACCGTAGACGGGTACTGCTGCCTTTGTATCCGATCATGGGATTGATCGGCGGGATAGCTGGTGGGATGCGGGGGGGGGTGTAGGCGAAGCGGGATGTCGCGCTCGCGCAATTCTTGTTTCAGGCGGGGCCAGGCACGGCTTTGCGGGGTTTTGTCGAGGCGATGGTGCTGGTGCTGGGTGGCGCACGGGAGATCGACGTGCGCGGCGATCTGGCTGGCATTCTGTCGATGGCCTTGGCCTTTGAACGCAAAAAGCCCGCCTTGCGGGCGGGTTTGGGGGTGATGGTTTTTATGTGGTTGCGGGAGCACGCAACTACCGATACCGACATTCATTAGAAATAGCGGTTTGATGGACATCATGCGGCCCTCTCCTGGCGGGTACGAATGTCAGTGATCCAGTTCGCTAGCGCGCTGATTTCGCTTTCGATCATCGCCGCTGAGGGCAGGCGGGGATTGATTTCGCCGGGCTGACTATGAAGGAGCGCGGAGCAACGGCCGAAGGCCTCACGCATCGTGGCGCAATCGGTATCGGTGAGGATGGTAAGCTTGATCAAGCCGGTCGTATCGACTTTGCGTGACAGGCGACGGATCACCGGTCCGACCACCTCTTCTACCGCCCGTTCCCAACAGGTGCGAAGCTGGTCTTGGAAGGATGTCACCTCCCGCAACCATTTCGCCTGATCACCGCGCTCGTGGTGGATTTTCACATTCGTAAGGTGTGCCTTCATTCCGTCTATCACTTTATCGAGCGGCATGACGCTGGCTGGCGGGTCTTGATGACAGAAGCCGGAATTGTCGGCGCCACGACTGATGAGCCGGTAGGCGATCGGCGTTGCTTCACGGTCCTTGGTTGCCCGGCAGGCCTCCTCAAGTAGAAGCAAGAAGGCCATGTCGTGTGTGAACACAATCACCTGCCGTGTTTCGCCCGCTTCGGCCAAGCGTGCGGCGACCCTATCACGGTGCAGGTGGTCAAGAGAGGACACGGGATCGTCGAAAACGATCGCCGACTGCGCGTCGATGGTCGACAGCTCGGCGAGGAAAGCGGCGAGCGCTACACATCGATGCTCACCTTCGCTCAAAACCTTGCCGACGGGTTCGCTCGGCTTGTTGATGAGACGCACCTGAAAGAAGGGCACCCCCGCTGAGGTCTTCGCCTGTTGAAGCTCGATGGCGAGGCCGGCAACGCCGAGCTTGTCGACTTCAATCGCGAAGCGGCCACGCAGGCGATTGGTGACAAGAGCCTGCGCGATACGGGCGCTCTGCGTCGTGATCTTGTTTGTGGTCGTTTCCTTACTGGCCTTTTCCAGGGCCTCGATGGATTTGCAGCGTTCAATTTGGGCAAGGACGTCGGCTTGCACGACGCCGAGCCATTTCCGGTCGGCCAGGCCGTCTCGCTCGATGATAAGGGAGGCACGTTGGGGAGAGCCTACCTCCGATTCCAGGCCTTCGATCCGCGTCGCAATCCCGACCAGCACATCACGCAATTCCTCTGGCGCAGAGATCGCGTCCGGCGGCAATGTGTGCAAAACCTCGCTTGCGTGGGTTCGAAGTACCGCCCGTAGCCGCCAGGACAGTTGGACGATCTGGCGGCGAAGGATCTTAGCCAACTCGTCGTGGCCGATATCGTCGCGGATCAGCGCGAGGAATGAAGGCAGATCCTTCATGGGGAAACTTTGCGACGATAGCTCCTCCAGCAAATCGTCATAAGCCACGCCAGCTTCCTCTTCACGGCGCTTGCTTTCGTCTTGGACGAAGGCTTCGAAGCTGCTCAGTCGTTTGACGGCTTCCTCGCCGAGCGGCTGTTGGCACAGGACGCAATGGGCATCCGGGCCTGTCACGGGGAAAGGCTTTTCTGGATAGGCCGCTTCGCGTGAATAGGTTCGAGCAGCTTCCCAGAGGGCTCTCCAGATATCCGAGCCAATGTCCGGCAGAGGTTCCGCGGCGAAAAGATCGTCGGATGCAGCCAATGCCGCCGCTCGCGCAGTTGCAAGACGCCCATGAGCCTCACGGAGCGCGGTCCGGTTCTGCTCAGAGGCGGCGGTGGTCAACTTGCCGATCTGTTCGATCACTGCATTGATGCGGGTTTCCTGAGTCTGGAGTTGACGGACGGTCCGGGCTGGATCGCCAGCGAGATCGGTAATGAGGGTTTGAAGCCGCGCGTCTTCCTGCGCGTTCAGGCCAGCCAGTTTCTCAATTGCGTCGGGTTTGGTCTTTCCGGACAAGCCGGCGATCATCTTGCCGACCGCCGTATCCGGCTTGCATTCGGGTTTTGAGAGGACGGCGGGCGTTTGCTGTTGCAGCTTATGGATTTCGGCCGAAAGTTCGGCTTTCACATCCTGGCACGCCTGCGCGAGACCGGCGAGAATGCGGAGAGGAAGGGGCGTATAGGCGAGATCGTTGGTGTTCTCGACATGGACATTGGCGGTCCGGGAGTCGAAGACGCTGACGGCGGACAGCATAGGATCGACTGCTCCGCCCTGATTCCACGTCGCGTTTCGCTTCTGGCCGCCGATGAAAAAGTCGATGCTGGCAGTCGGTACGCCGCCTGCACCGGCATAGATATTTGGAAGGATGGCATCACCCTTCGGTGAGCGTGCCCGGCAAAGCTGCTTGAGGACGCGGGCATATCCTGATTTGCCAGCACCGTTGTCACCATAGATCACGGTGAGGCCGGTCTTGCCGAAGGACAGCCGCTCGCCTGGCGCGAGCGCGTTCACATTCGACAATCCATGCAAGGATCCGAGGTTGACGACCGCATGGCTTGCGGCAGGGTCACGGATGTGGGTGGCATCCAGCGGAGCTGCGGGAGTGCCGCCCTTGCAGACCGCAACGAGCGCCGTGACATCGGCAGGTTCTAGCTTTGTCTGGCCGCACAGCCGACGCAAGGCGTCGCGCTGCCAGCCGGGCAGGTCGACTGACCATTTCAGTATGTCTGCAAGCGCCGCAGCCTCGTTCGAGAGGTCAGTCTTCTGTTGATCCATCGTTCGGTCCCCCATGGCTCCGTCTTCAGCGGTCTGCCATCTGATGTTCTATTGTCGCCACCCCGTCATGCGCCGCCGACAATGCGTTTTTCCGCGCCAAGCGGAATGATCCAGCCGCCTGCGCCGTCGCGGCGCGCAAAGTCATCAGGACTGGCCTTCGCGGCCAAACGACCGCGAATGGTGTCCGCTTCGCCATCGATTGCCGCGCGGACCAGATCCCGATCGATGCCGACGAAAACCGGACGAAGGTTAAGCCGGGCCAACGCCTCCTGATCGACGGCGCTGGCGCTTGCATCGGTGATCGGACCCGCGCGTGTGACGATCCCGCCAACCAGGCCGCCGATATCGCCGTCCTTCTCGACTTCGCTAATCACCGCATTGTCCAAGGTGGCGCGGGCTCGGGCCGAAGTGTTTTGCAAGGCACGCGGGAGGGCCTGCCGTGTCAGATCACGCAGCGCTTGGGCGAGTTCTGCATGGCCGAGGTGTTCGATCATGCTGGCGACATGCAAGCGAAGCAGGCCTACGAAAGGGGCGTCCTTGTCTTGCGGGTCGATGGCCTCGCCCATGTCGACCGGATCGTGAACGGAAAGATATGCGTCGGCCGGGCTGGGACTCGCCACGCCCCAGCGCGTGGCGATAGCGATCCTCTTCACCGTAACCTTGCGGCCTTTGACCGTGAGGTCGATCCGTCCGGCTTGTGTCCAGGCGCGGGAAAGCGCCCTCGCTGTTCCGCTTGGGTCGTGGCAGCCCTTGGCCTCTGCGATCGTGAGCGAAGTCAGATCGGATTTGCACGCGATCCAGTCGGGTAGGTCGCCTCGCGCGAGGCGCTCGATCTTGGCGCGTTTGCGTCGATCAAGATCGACGACACGATTACCGAGATGGGCAAAGATGGAGAGGTCAAAGTAGCGTTCAAGATAGGCGCGGGCGACGAATCTGCCGAACAGACCCGATAACGCGACCTTCACTTCACGAGCTTGCCCGAGCGGCTGCTTGAAGATGAAAGGCGTGCCTATGCCGGTAGGCGATAGCAGCGCATCGAGAATCGACCATGCGCCGTAAGCGGCGCCCGGCGTTTGAAGCACCTCGCGAATGCCGGCATCCTCGATCTCGGAGACGTCCAATGTGATGGTCGCCCCGGGGGCTGGGTCCAGCGATGGCGGAGTAAAGCTGTAGATGAAGGTTCGACTCATGCATCGACCAACTTGTAAACAGACCTGAGAAGGGCAATCGCCTCGTCGCGGGTAAACGGCACGTTGAGCGCTTTTGGATCAAGAGTGTCGTCCGCCGCTGCCAGATCAAGGAAGCGTCGCATGTCGTCGCGAATTTGATCGGGCAAGGTGATCGAGGCATCGCCAGGCAGAAGCTGGGTCAGACGAAGTACATCATTGCGGTGCTTCTTGATGTTTTTGCTGTCGATCCTGTCCCCGGCTTCGGCCCGTGCGGACAGATCGAGAAATGCCCGCGCCTTGAATGGGATGAGAAGTGTTTCATCGATGACGGTTACGCCCTCGATCTTCCGCTTCGCGGACTGCAACGCTTCATAATATCCGTCGTCGAGCAGAATGGCCGAGAGGCTGACGATGTCTTCCTCAACCGGGATGGGGGTGAGTTCCGCATTTTCCGGAAGGTTGAGGGTGCCCGGCCTGCGGGAAAACAGCTCAATCATGAAGGGGAAGCTCTGATCCGACGGTTTGTGGAAGCGGTAGAATTCCTTGTCGCCGGTGCTGCGCTCGCGTGCCTGGTAGCCACCCGCATCCAGAAACGCTTTGAAGGCTGTGCCGAAAGCGGCATCGACCACCTCAACGCAGAGCACCATGTCGATATCCTTGGTAGCCCTGAAATCGAGACCGGCTTCATCGAACAGGAGGTCACAGGCCGCCCCGCCGATGATGGCGTAGTGGTCCTCATGGCCAGCGAAGTACTTCTGAAATTTATCAATGCCAGCTACCAAGGTAGTTTCTCCAAAAGTCGATCCGCAGCCATGGCGACACGCTCGTCGCGATGATCCCGGAATTGTGCGTACAAGGACAGGACGTCCACGGTGTTTGTGTCGGACAAGGCGGCTGGATCGTAGGACCACGTCTCGATGATGCAGTCGGCTTCTTCGCGGTCAGTTTCAACAAGGTCAGCCGCCTGCGAAATCGCTTTCCAGTCGCTGGCGGCGACGGCGAAAGTGTCGATACGGGGGCTAGCCAGCTCCGTGAGGTGGGATAGCGCCGTTTCCCCTGCCAACTTCAGGTGTGCGCTGAAGGCGCTCCCACGCACGAATTTCATGGAACGAACCGGACTGCGGAGATGTGGTGTCGCTTCCTCCAGGAGGCGTCGCCCTTCCGCCTTGAAGCTAATGTGCCTCTCTTTCCCATGTCTGACGGTTTCAGCGAGACGGGCGGCCACCAGGTCATCGAACGCTCGGCCGATTGACATTGCCGAATAATGCAGCCGTTCGGCTAAGGCGGACGGCGTTGCCAAATTCCTGTCGAGATGCAGAATGTGATGGAAAAGAACCGTTTGAGCAGCGGGCGATAGTCCTGCCACTTGCCGGCGGCGTGGGGCACGAAAATGTTCGCGTAGGTCGATCGCCAAATCCGGGATGTAAAGCTGGTTGCCAGGAACTATGAAGGGGACACCTTGACCGATTAGCCGCGCCCTGTTGTGCGCGGTAATGCTCATGGTCGCGAAAACCACCGTGGCGTCGGTGACATTGCGGATGATGTCGATGTGCTTAGCGATATCTGCCGGTGTACCTGTATCTCCGAGCTTGGCAGCGATGATGCAGTGGTGCCCGAGAATATATGTTTCATAAAGCCTGTAAGCTCGCCCGACAAACGACGGCAAGCTGCGCGTACCCTCGAATGCACGAACAACGATGCGAGCATGAAGCAGTTCTTCCAGATAGCGCTCCAGCGCTTCCAGAAACTGCGAATCACTTATATCGAGATCTTTTCCTAACATGGTAACGCACACTAACATTGATGACGTTACCGTTCAATGTCGCCGTTATCGTATCTTCTTATCCTCTGCCCCTTCGAGCCTTCGCGAAGCCACGGTCCGTGGCAATGAAACGCTCCAGCATCGGCACGATAAGCCGGACGGGATCAGCAGCGGGCTGGCCACTTTCGCGGGCCAGCACCTCTGCATAGGCGATCAGATCACGGTGGAGCGTGCCCGGCAGTTCAACCGTCACTTTGACGGGTTTGTCTTCAACGACTGGGCCGAGTTTCAGCTTTGTCATGGTCAGTTCCTATAGGGTTCGAGTACCAGGTCGCGGGTGACGATGACCCTGACGGGATAGCCCGGTCGGACGGTCAAGGTCGGCGCGACCTGCAACTGACGCTGGACGATTTGCTGCCCGGCCTGATTGATGGTGTCCTGTGCGCCGTCGCGGATGGCGCGGATCAGACGGTCTTCGTCGTCGGTCGCCAGTTCCGTGCCAATGCCGAGCAGCGTGGACAGGCCCGCTGCTTTCATCAGATCCCACCAGTGGTAATCGACGCCATCCTCCAGACCGGCATAGCCGGAAGCGTCCGCGCCGGGCTGGCGCTCCAGCACGATCGAGCGGCCATTGGGCAGGATCAGGCGGTTCCAGACCAGCAGCACACGGCGCTGGCCGAACTGCACACCGGCGTCATACTGGCCGATGATGCGCGTTCCCTGCGGGATCAGGAGCAGCGCGCCGGTCGGGCTATCATAGACATTTTCCGTGACCTGCGCGGTGATCTGGCCAGGCAGATCCGAACGGATGCCGGTAATCATTGCAGCCGGGATCACGGCCCCTGCCTGAAGGATATAGGGCGACACTGGCACCATGATCCGATCCATGGCAACGGTCTGGCGATCCACCGGACCATTCAGAAATGCCGTATGGCGGTCCTGCGTGGCGGGCTGATCGCCAAGGTCAAGACCCGCAAGGCCCGGCATATTGGAGCCAAGTGTCGTCGCTGATCGCTGCCCCGACTGGAAGAACACGGTGCTAAGACGTGCAGCTTCCTCTTCGGCAAGACGACGTTCCTCGGCGGGGTCTCGGGCTGGTGCTGCCATAACCGGCGGCGTAACGGGCTGCCCCCTGTTCTGGGCGTCGAGGATCGGGCCGCCGAGGTCGCCCGGCAAAGCTGGACCCAGGACGGGGCCGGTATAATCGCGCGGCAGACCAGCCAGCCCGTCGGCTGTGGGGCGGTTCTCGGTGGAATAGAGTTCCTCGCCATTTCCACCCATGTCGCGGGTCTGGAGCGCATAGATCAGTGCGCCGCCAATGCCGAGGAGCGCGACAGCTCCAACGCCAGCCAGCATCTTGCGTGACAGGCGGGTGACGCGCGGCGGCTCGGCGCGCAGGCGCATAGGAGGCGCGTTGGTGGTGGTCTCGTCGCTCATGACGGATTCTCCCCGGTTTTTGCGGGCTGGGCTGCCTGCCTTTGTTCAACGCGGACGATCCTGACGGTTTGCTGGCGATCACCGCTGCCAAGGCGCAGTTCGGCAGCACCGAACAGGCGATCCACGATCAGGATGTTCTGGTGAATGCGGCTGTTGACGATCTGCGTTTCGCCCTCGGAGCCTATGACGAAGATCGGCGGCATCTCGCCCTGCACAATGCCGCGCGGGAAGACGACATAGACACGGCGGCCGTCGTCGAAGACGGAGATGGGGCGCCACGGTGGCGTGTCTCCAGTCAGTCCGTAGCGATAGTTGCGGGCCGTCTCGACAGGGATGATGGGGGCTGCCGGAACGGTCACGCGCTGACCGGCAGGTAGCGCGGGATAGGCCCAGGCCACAGCGGGCATATAGAGCGCCGCGCGGGCGCGAAGCTCAATGAGATAGACGCGGCGATCCGTGCTGATGACAAGATTGGTGGAAATATCCTCACGGGTCGGTTTGACGAGGATATGGACGCGGCGGCTTGTACCCGATCCACTTTCTGTATCGCCAATGATCCATCGGGCGGTGTCGCCTGCTGCAATCGGTCCCGCGCCGGTCAGGCTTTCGCCGGGTTCAAGCGCGATTGTCGTGATCTGCCCCGGTGCGGCATAGACCTGAAACAGCGCCCCTTCCGACCAGGGGTAGATCTGGATGGCGTTGTAGTAGCCCTCACGCCGTGGTTCGACACGGGCGGCGGCATTGGCGTTCTCGACGCGGCCAGTCGGTGTCGCTGCAACGGTCCCGCCGCGCGCCACAGTCCATGCCGGCGGCGTGTGCAAAGGCCGGGGGCGGTCATCGGTAACGGCTGCCGGCACCACGGGCAACGCGGGTACATCGGCATCATAGCTGAACTGCGGGGTGCGGTTGGTGGCGCAACCGGCCAGCATGGTCGCTGACAGCAACAAAGCCGCCAAAGCGGGTTTACGGAAAACCGGCAAGCCGGAATCACGGACCATATTGCGGGTCATTGGCTCATCTCCCGCGACCATGAAATCGCATTGACGTAGATGCCGAGCGGATTGGCACGCAGACGTTCAGCATCGCGCGGCGTCTGGATCACGATGGTCAGGATCGCCGTCCAGCGTTCGGTGGTGGAGAGCTGGCCGTTTTCGTAATGGCGCTCCGTCCAGGCGACACGGAAGCTGTCATTCGAGGCGCGGATCACCGACGACACCTCGACCGCAATTTGCTGCCTGCCGACCTTGGTGAAAGGGTCATTGGCACGGGCATAATCATTGAGAGTTGCCGCACCCCGATCCGTGGTGAACTCATAGGCACGCAGCCAGTTCTGCCGCACGATGATGGCGTCAGACGGGATCGAGCGCGTCTGCTCGATGAAGCGGCCAAGATGGAAGGCAATCTGCGGATCGGTCGGGCGATAGTCAGCCACGGCGGGCGCAACGGCCTGCGACTGGCCGAGATTATCGACTTGCACCACCCAGGGCACGACCGTCCCGCGCGCCGATTGCCAGACAAGGGCGGCGGCGAAACCAGCCGAGAGGATCAGCGAGCCGAAGGCCATGATGCGCCAGTTCTTTGCCTGCACGCGGGCCGAACCGATACGTTCGTCCCATGCCTGGGCAGCTTTCTGATAGGGCGTCTCGGGTTCGGGCGATTTGCCGTAATGGGCAGATGGACGTTTGAAGATGTTCATGAGCGGTCACTTTCAGAAAGATTGATGGAGGAGCCGCCGCCATGGCTGTCGCCGGAGCGCACGGCATGGGCGGCCATCGACGTGCCGTGGCTGAGTGTCTGTTTGCGCTGCATCTGCCTTGCCCATGCCGGAGAGCCGCCAGCCTGTGCGGCGGGTGACGCCGCCGCGCTTGCTGCCTCGCCCGCACCTCCGACTGTTCCAGCCGTGGAAGAGCCGCCACTGACGCCGAAACCGGCGCGCGCTCCATCAGAAAAGCTGGACTTGATGCTTTCGGAGGCTTTGGAAGCCGCGCGCTTCAGGGGCGATGCGGCGGCGGAGCCTGCCGCACGGGCAACACCGCCCAGACCGGAGGCGACACCGGCAGCGCCGGACTGGCCAAGTGAACCGACACTGTAGGCGGCGCTCACCGCACCTGCGGCGGCGGCACCACCCCGAACGGCAGCCGCTCCACCAGAGAGCGCAGCGGCTCCTCCCTTCGCGGCCATCCCTGCGGCGGCACCCCCGGCAAGCATCATGCCGCCTGCGGCAAGGCCGGTTCCAACGGCGGCACCTGCGCCAAGCTGCGGGCCGCCGGAAACGAGACCGGAAGCGATGCCGGGACCGAATATGCCGAGGCCGAGAAGGGAAAGGGCCGCCAGCACGATTGCCATGGCATCGTCGATGGTCGGCGTCACGCCGCCGAAGCCTGCCGTGAACTGTGAAAACAGCGTCGAGCCGATACCGATGATGACGGCCAGAACCAGCACCTTGATGCCGGAGGACACGACATTGCCGAGAACGCGCTCGGCCATGAAGGCGGTCTTGCCGAACAGGCCGAAGGGGATCAGCACAAAACCGGCCAGCGTGGTCAGCTTGAACTCGATCAGCGTGACGAAGAGCTGCACGGCGAGAATGAAGAAGGCGAGCAGCACCAGCACCCAGGCGAACATCAGGCAGGCGATCTGGATGAAGTTCTCGAAGAACGACCAGTAGCCCATCATGTCGGAGATGGATTCGAGCAGCGGGCGACCGGCATCAAGGCCGGTCTGCGCCACCTTGCCGGGCCGCAGCAGATCGGCGGCGGAAAAGCCGGTGCCCGACCCCTTGAGGCCCAGACCCGCAAAGCTGTCGAAGATGATCTGCGCGAGATTGTTCCAGTTGCCGATCAGATAGGCGAAGACGCCCACGAACAGCGTTTTCTTGACCAGCCGGGCGATGATGTCGTCATCTGCACCCCAGGACCAGAATAATGCCGCCAGCGTCACGTCGATGACGATCAGCGTGGTGGCGATGAAGGCGACTTCACCTCCAAGCAGACCGAAGCCACTGTCGATGTAGCTGGTGAAGACTCCCAGGAAATTGTCGATGACGCCGGTGCCGCCCATGGTTCACTCTCCCCCGTTCTGATGCGGGGCGGCGGGCACCGGCGTCCGGCCGAGGAACCGGTCACGGTTCTCGGCCCAGGTGGCGAGGCAGCCGGGATCGTTCACGGCGGCCTCGCCTAACTGCTGGCAACGGCGCAGGCTCTGGCGCAGCGGATCGGCAGAGGGCTGAAGCGATGGAGCCGGACGGTTCTGCGCCGGTTCATCCTCGCGGGTCATTTCGATCACCGTGGCGGTGATGGCGATAGCCACGAATATGATCGCGCCCAGCCGTGCCAGCATCTTGCCGTCCATGTCGCGCTCCTCCTGTCCGGTCAGTTGTTGCCGTTGCCGAACATCCGGGCATTGCCGGGCTGGTAGCCCGATCCCGGTGTCAGGAAGCGCTCGCGCTGCACGCGGCCCTGTTCGGCGGCGGTGGCACGCTCGGCCTCGATCAGCGCCTCGGACCGGCCATTGGCCGACATCAGCGCGATCAGGTCGGAAAGTTGCTGCGACTGGAGAGCAAGAAGCTGATTGCCCGCCTGCGTTGCCTGCAAGGCGCCGGTGGCATTCTGGCTTTGGCCGATCAAGGCCGACATTTCGGCGCGGTTGGTGTCGATATTGCCGACCACGCCGGCCTGCACGCGCATGGCATCCTGCAAACCGCCAACTGTGTTCTGCCAGCGCGAACGGGCATCTTCGACAAGCTGGGTGTCGGTGGCAGAGAGCGAGACATTGCCGTATTTCTGTTGGAACATCTGATCGACGTTCTGCACGTCGAAGGCGATGTTCTGCGCCTGGGCCAGAAGCTGCTGGGTGCGCTGGACGCTCTGCTGCAAGGTCTGGAGCGAGGAATATGGCAGGCTGGTCAGGTTACGCGCCTGATTGATGAGCATCTGCGCTTCGTTCTGAAGCGAGGTGATCTGGTGGTTGATCTGCTCCAGCGTGCGCGCGGCCGTGAGCAGGTTTTGCGCATAGTTGGTCGGGTCATAGACGATGCGGCCGAAACCGAACTGTGCGTGGGCCGGACTGGTCAGCATGGGCGAGAATGCAAGCGGCGCGGCGAGCAGTGTTGCCGCCATGAGCATGGCCCGGGAACGGGAAAAACGGATCGTCATGGTCAGGACTCCTTTTCGGTCTGGGGGATGAGATTGGTGAGATCGGGGATCAGCTCCGCCGCCCATTCGACGCCGCGATCGCGCAGCCAGGCGGCGAGGAAGCCCTCCTGCCCATGCTCGGCGACGAGATCTGCAATGCGGGTCTGATCGGTTTTGGATGATGCGGCGCAGAGCGCGAGGCCGACTTCGGACAGGCCCAGCTCGAACAGGCGGTTGCCGCGGCGCGACTGGCAGTAATAGTCCCGCTTGGGTGTCGCCCGCGCGAGGATCTCGATCTGCCGGTCATTGAGGCCGAACCGCCGATAGATCGCAGTGATCTGCGGCTCGATGGCCCGTTCATTCGGCAGAAGCAGCCGTGTCGGGCAGCTTTCGATGATGGCGGGCGCGATGTTGCTCCCGTCAATGTCCGAGAGCGACTGCGTGGCGAAGATAACGGAAGCGTTCTTCTTCCTGAGCGTCTTCAGCCATTCGCGGAGCTGGTTGGCGAACCCCTCATCATCCAGCGCCAGCCAACCTTCGTCGATGATAAGCAGGGTTGGCCGACCATCGAGCCGGTCGCCGATCCGATGAAACAGATAGGCCAGCACAGCCGGCGCAGCTCCTGTGCCGACCAGTCCCTCGATCTCGAAGGCTTGCACATCGGCGTGGCCGAGGTGTTCGGCCTCGGCATCGAGCAACCGGCCATAGGCACCACCGATGCAATATGGTCGCAACGCCTGCTTCAGGTCATTCGATTGCAGCAGGACAGCAAGGCCGGTGATGGTGCGCTCGCCGACGGGTGCAGATGCCAGCGAGGTCAGCGCCGTCCAGATATGCTCCTTCACCTCCGGCGTGATGGTCATGCCCTCACGCATCAGGATCGCAGCGATCCAGTCAGCGGCCCATGACCGCTCATAAGCATCACCAATTCGCGCTAGCGGTTGCAGGGAGACGGACACCTCCGATCCCTCGGTCAACCCGCCGCCGAGGTCATGCCAGTCGCCGCCCATGGCCAGCGCGGATGCGCGGATCGATCCCCCGAAATCGAAGGCGAAGATCTGGCTGCGTTCATAGCGGCGGAATTGCAGCGCCATCAGCGCCAGCAGCACGGACTTGCCCGCGCCGGTCGGGCCGACGACGAGGGTATGGCCCACGTCGCCGACATGAAGGGAAAGCCGGAACGGCGTCGAACCTTCGGTCTTGCCATACAGCAAGGGGGGCGCTCCGAGGTGTTCGTTCCGTTCCGGCCCCGCCCACACGGCCGATAGCGGGATCATGTGGGCAAGGTTGAGCGTCGAGATCGGTGGCTGACGGACATTGGCGTAGGCATGTCCGGGGATCGAGCCGAGCCAGGCATCGACGGCATTGACGGTTTCGGGCATGGCCGTGAAATCGCGGCCCTGAATGATCTTCTCGATCAGACGCAGCTTCTCGTCGGCAATCCGCGGATCAATGTCCCAGACGGTGACGGTCGCTGTGACATAGGCCATCCCGGCAACGTCAGCGCCGAGTTCCTGCAAGGCCATGTCGGCATCGAGCGCCTTGTTGGACGCATCGGTATCCACCAGCGCCGATTGTTCGTTGGTCATCACCTCCTTGAGGATCGCGGCGATGGATTTGCGCTTGGCAAACCACTGGCGGCGGATTTTGGTGAGGAGCTTCGTTGCATCCGTCTTGTCCATCAGAATGGCGCGGGTTGACCAGCGATACGGGAACGCGAGCCGGTTCATCTCGTCGAGCAGGCCAGGCGTAGTCGCGGTAGGAAAGCCGATGATGGTCAGGATGCGCAGATGCGCGTCACCAAGGCGCGGCTCCAGTCCGCCGGTCAGGGCCTGATCGGCCAGCAGCGCATCGAGGTGCATGGGCACTTCGGGCACGCGGACGCGATGACGGTTGGTGGAGATGGAGGAATGGAGATAGGTCAGCGTACCGGTATCATCCAGCCAGCGGCATTCCGGCATGAAGCCGTCGAGCAGCGACAGCACGCGGTCGGTGCGGTCGATGAAGCCGCGCAGCAGCTCATGCGGATTGACACCAGATTGTTCGCGACCTTCATAGAGCCAGGTTTCGGCACGGGCGGCGTCTTCTGCAGGCGGCAGCCAGAGGAAAGTCAGGAAATAACCGGACACGAAATGTGTGCCCGCTTCCTCGAACCCGGCCTTGCGCTCCGCATCGACCAGTGCGGAGGCCGCATCTGGAAACTTGCTGTCGGGATAGGTCGCGGCCTCGGAGCGTTGTGCCTCGACGAAGATCGACCAGCCCGAACCCAGACGGCGCACGGCGTTGTTGATGCGACCGGCGACCGCAACCAGTTCGGCAGCGACAGCAGAATCCAGATCCGGCCCGCGAAACTTCGCGGTCCTCTGGAAGCTGCCATCCTTGTTCAGCACAATGCCTGGGCCAACCAGCGCTGCCCATGGCAGATAGTCGGAAAGGCGAGCGGAGGTGCGGCGATATTCGGTGAGGTTCATCATGCGCGCGCCCTCACACCGACAGATGACCGGGGATGCGCAGATGCCTGCGCCCGACCTCGACGAAGAGCGGGTCGCGTTTTGCTGCCCATACCGCGAGGAAATGACCAACCGCCCAGATGGCGATGCCAACCAGCCAGAGACGAAGGCCGAGGCCGACGGCCCCGGCCAGCGTGCCGTTGACAATGGCGATGGAGCGCGGTGCGCCGCCGAGCAGGATATGCTCGGTCAGCGCCCGATGGACCGGGATCGAAAATCCCGGCACCGCGCAGAGCTGTTCGAGGCCGCCCGCCATCAGATGAGCGCCCCGCCGCCGAACGAGAAGAACGACAGGAAGAAGGAGCTGGCGGCGAAGGCTATGCTGAGGCCGAAGACGATCTGGATCAGGCGGCGGAAACCGCCCGAGGTATCGCCGAAGGCCAGCGCCAGGCCGGTGGCGATGATGACGATTACCGCAATGATCTTGGCGACCGGCCCTTCGATCGACTGAAGGATGCTCTGAAGCGGCGCCTCCCACGGCATGGAGGAGCCGGAGGCGTGTGCGGCGGGCGCCAGCATCAGGCTGATGGAAACAGCGGCGGCGGCGGTTGCCATGATGCGGCAGCCGCGCGAAATCGTGCGGATCATGAAGGGTCTCCTTTTGAGGTGGTTGCAGGGGTGATGGCGTAATCGCCGTCCGGTCCCAGCCCATCGACGCGGGCGAGTTCGACCAGCCGTCGCGACGATCCGCGCCCGGCAAGGACAGCAACAAGGTCGATGGTCTCGGCGATCAGCGCGCGCGGAACCGTGACGACGGCTTCCTGAATGAGCTGTTCGAGGCGGCGCAGCGCACCGATGCCAGAACCGGCATGGATGGTGCCGATGCCTCCGGGATGACCTGTGCCCCAGGCTTTGAGCAGATCGAGGGCTTCGGAACCGCGGACCTCACCGACCGGAATGCGATCAGGGCGAAGGCGCAGGGATGAACGGACCAGATCGGAGAGCGTCGCCACGCCATCCTTGGTCCGCATGGCCACGAGATTGGGCGCGGCGCATTGCAGCTCGCGCGTGTCTTCAATGATGACGACGCGATCCGAGGTCTTCGCCACCTCGGCCAGCAGCGCATTGGTCAACGTGGTTTTGCCGGTGGAGGTGCCGCCTGCGACGAGGATGTTGGCGCGCGTGGCGACGTTCAGGCGCAGCACTTCGGCCTGAAGACCGGTCATGATCCCGGCAGCCACATAATCGTCGAGCGTGAACACCGCGACGGCGGGTTTGCGGATGGCAAAGGCGGGTGCCGCGACAACGGGCGGCAATAGACCCTCGAACCGTTCGCCGGTTTCGGGCAGCTCTGCTGAGACGCGGGGTGCGCGGGCGTGAACCTCCGCGCCAACATGATGGGCGACGAGACGCACAATCCGCTCGCCATCGGCAGCGGACAGCCTCTCCCCCGTATCGGCCAACCCTTCGGAAAGCCGATCCACCCAGATACGACCATCCGGGTTCAGCATCACCTCGACCACACCGGGATCTTCCAGAAACCGGGCGATGGATGCCCCAAGCGCAGTGCGCAGCATCCGCGCGCCACGGGCAATCGTTTCCGGTTTTTGATGTGATGCAGTCATGGCGGCCCCGTTCATGACGGGGCGCGCAAAAGACGGACCCCGGATCGGGGTCGATTAAAAGAACCTGATTTTGGGCTGTTTCAACAGATGTTT
Organism: Sphingobium sp. CFD-1; assembly: GCF_024611115.1. Taxonomy (NCBI): domain Bacteria; kingdom Pseudomonadati; phylum Pseudomonadota; class Alphaproteobacteria; order Sphingomonadales; family Sphingobiaceae; genus Sphingobium; species Sphingobium sp. CFD-1. Next base: position 3,634,588 of record NZ_CP084398.1, on the reverse strand, counting down.
ACGCGCGTGCGGCCATCGGCGGAGCCTGGCGGTGAATAGGACGGGTTGCAATCCTAGATCCCATCGCCGTCACCTTCGGTTTTACCCCCCGGCGAGGTGTCGTGTAGCGCAGCCATGTCGTGCGATATTTCTTTGAGAAACCTGTCACCGTTGGCGAGGCGCTTACCAAGGGACTGCATGAATCCCTCGAAACGCTCGTTTCCTTTGATGCGCGCAGATTGTTTTGCACTGTCCGGCAGCGGCGGCGTGAGGGTCAGCCAGAATTGTACAAATAGCGAGAGGGTTTCGCCCAGCACGGCAATATCCTCGTCCAGCATGTCGAACTGACGGCCAAGCTTGTCCAGGCGGCGCGACATGGCGGCTTCCAGCCGTTCAGTCGTATCGCCTGACATGAAGGATGCCACAGCAGCCTCGATCACGGCGGATTTCGAGACATTTCGGCGCAAGGCCAGCGCTTCCACCTGTTTCAGCAGAGCGGGATCGAAATAGACATTCATGCGGGTGCGCGTCGTCATGCCTGTCTCCGTTCTCACAGCTCGATGCCGTCATTTGGGTCAAGCGACGCCTGCCGCGCGACCATGCGCATCCGTTGGCGCATGGCACGGGCCTTGGCGGCATCGACATCTGGCTCATCATCAAGAAAATCGAACTCCTGCGATGGTGGCGGAGGTGGCGGGATGATTTCCTCATGCTCCGGCAGTTCCGGTTCACGACGGATACCGGCATTGGCCGGATCGTCATCGGATGTATCTGAGGCGGGTCCATTGCCGCTCGCAGCCGCGACAATGCGGCTCGTCCAGTCATCTGGCGCCGATGTGGTGATTTTCACCAGCTGCTTGCGCAGATCGGGCGGTGACATCACCCTCTCCTGAAACCGCGCATCAGCATAGTAGCGTGCCTTGGCAGCACGGATCGGCGGCACCCCCGCCACCATGACGATCTCGTCGGTGGGCGGAAGCTGCATGATTTCGCCGGGCGTCAGCAATGGCCGCGCCGTTTCCTGCCGCGACACCATGAGATGCCCCAGCCATGGCGCGAGGCGATGGCCGGCATAGTTGGTGGAATCGCGCATTTCCGTAGCCGTGCCGAGCGCATCACTGATCCGTTTGGCGGTGCGTTCATCGTTGGCCGCAAAGGCCACGCGCACATGGCAATTATCGAGAATGGCGTTGTTTTGCCCATAGGCGCGCTCGATCTGGTTGAGCGATTGGGCGATCAGGAACGCTTTCAGGCCGTAGCCGGCCATAAAGGCCAACGCCGATTCAAAGAAATCCAGCCGCCCCAGTGCCGGAAACTCATCGAGCATCAACAGGAGGCGATGCCGCTTGCCGGAGGTTTCCAGTTCCTCGGTAAGCCGCCGCCCGACCTGATTGAGGATGAGGCGGATCAGCGGCTTGGTGCGGTTGATGTCCGAGGGTGGCACGACGAGATAGAGGCTGACCGGTTCCTTCTCACCGACCAGATCGGCGATGCGCCAGTCGCAGCGTTGAGTCACGCGGGCCACAACCGGGTCTCGGTAAAGACCGAGAAACGACATAGCAGTGGACAGCACCCCAGACCGTTCGTTCTCTGATTTGTTCAAAAGCTCCCGCGCAGACGAGGCAATGACGGGATGCACACCGGCTTCGCCCAGATGCGGCGTGTCCATCATCGCGCGTAAGGTCGCCTCGACGGGACGGCGAGGATCGGACAGGAAATTGGCGACGCCCGCCAGTGTCTTTTCCTTCTCGGCATAGAGAACATGCAGGATCGCGCCGACGAGCAGGCTGTGGCTGGTTTTTTCCCAATGGTTGCGCTTGTCGAGCGAACCTTCGGGATCAACCAGGATGTCCGCGATGTTCTGGACATCGCGGACTTCCCATTCACCCTGCCTTACTTCCAGAAGCGGATTGTAAGCTGCCGACTGCACATTGGTCGGATCGAACAGCAGGACACGACCATGCCTTGACCGGAAGCCCGCTGTCAGGTTCCAGTTCTCGCCCTTGATATCATGGACGATGCAACTGCCTGGCCAGGTCAGCAGCGTCGGCACGACTAGGCCCACGCCCTTGCCTGATCGGGTTGGCGCAAAACACAGCACATGCTCGGGGCCGTCATGACGCAGATAATCCTTGCGGTGCTGCCCCAGCACGACGCCATCTGGACCAAGCAGGCCGGCAGCATGGATTTCCTTGTCCTCGGCCCATCGCGCCGAACCATAGGTGGCGACATTGCGGGCTTCCCGTGCCCGGATGATCGACATGAGGAAAGCGGCAGCTATGGCAAGAACCGCGCCTGCCGTGGCGATGAACGCGCCTTCGGTAAAGATGCCGGGCGCATAGGCGTCATAGGAAAACCACCACCAGAAGAAGGCAGGTGGATAATAGAATGGCCATCCGGCAATATCGAACCAAGGGTTGCCGAGCTGGGGCTGGAAGCCGAGCCGGAAAGCCACCCATTGCGTTGCAGCCCAGACCATCACCACGACGATGGTGAGCACGACAATGATCTGGCCCCAGAGTATTCGGCCTCCACGCATACAGGCTCCAATCGGCAAGAGAGACGGAGCCGATCAGAGAATGGTCGTTTTCGCGTGGTGCAATAGCAAAGGTGTGGCCGTCGGCCTGCAGAATACAATCGGCGGCAAATCGGATGGGTGACGGCGGCACTATTCCGGCACCGTTAACAGTGGGCTATCGCGAATCAGATTTCGGGCGTAAGCGGCCCATTTCCGTTGCTAGGGTGAGCAGGCTCAAAAGTGTAGGGTTTCGGTTTCGGGGCGACCAAACGGCCGAAAACGGGATAGTTTCGGGCTCATCGCGGATCGGCAGGAAAGCAACATTCGCCATGCTGGATGTCGCACCGTCCGCGACGAAGAGCGAAATACCGTTTCCGGCAGCGACCATGGAGAGCAGCGCGCTGCGACCGACATCGAAGCGGAGTATTGTCGGCACCGGCCACTTCCCGGCTGCGCGCGTCACGATCAGATCATGGACCTGCGGGCCGGTGCCACCATAACGGACAAGGAAGATTTCCGCCGAAAGCTGTCGCCATTCGACATCGGCTTGTGTCGCTAAGTGATGACCGACTGGCAGCGCCGCCATGAGGTAGTCTCGCCAGACTACACGGGAATGCAGGTCGGGGATTTCGTGAGTGCAGGCCATAAAGGCGGTATCGAGCCGGCCTTCGCGGATCATGAGTTGCGCGTCTCGCGCCGTTCCTTCGGTGATGCGCAGGCGGACGCACGGATGCTCGCTGCGGAACCGCCCTAGCAGCTGGTCTAGGAAACAGCCTTGCGTCAGGGCATGGAGTCCGATGTGAAGCTCGCCTTCCTCGCCACGTGCCGGCATCCCGGCGGTCTTGATTGCCCGGTCCAAGATGCCCATGGCGTCATCGACCTGATCGACGAAGCGGCGTCCGGCTTCGGTCAGGCGGACGCCGCGCGTGTTGCGGTCGAAGAGGATGACGCCGAGTTCAGCCTCCAGCGCCTTGATCCGCGCGCTCACACTCGATTGACTGGTCCCGAGCGCCTGCGCCGCACGATGGAAGCTGAGATATTCCGCGACAGCGAGGGCTTGGACGAGGGCTACCATCGGTATGCGTACGCTGGAAAGCGTCAGCGGGGCATCCGGTGGCCGATATCGTTGCTGACGCCTCCGCATTCCTACCTCTTTACTGTTTCAAACTGCCTCGCTGCGGGTGGCGCGAGACTGAGAATGCCCGCTATAGCCAGAACGAGACCGATCCAGAGAGGAGAGATAAGCCCATATCCGGCTTGAATCCCGAGACCTCCTGCCCAAGCGCCGAATGCGCGACCGATATTGATGACCGAGACATGGACGGCGTTGACCAGCGGTCCGGCTGGAACTGCTCGCATCACCCGCGCGACCAGCCCCGGACCGATGGCTGGCGCAGCGGCATCAGTGCCGGTAGTATGATGGGCGGGAAACCCCATCAGCGATCACGCATGTGCCGAGAGCGCTTTGCGCTTCAGCATGGGGTCATTGAGGAAGGTACCGAACGGGATCAGCGATGCGAGGAAAGTTCGCGTCCACTCCCACGCGGTGAAGCCCTTTCCCCACATGCCCGGCACGAGGAAGAGCATATAGGCAAGGAAAGCATAGCCATGCCCCCAGCCGGCAAGCGGCATGATCGCTTCGTTCCCGGCGAGATATTTGAGCGGCATTGCGATTAGGAACAAGATGAGCGTGGTGATACCTTCGATGACGGCAATGCCGCGGAATAGTTGAAGTCGCATGTTTGTCTCGAAATCCTGTTCTTAAATTGGGTCGTTGGGGCCATTGCCGTCTCCCTCAGGTTAGCGGCTCTGTCGGCAGATAGGTGAAGATGAGAACCGCCCGGACCGCCTGCCGCTCATGCGCGAACTGCCCGGCCAGCTTCTCCCGGTAATCGTCCGCCGCGTGGGCATCCAGATCGATATCGGGTCTGAGTTGCGCCTGCGCCATGATCTCCCAGGTTCGGCCGATCCGGACCGTGCGGATGTCCAGGGCAGTCAGCGGCAGATCGGCAAGAACGGCGCGAACCTTGCCCTCCAGCGGCTCGACCTCGGCCGCCGGCGGCGAAACATAGATGAGTTCCGACAGGGCGCCCTTGCCGAGCGAATACGGAATGCCGACCGTCAGAACGACCAGCGCCAGCGTCAGCACCGGGTCGACGTAGCGGGCCGCGGCCTGATAGCCATTCGCGTGAAGCCCATAGGCGACCAGGAACGCCAGCAACGCGCCGAGGGCGGTCAAGGCGTCGATCATGCGCGCGGCCAGGTCGCCCTGGACCAATGGGCTGTCGACGTGGCGATAACGGATCCAGACATAGGCCGCCATGCCGATGGTGATCGAGGCCGAGAGAAACGCGAACAGGACCGCGCCGCCGAACTCGATGTCCGTGCCGCCGGCAAAGAGGTTCGAGGCCGCATACCAGACCGACAACATGGAGACGCCGGCGATCAGCAGGCTCTTGATCAGGTTGACCAGGGGTTCGAGCGGCGCATAGCCGAACGGGAACCGCCGGCTCGCGCCCTGATGCACGAGCCGTCCGACGCTATAGGTAAAAACCCCGGTAACGAGATAGATCAGCCCGAAGAATCCATCGAGCAGGATCGCCTGTGAGCCGGTCAGCGGCGCTGCGATCAACGCCAGCGCTGACACGATTACGCCTGTGATGATCGGGAGCCGAAGCACCTTCAGTTCAAGTTCACTATCCGTCATTCCTACCCCGTTATTGTTGGCGTCCTCGTCCGTTGAGGGCTGTTCATCGTTTCCTGCTGCGCCACCAGATGACCGCGCCGATCGCAATCATCAGGCAGCCGAAGGCGACAAGGACCGGATAGAAGCCGTCGAAGCCACTGGTTCGCCATTTGAACAGTTGGGCGAAAGCCAGCAGAACCAAGCCACAGCCAGCCCAATTCAAGGCCAGCGGTATGCCTTCCTGCTTGCGCTGCTTCTCGTCCGGTCGCTTGCTTCGTTCCATCTTCCTTGTCCTTGAGGCCTCGCCTCGTCCTATTCAGAGATTGCCGCATCTGACGGCCCACCTTCGCGCGCATAGGCCCCGAGAGGCCGGAACCGGAACACCGGCGCGGGAAGCGCTGACACAGTGGTGAAGCCCGGTGCGGCGTTGATGACATCGGGGATGCGGTTCACCACGGTCGCGCTGGTGGTGACGATATCGTGCCGGTCCTGCATGAAGACGCTCAGGCCCGGGCTACCCTCGATGTCCCATGTCGCGTGATTTGAATCGCCGTCTTCGCGCAGCTTGCTGATGAAACGGGCCGAAAGCGTCACGCCTTCCACTGTGATGAGGCGCAGGCAGGTATCGAGACCCGAAAGATGCCCCGCACTGACCTCGATCCCGGCTTCTTCCGACCGGAAGGCCTTGCGCGCGATGACAGGCTCCACAGTCGTGACGGCGTCGATGACGGTCAGACCGAACCTGTCGGCCATGTCGTGCAGAGGCCCGATGAAGACCCCGGCGAAGGGCGATGCAAAGCCCGGGTCGAGTTCTTCCGGCGCTTTGCCGATGCACAGGCCCTCGGCGATCCAGTCGCCATAACTGTCAACGAGCGCGACGCTTCGGCCATGAATGCCTGTGACGCTCTCGGCCGCACCGGACAGCAGCACCGGCATATTATCCCAGAACACATCCTGGACGCCGGTCCCCAATATCGTTTTGCCCCGCGCCACGGCGAGGTCGTGCAAGGCGCGCGCCTCGCTCGACGCCTGGTCGACCCACGGAAAGTAGGCATCCCCGGCGATGGTGATGACGTCGGTATCGTTCTCAAGGCACAGCTTCACCGTCGGGTAGATGTCCCTGATGCCGTTCTGGGTGGAGACGATCGCGATATCCGCCGCCCTGCCAGCAAACGCCGCTTCAGCATCGGGCAGGACGCTCACACCGATATCGGGCCGGCCAAGCACGGCGCCGACGTCCAGACCGTGGAACTGGAAGGCATCGACCGCCGCGACGATCCGGACCTCCCGGTCCAGAAGGATTTCGACGATCTTGCGTCCGGTGACGCCCAGCCCGAAGACGACTGCCGTAAGCGGCTTGTGGGCGCGGTCGGTCATTGCATCACTCTCCTTCGACGGGGTTCGATTCCTGCTCGGCCATCGCCACGAGGCGGCGGCAGATGCGGTCCTTGAGTTTTTTGGGAAGCGGCCGCGATGACAGCGCCTCATGCGCCCACAGACCGTCGGCCGCCAGACGCGCGATGAACCGCGACAGCGCAGCTTCGTCTTCGGTCTCGGGAACAGGCGGCGCCCAGCGGTCGATCACATCCTGCCAGAGTTCGCCGAGCCGGGCCTCGCCCGCGCTTTCAAGCATCAGCAGGAGTTCCGCCCGATCGGCGGCCTGCGCGCAGGTCTGCACATAGGCCGCGTATCGCTGCGCCGGCGTTGCGGCGGCGGCTTTCTTGCCCGCCGCCTTCGCCATCGCCTTTTCCCAGCCTTCGGCCAGATGCTTGTGGGTCGAAAAGATCAGCTCTTCCCGCGACGGGAAGTGGTAGATCAGCCCGCCCCGCGTCAGCTTCGCCTCTTCCGCAACAGCATCGAAGGTGACGGCGGTGACGCCGTCACGCTGGATGATGGCGACGACCGCATCGAGGATCTGCGTGCGCTTGCTCGTTCGCATCGGATCATTCCTCTCAGTGCGAGGAATAGATCGAGGATTGCGAACCCGGACCGTAGTTGCGCAGCAGCACGGCGGTGATGACCGCGCCCACTGCCAGCACCGCCGCGACCACATACATCACGGACAGATAGCCGCGATCGAAGGCCTGGCTCGCCGCATCGATGATCGCCTGACCATCGGCTCCGGCTTGCGCAGCCAGCGCGAGCGCGCCGCCCATGCTGTCACGCATCGCCTCTGGCGCTCCCGCCGGAAGCATGACCGAAGCCGTGTAGATCGCCGACAGCAGGCTGCCGAGGAAGGCCACGGCCAGCAGGCTCCCGAACTCGTAGGACACCTCCTCGACCGACGAGGCCATGCCCGCACGATGCACAGGCGCATTCCCGACAATGGCGGTCGAAGCCACCGACATGGCCGCGCCCACGCCGGCCCCGCTCAACACCATGCCGGCGATCAGCCAGCCAAGGCCATGGGTGACGCCCCAGGTCGCCAGCACGACAGCCAGCGATGCGGCGGCAAGACCACCCGCGATCAGAATGCGCAGGCCGATCTTGTGCAGAAACGCACCGCCGAGCATCGCGGTCGGCAGCGAGCCGAGCGCAGCCGCCGAAACCAGCAGCCCCGCCTCGAGCGGCGAGAAACCGGCAACGAGCTGGAAGCGCTGCGTGGTGACGAGCTCAATGCCGCCGATCGCGAACATGGCGAAGGCCGCCGCCATCACGCCCGACGAGAAGGCGGCGTTGCGGAAGATCGAGAAGTCGAGCAGCGGGAAGGTCAGGCGCGACTGGCGGCGCACGAAGAGGATGCTCGCCACCACGGCCACGACAAACGCACCGGCCGGCACCAGCCAGGATTGACCGACATGCGCCGATTCCTTGATCGCGATCACCAGCGCCGACAATGCCACGAGCGCTTGCAGCGAGGAGACCAGGTCCCATGGCTTGCTATGGTCGGTCTCACCCTTCGGCGCGACGACCAGTGTCGAGAGGAACGCAACGATGACCACCGGCACGTTGATCAGGAACACCGATCCCCACCAGAAATGCTCCAGCAGGAAGCCGCCGACGATCGGGCCGAGCGCGCTGCCGACGACCGACAGCGATCCCCAGATCGCAATGGCGATGTTGCGCTCGCGCTCATCGAGGAAGGTCACCCGGATCAAGGCCAGCGTCGCCGGCATCATCGCCGCCGCGCCGACGGCAAGAAACGCCCGGGCCGCAATCAGGATGTTGGCCGACGGCGAGAAGGCCGCGACCAGCGAAGCGATGCCGAACAGCACCAGGCCAATCAGGAACATCTGCCGATGGCCGATGCGGTCGCCCAGTGTCCCTGTGCCGAGCAGCAGGCCCGCCATCACCAGCGGATAGGCGTTGATGATCCACAGCCCCTGCGTCTGCGAGGCGCCGAGTTCGCGTGTCAGCGTCGGCAGCGCCGTATAGAGAACCGAGTTATCGAGGGTGATCAGCAGCAGACCGGCGGCGACGGTCACAAGCAGCACCCACCTGTTCGAATGCGAGGTGGTCATGGGTTAGCCATCCTGTTTGAATAGCCATAACGATACAAACATGTTTGTAAGGTTTCAAGCCCAATTTGTTTTGTGCGCTACCTCGCCCTGAATGATGCAAATGGCGCCTTTCGGACTGAGTGTTCCGCAGCAAAAGTAGCGAGAGGGGAGACGGGATTTTCGTGACGGGTTTTAAGTATAAGGGCTCTCCACGCCGTCGCGGTGAATACCCCAACGGCTACTCCTGCTCAGAAAATCACCTTATCTTCCTGCACGACATTCCCTTCAGCGAATGGCGTAGTTGAGCATGTTAAGATCGGGCCGGTTGCTGCTGGTCTTCGCGATGATGGCGCCCGGCTAGCAGTGACTACAACCCCAATGCCCGCTGCCTCCCAAGCTGCCACGAAACCGATCCGCCCTGCACGATGCCCGCAACCTCGCGGCCGATCTGGCGGTCGATTACTGGCCGCCATGGGACGAGAGTGAACTCGTGACTCTTTTCGATAATGGCGAACTTGCCGCTCGATATATGTGCGGTCCCGGTGAACTTGCCGCTGACGGTCTCGCCATCGGTAGCCGCACGAAACGGCAAGCCCTTGCTCCCGGCCATTTCCGCACCGACGCGGGCCACTTCCCGTTCGCGCAGATTGGCGAGCAGGTTGCGCCGATAGAGGATGCGTCCATTCTGCTGCCGTGTGGCATCGCCCTGTGCAATATGATGCTCTCGCCGCTGGTCCATAGCCTCGCGCACCTGCTGACCGAACCCGGCCGGGGTAATATCCGAAGCGTCCGGCGTAACCAGTCGCCGGTCCAGCCAGGTCGCACCATCAGCGCCGATCTGCTTTTCCAGATCGAAGGTAGAGACGACACGAATGCTGGCCTGCCGGTTGCGACCGGCATCATAGGCGGTGGCGCGACTCTCGAAGTCATCGGGGATGCGCCACTGGTCAGCGTCGATCCGCTCAGCGATCCCGGCGCGGCGCAGCGCCTCCAGTCGCCGGACATGGGCATCTACATAGCCCTCGTAATCCCCGCCCGGTACACGTCCCTCGAACTTCGCCTGTTCGAGGTGGCGGCTCGGTCGGTAAATACCATTCTCCGAGATCGCAGCGATGGTGTGATCGGACGGCCGCTGCGCCGTATCGGCGGGGCCAACTTCGACGATGCTGCCGATCCGGGCATCTTCGACGCGGGCCGGATCAATGCCGGGAAGATGGTGTGTTCGCCCGTCGATGCCGTCCACCACGAGCGTCAGGTTCTCGCCCATCTCGTCGGTGAGATATTTGTCCACGACGCGTCCGGTGATGGGCGCCGCGGGTGCTGCATCGTGAAGCTGGAAGGTCATTGGATCACGGTCCTGCCCATCGGCCTTCAGCGCCTTGTGCATGTTGCGGATGATGTCGCCGCGTTCACCAAGTTCACGCAGCGCCGGTTCCATCTTCGCGCCGAGCTCCCAGACGCCCGGCGCGTGTTCGGTGGCGAGCCCCATCTTTTCCAGTTTGGCGAGACGGCGCAGGCGAAGCGTGCGGTTGAACTGGCGGCGTGCATCGGCCGGTTCATGGCGCAGATCAAGGAACCGTTCGTCGGCCTCCTCGGTCATGGTGCTGTCGATGCGCGTAAAGCGGTCCTGATCGATTTCGGCAGACAGCTTGCGGCTCTGCTCGATCTCGGTCACTGGGCCCAGTTCCAGCGTGGTCAGTTCGCTCGCCCGCTCACGAATGCCATTGGCGAGATAATCGCCATTGATGACCAGGTTCTCGCCTAGATCGTCCTTGCCCCGAACGATGACATGGACATGGGGGTGGCCGGTATTGTGGTGATTGACCGCCACCCAGTCGAGTTTCGTGCCAAGGTCAGCCTCGATGCGGCTCATCAGATCGCGGGTGTGCTCGGTGAGATCGGTAAGATCGGCGGCATCTTCGGGCGAAACGATAAAGCGGAACTGGTGGCGATCATCCTTGCCTCGGTCAAGGAACGCATCTCCATCAGCGCGATCGTCGGTGGCGGAATAGAGCTGGCCACGTTCGCCATCACGCGAGGTTCCATCGCGCTGGATATAGCGCAGATGAGCAGCCCCTTTGCCATTCTTCCCCGCGTTCTGAACGTACCGGGTTTTGACGACGACGCGGCGCACGCCGGCCGCACTGTGCCGCCAGCCGCCCGACAGGGCGCGTGCGCGGACAAAGGCCGCGCCGCGGCCACGCTTGACGCCCGGACCTTTGCCAGTCCGCGATGCCTTCCCGCTCTTTCCGGCCGAACCAGATGAAGGCGACGAGGACGTCCGTGATGCGAATGATGATGATCTGCCGGGGCCGTTGCTATGCTGACGCGCCAGCTTCTTCGCCTGCGTCAGAAAGCTCTTCGCCTTGCCCACCTTCGGCGCGTCGGATTTGATCCGACCTGACCTGGGGCGAAAGCGGTTCTCGTCCTCGGCACTCATGAGCGCATCCCATGCCGTTTAAGCACGCAAACGGCAGATATTCGGCTATAGTGCCGGTCAAAATCCAGCAAAGCCAAGGCTTTGCGCCATATCGCGGCACGCGAGACCCAAAAGCAGGGTGCCGTGCGCCGCGCCCCAAAACAGTGTGCAGACAAGGGTTTGCCCAGAAACCGGCCCGACAGGGTGCCGGTTTCCTTTATCTTGCCCTCCGCCTTCCCTGCCCTTTTTGCCCTTCCTGCCGGGAATGCAGCCAGGCGACCCCTTGCCTGACTGCACACCGGAAGCGGACCGAAAGCGCGTGGAGACGTCATGGTCATGGCGCATCTCCATTGCTCGCACGGGCCACGAATATGCCGCCGTCCTGCGGCTCCTGATCGACGGAAACGCGCATAGGAACGGTTGCGCGGACGTCGTTCGACGGCTGATTGGCTGCAACCGAATTGCCGCTGGATTGCGCCACGAAAAGCGGAGCTTCGCGCCAATCTGGCGGTGGCGGCGGCGCGATCGTCGGCACATCAGGCGCAGTCGCAAGCCCAAGAACAGGTGCGAGCGTGGCGACATAGGCGCGTGTTTCTGCGGGCAAAGTGCGACCTGTCGCCAGATGCTCATCATAGCGACCGGGACCGGCATTGTAGGCGGCAAGCATGGCCGCGACATTGCCATACCGGTCCCACATCTCGCGCAGATACGCCGTACCTGCGAGGATGTTGTCGCGCGGATCGTAAGGATCGCGTCCGAGGCCATGGCGGCTGCGCAGGCCCACCCAGGTATCGGGCATGACCTGCATCAGTCCCATTGCACCCGCCGATGAGATGGCGCGCACATCGCCCGCGCTTTCCACACGCAGCACGGCCCGAATCCAGTGCTCTGGAATGCCGAAACGCTGTGACGCCTCGGCAATGAAAGCAGCATGGGGATGCGCAGTGACAGGCGCGGGTTGCTGCGTGACCTGCGCAAGCGCTGGCGTCAATCCGCTGCCAGCCGACAGAAGGGCCGTGAAGAGAAGAAGGGCGCGGGATCGCATGATCTCAGTCCCGATCTTCGCGGGGCCGCGGGCGGCTCCAGTGCAGCGACCATGACGAGCCTGCATCGTCGTCGCGGAACAGGTTGGCGCGGATCGGCTGCGGCAAGGCGGGATCGTCGAGCAGCACCGAGAGATATTCGCCAGCCTTTTCGCCGGTGCGTTTCCATGCAGCGCCGACCTCGGGGCCGTCATCAGCTCCGTGATGGACACGGTAGTCCGGCGCGTTTTCGGCGTCCGAATGCTCGGCTGGCATGATGGTAAGCTCACGGAAGAGCGTGAGCGTGTGAACGCGCCCGGAAAAGCCCGTTTCATCGCGCGTGAACAATCCGATCTGTGGCATGAAAAATCTCCTGTCGTCGAGGTTTCGGCGTGGGTTCAATGCGTGGCCGCCCGCCATTCGTAGCGGCCATCACCTTCCCCATCGGTCCAGAGCGGCAGCGCCCGGCCGATGACGGAACTGGCGGGAACAGGTCCGAAGTAACGGCCATCGAGGCTGTCCCGGATGTCCCAATTCATGAGGAAGAGTTCACCGTCGCCGATAATGCGGCAGCCCTGCCAGACCGGCAGATCGCGGCCCATGCGGTCGCGCTCCAGCGCGTCCCCCATCTCGACATGATCGACGGTAATGGTCGCACCGTTGCGGCAAACGCGCTGTCCCGGCAGGCCGAGGACACGCTTCAGCAGCGGCACGCCGCGTCCGATATAGCCGCGATCGACCATGAACCGCTCCAGCGGCTCAGACGGCATGATGGCGACCAGTTCGGGCACTTCGAGCGCATCGGCGGGAGCAACTGTGTAGAAGCCGATGGGCGCGCTGGCAGTCGCATTCCAGATCAGCCGGGTTGGCAGATCGGCAACCGCCGTGACGACAAGCGTGCCGACGGCCAGCATGGACACGGCAAGGATATGACGACGGCTCATGGTGCGATCCTCCGGCGGCTGACCCATGCGGCATGGCGCTCCGGGGTGTAGGGATTGGGTTCCTGACCAGCACTCAAACGGTTGTGGACGTGCCGCCAATGCTCCGGCGCAACATCGGCCGGATCGACGCCTAGCGCGTCCACGGCATCGATCAGGGCCAACACCCGCTGGACTTGTCGCCAGCCATCGATACGCAGCAGGATCTCGCCGCCAGGACGAACGAAGGGCACGGTCTGGTACGGTTCGCCACGCCCGACAGCGCGCAGGATGTCGAGCCGCGAGACGATGGTGCCGTAATCGTTGGAAGCCCAGCGATTGAGTGCGAAGATGCTTTCGGGCGCAAAACCGATCAGACTGCGGCGGCGGTCGATGATCTGCTCAAAGCTCTTGCGGCCGAAGCGTATCCACCGCTCGACCTTCTTCTTCTGGAAGGTCAGTTCGACCAATGTGGTGAACGGTGCAGGCCCGTCCGCCTGCGGATGTTCATGCGCAGCGCGCACGGTTTTGCCGGTCATGGCTGATCTCCTTCGATGGGTGGAAACTCGCGGACCAGCAGCTCGCGCAGCATCACGGCGACGGTGACGCCACGCCGGAAAGCGGCAACCTTGATGCGCCCGCGCAGTTCGGGCGTGATGTCGATGGTCAGGCGGGCGGTAAACGCCTCCGTCGCCGTCTTGCCGGTTGGCGGCGCATCGGCGGCTCTGACCCAGCTATCGGGATTGCCCGGACGTGATGCGAAGCCGGATTTGACAGGCGGACGTGTCATGGCACGATCCTCCCGATACCGAGGCCATCGATTTCGGCCGCCAGCGCTGTGACCTCCTGTGCGGCCCGTTCGCCGCCATCAGTCTCGGAGACCAGTCGTCCGGTCTGTGCGGCTTCGGCGAAGGCGACACGCTGGCCAACCGTCGTGGCCAGCAAGGGCGGATCATGGTCAGCCAGTGTCTCGGCCGTTTCGCGGGTGATGATCGTGCGCGCACCGCATCGGTTCAGCAGAAAGCGGGCGGACAGCTCCGGTCGATAGATGCGCGCTTCGTTCAGAAGCGCCAGCATCTCGGCCGAGGCCCAGCCGTCAAAGGGGGATGGCTGCACCGGGATCAGCACCAGGTCGGCTGCAAGCAGTGCTGAGCGCATCAGACCAGCGACACGGGGCGGACCATCAATGACGATATGATCGGCGTCACGCGCCAGTTCCGGCGCTTCCCTATGCAGGGTATCGCGGGCAAGGCCGATGACGGTGAACAGCCTTGGCAGCCCTTCATGGCTGCGCCGCTCTGACCAGTCCAGTGCGGAGCCTTGCGGGTCGGCGTCGATCAGGATGACCCGCTTGCCTTGCGCAGCCCAGGCTCCGGCAAGATGCAGCGCCAGCGTGGTCTTGCCCACGCCGCCTTTCTGATTGAGGAGCGCGACGATCATGGCGTACCCCGCCCAGGTCGGCGGGAAGTGGCACTGGCACCGTGCCTTTCATGCGCGCGCGTCAAAGAAGAAAAGTTAGATTCTATGTTAGATTCTAAGTTAGCAGTCGGATTCTTCTTTTCGTTCCAGAGGCTTAACTGGGGCTCGTGCGCCTGATGTGCCGATAGTGCTGCGCCTGATGTACCGATACCCTTTGCGCCTGATGTACCGACGGCATCCACAATGTTATCCACAGGCACTGTGGATAGATTTTCAGGGCGGATTCGCAGCAGTTCGCGGCGATCCTCGCGCAGGATCTTAAGCTGGTAGCCGGGCAGCGGCTGGCGGGCAGCAATGCGGCGCAAGTCCAGTGCAAAGTCCGATGGTCGGGCCATGCTGCCGGATTTCTGGTAAAGGTGCGCAACCTCGAACAGCCAGCCATGCGGCTGATGTCCGGCGTGTTTGCGGGCAACACGGTAGAGCCAGCGCTCGATACCACCGGTCAGCCGGAAATAATCCGGGTCGATGGTCAGGACCAGCGAACGGTCAAGGACACTGTTGTAGAACCACTCGGGCAGGACAAACTCCATGCCCTCAACGCGACCGTCGCGCGTGGTCATCTCTTCCCATTCGTTGATCCAGGAGAACTGGCGGCGGCGCCAATGCTTGCCGTTACGGATCGTCGTGGCGACGACCGTGGATTGCAGCCGGGCAAGCGCTGCCTTCAGCAGCAGATATTGGCGGTTTCCGGTGTCGCGGCCGATGGCGCGCAGCAGATGATAGGGCGTGAAGCGGAAGAAGCGGGATGTCTTGATGCCGTTGTTTTCGGCGGCAACGATTTGGCTTGCAGCCCAGATCAGCACATCGGCATCCCAGATCGTCGCCATGCCATGTTCGGGCATCCCGAACACCTGCACCTCGACATCGGCGGTCTTGTAGAGGATGGGCTTCGTGCGCGGCGTCTTCGCCAGCGAGAAGAAAGGCCGCTCCATCAGATCGCGCTGGTCGCGCGGACTGGCATCGCCGGTTGCGACCACGAAGGGATCGAGGTGGCTGCGCTCGCTACCGCCTTCTCGTCGCAGGGCGTCAGGGTGATCGACGCGCCGCATTCAGAGCTTGCTCCGCTCTTCAGGCGTCAGGGGGCGAGCCGGAAAGACCGTGCCGACGTCCTTGTCACTGGTGGATTTGCGTGCGCCGATGTCGGCCCAGGCCTGAAGATCCTCGACCGTGTAGAGAACCCGGCCACCGATTTTGCGATAGGTCGGACCGGTCCCGTAGGTCCGGTGTTTTTCCAGCGTGCGAAGAGAAATGCCAAGGAAACGTGCAGCTTCCTGAGTACGCAGCATGCGCGGTGGCAGGTCCGCGTTTCGGCGCTCGGCCATGAGATCACCTCCGGTTCGTCAGGTTGATGCGGCTGCCGGAGACGGCGGCGCGCTATGGCGAACCATGGGAAGTGATCGGCGGCGTGTA
Organism: Sphingobium sp. CFD-1; assembly: GCF_024611115.1. Classification (NCBI taxonomy): domain Bacteria; kingdom Pseudomonadati; phylum Pseudomonadota; class Alphaproteobacteria; order Sphingomonadales; family Sphingobiaceae; genus Sphingobium; species Sphingobium sp. CFD-1. The sequence goes on along the minus strand of NZ_CP084398.1, from coordinate 3,618,715 downwards.
GCGTGCCGCATTTGCGTACATACGCAGACGGCACCCCCGAAAGGGGCTATGTCAGCGCGAAAAGACGTGAGATTTCAGCAACTCAGTGAGCCCGATGCGGATTCGCTCAAGACATCCGCGCGCAGTTCGGCTATGGATGCAGATGGGGCAGACGCACTGCTCCGGGGCTTAGTAACCCCTGTTGACGGTTGGTGTCGGCCGTGACGGCACCACACTCCTTGACCCTATGGTCGGGGAGCCTGTGGCGTATGCAACAGGCTTTCCAGCTAAAGGCCATGGGGCCGTTCAACACGGTTACTAACTCCCCGATCACCAGGAGTCAGAGAGTTTTATTGCGGGGGCGAACCGCAGAAACTCTTCTGAAAGAAGGGGAATGACCGTGAAAGCGCCCGTCGAACTTGACCCCCATGTGGATGATCTGGCTCCATCCGGCCATGTCATCACCGCCTATGACGAGCAGCACTTTGTGACCTATCTGCGCCTTCTGGACGCCAAGTCCGAGGAAGCCGACTGGAAGGAAGTGGCGCGAATTGTTCTGCACCGCGATCCGGCATCAGATGAGATGCGCACCCGGCGATGCTGGCAGAGCCATCTGGAACGCGCTCAATGGCTGTCGCGGGAAGGTTACAGGCAAATACTGGAACAGGCTGCGGCAAACAGGAATCGGTGAGATTGCCTCAGTCGCCTTTTGATCGTGGAATCGGCTTGACCGGATAATGCAAAAGCAGCCGATAGCCTCCGCGCATCATCCTGATGCCGTGGACAACAAGACGACGTGCCTTGTTCTTGCGCGGATCAGTCTCGAAATCTTCCTTGTCGCCACGGAAGCCGAGCAGGACTTCGGCAACGGCGCGATAGCTTTCGCCGTGCAGCCGTGCGTCCAGCGCCCGCAGCGACAGAAGGTGCCATTGCCGAAGCTGCGCTGGCATGGCGCGAATATCCGGCCCCGGAGAGCGGCCTGTCAGGCACCTCCAGAGGCGGCGGGCCGCGTGGGCGCGTAATTCCATGAACTCGTCCATGGGCAGGATTGCAGCATAGAAAGCTGCTGCATCGATTGCGCCCTGTGGCAGCCAGAATTGATGCTCCATCCCACCGACACGCCAGATTGCGTGCCAGCCATCCGGTGCGCGGCGCAGGATCAGGCCATCGAGATGTGCGAGAGCGACAAGCCGCCCGCCATCCGGATCGTTCTGCTCGACCGGAGACAGAATAATGGCCTGCGGATTGAAATGCGGCGACCAGAAAGGCGGTGCGCCGTCAGGCTGCGCGTCGGGGTCGTGTGCGAAATCGCACCCCCCAGCGGGAAGCAAAGGCGTTAACCTCTTCTCCCGCGGGTTCTCTCCTCTGCGTGAGTCTCTCGACGTCACGGCGATAGTCTTCGTTGCGACGAAGATATTCCCAGGCGAAACCGGCGGGCGGAAGGTCTTTAATGCGTTTATAAGCCGCCGGAATACGCCAATCTATGCTCTGCATGGCGCGTCCTCCCAAAGCCGGACGGCACAAGGCCACGCCCGACTTGAAAAGGCTGCGGTATTGATTGGTTTTGCGGTAGCGTGGCTAGCGCGATAAGTGGATCGCCTAACCCGATCAATCCATTAAAGAATCTCTCGTTAGCACTGTTGCGCATCACATGGGAGATACCCTGACGACATTCCCGTGTCAGTGATCGAAGCCGAATGGCGGAAACGCGCGATTACGCGGTTCCGGCGCAGACGAGAGCGCGGCCCGCAGGGCAACAAGGCGGCCGCCCATTTTGCGCAGGTCCGCGCCGAGTTGGAGCGTGCGGGCACGCCTTGCGGGCCGCACGACATGCAGATCGGCGCACACGCCCGCAGCGAGTGGCTGATCGTGGTAAAAGGAATTCGTCCGCATGCCCGGCGTGCGGGTGGAGAACCGGGTGTAGCGGTTGCGGTGGGCGTGACGGCTTTCCTGCGGGTATGAGAAAGGCCCCGACCTTCCGGTCGGGGCCTTTGTTCCGCGCCTCAGTCGCCGCGGCGACCGTTGGGGCGGGACCAGATGAGGGAGAAGGTGTCGCCTTCTTCGTCATCGAAGAGGTTGGCGTAGATCGGGGCGTTGAAGCTCGGATCATCCAGCTTGAGGCCCAGATAGTCGCGGCCCTCGTTGGAGCGCTTGGACCAGGCGGCGCCGATTTCGGCGCGGCCGACCAGAACCCGGTGGCTGGGGGCGTTCTCGCCGGTGGCGCGCAGGTCGGGAACGATGCGCACGCCTTTGGCCTTGACGCTCAGGGTGACGATTTCGCCGGTGAAGTCGTTCGAGCCGGTCTTCTTGAAGGTGCCGATGGTTGCCATTTTAAGTCTCCGTTTTCCGTTTCCGAGCCCGCACCATTGCGGCCTCTATGGCGATCGACCGGCCGGAGACGAACGCTGGCGCACCCCCTTTGGGGGCTGGACAGCACAGGAGAAACTTTCTTGTTCCGCGCGGAATGGCGGCTCTGCCGTCAGGGGAAGAAAGTTGTGACGACGCTGTTGCGCTAAAGCGGTCGAAGCGCATCGCGCTGTTCTTCGGCCAGATCAGGCCATTGAAGAGGCCGTTTGGAGCGGTCGAGACACGGGGGCTGAACGGAGACGTGGCAATCTTGAGGCCCCATCACGATGACCAGACGGGCAACACCGGCCTTGCCGGTCGCCCTGCGTCTCAGGCCATGCGCATCTCTCTTTCCGGCCTGTTCTACCGGCATTGCCCCCAACCGGGTACTGGAAAGACCACAAACACTGGTGCTCCCCGTTCTGCGCTCCTATCAGCCGCATCTGTGCCTCAAGCTGATCCGATGCCTGGTCGCTGTCTGCCACCATTTTCCTGACGAAGATGGAAGATGATCCGCACTCGCTTCTGGTCGCCATCAACTGATCATTGCGGTTCAGGTGCGTGCAAGGTTCCCGTCCGCTGGACCGGCTGCCGCCATGCCCGCAACGCGCAGGAACGCTGTTACGCCCACCGCAATGGCCCCGATCACCGAGAAGATGAGCTGCCATTTTTCAGACGGCATCATATGCTTGACGATACCAAGCGTGGCATAAAACCCGGCCATCCCCGCCGGAGCGACGAAGGCCAGAGCAATCAGCAGACGGGCCCAGATCGGGCGGACCAGCATGAGCAGGCCCTGACCGACTGCCAGTGTCAGACCAGCGGTGAGAAGACCGACAGCGATGCTGCCGAGCCAGCCAGCCCCCGTGCCATAGGACCAGGTGCCTGCATTCAGGCCGATAAAGAACGGCAGGGCGAATACGGCGAGATTGAACAGCAGCCAGCACATGGTGCCGATGGCTGCGATGGAAACGAGGATTCCGAGAACGATCATGGTGGTGTCTCCGTGCAAAAGGTTGGACGGTTGCGCCTTCCACCACCACCACGGCGCGCTGCGACATATAGCATAAATATGCCTGTCCAGGCGACATGGAATGATCGGCGGGCGCTATCGTCATGCTCATGATGACGTGGGAAGGCAGCGCTCACGCGCTGCCGGTCCCGAAGCGATAGACCGGGATGCCCATCTTGCGGGCCTTGTCGGCCAGGTTGTCCTGAATACCCGTGCCGGGGAAGATGATGACCCCGATCGGCATCGTGGCGAGCATCTGATCGTTGCGCTTGAACGGTGCTGCCTTGGCATGTTTCGTCCAGTCGGGCTTGAAGGCGACCTGTGCGACCTTGCGGTTATTGGCCCAGGTGGCCGCGATGCGTTCCGCGCCCTTGGGCGATCCGCCGTGCATCAGGACCATGTCCGGGTGCTTGGCGTGGACCTGATCGAGCTTGGCCCAGATCGTCCGGTGATCGGTGGTGTCACCGCCCGAGAAGGCGATCTTTGGTCCGGCGGGCAGCAGCACCTCATTGTCGGCCCGGCGTTTTGCGGCGATGAAGTCGCGGCTGTCGATCATGGCCGAGGTCATCTGGCGATGGTTGACCCGTGAGCCGGAGCGTTGCGACCAGGGCGTGCCGGTGGTGCGCAGATAGATGTCGGCGGCGGTATCGCGGAAGGTTTCCATGCTGTCGCGGCGCTCGATCAGGCTTTGGCCCGCGCCGATCAGGGTTTCGAGCTGGACGGATTTGACCTCGCTGCCGTCCTGTTCACGCTGAAGACGCTTCTGTGCCTGCTCGTTATCGTCGAGTTTGGTCTCGATCCGCTCGACAGCGCGGTGGAAGGTGTTGACGGTGGACCACAGGATCTCGTCGAGGTCGAAATCGAGGCTGGTGTCGGCCATGGTGGAAATCAGGGCGTCGAAGATGTCGGAGACTGCGCCCTGGATGACGTGATCTTCGGGTGTGATCCGGGGATCGGCCTCGTCTTCGGAGGGACGGTAGCCGTAGAGTTCAAGTTCTTCGATGGCGTGGCCGGTCGGGGACGTGCTGTGATCGGGTTCGAAATCGTCGTGCGCGTACATGGGATGCTTCCGTCAGTTGGACCGCGACCGTCGCGGCCTTCATGGCGAGACAAGCCCACGGGCGCTCCGGTCTGGCAGCGCGAGCCTCTGGCGAGGGCCTTGATGGCAAAGCCCGGCTGATTTGTTTCGCGCTGTAAAGGCGGGCTTGCCCGCCGACGGAAATCAGTCGGGCGCCGCCATTGCCTGACCGGAGCGTTTGTGGGCCGATCGCCCTCTCGGAAGGCCAAGGCGCGGTCCTCTGCTGATGACAGGATGCAGCCTGTGCGCATGACAGCATCGGAACGGCCCGATCACGGCCCCGTGCCGGCTATGCGATTGAAGCCATGAAGCGGCTGACGTCCTCGGGAGCGATTTGCACCCGGATCTCTGCCCGAACGGCATCCAGCCCGTGAGTTGCGAGATCTTCGTTGAAGTCCCCCATCATGGGCGAGAGCGTGATGGCCTCGATCCCGGCCTCGTGCGCCCGGTCCACCAGGCTATCACGGGCGCTGTCACCTGCCGGATCGTTGTCGCGGACGATATAGAGCCTGCGCAGGTGAGGCGGGAACAGGATGGCCGCGAGGTGTCCGGCCGAGAGCGCGGAAACCATCGGCATGGTGGGCAGAGCCTGACGCAGCGACAGGATGGTTTCGATACCTTCCCCCGCCGCCATGACATTCTGCACATCACCGAAACGCACTGCATGTCCGAGCAGGTCGCCCATTGCCTTCCTCGGCGGATCGACGGGTGCCTTGCCGGAACCGTCCGGTGCCAGCCATGTGCGGTGTGCGCCGGTAATCCTGCCATCGAGGTCGGTGACGGCGGCGATCATCGCGGGCCAAGCTTCGGTCGGGCCATCGTCCTCGGGCCGCCAGTAACAGTTGGGATGAAAGCGCAGATTTGCGGTCTGGCGTAAATCCGTAATGCCGCGTCCGCGTAAATACGCTTCTGCGGTACTGCCGATCAGCGGCTGCGTCATGCGCCAGAGGCGACGTGCGGCCTCGGATGATCCGGATGGTGCTGGCGTTCGGGACGGACGGAATGGTGGCTGCGGTTCAGGATGCGGCAGGCTGAGGAAGCGCCGGGCTTCTTCGGCAACGTCCGCGAAGTCGATCAGACCGAGCGAGTCCTGGATCACGTCCAGCAGATCGCCATATTCACCCGTGGCCGAGTCCTGCCATTTACCGGCAATGCCTTTCACGCTGTCGTGCAGCCGGACGAACATGGACCGGCCTGCCGTGTTTCGGACATCGCCAACCTGCCAGTAATTGCCCTGTTTGCGCCCATTCGACAGATAGTGGCGGCACACCGCCTCGGCCTGTCGGCCGAGACGCTGCGCCAGTTCGGAAGCGTTGAGACGCGCCATTATGCGGCCTCCCTCTCACCGATGCGCAGGACCGGGAAGCGGTCAAGCAGTTTGCCGATGATCTCCGGTCCCATCGCGCCGACCGGCACGAAGAAGCGCAGTTTCCACGAGATGATCTCGCTGAAGAGGCCATAGGCCCGCAGCCGGTCGCGCATTGCGTCAGTAAAGCCGGTCAGTTCGATCCGGCTGGCGCCCATGACCCGGACGCGGCGCAGTTGCAGCCCTTCGGCGAGATCAAGGATCGTGCGACCTTCGATCAGCGCGGCATAGGCGGCATCCGGTGTCAGGTTGCTGGTGACGCCACTGGTCGAGGCATTGGCAGCCCATGCCGGCGATACCCGGCGACCGATGATGCGTTCGCCCTCGTCGGTCTGGAGCCGATAGACGCGGGAGGAGTCCTGCGGCAGGCGTTTCCAGATTGGCAGAAGCAGCCCTGTCACCATATGCAGGATGCTGTCGGTGAACTCCGGCACCTCGGCCAGTTCCGCCTTCCAGGCCACGGTGAAGGCGGAACGATCGGCCTCAAGCCAATGGGTCTCACTCATCGCCCGAACCGGAATGTTCATCGCCTCCATGGGCCGGATCAGCCGTACGCGCCGTTCGATCTCGCCATCATCCAGCATGACGCTGGTGGTCGGGATCTGAACGGCGGCACGTCCCGATCGCTCGTTGATGAGCAATCTTGCGCGGGGATCATCCAGTTCCGCCAGGGCTGCATCGAGCGTGACCGGCTGATTGCGTTTGCGCTCTGTGAGCGTCAGGAGCCGCGTTTCTGCGCCGGTGCCCGGATGGGTGTGGATCACCTGCCGGTCGGTGACGATGAAGCTTTCGGCCTTCAGCGTCTCCAGCCCCATATCATAGGTGCCGGATGCAATCGCACCGTCGATCCGCGCCTGCAGAAGCTGCTCGAAGGCCGAGAACAGGATGCCCTGCAACTCGATGGTCAGCGCCAGCAGGCGGTTGAGGAAGGTGGTGATCGGCGGAAGTTCGTCCTTCACACCATTGCTGTCCATCAGCTTCAGCCCGGTGGCGGATTCAAACCGTTCGAGCGAGCAACCCTCGACCTTGCCGCGCACGATCAGCAGATAGAGCTGGCGCAACGCATCGCGAGCATAGGCGGATTCCAGATTATCCTCGGGACGGAACAGCCCCTGGCCGCCGGTCTGGCGCTGGCCGCGTGTGATCGCGCCCAGCGTGTCGAGGCGGCGGGCGATGGTTGAAAGGAAGCGCTTCTCGGCTTTGACATCCGTGGCGATGGGTCGGAACAGCGGCGGCTGCGCCTGATTGGTCCGGTTGGTGCGCCCAAGCCCCTGAATGGCGGCATCGGCCTTCCAGCCCGGTTCCAGCAGATAATGCACGCGCAGGCGCTGGTTTCTCGCCGAGAGTTCGGCGTGATAGCTGCGTCCGGTGCCACCCGCGTCCGAGAAGACCAGAATGCGCTTCTGGTCATCCATGAAGGCCGACGTCTCGGCAAGGTTGGCAGAAGCCGCACGGTTCTCGACCGCAAGGCGTGCCGATGCTCCTTCGCCCTTGCGCACGATCCGGCGCGAACGGCCCGTGACCTCGGCCACCATATCCGTGCCGAAACGCTGGACGATCTGGTCGAGCGCACCGGGGACAGGTGGAAGCGACCCCAGCTGCTCCAGCATCTCGTCGCGCCGCGCTACAGCTTCGCGGCATTCCACCGGCTGACCATCGCGGAAGACAGGGCGTGACGACAGATTGCCCTCGCCATCGCTGAACGGCTCATAGAGCTGCACCGGAAAGGAATGCTGCAAATACGAGCCGACATACTCCCTGGGCGTGACATCGACGGAAATATCGTTCCATTCCTCGGTCGGGATTTCGGACAGCCGGCGTTCCATCAGGGCTTCGCCGGTCGAGACGATCTGGATGACGGCGGCATGGCCCGCTTCCAGATCGGCATCAATGGACCGGATCAGGGTCGGGGTTTTCATGGAGGTCAGCAGATGGCCGAAGAAGCGCTGCTTGGTGCTTTCAAAGGCCGAGCGGGCGGCGGATTTCGCCTGCCGGTTCAGCGTGCCCTCGCTGCCGGTGATATTGGCGGCTTCCATCGCCGCGTCCAGGTTCCCGTGAATCACGGCGAAGGCGGCAGCATATGAATCGTAGATGTGCCGCTGTTCGTCCGTGAGCTGGTGCTCGATCAGTTCATATTCGACGCCATCATAGGAAAGCGAGCGGGCGGTATAGAGGCCGAGAGATCGCAGATCGCGGGCCAGCACTTCCATGGCCGCCACGCCACCGGCTTCGATCGCCTCGACGAACTCGGCACGGGTCTGGAACGGAAAATCCTCACCGCCCCAGAGACCGAGGCGCTGTGCATAAGCAAGGTTGTGTACTGTGGTGGCCCCGGTTGCCGAGACATAAACCACGCGGGCATCGGGCAGCGCGTGCTGGAGCCGCAGGCCCGCACGTCCCTGCTGCGAGGCGGCGACATCGCCGCGTTCGCCTTTTCCGCCACCGGCATTCTGCATGGAATGGCTCTCGTCGAATATAATGGCTCCATCGAAATCGGACCCCAACCATTCGACGATCTGCTTGACGCGGGAAACCTTCTCGCCCCGGTCGTCGGAGCGTAGCGTGGCATAGGTGGTAAAAAGGATGCCTTCCGACAGCGTGATCTTTGCGCCCTGCGGAAAGCGTGACAGAGGCGTGACAAGCAACCGTTCCATGCCCAGCGCCGACCAGTCGCGCTGCGCGTCCTCGATCAGCTTGTCGGATTTGGAAATCCAGATCGCCTTGCGGCGTCCGCGCAGCCAGTTGTCGAGAATGATGGCGGCGGACTGGCGGCCCTTGCCAGCGCCGGTTCCGTCACCGAGCATGAAGCCGCGGCGGAAGCGGATCGATCCGGCAGCATCCTCGGGCGCGGCGCTCACATTGTCGAAATGCTCATCCACGGTCCATGCGCCGGCGAGATGATCGGCATGGGCTTCCCCGGCATAGATCACCGTTTCGAGCTGGGCGTTCGACAGACGCGCGCAGATGTCAGCGGGCAGTATGGGCCGGTAGGACGGCTTCGGCGGTGCGACCGAGGCCATGGCGGCAGACTGCACCAGCTTGGTCGGATGCGGCTGCGCGCCAGCAATGCGTAGCGATTGCAGCGCATATTCCTCATAGATCGCGTCGGACAGGCGAGCGCCTTCCGGTGGCGTCCAGTCCACGGTCTCATAGGCAAGTTCGACGCCCTCGGGATCGTTGGCGGGAGCCGCGGCAGGCCGCGCAGCTGTCGCGCGGGCCAGATAGCCTCGCACGGTCTTCGGCGCGGCGGTTGAACCGGGCACCGCAATCTTCGGCAATGACACCGGCGAACGCTGCGGGACATGCGCCTCGATCCATCCGATCAGCGTGGCAACATCAGGCGCGATGCCCGGTGAGGCCGGAAAAATACCAGTATCGTCGGCGGGCAGTTTGTCGATCACGGTCAGCCGCGTGTCGATCGTGGTGCCGTGCTTTGCATAGACCGCACCATCGACGGCGGCGGTGAACACCACACGGCCACGCGCCTGCAAGCGGATGAAAGCCTCCCGCCAGGCCGGAGCTTCGGGGCCAAAGCCAGCGCCGGTGATCGTCACCAGCCGACCGCCCGGAGCAAGACGGGCCAGCGCCGAGGCAACATGGCGGTAGGCCGCATCTGCGACACGTCCGCTGACATTGGCCATGACCGAGAATGGCGGGTTCATCAGCACCACGGACGGGACGGCATCTGCGGCCAGATGATCGTCGATCTGGGCGGCGTCGAACCGGGTGACGGCGAAGGCCGGAAAGAGCGAGGAGAGTAAATCGGCTCGGGTATCAGCGAATTCGTTGAGGATCAGCGCACCGCCTATGGTCTGCGCCAGGATCGCCAGAAGGCCGGTGCCAGCCGAGGGTTCCAGAACCCTGTCATCAGGCATGATCGCGGCGGCCGTCAGAGCTGCAAGTCCGAGCGGGATCGGCGTCGAAAACTGCTGGAAGTTCTGGCTTTCCTCGGAGCGCCGGGTCTGCGTGGGCAACAGCCCCGCGATCTTTGCCAGCACGGAAATCCGTGCAGCCGGAGAAGCGGCTTTACGGAAAAGCGCCTTTCCGTATTTGCGAAGGAAGAGAACTGTGGCGACTTCGCAGGCCTCATAGGCCAGCTTCCAGTCCCAGACGCCAGTAGCGTCGGACGCGCCGAAGGCCGTTTCCATCGCGCCGCGCAAGGTGGCGGCATCGACGCGCTCACCGCGTTCTAGATGGGGGAGCAAATGACTGGCCGCAGCCAAAATCGCGGGCGCAGCCGCCAGCGGCGTGACCGCATCGGCCACGGGAAACACCATGTTCATGTCGGGAACCTCAGGAGAGCGGGAAGGACAAATCCGGACGGCGCTCTCTCTCGACCACCCGGACTTAACCCCTTCCGGCCAGCCTCTGACTCTCAAACCGCAGCATGAAAAAAGCGCCCCGACCGGACGGCGGGGCGCTTGTCAGTGTCATCTCAGGATCATCCGAAGCGGCGACCGGCTTCGGTGAAGGTGTATTCATTGGCGGCGATGGTTTCATCGACCGCCTCGTCCGAGGATAGATAGTCATATTCGCGTTCAAGCTGGCGGTAGAGCCATCGAGCCAGATCGCGCAGCGCCTCGATGATCGTCTCCTCGGCATCGGCGGTCATGTCCTGCCAGGTCGGGCTGTCTCGCTCGACCGAGATCGCCATGCAGTATTCGTGATAATAATGGCCGCGATGGCTGGCCTCGGCGCGAAGCTGATAGAAGTTGCGGCGCTGGATCGCCTGAAGGGCGTCGGCGATGCGGTGCAGTTCGATGTCCTGCGGGGCGTATTCCCTAATCTGGCGCGGCCCATGTTTCTGGTAGGAATACCAGCATTCAAAACAAGCCCCGTCCCCCTGCGAGGAGAAGCCGCGGAACCAGATGCAGGGGTCTTGCCGTGTGCCGCCGCCCATCAACCGGACGGTGCGGGTCTTGAGGTTCAGCCCGAGGATTTCTGCGATACGCTGGAAATCCTCATAGACGGCATCGTACCAGTCATAATCGAAGCCTCCCTCACGATACCAGGCGCGGGCCTTGTCCTTCGCCGCATCGGACAATTCGCCCAAGCGATAGACGGTGGTTTCGATGATCTCAGGCATAGGGATCTCTCCCTTCGAGAACCGAGGAAAGCCAGCCATCGGTGTCGATCCAGTCCACCGTCTCGCCGGTTGCGAGATCGAGGACATGCGCGCCGCCGCCGAACCCATCCAGGCGGGGTCGAGAGCAACTGTTTGCCCATTGCAGTCCCCATAATCCAGTCAGGCCGAGGGTGGCCGCGCAGTGTATGACGAACCGGATGACATGCTCGGGGTCGCCGGTGTCATCGTCGCGTATCCAGAGCTGCGTACCGTCATGCTCAGGCTGGATCGAGAGCAGGAAGCTGTTGGCGGGTTCATGTTCGGCGCTGCTTCCGTCCGGCAAGGCTTTATAGAGATCGACGGCACGGACGGCATTCTCATGTGTCCCAACGTCGAGCAGGCAGGAAAAGTGGGTGTGGTAATCGGCCATATCAGCCTCCTGAAACAAGAAAGCCCGGCATGGCACCGGGCGAAATGACGGGGATGGGTAACGGTCACGCGGCCTGTGGCAGGTGGAGCAGATCAGCCGCGGCATCGCGCCAGAAGGGATCGACCAGCCGGGCCTCCAGCGCTGCGGCGCGGTAACGCAGCCGTCTCGCCTCTGCGGGATCTGATGTCCGGAATGCCATACCGCGCAGGCGGCTGGCCTCGGTCACGATCCTGCGTGCTTCGGCATCGGATGCGACGGGCTGTTCCCAGAGGATAATGTCGGCGCGGATTTCGCCGGCGAGGACCAGGCGCTGATCGCAGTCCTGAATGAGCATGATGCGCGGCTGGAAATACGGAAAGCTATCCGGCCCGTTGCAGATGCCGCCTCGCGACAGGCACAGCGATGCCAGATGCATAGCTTCTTCAGGCGATGGGCATTCCGCAAGCGGGATCATGCGGTCGAAGCTTTCAGCATCATCGCCAGCATCATAACTGGCAACGCCAATGCAGGAGATGCGCAGCGGCAGTTTCTGCGCCCGAAAAAGCGCGGGTAACACCTCGGACGCCAGGATTTGGCCGATAGAACGGAAGGTTTCGGAACGGGCAAAGGTCATCGGGATCACTCCATGACGGGCGCCGGAAAGCCTCTCTCTCCGATCCTCAACCCGTCACGGCCGAACGGCCCGCACTCTTCCTCTCTGACTGGGGTTTGTCCCCGGTTCCGCTGCCGGCGATGGGCAACCATCGCAAGGCTGAAGGCCCGATCGCGGGTGTCGCGTTCGGGCCGTCGGGGATGAGGCGCTTTCGCGCCTTATTCCCACGGGTCCAGCTCCAGCTTCACCATGTCGTCGTCGCCGTCGAACTCGGCGGCGGGGCAAGCGGCGTGGGTGCCGTCTCCGGCCTGGAACACAACGATCGAAACCATCAGCGTGGTGGCGAGGCTGGCGGCAAAGGCAGTGGCATCTGCATAGGACATGGGTTCCGGCTCCTGTCTTGGGAGGCGGGGGACCATCCCCCGCGCGACAGGCGCCCGAAGTGTCTGACCGGATCTGCAATCACCCGAGGGCGTTCGGACTTTTTCCGAATCCCCGAGGGCGGCACGCGCGCGTAAGCCGACCCCTTTGGGGTTGAATGTCAAAGAGACGGATCGGACCAAGGTTTGCGAATGGAAGCGGGGGTGGTTTTTCGCATCTGACAGGATGCCGGATACCCGTCGCAGATGCTCTGCCGCGCCAGCCTTGCCACCATGCTGGCATCAGGATCGTGTTCCCTTCAGGCCGGAAATGGCTGCCGCTTGTCCTGATGGGTATGGCGGATTGCATGGTGAAGCCGGATTGGACCCGTCCGGTGCAGGCCTCGCATCCTCACGGCCCGACACCCTGCGATCGGGTCTTCAGCTCCAAAGCCCATCGGCGATTTCGCGGGCGATCATCGCGCGTGCTTTCATCATCAGATCGTCGCCCGATGTGTCGATATGACCATAGAAGCGCGCGCGGCCGCCATGGGCAGTCCATTCGGCGTAGCGGCAATATTCACGAGCATCGAGCCGGAACACGCGCATGTCTTCGGCCCAATGGGGCTTTGGCTCGACGACGACGGTGATGCCGTCGCGGGTTTCTTCCCAAGGCAGCGTGCGTTCGTTCGGATGGTTCTCCCGATCCTGGGCGATGATTTCGTCAATGCTGATGCTGGCAGCCATGGCGGCTCTCCAAAGAAAAAGCCCGATCACGAGGACCGGGCGAGTTGCGGAAATGGCGGGTGATAAACGGGGCGACCGAAGCCGCCCCGCATGAGTGCTATTCAGCAGCGACCATATGCTGTTCTTCCTCGTCGTCAGCCGGGTCGTCCTCGCCATCGCCGGAGAGGAAATCGGGCAGATCATCGACTTCCGCCACAGCGCCCGATGCCGGATCGACGTCGATACCATCGCCCACCATGCGCAGCGGCTCAGGCAGCCAGCCAGTCTCGGCCAACAGGCGTTCGGCTTCCTTGGCCATGTCGCCCTTCTTGAGGTGCCCGATCAGATCGGCGGCCCGGTCTCCGGCCCCTTCGCGCACAGCTTCAAGGATACGCGGCTTGGTCACGCGGCCGAGATAGTTGCCAACCGTCGGCCGCCAGCCCACGGCCACCATGTCGAGGCCGGTCGAACGGGCCAGCCGGTCAGCCTGCGACAGGCGGATGTCCAGCCCGTGTTGACTGACGCCCGCGCCGCTATAGGGGTTGGGCTTCTCATAGAGCGCGTTGATACCGTAGCTGACGCAATGGGCGAGCAACTCCATGCGCGACCCATCATCCAGATCGGTCAGCCAATCCCAGAGAGCGGCATCGTCTGCCGGGACATGATCGCCCCAGCGTTCATGCCGGTCTGCAATGGCCTTGGCTGAGGCGCTATCGCGCAGATCTTCGGCCTGTGCGGGCAGATCCACTTTTCGGACCTGCGCTTCGAGGCATCCTTTGCTGGAATGCGGCATGAAGCGATCCATGACCAGTCGGTGGAGCAGTGCCGTCATGGCGACATGCGGGTTCACCGCCACCGCATCCCGCAGCGCCAGCGTGCGATGCGCGGTCAGTTCGCTGACCAGACGATCGGGCAGCGGCTTGATGGTGTCGGCCTCGTCTTCCTCCTCCGTTTCGACCGGCTGGCCGCCCAGCGTGATAACCGCATACATGCGGCTCACCTCCGGTTCAGCCCGCTGGATCACCTCGCCGGTTTCCGGGTCAATGATCTCAGCCTCCGGTTCCGCAGGCGTTTCGTCCTCGGCGCGAACATACCCGCGTTCGATCAGCAATGCGCCATCGGTGTCGATGCTGATGAAGACACCCGCCATGCCGATCTGTTCCGGCTCGAAGGTCATCGGGCGGCGCTCGAAGGTTTCCAGCGCCTGTTCGATCTCACCGAGGCGGGCGTCGATCTCGTCAGGCAGTTCGTCAGCCTCGCCATATTCTGCTTCGAGCCGGTCATATTCGTCACGCAATGCCTCGCGGGTGGCGCGTTCCTCTTCGCTCAGATCGACCGTAGTGCCGACAATCTGACGAAGGCCATGATCGTGACCGTAGGGAAAGGTGATGGCGACCTCGATCCACTTCCAGCCCTCTGCGGCGATGGCTTCGGCCTCGGCCTTCAGTTTTTCGCCCACCAGCCGGTCGAGCAGCACCGGATCTTGCAGCCAGCCACCATCGTCCTGCTGAAAGAGATCGCGCAGCACGCAGCCGCCAGCCTCCTCATAGGCGGCAATTCCGACAAACACTGCCCGCTTGTCGGCGGCGCGGACCGTGGTTTCGGTCAGCAAGCGCCGGATGTGGTAGGGTTCCTTCTGCCAGCCATCCTTGATCGCTTCCCAGACTTGCTCCTGACGCGCATGGTCAGAACTGACGGTGAAGGCCATGAGCTGTTCCAGCGTCATGCCGTCCTCGGCATAGATGTCGAGCAATGCCGGTGAGACCGAAACCAGACGCAGGCGCTGCTTCACCACCTTGGCATCCACGAAGAACGCGGCGGCGATGGCTTCCTCGGTCATGCCCTTTTCGCGCATGGCATGGAAAGCGCGGAACTGATCCAGCGGATGCAGCGGAGCACGCTCGATGTTCTCGGCGAGCGAAACCTCGTCGATCAGCACATCGGCGCTGGCCTCCGACACCACACACGGAACCGGCGCAATTTTGGCGAGGCGCTTCTGCTTGACCAGCAGTTCCAGCGCGCGGAAACGGCGACCGCCGGCGGGCACCTCGAACATGCCGGTTTCCTTCCCCTCGGCATCCACGACCGGGCGGACATGCAGGGACTGGATCAGGCCGCGACGGGCGATGGACTCGGCCAGTTCCTCGACCGAGATCCCGGCCTTGACGCGCCGGACGTTGGACTGGCTGAGCACCAGCTTGTTGAAGGGAATGTCGCGCGAGGACGACAGCGTGATCTTCTGAACGGCAGTGGCCATGTCAGTGACTCCATGACGGACGCCGGTGAGCCTCTCTCTCCGGCTATCAGCCCGTCACGAAGCGAAGCGCCGCCCTCTTCCTCTGAAGAGAGCGACGCCAGCCGCAGAACCTGAAACCCGGAAATCAGGCACTCCGGTTTTCTGTATCGGCGGATGTACGGGAAAAGCCCGCGCCGACGCGGTAGAGCAGACGCTCGGCGGCGCGGATGCTGCCGGTTTCACGGGCGGCCTCGGCCCAGACCAAGATCGAGAAATCCCCGGTGAACAGCAGATCTCGCTCAATGCCCATGCCAAAGGGCAGCCGGACTGACTGCATCTCGCTCAGGCTCCATGACCCCAGTTCGGGATAGCCGAGATCGGCCAGGCCGAACATGATGTCGCCATCGTCATCCAGTTCGGTGGCGAGCCAGACGCCTTCACCGAGTGGGTTGAAGAACTTCACGACCGGGATGTGATCCTGATCGCGCTGGCGACCATTGGCCAGCAGACGGTCGCGCTGTGTGCCGGTCAGGAGGATCATGCCGCAGCCCTCCGGTCGGTCTCGGTTACGCTGGCATCCGGCTCCCCGGCGTCCTCGGCCGGCAGATGCGACAGCAGCCAGTCCGCCGCCTTGCTGGCCTGCGAGGCCGCGCGGACGATGGCGCGGGAATCCTCGCGCATGACCTCCAGCCACGACCCGATATAGTCGGCATGACGCACGGTCGGCACGATCCCGAGCGCAGCGCAGCTGAAAGCCGCAGTCTGTTCTGCAATCATTTCCTCAAAGGCATATTTCTTCGAGCCGAACGAGCCGGTCAGATTGCGGTTGAGGCGGCTGTGATGGCCGCTGGCGTGACCCAGCTCGTGCAGGGCCGTCCGGTGCCAGTTGATCGGCTCGAAATAGGCTTGCGGAGGCGGCACCTGCACATAGTCGAGCGACGGCATATAGAAGGCGCGATTACCACCGATACGGAACTCGATGCCGGTGGCCCGGATCAACGCCTCGACCCGAGGTTCGATCAGGCCCGGCGGCGGTGGCGGCGCGACTGCCGTGATGTCATCAGGCAGACCATCGCATTGTGCGGCGTTAAAGACCGTGAACCGCTTCAGGAACGGAATGGCATGCGCGTCCTCACCTTTATCGCGGGCACGGCGCTTTTCGTCCTCGGGGGTGAAACGGTCGGCATAAACGACAGTGGTGCCGCGTTCGCCCTTCCGGACATTGCCACCCAGCGAAAGCGCCTGACGGAACGTCAGCCACGATTGACCAGGGTAACCATGCTGGATGACAGCGCCCCAGAGGATCAGGATATTGATGCCGGAATAGGACCGGCCGGTTGACGCATTTCTCGGCAGGCCCAGCGGGGCGGTATCGGGCGCCGCACCCCAGGGCTGGACCCAGGGTAGACGCCCTTGCTCCAGCTCGGCGATGATCTTGTTGGTGATGTCGTCGTAAAGGTTGCTGCGCGCGCCACCGTCAGCGGGGCTGCGATCATGTCTGGCCATCGGGATGATCTCCGCGACGGGCGCCGGAAGCCTCTCTTCCAGCCCTCAACCCGTCACGGAAACCCCGTCCGCACTCTCACTCTCGGGGGCGTTGCGGGGTCTCCCCGCTGATGGGGGTGCGTCGGCAACGCCAGTGCCGACCAGGGGGAAGGCTTTCCCCCAAATGCCTCTGTATACTGGACAAAAAGAGCTTTGCTGGTTTCTTATGCAAGCTGGACCGACTCGCGCCAGTCGGAAGACGAATATTGCATATCTAAGTATTTCCGAGGAATTTTCGTGGCCCGTTATAACCCAGATGCTGATCTTTCTCCGCTTTACGAGACGATGGATCGCCTTCGCACTGATTGTCTGATCGGCGATGGTTCCCTGCTTTCACCTGGACGCTCACTCTGGACCGCTGAACACTTTGCAGATTTGCAACGTACCTACGTCCAGAACCTCGATGAAGGCGAAGGCAAGTTCTTTGAAAAGCTGAAAGTCCAGCTGTCTGACGCAACCGCTGAAGCGCACTGCCTGATGGCCGAGCTGATCTGGCTACTTTATGCCTTCCAGCGTGGCGATGTCTCTCCCCCGACCAAGGATCGGAAAGTCCGCGAGGTTTGGTCCTGGTCAGGCCAGGACTTGCCGCAAGATGTGGCGGCCCTGACCGAACAGGTCCTTTACGGTGTGGGCCGGGCTGGCCAAGGATATAACAACAATAAATGGCGCGAGCTCGTTCTGTTGATTACCGCCATGCAGGATCTCAAATCCAGGCCTGTTGATGAACGTCGACGCCTGCTTGGGGACGGCGGCGCATTTGCCAGTTGGTTCGAGATACAGGTGAACGGCGAAAATCGGCAGTTGCGCCATATCCTGCCCTTCCTGCTTTTTCCTGACAGCTTCGAGCGCATCAGCGCCGGCCAGCATAAACGGGATATTCTGGCTGGCTTCGGGGCCATAACCGCAGCCGATGTCGGTGCTATGAGCATAGCCAAGCTCGATGACACACTTCTGACTTTGCGCAAGAGCCTTGAAGCCAAGCATGGTTCACACGTCGATTTCTACGAGGGTGACTTCAGGCCTGTCTGGCAGAAGCCGAAAGAAAAGAAGGCGCACTCGACAGATAAACTCGATGAAGAAGCCATCGTGCCAGCTCCATCCGGTTTTGAACTGAATACGATCTTCTACGGCCCTCCGGGTACGGGCAAGACATTCAGTACCGCACAACGCGCCGTCGAGATATGTCTAGGCCAGGTGGCGTCCGATCCGGGTGCAGTGCGCGCGTCCTATGAGCAACTGGTCAAGGACGGGCGCATCGGCTTCGTCACCTTCCACCAAAGCTATACCTACGAAGATTTCGTCGAGGGACTGCGACCCAAGCCGATGGCATCGGGGGCAGGCTTCACGCTCGAACCGGAAGGAGGCGTTCTGAAAGTGATTGCAGAGCGGGCGTCGAAGCAGGCCGGCAACCATGTCCTCATCATTGACGAGATCAATCGCGCCAATATCTCGAAGGTTCTGGGCGAACTTATCACGCTTCTGGAGGCAGACAAGAGACGGGGAGCGCCTGCGGCGATCACCGTCACACTTCCTTATTCCAAGACCGCATTCTCTCTTCCGGCCAATCTGTACATCCTTGGCACGATGAACACGGCCGACAGATCCATCTCGCTGCTGGATACAGCACTGCGGCGGCGTTTCGTGTTTGAGGAACTGCCACCCGATTCCGCAGAACTCGCAGGCATCGAGCTCGACGATAGTGCGCTCGATCTTGCAGCCATTCTGGACAACCTCAATCTGCGCCTTGTCTATTTTCTGGGAGAGGATGCCCAGATCGGCCACGCCTGGTTTATGGGCGTCAAGACGAAAGCCGACCTCGATCGGATCATGGCGTTCAAGGTCATCCCGCTGCTGCGTGAGTATTTCCATGACGACATTGAACGGGTTCGCATTGTTCTGGGTGGCGGCGACGGCTTCCTGAATCGATCCCCTATTCCGGTTCCCAAGGGGGCTGAAGGATTTGCTGAGGATCGGTATCGCTATTCCGATGTTTTTCGGGAAGAAGGCGCGTACCCTGAAGCAGCTTACATGGCTCTTCTGGGACAGGAATAATGCCCAAACAGAAAAGCCATTACTCGCTGCCGGAATGGTCTTCTCTGCCCATTGGACCCGACGGAATCAGCGAAGGACAAGCCGAGCAACTGCATCTTGCCGCAATCACGGCTGCCCGCAGGCTTGGCGTGGCAGAGAACGGCGTACTGGCGCGCGGCTTTCGGAAGCTGGAAACCAAGCAGGTTTGCGGCATTATTTCCGTTCCAGGGATAAGTTTGGAAATACTGCCCAAGCTCACCGATGAGGACGGTGCATTGCGAGCAACCCTTGTGCGGATGATTGCGGTGGCCTTCGACATACCGCTTTCAGAAGGGCAGATCGCGCAGATGGGCGCACAGGAGAGCGATCTTCTCGAAGCCTTTATCAATCTGTTTGTGACACGCCTTGCAGAACAAGCGAAATCCGGTCTGACGCGCGACTATGTGCCAGAGGAGGATGTTTTGCCTAAGCTGCGGGGAGCGCTCGATGTGCGGCAGCAGATCGTTCGCCGTTCGGTTGATCCTTCCCGCCTGCATTGCCGGTTTGACGAGTTTTCCGAGAACACGCCGCTCAACCGGCTGTTCAAGGCCAGCCTGTTGCACATCATCCCCTTTGTGCGCTCCGAGCCTCTGCGGCGCCGGATCGCTAATCTGACAGCCCGCTTCGCCGACATCCCCACCAGCCCCGCCCCCCTGAGGGAGCGGATCGTCTGGAACCGGATGAATGAGCGGTTTCGCCAGGCCCAAATGCTTGCGCGCATGCTGATGGAAGCAGAGTGGCAAAACACGAGTTCCGGACACGGCACGGGCATTTCGTTGCTCTTTCCGATGAACATGCTGTTTGAACGGTATGTTGCCCGCTGGCTGCAACGGGTTCTTCCGCCCGGATCAGTGTCAGTTCAGCGCCGACAGCACACCCTGTTGCAGCATGGCGCCTACCCTCTGATCCCGGATATCGTCATTGACACGCCTGAAGGTCCACTGGTCATTGATACGAAATGGAAGGATCTCGGAAAACATTCAGGCTCTACGCCAAATGTGAGCCAAGCCGACCTATACCAACTCGCGTCCTATGGGGCGGCCTACAATGCAAGCCGCGTCATACTTTTCTATCCTGCGATCAAACAGAAATTGGCCGCAACAACATGGCGCTACACCGCGACCAACCTTAGAGTAGATATCTGGCAAGTCGATTTGGCACTCGCGAAACAAACCCACAATTGGAAGGACATCGCGCAAGACATAGTTAATCATGCAGAACACCATGTTCCATTACGCAAAACATGAAAGGCGGCTTTTTTTTGACGAACATTCGATGCCGCGAATTCGGATAGTACGACCCGTTTTAAGTTCAGGTTTCCTTATGAACACAAATCTAGGTGGTGATTTTCAATCAAATCAACAAACAGTACCCGCTGGAATAACATCTGGATGGCTTGTATATTTTTTAACAAAAAATGGAAAATATTCAGAATGGCAATAATTTCAGCATGTTGACGCCACGACTGGAATAACATTCCGACGACAGCCCGAGCCCGGCAAGTTCGCATTTATTCTCCCACTACAAATCACACCTATCCACGCAAACAACTGTCCTTGCTTACAAATTTAGTTGCCCGCGCTCTGCCGATCAGATAGCGTGCAAAGGGCACAGAAATTGTGTGCGCACAGTTAGCACACTCACAACAAACCCAAGGGCAAGGCTGTGGAAAACGACAGGTCGGATCTTCGCTGGGGCGTCGAGCAGCGGCTCGAGTTCATCGAGTTTCGCCTGTTTTGGGAGGGGCATGTGAACCGAAGCGATGTCATGGAACAGTTCGGGCTGTCGGTGAACCAGGCTTCATCCGACCTTAATCGCTACATCAGCTTCGCCCCCGACAATATGACCTACGACAAGAGTGCGCGCACCTACGTGCGCGGCCCGGGGTTCAAGGCAGTGTTTGGGAAGCTGGACGCAGGTCGTTACTTGGCCCAGTTGCGATCCTTGGAAGAAGGGATCCTGGATCGCGATGATTGCTGGATCACCGATGTGCTGGAGTTTTGTTCGACGCCCACTCCAGCGCGCGGCGTTCATTCTGAAACCTTGCGCGCGGTCGTTGGCGCCATTCGCCGCGCCGAAGCGATAGAGGTTAATTACCAATCGCTGTCCAATCCAGATCCACGCTGGCGATGGATTGCACCCCATGCAATCGCTTTCGATGGGTTTCGTTGGCATGCACGAGCCTTCTGCATGACCGACGATTGCTTCAAGGACTTCCTGCTGTCGCGGATGCTTGAGGTGCGAGGGACCGCCGAGGCTGCAACCTCTGCCGCCGGAGACGACGATTGGCATTCGGAGATTACCTTGGAGGTTGGGCCCCACCCAGGCCTGTCTGAGACACAGGCCAAGGTGATCGCGCTCGACTACGGCATGCAGGACGGGAAAGTCGAGATCAAGGTTCGCCGCGCGCTGCTTTATTACACGCTCAAGCGCCTTGGACTGGACACGGATCCATCCGCGAGGAATCCGCAGGATCAGCAGATCGTGCTGCTGAACCGGGAAACATCATTTCCGGCTAAGCCGGCAGAACGAATTGGAGAGGCGTAAATGCTTGGTTTGAAGCTGAGGGATGAGTTCAAAGGGCGGCGCCTCAAAGGGACGGCAATTGAGCTGTCCAACGATGCGAATACGGGGGCGACCCAAGTGCCGGCCCGCGACTTTCTTGAGATCACGTACCCTACGCTCGATTTATTGAAAGGCATCGAAGCCGTCGGCCCCCAGCAAGGTCGACCGGTTGTTGTCATTGGTGAACGCGGCCTCGGGAAGTCACACCTTATGGCCGCTCTCTATCACACTGTTAGTGATCCTGCCTCAACCGGAGATTGGTTGAAGAGCTGGTCCACTACCCTGTCTGACCCGGCGATCGGTCAAATCCCGCTGCGGAATGGCATGCTCGTCATCGGGGAAAGTCTCCATCGTCAGCGCTATAAGTTCCTCTGGGACATTCTGTTCGAACGGCATCCACACGGCACATACATCAAGGGGAAGTGGGAAGGTATGGGTGCCAGCAAGACTGACATTCCGTCCGACCAGCTCATCCTCGAGATGCTCCGGCATTCGCCGACGATGCTGCTGCTCGACGAGTTTCAGACCTGGTTCGACGGCCTCACGAACACTAAACAGTATCCGTGGAAAAACTGGGCGTTCAACTTCATCCAGATCCTCTCTGAGATTGCAAAGGAGCACCCCGAACTCCTCGTGCTCGTGGTTTCGGTTCGAAACGGGACAAGCGACGCATACCAGCAGATCCACAGGGTGAATCCCGTTCAGGTGGATTTCCGTGCTGGCGGTAGCCCGGACAAGATCCAGCATGATCGCCGTCGCATGCTCCTCCATCGGCTGTTTGAAAACCGGTTGCAGATCGGCTCCTCGGCAATCGAGAGCACCCTCGACGTTCACATCAACGAATATTTTCGGCAGCTCGGTACGCCATCTTCCGAACAGGACAGGAAGCGGCGAGACTTTGTCGAATGCTGGCCCTTCGCGCCGCACCTCTTGCAACTCTTGGAGGATCAGGTGCTTGTGGCGACAGACGCCCAAGAGACGCGCGACCTCATCCGCATCTTGGCGAACCTGCATAAGAGCAGCGGCGAGAACGCTCCAGTTTTGACAGCTGCCGATTTTCGGCTCGACGATGATGCATCCGGGATCGGAGCACTTCTGGACTCGGTTGCCAATCAGCAACACCGCGCCCTACGCGACAAAGCCCTTCGCAACCTCACCTCTGTAACCGAAGCCGTGCCAGACCACGCCTCGAAGGTCCCACATCTTCAGGAAATCATCGGCTCGCTGTGGCTGCGGTCAATAGCGGTCGGAAACATGGCCGGCGCAGAGCCTTCTGTTCTGCAAATCGACCTGACGCGGGCAAAACCAGTCGATGACAATGCTTTCCAGGTTGAGCTCGCAACGGTCATCGAGAACAGCTTTAATATCCACCAAGATGGAGCGCGGCTCGTCTTCAAGGAAGAGGAAAACCCTCAGGCCAAAGTCATGGCCTCCGCGAGAAATGACAAGCTTTTCACGGATGGATCGGACCTCATTCAACTCGCTAAGGAAACCCGCTACGTCATCGGTGGCAGCGAGGAAGTCGCCAAGACATTCCGTGTCATCGCGTTGCCCCGCAATTGGCTGAACGACCCTTGGACGGGCTTGGACGAGAGTGAACAGCCCGAGCGTTGGGACGACAGGCTACCGATTTTGGTGCTCCCCGAGGAGCCGGATCGCATTGATGAGCGCCTTGGGCGGTGGCTCAAAGATCACCTCCAGAAACGTCGGAACACGGTTCGGTTCCTGATCCCTCGGAACGGGACTTCGAACGCTTTCTATGATCGTGACCTTCTTGTCCTCGCTAGGGCGGAAATGAAGGCGCAGGAATGGGGCGCGCAGAATGCGGAGTATCGTAAACTGCAGTCGAAATACCAAGGTGAGCTGCGGGACATTCTCAAGAAGCGGTTTGATCGTTTTGCCGTGCTGCACAGTTGGAACTTTGGCGACCCGTCGAAATGCGAGTTCCATATCGAGACACTTCGCGAGCAAGGAGCGAAGGTTCCGGAAGCGATTGAAATCGCGATGACGAACGACTTGTTCGTCCCTGAGGATTTTGAACACCTAGTGCTTGAGGCCGCAACCAATAACAGTTCGGTCGGCAAGATACTTAAGGAACTGCAAGAGCCTCGCCCGGCAGGCCAGGATTGTATCCCATGGTTGGGCGAGACGGCCATGAAAGAGCGGATCTTGCGTCTCTGTGCCAAAGGCAAGATCGCGATCAACCTTCGAGGAATGGAGTATCTGCAGGCCCAGTCAGGCGAGGACGAAGAGACCGCGTGGCGACGCTTGCGGCCGAAGCTTTCGTACACAGGACGCCAGCTTGACGAGGTGTTCATCTTGCCGCCGTCTGCTGTTCCAGCGACCGGGGGGGCGAATCCACAGCCAGCTCCGGGAACGCCCCCCCCTTGCGGGCTCTTCGGCGGGGGCACAGAGCCGACGCCAGCGCCTCCCGGAGGAATGTCCGAGAACCCGGGATCAGTACCAGGCGCGCCGGACCCGATGCCGCAACCTGGTGGCGGCATCTTCGGTGGTGGTGCCAGCTCTGGCGCGCCTCGTATGCCCTTTGCCGCACCCGCGACCTCGCCGCTCAACCTTATCGGGAAACTCGAAGGTTGGGGAATTGGTCCAGCAACGCCTGTGAAAGCCGTCACCATAAAGGTGGACGCTGCGACTGGCGCGCAGCTGAAGGAACTCCTCAAGAAACTGCCTGATGGCATGACGTTCGAGTTGTCGCTCGACAAGGAGGACAACTGATGGCGTTGGACTTGGAAGCGATTGCGGGCCTGACGACAGCTCCTGATGATGAGGCTTGGGCCACGATCATCGAGCGCGTCATGTCGATCTGCGGAGCACCAATAGATGCCGAAAAGGCGCCTGGAGAAGTGACCCGACGGGATCGGGCCATCGGCGAGATCGACCACTTTCTGTCGTCGGCGGCATGGGGTTTGTGGCAAACCTTTGGGAACGCCGCCCCGCGCAATGCTGAGAAGATCGTTGAATGGTGGTCCGCGCCTTACAGCGCCAAGGCCGTCTTGATTCTCGATGGGCTTAGTCTGCGAGAAATGCCTTGGCTTCTCGAGGGCGCAAAGGCACGCGGGTTTGTTGTTCACACCGCTGCCGGCTACGGTGCGGAAATACCGTCGGAGACGAATGCCTTTGCCAAAGCCCTAGGCTTCGGAAGCCGGAGCCAGCTTCAGAACAACGGCAGTGGGCTCGTCCACAAGCTGGCGCCCGCCAGAACCGAGACGATTGACCTGCCTTGGAAGGATTGCGCCGGCCTGATCGATGCCTCGCCGAATTGGGTATTTTGGCACCAATGGCCCGATAGCAAGCTGCACGACGGTGCCGGTGCCGGTCAGGGTCTGGATCTCCTTACGCGCGATATCGCAACACAATTGACCAGCGACGATTTCTGGGAATTCGTCGAGCGCCTCGCGACCGGTCGTCGTTTGGTCATCACCTCTGATCATGGGTATGCCGCCACAGGGCTGTTCTACGACGCGATGGACGAACAGGCCTCCTTCCTCAAGGGCGCGCTGAAGAGCGGACGGCTTCTATCCGGCGACCACGATCCCGGTCCCTTTGTCCCGCCCGTTGCCCTTTCGGTGGATAGCCAGCACGGCAAGCACCTACTCGCAGTCGGGCGTTGGAAATGGAAAAGCCAGGGCGGCTACCCCACCCTCGCGCATGGCGGCTTGTCCCTGTTCGAGATGCTCTGCCCGTTTGTTGAATTGACGAAGTAAGGAATTTACGCCCATGGCGACCAAGAAAGAACAGATTGCCCAAGAGGTCGCGCGTGCGGTTGGTGCCGGCAAAGCCGTCGCCATGGAAACCGTCGATTTCAGCGATCCGAACCGCCCCAAGACCTGCCTCGAGGTGGATTTCCCGATCCTGCCCGTGAACCAGGTCGCCGTGATTGAAGGTAACGCGGGCAAACCGATCTACCAGATGTCGAAATGGTGGGCCCGGCGGCGGTCCAGCGTGTTCCGCTCCATGCTGATCTCGGCGGCGACCAAGGCGCCCGAGGATCCCTCTCATGCAGCGAAGCTGGTCTGGGACAACTACTACGCCAACCACCAGAAGAAAGGCGCCTTCAAGCACCTGAAGGTGGCCGACATCTTCATGGGCGGCGGCACGACGCTGGTCGAAGGATCGCGACTCGGCATGCAGATGTCTGGCAACGACTTGAACCCGGTCGCATGGTTCGTGGTGAAGCAGGAACTGGCCGATGTTGATCTCGATGAGGTGAGGCGCCTCCTGGCCGATATCGAGGCCGAGGTGAAACCGCAGATCATGCCGTTCTACTACTGCGATGGCCCGAACGGCGAGAAAGGCACCTGGACGCACAAACCCTCGGGCAAGGTGATGGGCGCGGATTTCGATCCGTTGGCCCTGAAGCCTGAGGAACGGAAAGACTACGCCTACGACGGGCCCGAGATCATCTATACCTTCTGGGCGAAGCACGGGCCCTGCCAGGTAACAGGTTGCGGTCACCGCACGCCGATCATGACCAATCCGGTGATGGCGGTGAAAACGCTGACCGTGAAGCATTGGGCGCACAAATGCCCGTCATGCAGTGAGCGCTTCGAGATCGAGGACGCCGAGGCGCGAATGGCGCCCGACGTTCCGCTTTATGTCGCGCCCGACGAAAAGCCCTATTCGATCCTCGATCGGAAAGGCCGGGTCATCTGCCCCCATTGCGGCCACACCGAAATAGTGAAGCTCAACAAGGGCAAAAACAAGAAGGTCGATCTCACGCTCTTGGTCCATCCTGAATGGCTGGCTGGCAGCCCGAAAACTGCCCCGGATGGCAGTGAATTTGGCGGAGCACCGCAGGACGACGCGGCATCAACCCGTGCTTGGAATTCCGAGCGGGCGAGCCATATTCGGCTGCTGGAGGTACGCGGCAAGCTGCCGGACACGGTCACTTGTCCCGAGACCAAGGTGACCTTCCCGACCGGCAAGGAAGGCGGCACGGTTCCGAAGCGGTCCACCTTCACCTGTGCATCATGTGGTTCGCAGCAGGATGTAATGAATTCGATCCGCGATTCCAAGAAAGGCGGACAGGTCGCAGGATATGGCATCCAGGGGCTCGCGCCCAAGCGCGGAGATTCCGGAGCGCCCTATCGCGGCCGCTTCTTTGCCCCCTTCGACGAACAGCTGGCAGACCAATACAGCGCTGCAATCGAGGAGTGGGAGCAGCGAAAGGACAGCGATCTAGCTGACTATTGGCCCCGTTCCGAGGTTCCGTATGGCTTCATGACGGCCATCGCAAACAGCGATATTCGCACGAACTATGGGTTCACGCATTGGTGGACCATGTTTAATCCACGGCAGCTTCTCGTGTTGTCGCAGATCCTCAAGTCTATCGTGGAAACGGGTGACTACAGCTGGGCAACGCGAGAGTATGTTCTTGGTGCGTTCCAGCAGTATCTCCGCAACCAGAATATGTTTTGTTTCTGGGATGTTGGGTATGACAAACTTGTCCCCCACATGAGCAACAATAACTATCATCCCAAAGCAAATATCATCGAAAACTGCGTCTTTAGCTCACTTGGGCGAGGGAATTGGGTTTCGTGCTCAGAAGTTATTGAGGCCGGTGAAGAATGGTCTCAACACCCTTGGGATCCGGTGAGTGCCGACACGCTTGCCGTTACTCACCCCTCGCTTGCCGCTGAGATTTCGGGAAAAAGCGAAAAAGTTTTCCCCGGAGACGCTGTGCAAGAAACGGAGATATTCCAGGGATCTTCGACGGAACTGAACCAGTTTGGTGACCAATCAATAGATCTGGTGATTACCGATCCTCCCTTCGGTGGCCTGCTTCATTATTCCGAACTTGCGGACTTCTTCTACGTTTGGCTCCGCCTCCCGCTGAAGGCGAAGTACCCAGAGTACTTCGGCCCGGAATACACACCGAAATCAATGGAGGCCGTGTCCAACAAAGCGCGTGAGCCCGACGACCCGGATGGATTTTACCAGCGCTTGCTGACCGGCTGCTGGCGCGAGGCTCATCGTGTCCTAAAACCCGGCGGAGTACTGGCATTCACCTTCCACCATAGTGAAGACGCTCCGTGGGTATCGGTGTTGGAATCGCTCTTCGACGCCGGTTTCTATCTCGAGGCGACCTATCCAATCCGCTCGGACGAAACGAAGGGCGAAGGAGAGTTTGGCTCCAAGACCATCGAATACGACATCGTGCACGTGTGCCGGAAACGCATTCATGAACCGAAGGCCGTCAGCTGGGCCCGTATGCGCCGAGAGGTTCTGGCTGACGTTCGTCAGCTGCAAGGCCTGCTGGAAAATCACGCCCAGCGGGGTCTTCCAGAAGCCGACATCCAGGTCATTCGGCGCGGTAAGGCGCTCGAATACTTCTCGCAGCACTACGGGAAGGTTTATGTCGACGAAGGCCGGCCGATTTCGGTCAAGGATGCCCTCGTCGGCATCAACCAGCTGATCGACGAAGATGCCAACAAGGCCTCCGAGCCACCGCCGGTGACCGCAGAGCCGATCACCCGTCAGTTCCTGCGCATCTTCGATGGCAAGACCGAGCTCGCGCGCGACCAGATGCAGAAGATGCTGCGCGGCTCGGGGATCGCCCCGGATGAATTCGTAAGCCGCGGCTGGGCTCGCGAAGAGAAAAAGGTGTTCTACCTCAACGACCCGCTCGCGATCGCACAGGATTGGCAGGGACGACACCGGCGCAAACTGTCGGCCGACCTGGACCAAACCTTCGTTCTGATGGGGGCCTGTTATGACGGCAGCGGGATCAACGCGGCGGACACGCTAAAGAACGAGAACTTCAAGCCCCACGCGGCGCTGAAGAGCCTTCTCGAATGGATGAGCAAGCGGGGTCAGACGCAGCAGATGCGCAACGCGGCCTCGCGGGCACTGAGCATTTACAACAACTGGGCTGCCAGCAACAAAGAGCAGGTCCAGCAGCTGTCGTTCTTCTTGGAGGATTGAGCATGAAACAGGTGCTCGACAGCGTCTGGCAACGTCGGGGCGTCAGCTGGATTTGGGACGACGACGCCTTCGCGAAGGTTGCGCGGGCGAGCGAGGTCTACAGCCTGCGCCAGCTGATGCTTGCCACCAAATCGTGGCCGGACGAACTGCCGAGCAACGGCGGTGACACATTGGTCGTGGCGGGCCTCGATGCCTGCCTCGACCTTCTGTCGCCGGCGGACGCCGATGCCTGGCTTGGCGGAGCCCTGAAATCAGCGATCCTCTCCTTCCAGGATTTCTACGATGGTCAGGCATCGCTGGTGTTCTGGCTTCCAAACGGCCAGAGGCGAATGCCCATCGACCTTGCGACCGATGCCGTGCGGTGGCGGTGCTCTGCGCCGTTTTCCAGCGAGACTATCGATTTCGGACGGGTCTTGTGGGGAGAAGCCTGGGAGTATCCGCAAGAGATCATTCTTGCGCAGGGCGGTAAATCGGTGGGCCTGTTCCATTTGAGGATCACCTGATCGTGCAGATGGAACAGACCACCTTCGGCCCCGGTGAGCGGATCACCCATCTCGATTTCGGCGCCGGCGTTGTGCTTGAAGCACCGCGCGACGGCTACCTCCGTGCATTCTTCAGTATCGGAGAGCGCCGCGTTCCGATCGCCAGCGTTCAGAAGGAGCTGTCGCGCACCGAGCGCATTCTGCGATCAGTAGAGGGAACCGCCGAGCGGGCACGATCCGTCTGGCTATCCTACGAGGCTCACGCACTGCCCGTGATGGAGAGCGCGTCCGCGCTCACGTCCGCGCGGATCGACCTTCTGCCCCACCAGGTCGTTCTGACACATCGCATCGCAACAGCCTCGCCTCGTCGATTTCTTATCGCCGACGAAGTCGGTCTCGGAAAGACAATCGAAACCGCGCTCGTGCTCCGCGAATTGGCAAGCCGCGGTGAGCTTGATCGTGCCCTGATGGTTGTGCCTGCGGGCCTCGTGAACAACTGGCACCGGGAGCTGAACGAAGTCTTCAACCTGGACTTCGAGGTCTTTGGGTCGGAAGGCGATATCACCGACCGCAAGACTAACGCTTTCGCGAAACATGACCGGCTCATTGCCAGCATCGACACGTTGAAGCGGCCAGCGCGCATCAAACGCCTGTTGGAAGCTCCACATTGGGATCTTGTTGTCTTTGACGAGGCGCACCACCTGACCGCCTACCGAACGGGAGGGAAAGTTCGGAAGACGGAAAACTACAAACTCGGCGAGGCTTTGAAAGGTCACACGCGAGACCTCCTTCTCCTCTCCGCGACGCCACATCAAGGAAACCACTTCCAGTTCTGGATGCTCGTCCAACTGTTAAATCCCACGCTCTTCGGCAGCCCTGAGGAGATGTTGGAAAATCGACATCGCTTGAATACCGTGATGTTCCGACGGACCAAGGCGGATGCTTGCCGCCCGGATGGAGATCCGCTTTTCGCACGCCGGTGGGTACATACAGAATCCTTCCTGATGGGTGACGAAGAGCGACGCTTTTATGAGCGGCTGCGCGAATACCTCGAAGAAGGTTTCGACCTGGCCAAACGAAAAGGAAACCAAGGGCGAGCCTTGGGCTTTCTCATGGCGATCTTCCAAAAGATCGCAGCGTCCAGCTTCGCTGCCGTGAGGCGGACACTCAAGCGACGTATGCTCATGCTCACCCTGCAAGAGGCGCTTCTGCGGGACAAGGAGCTTGATATTGAAGGTCGCGAGCGACTGTTCGATGAAGCGCGGGAGCTGATTCATGCCGAATGGGGGCTTGAAAGGGATCCGATCGGGAAAAGTGAAGTCGACCGGATAATGGCCGACCTAAAATATAGGCTCGCAAAGAAGTTGGACGAGGAAGCGCTGGAGATGGCGTCCGATCCTTATGGCTCGGAATTTGCGTCTTCTCATATGGAGGATGTCGCCTCGGCAGCGATCGACCTGCATCTACCGGAAGAGCGGTTGCGAATTGCAGACTTGCTCTCGGTTTTTCCGGTGCAGCGTGAAACCAAGGTGCAGAAGCTACTCGACGGCCTTGGTACCTTGTGGCGTCAAAATCCCAACGAAAAGATTGTGATCTTTGCCACGTATTTGGGGACAGTGGACCTCTTGGCCCGTGAAATCGAGGCGACATATCCCGGTCAAGGCGTCGTAGTTCTCCGTGGCGGTGATCACGGCGCCAAAGCCGCTGCTGAACGCCGCTTCAAGTTGAAGGATGGGCCGCGTGTAATGGTCTGCACCGCAGCAGGCCGCGAGGGCATCAATCTGCAGTTCGCACGCATCCTTTTCAATTTTGACCTGCCCTGGAATCCAATGGATATGGAACAGCGGATCGGTCGAATTCATCGATATGGTCAAGCGCACACCGCGCAAGTCTACAACTTGGTCCTTTCAGATACGATCGAAGGGCGCATTTTTCTTCTGCTTGACGACAAGCTTACGGAAATCGCGAGAACGCTCGGGAAAGTCGACGAGCAAGGCAACGTCGCAGAAGATCTGCGTTCTCAGATACTTGGGCAGCTGTCAGAGCGATTGAACTACGACCGGCTTTACCAAGAGGCTCTGGGTGACCCAGAGCTGAAACGGACCGCAGTTGAACTTGAGGCGGCCTTGGCAAACGCACGCGAGGCACGGGAGGTAGTATTTGATCTCTTCCAAGATCTCGAAGGCTTCAGTCTGGATGATTACAAGCCGTTCTCCGATGTTTCCACGGGTTTGGAGCGGTTGGTTGATTTCTTGTCGGTGGCCATGGCGGACCGGAATCTAAGGATCTCGAAGGTTGATGCAGAGACTATCGATTTACTTACGGTCGATGGTGCCCGCCGCATTCGATTTACTCTAAACCGCGATGTCGCAACTTCCTCCGAAACGTGCGATCTCCTGGGGCTTGATCATCCAGCGGTCCAGGAGGAACTGGGCAGGTGGCGTTCGCTCAATCCGAATTTTCTCGGAGTAGCCCTTGAGGGAAATGGAATTGAACCAGCCATCCTCTCGTTGTGGCTTGTGGAAGCGACCAACGGTCAAGGTGAAAAACGGACAACCATACAATCCATCGCGGTCAGCCCTGAGGGGACAAGGCTTCCTGCAATTGAGCGCCAGGTTGATCAGGTGCTCAGGTTGTCGCCCTCTCGACCTTTCCTGGGCGAGGATGAGCGGATCAGCATCTTCAGCAAGACCGTCGAGCCGTCCCTTCAACGGGAGCTCAAGCATAAGGGCACCGCAGCTGGAGATGGAAGCTACTCTGCAGAACTCATTGGCTATGTTGAGATTACTTAGCTTATGGTTACCATTTTCGGATAGTGTTTAGTCTTAACATTGTGCGTCACTTCTCTATGCTTCTCAGGCTTGCGTTAAAAACGCAACGGTTTAGGTATTCATTATGCAAGTGGCAGATGGAGAAGATTCGAAGTCATCTGTGTGCTTATGGGATCTGTTCAGCCACTTTCGCTTCCAAATACGCCGTCCCTTTTCTACGCAACGGTATCCCATTCACCGCACAGCGGTGCCCGAGACCTTCCCTCGGCTGACATTCCGCGCTTCCATTGTCCCAGCCCCTTTCCGGGCACGGGATTTTGGAGACGATGGCGGTCAAGCGGAACAGGATCGATATCGAGGTCACAGCCTCGAACGGACCGGAAACGGACCGGCACGATCCTGCGCGCAAAGACGCTGCAGTCATGTCACTGGCCCGCCTGATCGGACGCCAGATCGCCCGCGAACAATTTGAGCGCAAGCTGGCAGCGGAGCGCAAAGGTCAACGCCACCTACGTAGCTGACCTGCAAATCCTCTTGCATTTATACGTGTAATACGTATTATATAGGCAGACCTGTTCTCCTGGAGTCTGCGATGCCAACCACAACCTCCCTCGAATTCCAGCGCAAGTTCGGACAGTATCTGAACGAGTCTCACCGTGAGCCGGTAGAGATCACGCGACATGGCCGGCGCGAGTTTGTGCTGATGTCGGCCGCCCAATATGACGAGCTGCTGTCAGCGGCGCAGCGCAGCGGCAAAGCCGTCGAAACCGCCTCCGACCCTGAACAGAATTAACCTGCCCCCTCACACGGAGCTTGAAAGGACTGACCGATGACCCGCGTTGCGCTTTATGCCCGATACTCTTCCGACAATCAGCGCGAAGCGTCGATCGAGGACCAACTACGTATCTGCCGCGAGCAGGCGAAGCGCGAGAAGTGGAAGATCGTCGGAACCTACAAGGATGCTGGCATCTCCGGCGCGAGCATGATCCTGCGCCCCGGCATTCAGGCCCTTCTTCAGGATGCGCAGGCTGGCCAGTTCGACATCGTTCTGGCAGAGGCACTGGATCGCATCAGTCGTGACCAGGCTGACGTCGCCACCTTCTACAAGCACCTCAAGTTCGCAGGCGTTCCGATTGTCACGCTGTCGGAGGGCGAGATCAGCGAGCTTCATGTCGGGCTCAAGGGCACGATGAATGCGCTGTTCCTGAAAGACCTTGCCGCCAAAACCCATCGCGGCATTCGCGGCCGCGTCGAGGACGGCAAATCGGGTGGCGGTCTGTGCTTTGGCTACAATGTCGTCAAGCAGCTCGATGCGCGCGGTGATCCCATTCGCGGCGACCGGGAAATCAACGAAGCCGAGGCGAATGTTGTCCGGCGCATCTTCCGCGAGTTCGCCGCCGGCGTCGGCCCCCGCACCATCGCCCGCACATTGAACGAGGAAGGTGTCCCGGGTCCGGCTGGCAAGCTCTGGAGCGACACCACGATCCGGGGCCATGTAAAGCGCGGCACGGGGCTGGTGAACAATGAACTTTATATCGGTCGTCTGATCTGGAACCGGCTTCGCTACATCAAAGATCCATCCACCGGAAAGCGCGTCTCACGCCTGAACCCGGAATCGGAATGGATCATCAAGGATGTGCCGGAGCTGCGCATTGTCGATGACGAACTCTGGCATTCAGTCCGTGTCCGACAGGGCGAGATCGCCGAGAAGTTTGCCAACGTCACCGAAGCCGTGCGCAAGCACCACAAAAAGAACCGCCTGAACGGCACACGTCGGCCGAAGTCCCTTCTGTCCGGTCTGGTGTTCTGTGGCTGCTGCGGAGGCCCCTACTCACTTCGCGGTGCAGATAGATTCGCCTGCTCGAACCACATCAGCAAGGGCGCGTGCTCAAACAGCCGCACGATCCCGCGTGAGGATCTGGAAGCCCGCGTGCTCTCCGGCCTGAAGGACCGCATGATGGCGCCTGAGATCGTTGAGGAGGCCATGCGCGCCTACGCGGAGGAGACCAACCGGCTGAACCGGGAACGCCGCTCCAGCGGCGATGCCTGGAAGGCGGAACTGGTAAAGATCGAGAAGCAGATCCGCGGCATCATCGAGGCGATCAAGGCTGGTATGTTCCATGAGAGCATGAAGGCAGAGATGGACACGCTGGAGGCCCGCAAGACCGAACTGACCACCCTGCTGGCCGATGCGCCAGAGGACACCCCGGACATTCTGCCGAGCGCCTCGGCGATCTATGCGAAGAAGGTTTCTGCGCTGACCAAGGCGCTCAATCGCAAGGAAGAGCGCCAGGAAGCGGCAGAGACTTTACGTGGGCTGATCGAGAAGATTTCGCTCACACCGGGGCCAGAACGAGGCGAGATTTACGCGACGCTTCACGGCGAACTGGGCACGATCCTCAACTGGACGGAGCGGCAAGCCATTGGAAAGGCTGTAAAAACAACAAAACCCGCAGCGGATGCTACGGGTTTGTCGTTATCAGTGGTTGCGGGAGTAGGATTTGAACCTACGACCTTCAGGTTATGAGCCTGACGAGCTACCGGGCTGCTCCATCCCGCGTCAACCATGGTGTTGGATCAGGTAGCGGTGTCCTTTTCCTGTGCGAGGCCGATGGACCGCTGAGGCCAACGAACATGTGAATGGGTTTTAAGTTCGAAGCGCGTGCTGCAATGCCTGGCGACGCCCTACTCTTCCGGGGCTTGAGCCACAGTACCATCGGCGCAGTCAGGTTTCACGTCCGAGTTCGGGATGGGATCGGGTGGGTCACTGACGCTATGGTCACCAAGCAATGAAGCAGGCGCTTCGGGTTATAATCGATACCGTGCACAGGGGCATTTTTTGTAAAAATGCGTTTACGAACAAATTTATATATCTGGCTGGTCATCACCACGGATCGATGAAGCGCTGTTGCCAGTGCTGTCATTGATGGTGGGACTCTCAGGCGCGAACAGAGCAATTAGGACCGGTTAGCTCCATATGTTACCACACTTCTACATCCGGCCTATCAACGTCGTGGTCTACGACGGCTCGATGAAATCTTATCTTGAGGGAGGCTTCCCGCTTAGATGCTTTCAGCGGTTATCCCGTCCATACATAGCTACCCTGCTGCGCTCCTGGCGGAACGACAGGTACACCAGAGGTATGTTCAACCCGGTCCTCTCGTACTAGGGTCAACTCCTCTCAAATTTCGACGCCCACGGCAGATAGGGACCAAACTGTCTCGCGACGTTCTGAACCCAGCTCACGTACCACTTTAATTGGCGAACAGCCAAACCCTTGGGACCTGCTCCAGCCCCAGGATGTGATGAGCCGACATCGAGGTGCCAAACGATTCCGTCGATATGAGCTCTTGGGAATCATCAGCCTGTTATCCCCGGCGTACCTTTTATCCGTTGAGCGATGGCCCTTCCACGAGGGACCACCGGATCACTATGACCGACTTTCGTCTCTGCTCGACTTGTCAGTCTCGCAGTCAGGCGGGCTTATGCCATTGCACTCTAACAGACGGTTTCCAACCGTCCTGAGCCCACCATCGCGCGCCTCCGTTACTCTTTAGGAGGCGACCGCCCCAGTCAAACTACCCGCCACAGAGGGTCCCTGCACCGGATAACGGTGCGAGGTTAGACATCAGAAAACAACAGGGTGGTATTTCACCTATGGCTCCACATCAACTGGCGTCAATGCTTCAAAGCCTCCCACCTATGCTACACAGTTCTTTCCTAATGCCACTCTGAAGCTGCAGTAAAGGTGCACGGGGTCTTTCCGTCTAACCGCGGGTACTCCGCATCTTCACGGAGAATTCAATTTCGCTGAGCATATCCTGGAGACAGTGGGGAAGTCGTTACGCCATTCGTGCAGGTCGGAACTTACCCGACAAGGAATTTCGCTACCTTAGGACCGTTATAGTTACGGCCGCCGTTTACCTGGGCTTCAATTCAGTGCTTGCACACCTCCTCTTAACCTTCAGGCACCGGGCAGGCGTCAGGCCCTATACGTCGTCTTGAAGCCGACTTAGCAGAGCCCTGTGTTTTTGCTAAACAGTCGCTACCCCCTGGCCTGTGCCCCCCACAAAAAGTTGCCTTAATGTGGGGCCTCCTTCTTCCGAAGGTACGGAGGCAATTTGCCGAGTTCCTTCAGGATACTTCTCTCAAACGCCTTGGTATACTCTACCATTCCACCTGTGTCGGTTTAGGGTACGGTCTATACGGAGGGGCTATTTCCTGGGACAACTTCACAGCCTGGACCAATCCAATAAGGCCAGACCATTTACGCCATCCGTCACACACCTCCAGGCCCACGAATATTAACGTGGTTCCCATCGACTACCCCCTTCGGGCTCGTCTTAGGGGCCGGCTTACCCTGCTCAGATTAGCTTTAAGCAGGAACCCTTGGAATTTCGGCGACAGTGCATCTCACACTGTTAATCGCTACTCATGTCTGCATTCGCACTTCCGATACCTCCACGGTCGGTTACCCTCCCGCTTCAACGGCCTACGGAACGCTCCGCTACCGCGTGTAGTAAACTACACACCCTAAGCTTCGGTGCATCACTTTAGCCCCGTTACATCTTCGCCGCAGGATCTCTTATTTAGACCAGTGAGCTGTTACGCTTTCTTTAAAGGATGGCTGCTTCTAAGCCAACCTCCT